>NZ_CP114786.1:1492500-2092500 GCF_027359675.1 Roseibium sp. Sym1
CCCCGAACCGCATCGGGCAGTCCGACCACAACGGACGCCGCAACGGCGGGATGACTGTCGAGCACGGCCTCGACCTCTTCCGGATAGACATTCAGTCCGGAGGTCACGATCATCCGGTTTTCCCGCCCGGTCAGAAACAGGAAGCCGTTTTCGTCGACATATCCGTGGTCACCGACGGTCAGCCAGCCATCCCGCCACCTTGTATCGGGTGCCGTTCCGCATATGTAGCCGTGAAAGAGCATATGGCTGCGGACCCAGACCGGCCCGGACCGCCCCGCCGGAGACGGATCCCTTGGGTCGCCGATCGCGATCTCGACGCCGTCCGCCGCCCGGCCGACCGAACCGGCCGGCACAGTGTCCCCGGGTGTGGCGATGGTGATGAAGCTGGTTTCAGAAGCGCCGTAGAATTCGAACAGGCGCGCGCGCGGAAACACCGCCTTCAGGGCATCCCGGTCCGCCTCCCGCCATTTCGCGCCACTGGAGAGCACCTGTTTCACCGCTTCCACGGGACCGGTGCGGCGCGCCGCCTCGGCGAGATAGTGAAGCTGGGTCGGCGTGGCATAAAGCACAGAGCCCGCCGCCGTTCCACCAAGGTCTGTGAGAACCGAACGCGGGTCGAAGCGCGGCATCAGGACGACGTCCTGGCCCTGGGCCAGTCCGCAGACGGCGCCATAAAGATGCAGCGAATGGGTCAGCTGTCCCGCGACAACGATGCGGTCCCGCGGCGACATGCCGAAGACGGCCGACGACAGCCGGAAGCTTTCCAGCCATGATCCATGGCTGCGGACATACCCCTTGGGCGTTCCGCTCGATCCGGAGGTGAAGCCGGCATAAAAGAGGTCTTCCTGGCCGGGTGGCGTGCGGTCCGGCGCGTTCCGGGACCCGGCACTCGCATCCAAGGCCGACAGTGCCGCAAAGCCGTCATCGTCGACCACCAGGTCCGGTGCGATGCGGTCGAGGACCGCCGCGGCCTGGGTCTGCGGCCAGTCCGGATCCATGACCGTCGCGACCCGGCCGCTGCGGGCACATGCAAAGAAGCAGATCAGCAGGGCGACAGGGTCACGCTGGCGCAGGACGATCCGCCCTCCGCGCCTTGTCCGCCCGGCAAGGCCGAATGCCACGGCTTCTACCGCCCGGACCAGATCCTGCCGGCACAAACGGGACGGGCCGCACCTGAGCGCGGCCCGTCCGGGGTGTTCCTTCGCAAGCCGTTCGAGCCGGTCGCCGACAAAAGCCATGTCCCGGCCATCTCCCGAGCGGTCAGGACCGCGACAGCACGGCGCCCGGCAGTCCGCGCGCCACGGTCTGCGCAATGATGGCCGTGGCCCCGACCTTGATCAGGTCGCCCGGAATGTAGATCGCGCTGCCCAGGGCGGCCTTCGGCAGAGACAGTCCGGCCATCACGGCGACACCCGGAATGCCGAAGGCATAGACCACAAGGATGCCACCGACAGCCGAGGCGATGCCGGCGGAGACAAGGATGTTGACGTCACGGGTGGACCGCATGATCCAGCCGGCGACAAAGGCACCGACCGGCCAGCCGACCAGAAAGCCGACGGACGGGCCCATGAACACGCCCAGACCGCCACGGCCACCGGCCAGAAGCGGCGCGCCGAGCGCCACCAGAAACAGGAAGAGAAGAACCGCAAGAGCGCCGCGGACAGGCCCGAGCATGACACCTGCCAGCATGACACCCAGGGTCTGCGCGGTGATCGGAACGCCACCCAGAAAGGCAATCGCGACCGGAGGAACGAGCCCCAGAGCCGCAATCAGGGCCGCGTAAAAAGCAATGTGCACGAGGGACCGGTCAGCCATTTTTTTGTCACCTTATTCTCGATGGTCAGGGCGCTGCCGCCAAGAAGCAATTCTACAGGTTGCCCCCGGGGAAACGCCGCGTCTTCTGTTGGCGGGATAGACCAATTTATTGGCGATTGCCAGTTCTATTCGACTTGTCTCCTAGGTTATCTTGACAGGCCTTCCGAACCGCCACGGGCCTTGAGCGCTTCGGCGACATTGTCCGACATGCGCAGCGACTGGATCGCGAACGGTGCCAGAAGGCGCCAGGAATTCCGTGACCCTGTGCGGGCCTGCCAGGCTTCGCGCAGCAGGCCGTAGACCAGCAGCATATGCGGCGCGAAGCGCAGCACCAGCGCCACGCCGAGCGCCGGCTTGCGCGATGACATTCCGAAAACCGCGAGCGGCCGGAACAGCGGCTGGACCGCCTCCAGCATGTCGTCCAGGCGGGTCGTGATCGACACGAAATTCGCCGCCAGGATCATCACCACCAGGCGCAGGACGATGACGAAGCCGTCATAAAGGGTTCCCGATATCCAGTGCAGCGCCAGCAGGATGACAAGCACGAAGCCCAGGCCGCGCAACAGCTTCAGTTGTGCCAGGCCTTCCCGTCCGAGCGAGGCGTAACACAGGACCACCGCCGCCAGGCAGGCCAGGTAGACCCAGACGGAAACCATCTGGAACAGGACGATACTTGCAATGGCGACCGTCAGCAGTTTCACACCCGCCGGCAGGCGGTGTGCCCAGCTGTCGCCCTGCAGGTAGATGGAGATCATAACCCGGCAAACTCCGGTTTGCTGCCAAGCCGGTGGAGAATGTCCCGGCGGTAAGCCTCGCGCACCGCGTCGGGCGCTCCGTCCATGCGCAGGCGGCCGTCTTCCAGCCAGATCAGCCGGTCAAATCCGTCAAAGTGATCGAGATCGTGACTGACCATGACAATCTTCTGCGGCAGCGACAGGATCTTGTCGCGGATCCGCCTCGTCACCAGGGCGTCCAGGCTGGTCATCGGTTCATCCAGAACCAGCAGCTTCGGCTCCATCACCAGGACCGCAAGGATGCAGATCAGCTGTTTCTGGCCTTCGGAAAGTTCCGTCACCGGTTTGCCGGCGAGCCCCTCGACACCATGCAGGGCCAGGAAGGACCGGGCGCGGCTGCGGCTTTCGTCCTTGCCCGCGCCGAGTTGGCTCAGGCCGAAGGCAATCTCTTCCTCGACGGTCGGGAAGATGGCCTGATGATCCGGGTTCTGGAACACGAAGCCGACATGGCGGGGCAGCTCGGGTTCCGCTTCCGCCGACGGCGCCCCGAACAGACGCAGCGCTCCGCCGGTCGGGGCGCGCAGGCCGTTCAGCATGCGGACGAAGGAGCTCTTGCCCGATCCGTTGAGGCCGACAACGCCGATCCGGGCCTCATCCAGGGACAGCGTCAGGTCTTCCAGGATCGTCTTGCCGCCAAGGGCCAGTCCGACACGGTCAAACACCGCATAGGGGCTCGCCTCGGGATCGCAGACCTGTGGCCGGTCCTTGTTTTTCTTTTTGGGCCAGAAAGCCATGTCACCTCGTCGCGGGTGGCGCGTCGCCATCGCCGGTCATTCGCATTTTGCCGCTTATCGGCCGGAAACCGGTGCTTGTCAAAGAGGGATCCGGCGCCTTCCGACAGTCGCTGCTGCCTTTTTGAAGGAATGCCTCAGCCTACCGGGCGCGTGAGTTCGGGCAAGTCGGCCAATTGGTCGATCGTTGCGCGGATGCGTGTGAGAGCCCAGCGGAAGCGTTCATCGGACTCTTCCGAGCCGAAGGTCAGGCGCAGATAGGGGGCCGGTGCGTGCTCCTTGCCCTGGAAGTAGCGGGAAGACAAAACCGAAATGCCCTGGTGCGACAGCGCCGCCTGCAATGCATCGGCATCGACGGTTTCAGGCAGGCGCAGCCAGCCGAACACCTTGTTGACGTCGCCCTGCAGGAAATGGGGCGCAAGCAGGTCACGCGCGTTGAGAAAGCGCGTGCGGTTGGCCTTGCGCTTCAGGCGCAAGGTCTTGAAGAGATGCCCCTCGCGCACCCAGCCGGCAATCAGTTCCGCGGTGATCGGGGAGGCCATCCAGGTGCTTTCGCCGATCTTATTGCGGATGCTGTCACCGAAGGTGGCCGGGACATGAACAAAGCCGATCCGGCTGCCCGGCGAGCAGACCTTGGAAATGCTGGCGATGGAGGCGGTGCGCTCCGGCGCGAGCGCGCCGAAGGCGGGCAGGGACTCGGGAAGGAACGGCGTATAGGGGTCGTCCTCGACGATCTTCAGATCGTGCCGCCGCGCGACCTCCACCAGGTTTTCGCGCTCAGTGACCGACATCGTGTGGGTGGTCGGGTTCTGCATGTTCGGCATCAGGAACACGCCGCGGACACCGTGGACCCTTGCCGCATGCGCAAGAGCTTCCGGATCCATGGCGCCAAAGCCGCCATCCGCGCGGGTGAGGGCGGGCACGGGCACCGGCTTGAGACCGAGGCTGGCAAGCGAGGAAAAGATGGACGGATAGGTGAACCGGTCGACCGCAATTGCGTCTCCCGCGCGAAACAAGGCCTGGCAGGTCACCTGGATGCCGTGCTGGGCGCCGCACGTCACGGCCACCCGGGCCGGATCCGCTTCCAGGCCGTAATCCTTGAACACCAGGACACCCGTCTCCCGGTGGGCCTTCAGCCCCTCGGAAGGCACGAAACCGTTGAGACGGTCGATACCGGCGGTGCGCGCCATGCGCACAAGGCCGTCGGACAGGCTCGGGTTGAGATGCGGATAGGCGAAGTTGCGCGCCAGGTCGCAACTGTCCGGCTCGTCTTCCCTGGGGGTCAACGGAGACACCTTCTGGGTTTCAGACGCGATATAGGTGCCGCGCCCGGTCTCTCCCTTGACCAGCCGGCGCCGCTCGGCCTCGCCATAGGCACGCGTGATCGTGCCGAGCGTGACGCCGAGCTGGTAGGCCAGCTCGCGCTGCGGCGGCAGCCGGTCGCCCTGTGCCAGTGCGCCCGCCTTGATGTCCGTTTCCAGCGCGTCGGCAATCGCCAGGTAGATCGGGCCGGACGCCGCCTCGATGTTCGGAATCCACATTGTCATAGGAACAATGTTATCATTGACTGATACAATTCCTCAAGCGCATTTATGTCTTCAAGCCATTTGTATCGATTGTATCGATATCTGTATTGCCTGCCTGGAGACACACATGGACTTCGCGACCTTTTTCGCCTTCGCGGTGTTTGTCATCGTCATGACGGGCACGCCGGGGCCCGGAAACCTGACCTTTCTCGCCATCGGTGCGTCGGCCGGGTACCGCACCGCCTTTCCGGTCATCGTCGCCTCGCAGATCGGATCGCTGCCGCTCAAGCTCAGCGTCGCCTATGGCCTCGGTCACGTGATGGCGGGAGGCGGTCCGATTGTTACCCTGTTCAAGGTGCTGAGCATGGCCTACATGACCTATCTCGCCTGGCGTATCATCTGTCTCTCCGTCCGGCCGAAGGGCGAGGTGGCCCTGCCGAGTTTCTGGGAAGGCCTCTTGATCCACCCGCTCAGTCCGAAGACCTGGGCCATGAACCTGGTGGCCTTTTCGACCTTTCTGGCGGGCAATGGTCTCGGCATTCACGAAAATGCCCTGATCCTCGTGAGCGGCTTCACCCTGGGCGGCATGGTGTTCCACTCCCTGTGGGCTCTGGTCGGCGTTTCCATCCTCGCCCTGATCGGCGATGGCCCGGTCATGCGCATGCTCACGGTATCGATGGCTGTTGCCATGATTGCGGCGACGCTTTGGGCCCTGCTGATCTAGGTTGCGGGAAAGGTTGGGCTTGTTCACGCGGCCGGGCCTGAAACCCGGGCCGGTTTTCCGGCCCGGTGGGCAAGACGCGCCACGCCGCCTGGAAGAATGTGCAGACCCTCACTTGCGAAGCGAGCGGAGTTCCGCCTGCCACCTGTCTTCAAAGGATGGCAGGTCAGGGTTCGGGCCCAGCCCGATATCGTGACGCAGACTGGCGGGCAGGTCCGCCGCCGATTGCCTTTTCCGCCCCCCGGGCAGGCAGGCCTTCCACACAAGAAAGATAAGCCTTTTTAATGACTGAGTCCGACCTTGCCGTTGAACCACACGGACTGCTTCATGTTCAAGGGATGACCGCATTTCCATAACTCCTGCTCTCATGGAGTTACATATCGGCCCGCAGCGCTTGTCCTACCAACGAAAACTCGTTACTAATGCATAAGGGAAACTTATGCATGCCGATCCATCTTCCACCCCTGGCCGCCATTCGCGCCTTTGAGGCCGCGAGCCGCCATCTGAGTTTTACCAAGGCCGGCGACGAACTCGGCATGACCCAGGCCGCCATCAGTTACCAGATCAAGCTTCTGGAGGAACGGCTCGGCTTTCAGCTGTTCACCCGCAAGACGCGCAGGATCGAGTTGACCGATCAGGGCGCCCAGCTTTCGTCGCGGGTGATCGATGCCTTTTCCACCCTGCGCAGCGCCTTTGAAGACGTGACCGAGTTGAGCGCCGCCCAACTTGTCGTTTCCTCGAACACCACATTCGCGGTGAACTGGCTGGCCAACCGCCTGTTTCATTTCCAGATGCAGAATCCCGATATCGGCGTGCGCATCATGCCTTACGGGCCCCATTCGGAGCCGGATTTCAACGAGTCCGACATTGTCATATCCGCTTGCAAGGCGCCGCCGAAGAGCTGGTTCGCCCACGAGATCGTGCGGGCGGACTTCTCGCCCATGCTGAGTCCGGGCCTTGCCGACACCATCGGCGGCATCAGGGTTCCCGAGGACCTCCTGAAACTGCCTTTGGTTGATCCGCAGGACCCCTGGTGGCAGATGTGGTTCCAGGCGGCGGGCCTGGAGGATGTCGACCTGAGCAACCATCCGAGTTCGCGCATGGGCTCACAGGCCCTTGAAGCCAACCGGGCCATCGCGGGTCAGGGCGTGGCCATCCTGACCCCCTATTTCTGCAAGACAGCGCTTGAAACCGGCCAACTGGTGCAACCGTTCAAGCTGACCTGCCGGGCAGATGACGAAAGCTGGTATCTCAGTTATCCGCCCGCACTCAGAACAAGCCGCAAGGTCCGCCTGTTCCGGGACTGGGTCCGCTCGGAACTGGAACGGGACGGCATGCCGGTTCAGGCGGCAATGGCGGTGGTGGCCTGAACAGGGCCGACCGCCCGTTCAGGCAGACCGTCCGGTCATCAGGTTTTCCGCTTCCAGCGCCGCAACCAGGTCACGGACCCGGGCAGCATTGTCTTCCGCGACCCGGCCATCCCTGTTGCGGAAATTGTTCTCGAAGCCGATCCGCGCCTTGCCCCCCTTGCGGACCGCGTCGACCAGGCAATCCGTCTCCCGGTGTCCGAAGGCACATACGGCCCAGTCGAGCATCAGCGATCCCCGCCGTTCCTCCAGCTTTTGCAGGAACGGCTCCAGGTCCGCGGGTACGCTCTGCTGGCCGGCTGTATAACGCCCAAGCACGAACAAGATCTGATGGCCGGTGCCCGGGACCACACCGGCGCCGGCAAGATCGACAAGCCGGTCCAGATCCTCGGGGCTGTACAAGATATGCTGGACCGCGCAATTCCGGTCCCGCATCCAGCCGTAGAAGGCCGCGGCCTCAGCCGTGTCCTCGTCGGGAACCATCTCCCGCAAGGCAATGGAGACGGCTTCAGGCTCGACGCTGCGGACCAGGGACCGCTGCTCTTGCGGGCTGTACCTGCCGACAGCCTCCGTCGTCACCTGAACCAGCATGCCGGGGACAGCGGTCTTCATTTCCGACAGGAGTTCACGGTAGAGACCGGCATCCAGGACATGGATCCCGTCCGCGTCACGGACATGGGCATGCAACGCGCCTGCCCCGGCCTCGAAACAGGCTTTCGCGGCCGCCACGGTTTCGCCGATCGTAATGGGCACGGCCGGATGGTCGGCCTGTGTCCGGCGCGCGCCGTTTGGCGCCACCATGATCCCCGGCAGCGGCGGGCAGTCGGTCTTGCCGTGCATCGCTCAGAACACCGCCTTGAAGGCCCGGTCAAGCTTGTCCGTGAGTTCATCGACCTGGGCATCTTCGAAAATGAAGGGCGGGGCAAGCAACACATGGTCACCCACGACGCCGTCGACGGTTCCGCCCATCGGATAACACATCAATCCGGCGTCCATCGCCGCCTTCTTGATGGCCTTGTTGACCCCCCGCTTGGGATCGAACGGTGTCTTGCTGCCCCGGTCCTCGACGATTTCGATCCCCCGGAACAGTCCCCTTCCCCGAATATCCCCGACATGCGGGTGCTGTCCGAAGGCCGCTCTCAGCGACGCATCGAGCTTCTCACCCATCGGCTTGACCCGGTCGCCGATACCGCCGGTCAGTTTCCGGAAAACGGCCAGCGCCGCCGCACAGGCCGTCGGATGACCGATATAGGTGTGACCATGCTGAAAAAAGCCGGATCCGGATTCGATTGCCGCATAGATGGCCGCGCTGCAGAACATCGCCCCGATCGGCTGGTAGCCCCCACCGAGACCCTTGGCCGTGCACAGGATATCGGGAGCGACGCCGTCCTGCTCGCATGCAAACAGGGTACCGGTGCGGCCCATGCCGCACATGACCTCATCCAGGATCAGGAGAATGCCATGGCTGTCGCAGATGTCCCGGATGCGCTTGAAATAGCCCTCGACGGGGGGAATGGCACCGGCGGTCGCCCCGACGACCGGTTCCGCGACAAAGGCCATGACATTTTCTGGTCCGAGGCGCTGAATTTCCGTCTCCAGTTCGTTCGCGACACGCTGCCCGTATTCGAACGCGGTCTCGTCCTCGCGGCGCCCGCGATATTCGTAGCAGGGAGAAATGTGAGACGTCTCGATCATCAGCGGCGCAAACGGCTCGCGGCGCCACTGGTTGCCACCTGTCGCAAGAGCGCCGAGCGTATTGCCGTGATAGCTCTGACGGCGGGCGATCACCCGGTGGCGCGATGTTTCACCGATCTCCAGGAAATACTGGCGCGCCAGTTTCAGGGCCGCCTCCATGGCCTCCGAACCGCCTGAAACGAAATAGACCCGGTCCAACCCTTCCGGCGTATGCCGGACCAGGAGGTCCGCCAGTTCTTCGGCCGGTTCCGACGTGAAGAAACCGGTATGCGCATAAGCGATCTTGTCGATCTGGTTTCTGATGGCGTCCAGCACGTCGGCATCGCTGTGCCCAAGGCAGGACACGGCTGCGCCACCGCACCCATCGAGGTATTTTTTCCCCGTTTTATCAATGATGTAGCAGCCATCTCCGGCAATTGCGACCGGCAAGCTGGCTTTGGTGTGGCGTGGAAAGACATGGGACATGGCAGGAATTCCGGCAAGTGATCGTGTTGCGCCCCCACAGGGCGTGTTTCATTTGTATCAGAAAACAATCACTCCTGAAACATTTGTTTCTTGCGGGAATTAACCACGTTTTTCATTACAATTTTAATCAAATTCGATGAGCCTAGGACCGGGGGACGACAACAATTCAGTTATCGACAAGGCTTGTTAGTCATGCGTCAGCGCCTCATCGCCTGGATCCTTTTTTCCGGATTGACCATCTCCCTGGCCGGGTGCGGGACCGTGGCCGGTGTTTCGGGCATGGGCTGGATGACGGCGTCCCATAATTCGATCGAGTATGACGACTCGTCCTGGTGCGTGCCGCGCAAGCTGAAGAAGGTGCTCAACCGGGTTGCCAGCCGCTATGGCAAGGTCACGGTGCACTCCACCAAGCGCTGGTGGCTCGAAAACTGGTGGAAGGGCGGCGCCAAAAACAGCTATCACCTGAATTGCAGGGCAGTGGATTTCTCCGTGCGCGGCGATCCCTCCTCCGTCCTCGCTTTCCTGAAGTCGCAAAAAGCGGTTGGTGGCTACAAGCACTACGCCTCCGGCCACTATCACATCGACACCGGACCACGCCGGACCTGGTGACCGACCAACCGCCTATTTCAATTCGCCGAGTTCCAGTGCCATCTCCCAGGCGACCGCATCGAAACCGATGAAGTTTTTCACTTCGCCCTCGACGATCGGCCGCCTGATCACCGACGGATGTTCGATCATCACGTCGAGCGCGCTCTTGGCGTCGACCACGCTGTCCTGGGTGGCTTCGTCGAGCCGGCGCCACGTCGTGCCGCGCTTGTTCAAGACCGCGTCCCAGCCGAATTCACCGACGAAACGGGCCAGCCGGTCGGCGTCGACCCCATCCTTCTTGTAATCGTGAAATTCATAGGCAACGCCCGCTTCCTCGAGAAACTTGCGCGCTTTCTTGACCGTGTCGCAATTCTTGATGCCGTAGACTTTCATGAGTTCTTTCCGGTTGATTTTCCTGACCCGCACTGTGCCGACCGGCGCCGCGGTTTCAAGTCCGGTTGTCTCAAAAATCCGTGCTGGGGAAAACCGCTTTCCTTCCTGCGCGCGCATGCCCGCTGATGCCGGCTCCGTGCCCGCCGTCACTGGCCCTGCCGCCTGGGACACTCCAAGATGTAAAAACGCACGCCTTGACCTGATCCCCGCTCGGCGTTTGAAGTGGTGTACAAGCACGCGCACGGGAGACGCACCGGCCATCGGACCGGAGAATGATGAGCACATGGCTGAAAACCCATCCGGAAAGAACCCTCCGGCCAGCACGCCGACGGCGACGGCAAGGCCCGCACACGGCAAATTGGCCACGGCCGGCGGCATGATCGGCGGCGGCAATTGGCGCCAGCGGCTGCGACTGGCAAGCGGCCTGATCCTGTTCACGTTCTGCCTCAGCCATTTCTCCAATCATGCCCTTGGCATCATATCCTTCGAGGCAATGGACCAGGCTTCGATCTGGCACTATTGGGTCTGGCGCAGCCCGGTCGGCGAAACAGTGCTGATTGCCGCGGCAATCACCCATGTGCTGCTGGCCCTGTGGCGGACAAGCAAACGGCGCACGCTGAAAATGTCCCGCTGGGAACTCGCCCAGCTGACACTCGGCCTCTATATTCCCTGGCTGCTGATCCCACACATAACCACGACAATGGGCGCCGCATGGGAATTCGGGTTTTCGCCGGTCTACGAGCAGATGCTCACCATTCTGTGGCCGAACCTTGCGCTCAACCAGTCCATACTGCTGCTGGTCGTCTGGACCCACGCCATGATCGGCCTGCATTTCTGGCTGCGGCTTTATCCACTTTACCGGCGCCTCAGGCCGCTGGCCGCCGGCTTCGCGGTCGCCCTTCCCGTCCTTGCAATCTGGGGATGGATCGAAGGGGCGCGGCGTCTGGCGCTCAGCCGCGACGTCACGCTCAAGATCACGCCGGACCAGCAGGCCTGGGTCTATGAGGTGGTGGACCAGTTTCGTGCCGTCGTGTTCGGCCTGATTGCCGTCAGCCTGCTGGCAATCCTGATCCGCTACCTGATCGGCCTAAAGGCACGCAGCCTGTCGGTCACCTATCCCGGCGGGCTCGCCATCAAGGCCCAGCCGGGCGCAACCCTTCTGGAAATCAGCCGCGCGAACGATGTGCCGATTGCCTCGGTCTGCGGCGGCCGGGCCCGCTGCTCCACCTGCAGGGTCAAGGTCCTGGAAGGCGGCGAGTCCCTGGCCGCACCCGGCGTTTCCGAAGCCGCGGTCCTGAAACGGATCGGTGCCGGTGCCGACATACGACTGGCTTGCCAGGTCCGGCCGCAAAACAACATCGCCGTGCAGCCGCTTGTCCCGGTCAAGGCCAGCCTTGCAGCCGGTGAGCACCTCAAGGATGCCTATCACTGGGGCGTCGAACAGGACGTGGTGGTGATGTTCGTGGACCTGCGCAATTTCACCGGCATCACCGAGTCCCAGCTGGCCTACGATGTCGTCTATCTCCTCAACAGCTATCTGGACCAGGCTTCCGAAGCCATTCGTGCCGAGGGCGGCTATGTCGACAAGTTCATCGGCGACGGCATCATGGCGATCTTCGGAATGGATTGCGATCCGGCGACCGGGGCCCGGCAAGCCCTGGAAGCCAGCCGGCGCATCGAAACGGTCATGAAAGCGCTGGACGCGGAAAAGGGCCCGCAATTCCGCGATCCGATCCGGCTGGGAATTGGCCTGCATCTCGGACCAGCCATTCTCGGCAGGATCGGTGCCGCCGGCACCCAGGGCAGCCGGGGCGGACTGACCGCGCTCGGCGACGTGGTCAACACGGCCAGCCGGCTGGAATCTGAAAACAAGGCACATGACAGTTTTCTTGTGGTGTCCAAGGCCGTGATTGACGCTGCGGACGCGCGGATCGACGGTGCGGAAACCGCGGAAATCAAGGTTCGCGGCAAAGAAAAGCCCTTGCGAATCTTTGCCTTGCACAGCTTAGATGACCTCGTGCTGACGGAGGCTGAAGCTGACGGAAGCCGTTGACGCGATTTCTGGAGGAGCCGTGGGCCGCACCTATTCACCGCGTGAAATGCTGGAAAAGCTGATTTCCTTCAACACCGTTTCCGACCGGAGCAATCTTGACCTGATTGCCTTTGTCGAGGACTACCTCGCCGGGTGGGGAGTTGCAACGCAACGGGTCCCGGACCCGACCGGCGAGAAAGCCGGCCTGTTCACGCTGATCGGCCCCTGGACCGAAGGCGGGGCTGTCCTGTCCGCCCACACGGACGTGGTTCCGGTCGCCGGGCAGGACTGGTCCCGCGATCCGTTTACGGCCTGGGAAGACGGGGGCCGGCTTTATGGACGCGGCGCGGCGGACATGAAGGGGTTCGCGGCAACCGTTCTGGCCAAGGTCCCCGATTTCCTGAATGCCGGCTTGCGCGTCCCGATACACATCGCTCTTTCCTATGACGAGGAGACCGGCTGCGACGGTGCGCGCCGGATCATCCCGGTCATGCTGGAACACGCCCCCCGCCCCGCGTTCGTGATTGTCGGCGAACCGACCAGCATGAAGGTGGTTACCGGACACAAGGGCATCACGGTCCTGAGGACGCGGGTCACCGGTCATCCGGTCCATTCCAGCCAGCTGCACCGCGGCGTCTCCGCAATCTCGGTGGCCGCGAAACTGGTCGGTTGGCTGGACGGCAAGACGGCGGAAAACCGCTCGAAAGCCGACCCCGATTGCCCGTTCGAACCGCCCTACACCACCCTTCATTGCGGAACGATTGCCGGCGGACAGGCGCACAACATCACGGCGCAGAGCTGTGAGTTCCTGACCGACATCCGCATGCTGCCCAGCGAATCAGCCGACCAGTGGCGCTCCGCCTACCGGCGGTTCATCGACACGGAGGCCCTGCCCGGCATGCTGGAGGTCTCGGAAAACTGCAGTGTCGAAGTTGAGGAACTCGCCGACGTTCCCGCCCTGGGCGATGAAGACGACGGGCTTGCCGAGACGCTGGCCCGGCGCCTGACGGGTGACAATGCCCGCAACGTGGTTGTCTACGCAACCGAAGGCGGCCTGTTCCAGCATCACGGACTGTCGACAGTGGTTTGCGGGCCGGGATCGATCGACCAGGCTCACCAGCCGGACGAATTTATCGAGCTATCCCAACTGGACCGCTGTGCCGCTTTTCTGGACAGACTGGTTGACAGTTTGTCGCATTTGACAGCTGAACAGGTTTGAACACAGGCAGTTACGGTGTCATAGTTCAAATTGACAGTGTGGATGCCCTGCCTGGCAGGGACATCGGGTCCGAAACTGATATTCCGGAAAACGGAAACAACGAGGGGACTATGAACAAGAAAACCTATGTGATCGCCGCTGCTCTACTTGCAGTGGGAGCAGGATCGGCTGCGCAGGCCGAAACACTCAAATTCGCCTTTCAGGGAACCCTGAATGCGCTCGATCCCTACAGCTTGAACGAAACGTTCACGTTGTCCTCGCTGGGCAATACCTATGAAGGCCTGACACGCCGGGGCTCGGATCTTGCCATCGAGCCGGCGCTTGCCGAAAGCTGGGAAGTGATCGAACCGACCCGTTGGCGCTTTCATTTGCGCAAGGGCGTAAAGTTCCATAACGGCAGCGATTTTACCGCAGAAGATGTCGCCTTTTCGGTCGACCGCGTGCGCTCGGAAGGCTCGGACCTGACCACGCGCGTGCCTGCCGATGCCAAGGTGGAAATCGTCGACGACTATACGGTCGACTTCGTTCTCAACAGCCCGAACCCGATCCTGCACTACGAGTGGGACACGTTCTACATCATGGACAAGGAGTGGACGACCGAGAACGACGCGGTCAAGGTCACTTCCGCCTCCGACACCACCCCGAACTACGCCGCGCTCAACGCCAATGGCACCGGGCCGTTCAAGATCACCAGCCACGAAGCCGGCGTGAAGACGGTTTATGAGAAAAACGATGGCTGGTGGGACGAAGCCAAGCACAATCTCGACACGGTCGAGTTCACGCCGATCGGATCCGACGCAACCCGCGTTGCGGCCTTGCTGTCCGGCGAGATGGACATGGTCTATCCGGTTCCCGTGCAGGACATCAAGCGCATCAACGACAATGCCGGCACGGTTGCTCTGACCGGACCGGAGCTCAGGACCATTTTCCTTGGCATGGACCAGATGCGCGACGAGCTGCTCTATTCCGATGTCAAGGGCAAGAACCCGATGAAGGACGCCCGCGTCCGCAAGGCGTTCTACCAGGCGATCGACATCGAGGCGATCAAGAAGAAGGTCATGCGCGACCTGTCAACGCCGTCCGCGATCATGGTTTCGCCGTTCCTGTTCTCCAAGGCCGGTGAGTTCGAACGCTATCCCTATGATCCGGAAGCCGCCAAGGCGCTGCTTGCCGAAGCCGGGTATCCGGACGGGTTCTCGATCGGCATGGACTGCCCGAACGACCGCTACGTCAATGACGAGGCGATCTGTCAGGCCGTTGCCGCGATGCTGGCGCGCATCAACGTGAAGGTGGATCTGAACGCACAACCGAAGGCGAAATACTTTGCCAAGATCCTGGCGTCGGGCGGCTACGACACGTCCTTCTACCTGCTCGGCTGGACACCCGGCTCACTCGACAGCTGGAACGTCCTGTCGAACCTGATGAACTGCCGTGACGAAGCCGGCAAGGGTTCACCGTTCAACAATGGCGGTTTCTGCGATGAAAAGATCGACAGCCTGACCGCGGAAATCCTGGTCGAGAACGACCCGGAAAAGCGCGACGAACTCATCGCCGAAGCCTTCAAGATCAGTCATGACAACGCCTATTACATCCCGCTGCACCAGCAGGGGCTGGCCTGGGGCGTTGCCGACGATATCGAGCTGGTCCAGCGCGCCGACAACCAGTTCAAGTTCCGTTTCGTGACCAAGAACTGACCCGGCAAACCTGGCCATCGACGCTCCCGGCCACGCCGGGGGCGTATTTTCATTCTAGATTGCAAAGAGCCGAGATGATTGGATTTGCGACGCGCCGCATCCTGCAGGCGATGATTGTCATGCTGGTGGTCGCCCTGCTTGCCTTCACCATGTTCCGCTTTGTCGGCGATCCGATCAACCAGATGGTCGGCATTGAAACCTCCATCGAGGAACGCGAGGCCTTGCGGGAACGCCTGGGTCTGAACGACCCGATCCCGGTACAGTTCATCCGGTTCATTTCCAACGCGGCCCAGTTCGATTTCGGCACGTCCTACCAGTTCCGGCAGCCGGTATCGGAACTGTTCGCCAAACGGATCCCGGCAACGCTGGAGCTCAGTTTCGCCTCGGCCCTGTTCGCCCTCGTGGTCGGCATTCCCATGGGCATCTATGCCGGTCTCAACCGGGAATCGCCGATATCAAAGCTGTTCCTGTCGGTCTCCCTTGTCGGCATCTCGTTGCCGACCTTCTTCATCGGCATCCTGCTGATCTTCCTGTTCTCCGTAACCCTGCAGTGGCTGCCCAGCTTCGGGCGCGGCGAGACCGTGCAGATCGGCTCCTGGTGGACCACCGGTTTCCTGACCGTGTCGGGTCTCAAGGCGCTGATCCTGCCGTCGATCACGCTCGGTCTCTACCAGATGACGCTGATCATGCGCCTGATCCGCGCGGAGATGCTGGAAGTCATCCGCACCGACTACATCAAGTTCGCCCGTGCCCGCGGCCTGCCGGACAGGCTGGTCAATTTCCGGCACGCCCTGAAAAACACGCTGGTCCCCGTCATCACCATCACGGGTCTGCAGCTCGGCTCGATCATCGCCTTCGCGACCATCACCGAAACCGTGTTCCAGTGGCCGGGCATGGGCCTGATGTTCCTGCAGGCCGTCCAGAACGTCGATATTCCGATCATGTCCGCCTATCTGCTGCTGACCGCCTTTCTGTTCGTGGCGATCAATTTCATCGTCGACATCCTCTATTTCCTGATCGATCCGCGGCTGCGGGTCGGCCGGCCCTAAGGGAGGCACACGCGCATGCCAACCGTCTCCAGCAACGACACCAGGGCCGCCGAACAGGGTCGCCTCAAGAAGATCGTCGACAGTGACCTGTTCCATTCCTTCCTGAAATCGAAAATCACCGTCGTGGCCGCCTGCGGCACGCTGATCCTGTTCCTGCTGGCCTTTTTGGCGCCCTGGATTGCGCCACATGACCCCTTCGACCTGGCCTCGATCTCGATCCTGGACGCGCGCGTTCCGCCGGTCTGGATGGAATATGCCGATCCCCGTTTCCCGCTCGGCACGGATGACCAGGGCCGGGACATGCTGTCCGGAATTTTCTACGGCATGCGGATTTCCCTGATCGTCGGATTCTGCTCGGTCGCAGCGGCCGCCGTCCTTGGTATCACGCTCGGGCTGGTCGCGGGCTATTCGGGTGGGCGGGTCGACGCGATCATCATGCGCATCGCCGATGTCCAGCTGACCTTTCCCGCCATCCTGATTGCCCTTCTGATCGACGGTATCGCCGCCGGAATTTTCGGTTCGATCGACAGGGAGGTTTTCGCTTTCTACATCCTGATCGTGTCTCTGGCGCTGTCCTTCTGGGTGCAATACGCGCGCACGGTGCGCGGCTCCACCATGGTGGAGAAGAACAAGGAATATGTGCAGGCCGCCCGGGTGATCGGCATTCCGCCGGTGATCATCATGGCACGGCATATCCTGCCGAACGTGATGGGCCCCGTCCTGGTGATCGCGACGATCAACCTTGCGCTCGCCATCGTCACAGAGGCGACGCTGTCATTCCTTGGCGTCGGCATGCCGCCCACCCAGCCGTCCCTCGGCACCCTGATCGCGGTCGGCAACGACTTCCTCTATTCGGGCGAATGGTGGATCGCGATCTTCCCCGGACTGGCGCTGGCGCTGCTGGTCCTGAACGTCAATCTCCTGGGCGACTGGCTACGCGACGCCCTCAACCCGAAACTCCGGTGAGGCGGTCATGAGCGTTCTTGATATCAAGGATCTGACGGTCGAGTTTCCGGCCCGCAAGTCCGTCTTTGTCGCCGTCGACGACGTCACCCTGAGCGTTGACGCCGGCAAGGTCCTCGGCGTTGTCGGTGAATCGGGCGCGGGCAAGTCGACGGTCGGCAATGCCGTGATCGGCCTGCTGCAGGAGCCCGGCCACATCGCCGGCGGCGAGATCTACCTGCACGGCCAGCGCATCGACCAGCTGTCCTACCGCGAGAAACGCAAGTTGCGCGGCCGCAAGATCGGCATGATCTTTCAGGATCCGCTGACATCGCTCGATCCGCTGCAGACGGTCGAAAGCCAGCTGGTCGAAACCATCCGCACCCATCTGCCCCTGTCCGCCAGGGAAGCGCGGCAACGCGCCGTCGACCTGATCGACGCGGTCGGCATTCCCGACCCGGGCGAACGGATCAAGCAGTATCCGCACCAGTTTTCCGGTGGTATGCGCCAGCGCGTGGTGATCGCGCTGGCCCTGTGCGCGGAGCCGGAGCTGGTGATCGCCGACGAGCCGACCACGGCACTCGACGTGTCCATCCAGGCACAGATCCTGGAGCTGATGAAGAAGCTGTGCGAAGAGCGCAACGTCGCCATGATGGTGATCACCCACGACATGGGCGTGATCGCCGACATCACCGACCACGTCGCGGTGATGTATAACGGCGAGCTGGTGGAATACGGCGAGACCATCCAGGTGCTCGGCGCGCCGAACCACCCCTATACCCAGAGCCTGATCTCGGCCGTTCCACGGCCGGACATCCGGGTCGAGCGCTTCCCGGTGGTCAACTATATCGAAAAGGCGGGCACGCCCCAGAAACAGATCGATATCTCGACCCATTGGCTCGGCAAGGTGCGGGATTACGACAAGGTCGACGGGCCGCTGGTAAAAATCCGAGATCTCGACATGCGCTTCGAGACGCGCGGATCGGTGTTTCCGTCGCGGCGGAAGTATTTCCAGGCGGTCAAGAAGGTCAGCTTCGACATCCTGGAAGGCGAGACTTTCGGCCTCGTCGGTGAAAGCGGGTCGGGCAAATCGACCATCGCGCGCCTGATCACCGGTCTCTACCAGCCGAGCGGCGGTTCGATCCAGTTCGGCAGCACCGAACTGACCTCGCTGAAGAACCGCCGGGATGTCCTGGCCATGCGGCGCCAGATGCAGATGATCTTCCAGGATCCCTATTCTTCGCTCAATGCGCGCATGCGGGTGAGCGACATCATCGCCGAACCGATCAGGTTTCACCGCCTTGCCTCGGGCAATGCCGAAGTCCGGCAGATCGTCGACGATCTTCTGGACCATGTCGGGCTGGGTGCGGCGGCGGGCAGGAAGTTCCCGCACGAATTCTCCGGTGGTCAGCGTCAACGCATCTCGATCGCCAGGGCCCTGGCGACCCGGCCGCGCTTTCTGATCTGCGATGAGCCGACATCCGCGCTCGATGTCTCCATCCAGGCGCAGATCCTCAATCTTCTGAAAGACTTGCAGGAAGAGCTCGGCCTGACCATGCTGTTCATCAGCCACGACCTCGCGGTCATCCGGCAGATGTGCAACCGCATCGGCGTGATGCGCAACGGCGAATTGTGTGAAGTGGCCGATTGCGATCAGCTCTTCGACGCCCCGCAACACGCGTACACGCGGGAGCTACTGTCGCTCATGCCTTCGCTGGAATTGCTGTCTCGCGCCAACCTCCAGACTGCCGGGCACCTTGCTGGCTGACGGGTCAAGTCCCTGAAGATGAGTCTTTTTTCAAAATCAGGCGAGTCGCCGGCTTGACTCGGCCGGCTCGTCCGATTCTCGGTCGGCCGCCATCCGATAACCACAATCCAGACCGTACCCGGCAGATTTTGCCGTTGCTGCCGTCGGCGATTTTATCTCTCAAGTCAAACGTGAACCGGCCCCTGGCAAACCAAGAAATAAACAAACTGTTAACGGCCCGACGACACTTCAGAACACCGAAAAAAGGACACTCTAAAAGTTAAAAGGGAGAGCCGTGAGGCCCTCCCGTTAATATACCATACCCCGAAAGAAAATTCGTCCACTGGACTACCATTTCTCGACCCTTAAATATCATGGGTCTTCTCAAAAATTTTCAATATTATTCTACGTCACCTTGAAATTGACTCAAGATCTTCTCTGCACAAATGCTCGGCAATTTTATCAGGTTACAGCCCGCAATCCGGGCATCCAGCCGTTCTCCGCAATGCCGTGCCATTGCCCGCACAAGGTTGGTCCTGCATTTTTTGACTGTCGCCCCGGGCACAAACCTTCCGTTCCTCGTCCGCCGCCCGCCAAACCAAACACAGTTTCCCCGTCACGGAAGTCAACCGGCCATGCCGAAAATTTCTTTGAATTCAATACTCTGGCTGCTTTCCCTTTCGTTTGCGGCAGCGTTTCTTGTCCTGGCCTGCATAGCAACCTCAGCCGAGCTTGCGTCCCTGTCGGCTGCAATGATGCTTCTCGGCAAGTACAGCGCCCTATTTTTCAGCATGTTTTCTTCGATTTTTTCTCTTTTGGCTCTTTCTTTCTCTCTGAACGCGCCCCCGGGTCGCCCGTTAACCATTTATACTGTCGTTGTTGGGGCGTTTCTGCTTGGAACTGCCTTCTGCTTTCAACTGGCCGGACTTCGGAGCGACGGCGCCCAAGCGCTGGCCCTCGCTGCCGGGTTTCTCATGATCTTGCGCGCGTTCGGTGTTGTGCTGTTGCCGCCACGCGGAGACCACAGCGGCGTTGCCGAGGCCAACCTTGCGCTGTCGCTCGCGCTTGGCGCGGCCGCGGCATGGTGGATTTTCGTCGATCTGACATCCGCCGCGGTCGTGCTCGCGGTCACCCTGCTGATGGCCTGGCCGTATCTTCTCGACGGCATCAATGCCTTTGCCGACAAGGTGTTTCACAGGGCGGCGCTCGGCGCAGGGGCGCGTGAGCTGGCGCCGGGCGCCTTCCGCAAGATTGCACGGGCGCGCGATATCCTGATCGACAAGGCCGCCGTCATGTCCGGACCCGACCTGATGGTCACCAATGTCATGGCGTTCAACAACGAACCCAAGACGCTGCTTGCCGTGGCGGCGTCCGCGGAGGCCCAGTCCAGCCATCCGGTTGCCCAGGCGCTGCGTCAGCTGGCCGCGCAATGGCATGTCTCCCTGAAAATGCCGGACCGGTTCGAACCGGCGCCCGGCCTGGGCGTTGTCGCCCTGCTGGGTGGCCAAACAGTGGTCATCGGAACCACGGACCTTTTGAAGCAACTCCGGATCGACAGTTTCACCGCGGATGCCATCGCCCGCTCGCTCGAGGCGGACGGCAAGACCGTGTTGCGGGTGGCGGTCGGCGGCCGTGTCGTCGGAGTGCTCGGCCTGGAGGGAACCCTGCGTCAGGATGCCGGGGTCGCCGGCATGGCGCTGCGCAGGGAAGGACTGGTGCCCTGGCTCGTCAGCGGCGACAGCCTGAAGACACGCGAGGCCCTTGCCGGCATGCTTGGCCTGGAACTTCCTGACGACCCGCGTCCGGGCGAGACTGTCCAGGAAGCCGCAACCCGTGCCTTTCCGGCCGGCGCTCCGCTGATCCTGGCCCTGTCCCAGGACCGCAGGTCGCTGGAACTGCGCGAGATCCATACATCCGTCCAGCCCGGGCAGGACCAGACACAGCCCTTGATCGCGGTCAGCGATACCGACGATATCGGCGCCTTTCCCGCGCTCAAGGCCCTGGCCATGCGCCGCAACCGCCTGGCGCTTCGCGCGCGCCGCCTGCTCACCGGGCTGTCGGCCGCAGGCGGGCTCTGCGCTGCCCTGGCGCTCATGCCGCTGGTGGCGGCGCCCATGCTGTTTGTCCTCGGCCTGATGATCCTGTGGACCTTTGCCCGTTTTTCGGTCTCCGACCCTGCAGTCAGCCCGGACTGACCGGCAATTGCGCCAATCTCAGCCTCCGGAACCAAATTCGCGGGACACTGCCTTTACAGGCACCGAGAGCTGGTGTTTATCGATGTTGGACATGGACCCGCGCATTGTCCGCTCAGGCCGTTCGAGCCTTGATGAGCGGCGCACAGTCTCCCGGCACGACTGTGCAGATCTTTCCTTGCTTTTTCGCGCCTCAAGGACGCCTGAACGCATGGTCTTCGGGTCCCGGGCCAAAAGAGATGCGATGAGGGACAAGGCGCCATGAGCGACACAAGATATCCGAAGCTGCGGTCCGCCGCCTGGTTCAACAATCCGGACAATCCGGGAATGACCGCACTTTATATCGAGCGCTACCTCAATTTCGGACTCACACGGGAAGAACTGCAGTCCGGCAAGCCGATTATCGGCATTGCCCAGACCGGTTCCGATCTCTCGCCCTGCAACCGGCACCATCTGGAACTGGCCAAGCGCGTGCGCGAAGGCATCCGGGAGGCCGGGGGCATTGCCTTCGAGTTTCCGGTGCACCCGATCCAGGAGACCGGCAAGCGCCCGACGGCGACCCTCGACCGCAACCTCGCCTATCTGGGCCTGGTCGAACTGCTCTACGGCTATCCGATAGACGGTGTCGTCCTGACCATCGGCTGCGACAAGACCACGCCCGCCTGCCTGATGGCGGCCGCGACCGTGAACATTCCGGCGATCGCGCTGTCCGTCGGCCCCATGCTCAACGGCTGGCACAAGGGCGAGCGCACCGGCTCCGGCACGATTGTCTGGAAGGCCCGGCAGATGCTGGCGGCCGGGGAAATCGACTATGAAGGCTTCATGGACCTGGTCGCCTCGTCCGCGCCGTCGGTCGGCTATTGCAACACCATGGGCACGGCAACAACCATGAACTCCCTAGCCGAGGCCCTCGGCATGCAGCTTCCCGGCGCAGCAGCCATCCCCGCTCCCTACAGGGAGCGCGGGGCCATCTCCTTCGAAACCGGCAAGCGGATCGTGGAGATGGTGCATGAGGACATGAAACCGTCCGACATCATGACCCGCGAAGCGTTCGAAAATGCCATCGTCGTCAATTCGGCGATCGGCGGCTCGACCAACGCGCCGATCCACCTCAACGGCATTGCCCGCCATCTGGGCGTCGAACTCGACAATGACGACTGGCAGGCCATCGGCCATGACGTGCCGCTTCTGGTCAACCTGCAGCCGGCCGGCGAGTATCTCGGCGAGGACTATTTCCATGCCGGCGGCGTGCCGGCCGTCGTTGCCGAACTGATGCGGAACGGCAAACTGCCCCATCCGCATGCGATTACCGCCAACGGCAGGTCCATGGGCGCCAATTGCGACGGCGTCACCACCGATCTGCCGGACGTGATCAAGCCTTTCAACGCGCCGATGAAGGAAAAGGCCGGCTTCATCAACCTGAAGGGCAATCTCTTCAACAGCGCGATCATGAAGACCAGCGTGATTTCGGACGAATTCCGCAACCGCTACCTGTCCAATCCGGACGACCCTGACGCCTTTGAAGGCCGGGCCGTCGTCTTCGAGGGACCGGAAGACTATCACCATCGCATTGAGGACCCCGGCCTGGCCATCGACGAACACTGCATGCTGTTCATTCGCGGCACCGGTCCCATCGGCTATCCGGGCGGGGCGGAAGTGGTCAACATGCAGCCGCCGGCAGCCCTGATCAAACGCGGCATCACGGAGCTGCCGTGCATTGGCGACGGCCGTCAGTCGGGCACCTCCGGCTCGCCCTCGATCCTGAATGCCTCGCCGGAAGCTGCCGCAATGGGCGGGCTGGCGTTGCTTCAGTCCGGCGACAGGGTCCGTATCGACCTGAGAAAGGGCACCGCCAATATCCTGGTTTCCGATGCGGAGCTGGCGGAACGGCGCGCGGCGCTGGAAGCCGCGGGCGGTTTCAAGGTGGCCGAAAGCCAGACCCCCTGGCAGGAGATCCAGCGATCGATGATCGGACAGTTCGACAAGGGCATGGTGCTGGAACCGGCGGTCAAGTACCGGGACGTGGCCCACACGAAGGGGCTGCCACGGGACAATCACTGATCTGATAATCTTGTCACGTGCATCGCGCCAGGCGGCGCGAAATGCTGAAAAACTGCTTCATTGCCGGGCTTGACCCGGCAATCCAATCCGTGACTGCGCCACAACGGAAGAGCAGTAAAGGCGCCGCAACGGCCTGGATCCCATGGCCAAGCCCACTGCTGTCCGGTTTAACGCGGCTCAATTACTACAGGTCATTGATTCATTGTCGATATTTACACTTCTCCTGGTCCGGGACACGTAGCGCCTTACCGCTTGCGCCCCTCTCCCCCTCCAGGGGGAGACTGGAACAAGCGGCATAGCCTGATTGTGGTCTGAGGTTCCTGCTTAACCGGACAGCAGTGGGTCAAGCCACGGGATGACGAAGCATGTGACGAAATTCTCCTGGCCGAATTCAACCCGTTCAATTTCACACTTGACGATTACGTAAACGGCATGCTTCAAGAAGGCAACATCGGGCTTCGGCCCCAATCCAGACGGGAGAAGATGACATGTCCTTGGAACAACTGACCGAAGGTGTGCGCGCTAAAGTGGCCGACGGCGGCATCGAGGAAGCGGTGAAATTCGACCTCGGCGAGACTGGCGTGATTTTCCTGCAGGGCTCCGACGTCTCCAACAAGGACGAAGACGCAGACTGCACCATCAAGATGAGCGCAGAGGACCTTGCCGACCTGCTGTCCGGCGAGCTGAACCCGACAGCGGCCTTCATGGGCGGCAAGATGCAGGTGGAAGGCGACATGAGCGTCGCCATGAAACTGGGCAGCATCGTCTGAGATCGGTCTCTTGAGGCAGAGGCCTTGCCGGAAAGCGGAGAAGCTGGCCATCAGCTTTTCCGCCTGTGAATTGTCTTGGCAAGGTGAAGTAGTTCTTTGAAGTTTTTTTAATAGTCTCGCGCTATCTATAATAACGGGAAAAGTAATAGGTATTTTTCCCTATACAACAGCACAAACGCTCCGGCTGGAACATTTGAAGAGGCCGAGGCGCTTGTGTCTGCCGTGGCTTTTACAAGATCTGCTCGGTTCCGAGATTGTTGAAAATGGGTCAAGGATACGCGCCAGGGGAGATGGCCGACGACGTCGACATTATGCGGTCGGTGTTTGCCTGTGCGCCAAGCAACATCACGGTCTTCGACAACAGTGGCCGGATATTGCTGGCGAACTCGGCGCTCCAGGCCCGTCGCGATGTCAATTTCGAAGACGTTTTCGAAAAGTTCCCCGACGAGCTCTCCAGCCCCCTGAACCTGTCCCACCTCCCGGAGGCAATCCGGCAGACAGCAGCGCAGGCCGAACCGAGGGTCCTGGAAATTCCGTATGAAAATGCGCAAGGCACCGCCGGTATCCATATCATCAATCTGGTTCCGGCACTGAGCGATACGGGGCACGTCAAGTATGTCATTGGCTATAGCCGGAACATCGCCGATGTCGCCAAGCTCAATGCCGCCGTCGCCGAAGATCAGTTGCATGCCGCGGTCAAGGTCCTGCCTGACATTTTCTGGATAAAGGACACCGAAGGCAGATATGTGCTGTGCAACGAGCAATTCGATCTGTTTAACGGGATCGAGCGAGGCAGCATGCTCGGCAAGAGGCCTTCGGACCTCGGCAGCGGGCCCATATACGACCTGCACAAAAAGACGGACGAACAGGCCCTTGCCTCAAAGGAGCCGGTCAGGTTCGAACTGGAACTCCCTCCCGATCAGGAAAACGGAATCCGGCATTACGAGGTGCAGAAAACCGCCATTCTCGATAGCCAGGGCAAGATTTCCGGACTGCTCGGAATGGCGCGCAACGTTACCGAGCGGCACAAGCTTGAGGAGGAACTGCGAACCCGGGAACGGGAATACCGTCACCTGGCGGAGCATTTGCCGGACTGCCTGATCCGCTACGATGCCCGCGCAAATCCGGTTTACATGAACGCCGCTCTCCTGACCTTGCTGAAGGATCGATTTGGCATCGAAGCCAGGGAGTTGATGGAGGGAAAAAGAGGCTTCCCGCCGAATACCGCGGCTTTCGACAGCGTGCACCAGACGGCGCTCAAGGCGCTGGAAAGCGGACAGCCGCAACAAATCGAAGAATCCTTCCAGTGCCTCGACGGCAGCACGATTGTCGAGGAAATACGGCTGTTTCCGGAGTTTGACGACACGGGTGAAACAACATCGGTCGTCGGTATCGGCCGCGACATAACCGCGAAAAAAATCGCGGAGCGGGACCTCAGGGCGAAGGAGCGGGAGCTGCGGAGGCTGGCCTTTACCGATACCCTGACGGGACTGGCCAACCGGGCCACGTTCACCACGACGTTGGCGGAACAGTTGGAGCGTGCCACCTCGACCGGAAAGAAAATTGCGCTTCTCACCCTGGATATCGACGGTCTCAAGTCGATCAATGACACGCTTGGACATGCCACGGGCGACGCGCTTCTTCAAAAGATGGCCAAACGCCTGCGGAAAGCCGCCAAAACGGCAAGCTGGATCGGCAGGCTCGGAGGCGACGAATTCGCGCTGATCCTGTCCGGTCTGGACGCCGCCGAATGCGCCGAAAAACTCGCGGAACAGATCATCGAGCTGGCCAGCCAGCCAATGACGCTGGAAGGCAACAGGATCAATGTCTCCATGAGCGTTGGTATCACCGTCGGTCCCGATGACAGCCCCAGTGCCCTTACCCTGTTCCGCTATTCGGACATCGCGCTTTATGCCGCAAAGTCACAGGGACGGGGACACTACCGTCGATACAGCGAGGACTTGAGCCGGGCGATCAACAAGCGCTTCGAGTTTGAAGCCATGATCAACGAGGGTCTGCGCTCAGAGCAGTTCGTCGCCTATTTCCAGCCCAAGACCAATCTGGCGAGCCTGCAGGTGCGAGGTGCCGAGGCGCTTTGCCGTTGGCGGCACCCTGAAAAGGGGTTCATCTCGCCGGCCGAGTTCATTCCCCTGGCCGAAGAGACAGGACAGATCCTGGAAATCGGCCGGCGCGTTCTGAAACAGACATGCCAGGTCGCCGTCGAATGCAACAAGGACAGGACCGACCCGTTCGTGATTGCGGTGAACGTTTCCTCCCGGCAATTGCTGTATGGAGGTTTTCTCAACACGCTGCGCGATTGCCTGGAGGAAACGGGGTGCAAGGCCTCGTGGCTGGAGCTGGAAATCACCGAAAGCATCCTTCTTACCGACGATGAAGCCATCATCGAAACACTGGAAACAATCACCGGCCTTGGAACAATGGTTTCGCTGGACGACTTCGGCACCGGTTATTCGGCATTGAGCTATCTTCTGAAGTTTCCCATTTCCGGTCTCAAGATCGATCAGTCCTTCATTCGCGAAGTCGACAAGGGCGGAAAGCAGGAAGTTCTCGTGCGCACCATCCTCACCATGGCGCAGAGCCTTGGCCTGAAAACCGTTGCGGAAGGCATTGAAACCAGGGAAATCGCCGCTCAGCTCACAGAGCTTGGATGCGACGAAGGGCAGGGTTATTTCTGGCACCGGCCGATGAGCGCGGACAACCTGCTCGAGCTCGCAAGACAGCGCAACGGCGCAAGGGCGGGAATTGCGGAACGGTCCGGCACGCCTCGGACCGCAGTCAGGATGTAGGGCCGATCCCGGCCCGAAGCGTTTTCCCTCCAACCTGGCCCGTTCAATGAGCTGGACCTCCGGAGTACCGCCAAACAAAACGGCGGCCCCGAAGAGCCGCCGCCTCAAGTTTCTGGATGGTCCGGACCGCTACCGGTTGGTTATGATTTCCGGGCCCATCAGGCTGTAGGGCAGCCAGGTGGACAGGGCCGGGACATAGGTCACCAGGATCAGGAACAGCAGCAGGATGGCCACGAACGGTGCCGCCGCCTTGACCACCTGCACCAGACTCATCCCCGTTATCCCCGAGGTCACGAACAGGTTGAGGCCGATCGGCGGCGTGATCATGCCGATTTCCATGTTGACCACCATGATGATGCCGAGATGGATCGGATCGACACCGAGTTCGATGCCGATCGGAAACACCACCGGCGCCACGATCAGGAGCAGGCCCGACGGTTCCATGAACTGGCCGCCCAGCAGCAGCAGCAGGTTGACCGCGATCAGGAAGGTGAACCAGTTGAAGCCCGCGCCGACCATCAGGTCCGTGATAGCCTGGGGAATGCGCTCGGACGTCAGCACGTGGGCGAAGAGCAGCGCGTTGACGATGATGAACATCAGCATGATGGTTGTCTTCGCCGCGTCCACCATCACCTTCTTGGTGTCCTTGTGGAACATGGCCGGAAAGAACTTCCAACCGATCAGTCCAAGGTTGCGACCCCAGACCTTGCCGCCGACGGCAAGTGTGGCCGGAAGTGCGGCCGGTGCAACACCGTGGCGCAGGATCGGATAGCCGATCAGGGCCGCCAGCAGGACAGCCGCGCTATCGATACCGAAAAAGCCGGCGCGGTCGGTGAAGGCATAGGCAAGGTCGGACCAGACGAACATGGCCACAACCGCATAGGTGATCGCTTTGAAGCCGGCCAGTCCCAGGTCTCCATCCTCGTCCGTGACCCAACGGATACCGGCCAGCGGACCCATGTCACGATAGACGAACAGGGCCACAAGGCAGGCATAGACGGCGGCCACGGCCGCAGCTTCGGTGGGCGTGAAGATGCCGCCATAGATGCCGCCAAGGATGATCACCATCAGGAACAGGCCGACGGCCGCTTCGGTCATGGCATGCCAGATTTCCTTGAATCCGGGCCAGGGCTGGGCAGGCAGGTCCTTGACGCGCGCCATGACGTAAATGGCGATCATCAGCATCAGGCCCGCGATCAGGCCGGGCACGACCCCGGCCAGGAACATGCGGCCGACGGATACGTTGGTTGCCGCGGCATAGACCACCATCACGATGGAGGGCGGGATCAGGATACCGAGCGTGCCCGCATTGGCGATGACGCCGGCCGCGAATTCCTTGGTGTAGCCCGCCTGGCGCATGCCGGCGATGGCAATCGTGCCGATGGCCACAACGGTCGCCGGAGACGACCCGGACAGCGCGGCGAACATCATGCAGGCGAAAACGCCGGCAATGGCAAGGCCGCCGCGGATCGAGCCGACGGTCGCGATCGAGAAGCGGATGATGCGCTTGGCAACACCCCCGGTTGACATGAAGGCCGAGGCCAGGATGAAGAACGGGATCGCCAGCAGGGTGTAGTTCTGCGAGGCCGTGAACAGCTGCAGGGCGACCGAAGAGATCGAATCGTTGGAGAAGATGGCGATCGCCAGAACGCTCGACAGGCCGAGGGAGATGGAGATCGGAACGCCCAGGAACAGAAAGCCGAGGACGAGGATAAAGAGAATTGCTGCTTCCATTGTCCCGGCCTCAGTCCTTCAGAACGTCTTTGTTTTCGGCAACGAGGTCTTCCGCCTCATGCGCGGCGATCATCATCTCGCGCTCGCCGGTCATGATCTGCCAGGCCGCCTGAATGCAGCGGAACAGGAAGAGGGCAAGGCCGATCGGAAGGATCAGGTAGGCAATCCAGCGCTGCACACGCTCCTGGGTGCCGAAATTCTCGATAATGACTTCGGGATAGCGCAGATCGTCGAGACCGATGCCGATCTTGTACATCTTCATCCAGTAGTCGATGGCGCCGCCCCGGGTGTTGAGCCCGAAGATGTGCAGCCATTCGGACCACAGGAGGGTCAGGGCGTAGACAACCCCACACAGGGCACCGAACACCGCCACGACCCGGAACATCGGTTTCGGAAACAGCCGGATGACAGCGTCGACCCCAAGATGCGAGCCGATCTTCACGCCGTAGCTCATGCCGAACAGGATCAGCCAGGCGAACAGGATACGTGTGAGTTCCAGAGCACCGGTCCAGCCGGAATTAAAGCCGTATCGCGCCACCACCTGGGTGAAGGATACGATGGTCATGGCCGCCAGAAGGAAGGCAAGGACGCCCTCCTCGAAGCGCGTGACCCAGTTGTCGACGCGTTGCATGCGTTTCCCCCGAAATAGGTCTCTTGAATTCTTGCAGGCCGGGCGGCTCAGCTGGCCGGTGCGACCTCAGGACCTTGGCAGAAGGGCCGGACGAACCGGCCCTTCCACGTCTTGGTTTTCAAAACCGTCAGCTGGCGTTGTTCGCAGCAGAGGCGGCGTCGATCAGATCCTTGCCGATGTCGCCTTCGAACTTGCTCCAGACCGGCTTCATGGTATCGACCCAGGCCTTGCGCTGTTCCGGGGTCAGTTCACGGATGGTGGAGCCGGCATCCAGAATGTTCTGGCGGTTGGCGGCTTCCTTCGCGGCGACCTTGCCGTTGGCGGTCGCGGTGACTTCTTCCACGATGGTCATGAACTGGTCACGAACGGCCGGATCCAGGCTGTCGAGCCATTCGTCGGAGGTGACGAGCAGATAGGCCAGCAGCTGGTGGTTGGTTTCGGTGATGCCGTCCTGCACCTCGAAGAACTTCTGGGTGTAGATGTTGGACCAGGAGTTTTCCTGACCGTCGACAACACCGGTCTGCAGGGCGCCGTAGACTTCCTTGAAAGCCAGTTTCTGGGCGTTTGCCCCCATGGCTTCGATCATTGCCACGGCAACGTCGGAGGTCTGGACGCGGAACTTCAGGCCCTTGGCGTCGCTGGGAACCAGCAGCGGCTTGTTGGCCGAGAACTGCTTCAGGCCGGAGCTCCAGTAGCCGAGGCCCTGGAAACCGTAGTCGGTCATGGAGTTCAGGAGTTCCTTGCCGTCCGGGCCGGTGGTGAAGCGGTCAACCGCTGCCAGGTCCTGGAACAGGAACGGCAGGTCGAACAGACGGAACTTCAGCGTGTAGGCCTCGAACTTGGAAAGGGACGGCGCAGCAAGCTGGACGTCGCCGAGCAGCAGGGCTTCCATCACCTTGTCATCGTCGAAGAGCTGCGAGTTCGGGAACACCTGCATGCAGGCGGTGCCGTTCATCTCATCATTGACGCGTTCCGCCAGAAGCGTGGCAGCGTCGCCTTTCGGGTGGCCGGTCGCGGCAACCACGTGGCTGAACTTGATGACGATTTCGCCGTCATCACAAGCGTCGGCCGCATAGGCGTTGGCGGAAAAGGCAAGGGACGCCGCGGTTGCTGCGGCGAGAGCGAATTTTTTCATCGGATGTCCTCCCAGACATTTCAGTATGACGGCCATTCGGGCCGGACAGCACGGTGGCTGGTCGGCTCCCGGTTCGCAAACAGCGTGCCAAGTGCCGCCAGCTCTTGAAAAAGCGCCGGTTTCCGCAGGTTAACAAATTGTTGCTCCCAGACCTAGCCGAAGTGGCTCCCTAGGGAATGGGTAGATAGCGACACATGAAGGGGAGGCGATGGGTCGGAATCGACACATCGCGAGCAGGTCCGGGCCTCTGCCGGGTGCCTATTGCCAGAGCGCACCGCTTTTCGGATCGTGCCGCAACGGCGTTTCAAGACGTGCGAGCTTGTCCGGGTTGCGGATGATGAAGATCCGGTCGATCCGGCCATCACCGTCATAGCCGAGCGTCAGCGCCGTCACGACGCGGGCATCCTCCAGCAGGAGAAAACCCCGCAATCCGTTGATGTTGCAAGGCTGGATGGGGCCGCCGCCCCACAGGCGGGACATGATCCGCGCGACATATTTGGCGACCCCCGCCCGGCCTTCCAGAACCCGTCCAAGGGCAGTCGCCTTGCCACCGCCATCGGACTGGAACTGGACCGTTTCCGCCAGAAGACCGCTGAGCTGCTCGGTGGAACCGCTTTCCAGCGCTTTCAGAAAAGCATCCAGCATGCGCTGCTGGTGATCGGGCGAAGGCACAAAGCGGGATGCCGGGTCCTGAATATGCCTGCCGGCACGCGACACCAGCTGACGGCAGGCCTGTTCGCTGACACCCAGCGCCGCCGCGACCTCACCATAGGGCTTGCCGAAGACCTCCCGCAGCAGGTAGGCCGCGCGTTCCTTCGGACTGAGCCGCTCCATGAGCAGAAGAAATGCTGTTGTCAGCGACTGGGCCCGCTCCAGATCGGCCTCCGGGTCCGACCCGGCGTCGATCTGGAGCGGCTCGGGAATCCACGGGCCGACATAGTCGACCCGCTTCCGGTGTGCGGCCTTCAGACCATCCAGGCAGCAATTGGTGCAGACCGTGGTCAGGAAGGCTTCCGGATTGGCAATCGCGGCGGTGTCCGCCCCCTGCCATTTCAGAAACGTGTCCTGAACCGCGTCCTCCGCGTCCGCCATGGAGCCGAGCATTCGGTAGGCGAGGCCGAGGAGGCGGGGACGGATGCTGTCAAAAATTTCCCTGTCTGAACGATCCATCGGCCGGTCCCGTCAGTGGTTGGAAACCTGCACGCGGTTCCACAGGTTGATCATGGCGACCGCTGCGGTGATCGCGCTGATCTGGGTTTCGCTGAAGTGTTTGAGAAGATCCGAGCGCAGGGCGTCATAGTCAGTCTTTGGATCGAGACTGGTCAGCGCCTCGGTCCAGGCAAAGGCCGCCTTTTCCGCGTCCGTGAAATCGTCCACGTGGCGCCAGACGATCACGCGCTGCAGCCGTTCCTGGCTCTCGCCGTCACTGAGGGCTTCTTCCGTGTGCATCTTGACACAATAGGCGCACTGGTTGATCTGGGAGGCGCGCAGATCGATCAGGTGGCGCAATTTCGGCTCCAGGCCGGACTTGCCGATCTCACCGCTTGCGGCAACGAAGCGCTTCACGATGTCGGGAACGTTTTCATAGTGGTTGATGGCTGTCGAAGTCGTCATGAGTGTCTTCCAATCGAGGGTTAAGGGAGTGACACAAGGGTGACGAACGCCGGATCCGGTTTGTGACATGGGCGATGTCTTTTTTGAAGTCGCTGACAGGCAACGGCATGGATTGCAGGGTCAAGCCCACTGCTGTCCGGTTAAGCAGGAACCTCTGACCACAATCAGGCTATGCCGCTTGTTCCAGTCTCCCCCCTGGAGGGGGAGATGTCTCCGATAGGAGACAGAGGGGGGCTCAACCTCTCGGCAAACAAGGCCTTTTTCGAATTCGCGGAACCGCTGCGCCCCCCCTCTGTCCGGTTCCCGGACATCTCCCCCTCCAGGGGGGAGAGGGGCGCAAGCGGTAAGGCGCTACGTGTCCCGGATCGGAAAAAGCGGAAATATCGACAATGAATCAATGACCTGTTGAACATGGGCCGAGTTAAACCGGACAGCAGTGGGTCAAGCCCTGCAATGACGAAATTACATAAAGCTATCGCAATTCCGGTCCACACCTCTGCTCCGTCATCCCATGGCTTGACCCACTGCTGTCCGGTTAAGCAGGAACCTCTGACCACAATCAGGCTATGCCGCTTGTTCCAGTCTCCCCCCCGGAGGGGGAGATGTCTCCGATAGGAGACAGAGGGGGGCTCAACCTCTCGGCAAACAAGGCCTTTTTCGAATTCGCGGAACCGCTGCGCCCCCCCTCTGTCCGGTTCCCGGACATCTCCCCCTCCAGGGGGGAGAGGGGCGCAAGCGGTAAGGCGCTACGTGTCCCGGATCGGAAAAAGCGGAAATATCGACAATGAATCAATGACCTGCTGAACATGGACCGAGTTAAACCGGACAGCAGTGGGCTTGACCATGGGATCATGCCGCCACATCGCCTCGGGACACTTCATCGAGACAATTGAACCCGGTGTCTGCAATTCAAGCCGGCATCGCCTCTTCCTTGCCGAGCCCGTATTTGCGCATCTTCTCGTAGAGCGCCTTGCGCGACAGGCCGAGATTTTCATAAGTCGGCTTGATGGCACCGTCATTGCGCTTCAGTTCGGCCGCAATCAACGCCCTTTCATAGGCGGCAACCTGGTCGAACAGCGTGGAGCCGGCCGCGCCCGCCGGTTCCGTGACCTGTTCCACCCCGAGCACGAACCGGTCGGCAACATTGCGCAGTTCGCGCACGTTTCCGGACCAGTCGCGGGCCATCAGGCCGGCCAGATATTCCTCGCTGATATCGGGAATTTCCCGGCGGTAACGGGCACGCGCCTCCACCGCGAGATGCCGGAACAGGAGCGGGATGTCCTGGAGCCGGTCCCGCAGCGGCGGGATGGCAACATTGACGACATTCAGCCGGTAGAACAGGTCGAGACGAAAGCGCCCTTCCTTGCCGGCGGCTTCCAGGTCCTCCTTGGTGGCGGCGATGAAACGCACATCGAGTTCGATCGACTTGTTGGATCCGAGCCGCTCGATCGTGCGGGTTTCGATTACCCGCAAGAGCTTGACCTGGAGTTCCAGCGGCATGGATTCGATTTCGTCCAGGAACACCGATCCGCCATGGGCATGCTCCAGCTTGCCGATGCGCTGACCGCTGGCGCCTGTAAAGGCTCCCTTTTCGTGACCGAACAATTCGGATTCGATGATTTCCGCCGGCAGGGCGCCGCAATTGAGGGCCACAAAGGGCTTGTCGCGGCGTGGTCCCTCGTCGTGCAGCGCCCGGGCGACAACCTCCTTGCCCGACCCTGTCTCGCCCAGGATGAGAACGTCCGCATCGGTCGCGGCCAGCGCGGTCACGTTCCGCCGGAGCAGATCCATGGCGGGCGTGCGTCCGACCAGCCGGCTTTCCAGGCCCGTCCTGTCCGCCAGTTCCTCGCGCAGCTTGCGGTTTTCAAGAACCAGCCTGCGCTTGTCCAGCGCACGTTCGACCACGGATGCCAGGTGCGCGACGGAGAAGGGTTTTTCCAGGAAGTCATAGGCGCCGGCACGCATGGCCTCCACGGCGAGCGGAACATCACCATGACCCGTGATCAGGACGACCGGCAGGGCCGGATCGATCTCGAAGGCCATTTTCATCACCTGAAAACCATCCGTGCCCGGCATGCGGATATCGGTGACCAGAACGCCGTAAAAATCGCGGTTGACCCGTTCAAGGGCCGCCTCGGGCGTGCCGGTTGCAAAGACTTTCTGCCCGGACAGTTCCAGCCCCTGCGTCAGGGACCCGCGCAAGTCCTCCTCATCGTCAACCAGCAGAACAGTCGCCTGATCCATTTGCACGTAGTCCCTTATTCCGCCGCCAGAACATATTCGTCGGCCACCGGCAGGCGCATGGTGAACATGGCCCCGCCCTCGTCGAGATTCGCCGCCTTCAGTGTGCCGGAGAAGTCATGGACGATCTTGTACGCGATCGACAAGCCCAGACCGAGGCCCGCCCCGACATCCTTGGTGGTAAAAAAGGGATCGAAGACCTGGGGCAGGGACTCCGCATCAATACCGGGACCATTGTCGGCAACCGTCAGCACGGCCTGATCGCCTTCCCGATGCAACGACAGCGCCACCTTGGGCAGAGGACTGTTGGCAACGGCATCGACCGCGTTGGACAGCAGATTGACCACCACCTGCTCAAGACGGATGCGTCCGCCCTTGACGATGATGTCCTCTTCCGGGAGCACGAGATCCAGGGTCACCTGTTTCTGTTTTATCTGGGGCTGCAGGAGGAGAGTTGCCTCGTCCACCACCTGGCGCAGGGATACCGGCTTGATGTCGGTGCCGGACTTGCGCGTGAACCCCTTCAGCGTCTTTGCAATCTCGGCCATCCGGGTAACCATGCCCTCGATCCGGCCAAGATTGGTCTTGGCCTCCGTGGCGCGGCCACGTTCGATCAGCATGCCGGCGATTTCCGCATCCGAGCGAATGGCCGCAAGAGGCTGGTTGTATTCATGGCTGAGCGCCGCCGACATGCGCCCGAGGGTGGCCAGCTTGGCCGTCTGCACCAGTTCGGCCTGGGCCAGACGCAGATCGGACTCGGCCTGTTCTCGTTCGCGCACCTCGCGCTCCAGTCGAACGTTGGCCTTGCGCAGATCCGCAGTCCGGCTCTGGACACGGCGTTCCAGGCGCAGAGCTTCCGCGCGGGAGCGCCGTTCCTGTCGACGGAATTCCGCTCGCCGCGCGATCAGGATGGCCAGCCCGCCGGCGGCGATCACACACACCAGGAGCGCCACCAGCATGGCCCAGCCAGACCTCTGGCGCGCATCGTCGATATCGACAAGCGAACGGACCTGCCAGCCGAGCACCGCCACGTTTTCCCGCAGTTGCATATGAGCATCGCTCGCAGGCGCCACTGGAACCAACAGTGCGAGCCTTTCAAGCGGCGACATGTCGGCAATGTCCCTGCCGAGGTCGAGCTCCTCCATGGTCTTGCCGCGCCACTCCGGCATGTTGCTCACAACCACCCGGCCATCCGTATCCAGAGCAAAGATCGTGTCCTTGCTGAGCGCCCAGGCCTGTTCGACATCGTCCAGGCTGACCCGCACGGCCACGATGCCGACGATCTCGTTTCCCCGCCGCAGTGGCGAGGCGAACACGTAATTCGAAGCACGATCCGGTGTTCCGGGAATGAGCTGGCGGCCGAGTTGACCCAGTTTGGCCTGTTCGAATGCTTGCCGGATCTGGTCGGCGCCACCGATGGAACTCGCGGGCACCCCGGCATGGCTGGACACCACGACCTCGCCGTCGGCATCCATCAGCCAGATTTCCTCGGCCCCCGACATGCCGGCCGCGATCGCGGTGATGCCGGGATCCAGAAAAGGACCATCACCGTAAAGCAGGTCGCTGATGTCCGGTCCACGCGCAAGCAGCGGCGACAGCAGCCGGAACTTGTCGAGCAACCGCTCCAGAACGGCGGTCTGCACGGCCAGATTGGCCCTGGCACCCGTCTCCAGTTCCGCCAGGGTGATCCTGAGGCTGGCAAGACCCGTCAGCCAAAGGACCAGCACCGTCGCCAGCACGAGCGACGCTCCGATCCCGATTTTCAGCTTGCGCCAGCTCCGGCGCAGGGGTTTGCCTATCATGGCGCCAGTATACCCAAGCCGGACCATCCGTGAAGCCGCCGAGACCGGCCTGTCTCTTTGCGTCAAGGCGTCGTGCGATAACTGTCGGCCAGTGCCGGTGCCCGCTGGCGCCGGTCGATGGCCACGCTCTTGATCAGCACCGTGACTTCCCTGCCCACATGAAGGTCGAGTTCGGCGACGGAAGCCCGGGTGATGCGCGCGCGCAGTGTCTGGCCGCGCACCGAGCACAGGATTTCCGCATAGGGACCGGATTCACTGGAAATGCTGGTGATGACGGCGGCAAACGCATTTCGGATGGACAGGCCTTCGGGCGGGTGAAGGGCCAGCGCCACGTCCCGCGCGCGGATACGAAGGCGGACAGCGTCGCCCATCGCCGCCGCCATGTCGGGAATCTGAAGAACGGCGCCGCCGATGTCGACATCGGTCAGGCCCCAGTCCGGGTCGATCCTGGCAACGGTCCCCTCCAGGAGCGCGCCTGCCTCGTGCCGGCCGGTCGCCTTGCCGAGGTCCGTCCGCGCCAGCATGTCCGCCACCGGTCCGAAAGCGGGCGTTTTGCCATCCGACAGGATCACCAGCGTGTTGGAAAGGCGGGCGACCTCCTCGATGGAATGGCTGACATAGAGGATCGGAATGCCGGCTTCGGCGCACAGCCGGTCCAGGTAGGGCAGAATGTCGTTGCGCCGGGCCTGGTCCAGGTTTGCCAGCGGTTCGTCCATGATCAGCAGGCGCGGATCCGACAGCAGGGCGCGGCCGATGGCGACGCGCTGCTTTTCCCCGCCGGACAGTGTTCTCGGCATGCGCTCGAGCAGGCTTCCCAGTCCGAGCAGGTCGACCACTTCGGACATGTCGCGCGTCCCGGCCCTGCGTCCGGCCCAGCGCGCATAGGTGAGATTGGCGCGGACGCTCAGGTGTGGAAACAGCCGCGCATCCTGGAAGACATGACCGACACGCCGCGCCTGGACGGGCAGATCGATGCCCTTGTCCGCGTCGAACAGGACCGTGCCGTTGACGGCGATGCGCCCGCGCGACGGGGTCAGCAGTCCCGCGATCATGTTTGTGAGCGAGGTCTTGCCGGCGCCGGACTGGCCAAACAGGGACGTCACGCCGCCACTGCTCCTGAAGCAGGCCTCGAGTGTCATCTGTCCGACATGGCCGGCGATGTCGACATCAAGCATGGCCGGCTCCCATGCGCGCGCGCAATCGCCGGACCAGAAGCTCGGAGGCGATCAGCGCTGCGAAGGCAACAATTGTGGCGATCAGGGTGAGCCGGAAGGCCGCCAGATCGCCGCTCGGGGTCTGCGTGGCGGTGTAGAGCGCAAGCGCCAGGGTGCGGGTCTCGCCGGGGATATTGGAGACAAACGTGATGGTCGCACCGAACTCGCCCATGGCCTTTGCGAACCCCAGGATCGCACCGCCGAGGATTCCGGGCAGGGCCAGCGGAAGGGTGATCGTGAGGAAGGCAACCAGCCGACGCGCTCCGAGAGACTTGGCCGCCTCCTCCAGCTTTTCGTCAACGGCCTCGAAGGATATCCGGATCGGCCGCACCATCAGCGGAAAGGCCATCACCCCCGCCGCGAGCGCGGCGCCGGTCCAGTTGAAGGCAAAGCTGATGCCCAGGGTGTTTTCCAGAAAGGCACCGACGGGCCCCTTTCGGCCGAAGGTCAGCAGCAGGACGTAGCCCGTGACGACGGGCGGCAGAACCAGCGGCAAATGCACAAGCGCGTTGACGATGCCGTGACCGGCAAAACGGTATCTCGCCAGCAGATAGGCAATCAGGACGGCCATTGGCAACGCGACGAGGAGCGCCGTCGCGGCAACCTTGAGCGTGAGCACAAGCGCCTGCCATTCACCGGGCTGAAGAGAGAAGAAATCCACGTTTGTTCAGTCTGTTGGTTCCGGTCGCAGGCCGTTCTTGTCTGACCCTCATCCGTTATCGGCCACAAAGCCGAGGGAGCGCAAGACCTCCTGTGCCGCTGGACCTGCCAGAAAGTCCAGGAATTGCGACGCGGCGCCCCTGTCGCCTTCCCCGGTCAGCGCCGCAAGATAGCGGATCCGGGGATGACTGCCTTCCGGAAACTCATAAAGGATAGTGACCCCGGGCTCGATCAGGGCGTCGGTCCTGTAAACGAGACCGGCGGGTGTATCGCCGCGTACCACGGCCGTCAGCGCGACCCGGACATTTTCCATCGGTGCAAGCGCATGCGAAACCGTCGACCAGAGGCCCTGGTGCTCAAGCGCCGCCTTGCCGTAGCGCCCGGCGGGCACCGTGTCGGGATCGGCCATGGCCAGACGGTGCCCATCAAGCCGCTCCTGCAGATCCGCCGCCGCAGGCTCAAGGGCTGCACTGCCTTTCGCCCCGATCAGGACAATCGCGTTGGAGGCAAAATCCCGGATCGTGTCCGCCTCGACCACCCCCGCGTCGCGGACATAGTCCATCCAGGCGGCGTCGGCGGAAATGAATACGTCGGCAGGGGCGCCCGCCTCGATCTGCCTTGCCAGGGTGCCGGTGCCCGCAAAGGAAAACACCACCGCGGTTCCGGTCTCCTCCTCGAAGGCCGCGCCGATGGCCTCCATCGCCTCGCGCAGGCTCGCCGCGGCAAAGACCGTCAACGGCTCGGCGGCCCGGGTAGGGAGCAGCGTGGAAAGCATCAAAACCGAAATGAAAAGCAGGCGCCGCATCAAGACCTCGTTCCGTCCAACCGTGCAACCAGGGTCGGGACCCTAGCTAAGCCCTTTGCACGGCAGCTTCAATAGGGCCGACGACGGCGGCCGGGCAGCCGTCGGCTTCGGAAGAACCGGTCTTGACCCCTTTTTCCGGGCCCGCTCGCAAATCGGGTCGTTCCTGTCCGGCGGTCTGCCTATGGTCGTCCCAGATCAGCCAAGGAGACAAAAATGTTCCAGATCCAAGCTTTGCCCGCCGCCAGCTTTTCCCATCTCTACGGTCTGAGCGACGCCGAACTCGCTCGGAAGAATATCCAGGTGCATTATTCCGACGGCGCCTTTCCCTGCCGGGTGTCACTCAAGGACGTGGCCGAGGGAACACGCGTGTTGCTGCTCAATTTCGAGCACCAGCCGGGCGAATCACCCTACCGGTCGCGCCATGCGATCTTCGTTGCCGACGGCGCCGAGGAAAACCATCCGGAAGCCGGCACGGTGCCGGAAGCGATTGCCTGCCGCCTTCTTTCGGTTCGCGCGTTCAACCGGGATCATGAAATGATCGACGCGGATGTCATCGAGGGTCGTGAGGTCGACACCCTGATCAACAGGTTCTTCGACAATCCGCAGGTCGACTACATCCACCTGCATTTTGCGCGCCGCGGCTGTTTCGCCGCCAGCGTTACCCGCACAGCCTGGGCATAACCGAATTTCACGGACGCCTGTGCACGCCCCGGAGGTCATTTCCTCAAGACATGCCTCCGGGTCTTGCCCGAGAGTGCCTTGCCTGTGCAGGACGTTGCGGTCACTGCCGAGGCCATCGGTTCTCTTCCGGTTCTCATGCCGGCGGATCCTCCAACCTGTTTTAAGATCTTGTGCCCACAGGCTTTTCCAGTCCGGCAAGAGTTTCATTCGTGCCGGAGACGCCGGCGAAACGGGTATTCTTCAGACATTTTTCTCCCCCGCCGTTCCGGGCAGATGAGCGTCCGTTCCCGGCGCGACTGTCAGTTTTGCATCCGCATGACAAGGTCCGCGTCACCCGCAGCAGCTTTTTCGGAACTGGCGCCCTGTTTCGGAGTAAACTGGTGCTTCACGGAACAACCCCGTCACGCTCATAAGGGAACCACATTGCCGCGCCGAACCAGGGCGTGCATCATTGGAAATTACACTTACCGGGAGATCTTGCCATGTCTACTGCTGCCGACCGCCGTGCCGCCTTCAAGGCGCTCCACGAAAAGGGACGGGCCTTCCTGATGCCGAACCCCTTTGACATCGGCACCGCCCGGATCCTGGACGGATTGCGATTCGACGCGATGGCGACCTCCAGCGCAGGTTATGCCTGGACCCGTGGCGTCAAGGATGCCGAAGGCCTGATCACGCGCGACGCCGCCCTGTCCCACGCCGCCGAAATCATCGGTGCCACCACGCTGCCGGTGAACGGCGACCTGGAGAATGGTTTCGGCGACAGCCCGGACGACGTCGTGGAAACAGTGAAGGGCGCTATCGAGGTCGGGCTGGCCGGCTGCTCGATCGAGGACTACAGCCAGGACCCCAGACATCCCTATTACGATCTCGATCTCGCCGTTGACCGGATCAAGGCTGCGGTCGAAGCCAAAAACGGGACGGCGCCCGATTTCGTTCTCACGGCGCGCAGCGAAGGGCCGGTTCAGACCGAGCATGAACTTGAGGAAACCATCAAGCGGCTCAATGCCTTCGCGGCGGCCGGCGCCGACTGCATCTACGCGCCTCAGCTGAAGGACCGCGAGCAGATTTCCAGGGTTCTGGACGCGGTCGAGGCGCCTGTGAACATTCTGGCCGGGCGCAAGAATTTCCACCTCACCCGCAAGGAGCTTGGGGACATGGGAGTCACGCGTGTCTCGATCGGGGCGGGCCTTGCCAGGATTGCCTTCGATGCCTTCATCGCGGCGGCGGAAGACATGAAGGGCGGCGGAGCCTTCGGATGTTTCGACCGTGCCGAAACCATGCCGGAGGGCGCCGCCGATTTCGAAAGCTTCATGAAGGCGAGGCTCTGACGGACCATGGACGAGGCCTCCTCACCTGCCGCGCCTTCACCGGCCCGCCCGGAGGATGCTCCGGCCCTGAAGGCCCTGGCCGACAGGGCCTATGCCCATTACATCCCGGTCATCGACGCGATACCGGCGCCGATGCAGGCCGACTATGCGGAAATGGTCCGCGATCACGAGGTCTGGACGATCCGTTCCAATGGCGCTCTCAGTGCCAGCCTCGTGCTCATCAACCGTGACGACCACCTGCTGATCGAAAGCATAGCGGTCGACCCGGACAGCCAGGGCAGGGGATACGGCCGGCGCCTGCTCGACTGGTCGCGGCGCCGGGCGGTGGTGCTCGGCCAGACCGATCTTCGACTCTACACCAATGTCCTGATGACCGACAACCGCGCCTGGTACCGGCGTGCCGGGTTCGCGGAAACCCACGAGGAACAGCGCGGCGACAAACGGATCGTGCACATGCGTTTGACCTTGTGAGGCGATCAGCCGGTGGCCCAGAAGGTCAGCACCAGCGGCAGCGTGACCAGTGTCAGGATCGTCGAGACAAAGATGAAGCCCGCCACGCCGGGCGCATCGTCCGGCTGGTACTGCGCCACCGCAAGGTAGCTCGCGACCGATGGCGGCATGAAGCACAGCAGCACGATCACGCTTTCGATCTTGGAATCCAGGGTCAGGATGCTTGTCAGCACGAAGGCGGCGATGGCGCCGTTGATGATGTGCACCGCCGAGAGGAAAAACGCCCGAACAAGTCCGCCGATCTCCAGCGTTGCCAGGGAGTGACCCAGGGTCAGCAGCATGACGGGCACGGCCAGCCCCGCCAGGATTGTCAGGCTCTGGTCCACCGGACCCGGCAGCTTCAGCCCGGTGGCCAGGAGAAACAGCGCAATGACGACGGCATAGACAACCGGTTGCCGGGCCAGGGTGGCAAGATCCGGACGGCCCATCGGCAATGCCTGGCCGATGGTGAAAATGGCGACCAGCACCACGACGACGAACCCGATGGCAACGGCGGCTCCTTCCGGGCCGAAGGCAAGGGTCGCGACCGGAAATCCGATATTGCCGACGTTGATCAGCATCATCGGAGCCAGATAGGCCTTGATGGGCAGACGCAGGACCCGGAGAACAAGAAATCCGAGCAGGCCGAGAAGCAGGACAAGCCCGGCGGCGGCCGTCATGACGATCAGGAAGGTGTGGAGCTGAATGTGTTCCTTCGCCAGATGCGACAGGATCAGCGCCGGATAGCCGACATTGGCGACCAGTGCACCGAAAAGCTTCCTGTCGAAAGGGGCCTTGATCCTGGCGAGGCCGAAGCCAAGCAGGACACACAGGAGCACCGGCAGCATGACATTGACGACATGATCGAAAATTACCGCCACCTGACGCCCCTCCCACTCTGCCCCGAAGGCTGCCCGCACCTTTCCGGAACACCGGATTGCAGGCGCTCCGGGCAGAACGGGGCCCGGAGCGTCCGAAAAGGCGCTAGTCGCGCCCCCACTTCGATTGCTTCTTGTCCTTCATGATACCCCGGACCATCTTGCCAAAAGCCTTATCCCTGGAGCGCCGCTCGGCCAGGCTGGCGGAGTTGAAGGCTTCCTCGGCCTTCAGCTTGCGCCACCGTGCCAGCCTGGTCGGATCCAGGTCACCGCTTCCGATCGCTTCCCGCACGGCGCATCCCGGTTCGCTTTCATGAAGGCAATTCTTGAAGCGGCAGCCGGTTGCAAGGTCGTTCAGGTCGGCGAACAGGTCCTCGATACCGGAGGCCGCGTCGGTGAGCTGCAATTCGCGCATGCCGGGCGTATCGAGCACCAGGCAGCCACCCGGGACAAGATGCAGCTGGCGGCGCGTGGTCGTGTGCCGGCCCTTGGCATCGTCCTCGCGGATCCCCTGTGTCGCGATCTCCTGCGTGCCGGCGAGCGCGTTGGTGAGCGTCGACTTGCCCACGCCGCTTGACCCCAGAAACGCCACGGTCTGACCGGGCTTGCACCACGCGACCAGTTTTTCCCGCGGTTCCTCGCCGCGGGCATCAAGCGTGACGACCGGAACGAGATCGGAGATCGCGCGGGCCTGTTCGACAAAGTCCAACGGGGTGTCGACCAGGTCGGATTTCGTCAGCACGATCACCGGCGTTATCTGCGCCTCGAAGGCAACGGCGATATACCGTTCCATCCGGGCGATATTGAAGTCCTGGTTGCAGGAGGAAACGACAAAGGCCGTCTCTATGTTGGCGGCGATCAGCTGGACCTGCCGGTCCGTGCCGGGGGCGCGCCGTTTCAGCAGGCTCTTGCGCTCCAGGACGCGACTTGCGGCAGGCTGGTCGCGGTCCATGAGAACCCAGTCGCCGACCGTCGCCTCGATGCGGGGCGGCAGGCTGCCGTCGATGCCGTCGCCGATCACGTGCAACGCATTGCGATGCACCTCGACGACACGAACGGGCGGCGTTCGCTCAAGCGCGTCCGCGCTGATCTGCTGGGCAAAAAAGGGCTGCCAGCCCAGCGCCTGGAGGGTCGAGGCGGGCTGGTTCTGAGGTTTCGGTCCGTTGGCCGAAGGAAAGAAGTCGGAATAGTTCCGTGGCATTGGATGTCTCGTGATTTAAACACACGTCGTCGGGCGCCCGCGCAGGGCGCCGGTTCATGTATTTTCGGCTCTCCGCTCTCGTGAGAGCCGGATCACGCAATCTCTGACATCAAATCTCCATGGTCGCGCGGGAACGCGCTCTTCTCAGGTAGCTGCTGCCCGCCCGGTTTTCAAGGCTCTGCCGATGCCTATTCCGGGCGTTCGCCGACATAGGCCGCTCTCGGACGGATCTGTTCCGGAGCCGCATATTGCTCCAGCGCATGGGCGATCCAGCCGGTCATGCGGCCCGCGCAGAAGATGATCTTGCCGGCGTCCTTCGGCAGGTCATAGGTCTTCTGGATCGCCGCCAGCGCCAGGTCGACATTCGGCGAAACGCCGAACAGGTCCCGGGCAATGGTGATCAGGCCCGGCAGACGGCGGACGAAGGCATGATCCGGCTCGCTGCGGTAAAGCACCTCCAAGAGGTAATCCGCACGCGGATCCTCGTCGCCATAGATGGAATGGCCGAAGCCGGGCAGGGGTTCGCCGCGGCTGAGCCGGTCGGACAGCTTCGCCTCGATATCGGTCTCCGGTGCGATCGAGGACAGCCAGGCCGTCGCCCGGTCGGACGCGGCACCGTGGCGCGGACCGGCAAAGGCGCCCAGGCCGGACAGCAGGGCGGCGTGAAGCGGAGCCCGCGTGGACGCGGCGCACCGGGTCGCAAAGGCGCTGGTGTTGAGCTCGTGATCGGCGCAAAGAACCAGCGCGGCGCGGATCACGTTTTTCGCCGAGGACGACACGTCGAAGGCGCTGGCGATCCGGGTATGGATCGGCACGGCGACCGGATCCGTGTTCAGGAGGACGGCCACGGAATAGCGCAGCAGCGCCGCCCCCTTTGCCTGCAGCAACTTCGGTGCCTGGGTGTAGGCGGCGCGGTCCTGCAGCGGCCAGGCGGCGAGCCCCATCATCAGCCGGTCGAGCGCGCCCAGACCGGGCGGCAGTTCCGGCGGCGCCATCGGCGCTTCCTCGGCAAAGGGATCGCGGTCGCAGTTCCAGAGTAGCGTTGCCACCGTTTCCAGCGTCGAGGTTTCCGCCAGGTCGACGGCCCGGCGCCCCCTGTAGACCGGTCCGACTTCGGAAATCAGCGTGAGTTCCGTCTCCAGCACGGGATCACCGGTGAGCGGGCGGGACCCGGCGTGGTCATCGGCGGCCTTGCGGCCCTTGAGACGGCGCACGTCGGCGGCGTCGTAGCGGCGTTTCTTGCCGGGCCCGGCAATGGAGGAAATCAGGCCCCGGCTGACATAGGCATAGAGCGTGGCCGGCTGCACGCCGAGTTCGGCGGCCGCCTCGCGGGCGGAAAGGTAGATCGGCTTGGTCATGCATTGATTTTATGTATCAATATTGATCAATGCAATTGGCTTCTCCTATCTGGCTCCAAACCAAAGAGGAGAGACCCATGACAGAAGCGCCAAGTCCCGCCCGGATGACCCCGGACCCGATTGCCGGTCTGGAAGGTGTCGTTGCAGCCAACACCGCCCTCAGCCATGTTGACGGCCAGAACGGCATCCTGGTCCTGCGCGGCCACCTGATCGAGGACATAGCCGGCAAGGTCCCGTTTGAATCCGCGGTCGGCCGGCTCTGGCAGGATGTCGACCTTGCCGGGACAGCTTCTTTGCAGGCCGCCTTCGGCAAGGCCCGACTCGCGGCTTTCGGAGTGGTCCCCGTTCTGGAGGCCGCGCCGGCGGACCTTACCGTCTATGAACGCATGCAGCTTGGTCTTGCAGCCCTGCCGGTCAGCGGCGGCCTGCCGCCCGCCGTTGCCGTCAGCGGCGCCCTGCCGGTGTTCCTCGCAGCCTGCCACCGGATCGCCGGCGGTCTCGCGCCGCTTGCCCCCGACAGCACGCTGGAAACCGCCACCGACCTGTTGCGCATGCTGAACGGTCAAATGCCGACCGGCGCCCATGCGGAAGCGCTGAACCGTTATCTCGTCACGATCCTGGATCACGGCCTCAATGCCTCCACCTTCACCGCAAGGGTGATCGGTTCGACCCAGGCGGATCTCAAACAGGCGGTGCTCGGCGCCATGGGGGCGCTCAGCGGCCCCTTGCATGGCGGCGCGCCGGGGCCGGTGCTCGACATGATCGACGCCATCGGCACGCCGGACAACGCGGAAGCCTGGATCACCGGGGCGCTGGAACGCAAAGAACGGCTGATGGGCTTTGGCCACCGGATCTACCGGACACGGGACCCGCGGGCGGACGTGCTGAAAGCGGGCCTGCGCAAGCTCGGTGCCGACAATCCGAAGGTGCAACTCGCCGAAAGCATCGAAGAGGCCGCGCTGGCTGCGCTCCGCAAGGCCAAGCCGGACCGGCCGCTGGACACCAATGTGGAGTTCTATACCGCCGTGTTACTGGATGCGATCGGCATCGACCGGACCCTGTTCACACCGCTCTTTGCCACAGGCCGCACACCGGGCTGGTGCGCCCATGTGCTGGAACAACAGGCCACCGGCAAGCTGATCCGCCCGTCCTCGCATTATGTCGGGCCGGCGCCTGCCTGACCTTCCCGTGGAACCGCGGTTTTGGCATTCAGCCTGTAAATCATGTCGCGCACCCACATGTGGAGGGGTGCGCGATGGTTGACGGCTGTCCAGACCAGTCCGATCGTGACCGAGGTCTCGACCGGACAGGCAATTGTCCGCAAGCCTTCGCTGACCGCCTTGGACAGGCGCGCCGGCACGGTTGCCACAAGGTTGGATCCCCGGACAAGACGCCCCAGCCCCGCGGGACTTGGCACGCGCAGAACGACTTTCAACGCCTTTGCCTTGCCCATGCGTTCGAGTTCGATCAGGTAGCGTGAACGCCATTGGCCGCCATAGGTGACCAGCACATGGTCGAGGCCGAGATACTCCTCCAGGCTCAGGTCTCCTTCCGCCATGGGGTGTGCCGGATCCACCAGGCAGACATAGCGGTCCTGGTAAAGGTCGCGTCTGTAGAAATTCGGATCGGACCGTTCAAACGGACCAATGAGAAGGTCCGCCTCGTTGCGCGTCAGACGTTCATGCCCGATCCCGGAAGCGTCGATGATTTCAAGTTCCAGGTTCGGCGCTTCACGGGTCAGCGTCTTCACGATGTCCGGGACAATCAGAACCCGTTCGTAGAAATTGCAGGCAATGATGAATTTCTGCGAGACCGTCTTGGGGTCGAAGTCCGGTGGTGCTGCAAGCTGCCGGAACTCTGCCGTCAGGCGTTTTGCCTCCTGAACGATGTCCTCGCAGCGTCTGGTGGCGTGCAACCGCCTCGCCTGGCGCACGAAAAGCGGATCCTGGAACACCTGCCTGAGCTTGTTGACCGTGTAACTGACGGCCGACTGGTTGACGCCAAGTTCTTCGGCTGCCCGTGTGAAAGACCGGAACTGGTGCACCCAGATCAGGACCTGCAGGGCGCGGAAGTCAATGTCCAGCGGGTCGACGGGTTTCGTCATCAGGCTCCCTTTCCCGCCCGCGTGAACCACTGCGGGAGGTAAAATCAAAAAATTCGATCCTAGTCATAAAGTCAATCGTATTGCTTGATTTTATTCCCGCGATCTACTGTTGGGCATGCTTGAACTGGGAGGAGATGGCGGATGGCGGTCGCACCGGTCGACGAGACCCTGACCCTGACGGAACTGACGCGGGACCCTTATCCAATATACCGGCGCATGCGCGCTGAGACGCCGATCGTGCGTGTGCCGGCTGCGAGCCGGATTTTCCTGACCAAGGCGAAGCACACCAAGATGGTGAAGGACGATCCGGACCTGTTCAGTTCCGACGATCCGGTTACGCCGATGCGCCGGGCCTTTCTGGCGCACACCCTGATGCGCAAGGACGGCGAGGAACACCGGCGCGAGCGCATGGCCATGCAGCCGGCGTTTTCGCCGAAGGTGATCAAGACCGACTGGGCCGATCTTTACCGGAAAATCGCCGCGGAATATCTCGATCGCCTGCCGCGTGGTGAAACCGTGGACCTGTTTTCCGCACTGTGCGGGCCGATCGCCGCCAGGATCCTGGCGCACATTCTCGGTCTCGACGAGGTCAGCGACGCGGACATGCAACGCTGGTCCCAGGTGCTGATCGACGGTGCCGGCAATTTCGGTTTCGCGGACGGGCCCTTCGCAAAATCGGACGCCGCCAATGCCGAGATGGACGCGGTCTTCGACAGCCTTCTGGAGCGCCACCGGGCTGAACCCAACAATTCCGCGCTGTCGGTGATGCTCAACGCCAAGAACCCGATCCCGATGAGCCAGATCTACGCGAATATCAAGATCGCCATCGGCGGCGGCATCAACGAGCCGCGCGATGCGCTGGCGACCATCCTTTACGGCCTTTTGAGCAACCCTGACCAGCTGGAGGAAGTGAAACGCCAGGAGGCATGGGCGGACGCGTTCGAGGAGGGCGTTCGCTGGGTGGCACCGATCCAGGCCTCGTCCCGCAGGGCCACACGCGATCTTCAGATCGACGGAATCGACATTCCCGAAGGCGTGACGCTGATGACGATCCAGGCCTCGGCCAATCGCGACGAGGACCTCTACGAGGACGGTGAAAGCTTCAACGTCTTTCGAAAGAAGGCGCCGCACCAGGCTTTCGGCAGCGGCCCGCACCATTGTGCCGGTGCCCATATCTCGCGCCGCACCGTGGGAGAAATCCTGCTGCCGATGCTGTTCGAACGATTCCCGGACATGAGGCTGGACAAGGCCGAGGATGTCGTGTGGAGCGGGTTCGGCTTCCGGGGGCCCTTGAACCTGCCGGTCAGACTGGGCTGAGGAGATCCCATGGTACAGATAACCTTCGTCCAGCCGGACGGCAGCCAGACGACCGTTGACGCCGACGAAGGCGCAAGCGTCATGGAAACCGCCGTCAACAACGGCGTGGACGGCATTTTCGCCGAATGCGGCGGGGCGATGATGTGCGCGACCTGTCATTGCTACGTCGACGAGGCCTGGGCCGGGAAAACCGGGCCGCGTGTCGACGGCGAGGACGACATGCTGGAATGCGCGGCCGCCGAAATGCGCGAAACCTCGCGCCTGTCGTGCCAGCTCAAGGTCAGTGAGGAACTTGACGGACTGATCGTGCACCTGCCGACGGAACAGGCCTGAGATCAGCACCTGAAAAACCGCAGGCGGTGTCTGAAAAAAAGGGAGGAAAACATGTCGACATATAAGAGTTTGAGGCTGTTCGCCGCCGGGGCGGTCGTTGCCGCCACCGGCCTGCTGGGCGGGATTGCGGCGCCTGCCGATGCCGCCGAGGTCACGCTACGGCTGCACCAGATGCTGCCGGCCCAGGCGAGCGTTCCGAAGAACATCCTCGAACCGTGGATGGCCCGCATCAACGAGGAATCCGACGGGCGGATCGAGATCCAGCACTTTCCTGCCATGCAGCTCGGCGGCAAGCCGCCGGAACTGATCGATCAGGCCATCGACGGCGTCGCCGACATCGTCTGGACGCTGCCAGGCTATACGCCCGGGCGTTTCCCCCGGACCGAGGTCTTCGAGCTGCCGTTTGTCATGACCAATGCGGAAGCCGTCTCACGCGCTTTCTGGCAGCTGGCCGAGGAAACCATGCTGGACGAGGACTTCAAGGACATGAAGGTGCTCGGTCTCTGGGTGCACGGTCCCGGCCTGATCCACTCCAAGGAGCCGATCGACTCGCTGGACGACCTCAATGGCGTCAAGCTGCGCGCGCCCACGCGCGTGACCAACGACATGTTCAAGTCGCTCGGCGCAACCCCGGTCGGCATGCCTGTGCCGGCGGTTCCCGAAGCCCTTTCCAAGGGCGTGATCGACGCCACGGTCGTGCCCTGGGAGGTGACCGGTGCCCTGAAGATCAACGAACTGGTCAGCAACCACACGGATTTTGGGGATGACCCCCTCTATACGGCAACCTTTGTTCTGGCCATGAACCGGGCCACCTATGACGCCCTTCCGGATGACCTGAAGGAGGTGATCGACCGGAATTCGGGCCTGAACCTGTCGGCCTTTGCCGGAAAGCAGATGCAGGTGGATGACGCCGCGCCGCGCGACACGGCGATTGCCGAGGGAGGCAACATCATCGAGCTCTCGTCTGAAGAGATTGCGCGCTGGAAGGAAGCCGCCGCTCCCACCAAGGACAAGTGGATCGCCGAAATGGACGAAAAGGGCATGGACGGAACCGGTCTCTACCAGCGCGCGACGGAGCTGATCGCGGAAAACACGTCGCAATAACGGGAGAAAATCGGCCAAAACGACATGGGCGGCAGCGGCTCTCCCCACAGGGCCGGTGCCAATCAAACCCTGCGCGGTTGCCATCGCGAAAACCGTGTGACAAGGGCCGGTTGTCCGGGCGCTCTGACGTTTGCCGCTTCAGAGCGCCCGGATCTTTTTGGGCTGACTTTTATCCGGCCATTTCCGCTTCGCGCACGGCCAGTTCGATTTCCTCGACAAGACCCTGCTCCAGACCGAGACGGGCGGCGAGCATCTGCAGGTAGGCCTGTTCGGCCGGATGATCCGGATCGATGGCAAGCCGGGAGGCCGCGTAGATCTCGGCGGCGGTTTCCTCGCACGTGGCACTGGCAACGACCTTGTCGAGATCGAGCGGCGACCTCAACTCGTCCATCAGGAAGGCCTTTGCCTCGCTGTCGAGACCGGCCTCGTCGATCTTGGCAAAGATCCGGTCCTGTTCGTCCCGGTCGATATGGCCGTCGGCCTTGGCCGCGGCGATCATGGCCGACAGCAGGGAAACGGCCGCCTGATTTTCACCGCCCGGTTGTTCGCGCGGGTCGAAGGCCGTGCCGCGCGGGGCTTCGATCGGGATCGGCTCGTCCTGCGGGTATTGCGGGCGCGGCATGTTCTGCTGATTGGCCTTGTGGCCCTGGTAAGCCTTGTAGGCGAGGCCCGCGACCAGCGCGAGGCCGCCATAGGTCACCGCCTTCTTGCCGATCTTGCGGCCCGACTTGGTGCCAAGCAGCAGACCGGCCAGCCCGCCCAGCGCCAGGCCACCGCCCTGGGACGACAGGAAATCCTTGCCCTGGGACAGCAGGTCTCCGGACCCGCCACGCTGTGCCGCGCCACTACCGGACTGGCCATACTGGCCGCCGCCCTGGCTTCCCAGAAACTGATCCAGCAAGGATTTTGCATCGAACATTCTTGGCTCCTTAATATGGCCGCTGACTTGGGTGAAAACCAACCGTCCTATCAAATGGGAATTTCTGCAAGCGGCGCAAGTTTGCGTTACATCTGCTTACAGACGACCGGTCGAACCGGTTCAAGCGAGGTTTGACTTGATCACACGCCTTTCTGATTGCCGGCCGCTCCTTCGGCTTGTGTTGCTGCCCCTGGTGCTTTTTGCTAGCGATGCGCGGGCGTTCCCGGTGAACGATGCCACGGATGCCTATTCCCCGGTTGCCGAAGCGGACCTTGCGGACCGGTTCGCGAAGATTCTGGCACAGGCGGGAGAAAGCACAACGGGCCGTCTGTTTGCCTTTCACGTGAAGGGTTGTGCCTCCGGGAAACGGCCTGGCATTTCCGTCACGATCCACACGGTTCAGGACAGGGGGCTGCCGCACGGCGACGAATACCCGACCTATGTTCTTGTCACGAGAGGCGATCCCAGCCTGACCGAGCTGACTTTCAGGACCCGTGCTGGAAAACGGCTCTACATGGCCGACACGTTCTCGTGCCAACCCGATACATGTCTGCTGTCCGCGCAGCAGGGCTATTCCGATACCTGCCTGTCCGACCCCTTCGGCAAACCCGCACCCGATCTGCCCGGACTGCGCAAGGATTTCTGGTCGGACCTGATCAGGCTGTTCGGTCTTTGAGACCCTTCAGGACGATCCGAGCGGCAACAGATTGTCGTCCTTCAGTGTCTCCATCGCGATCGACGAGCGCACGTGATGGACGGCTTCCTGCGGCAGGAGTTCGTCATTGATGATGTTGCTGAGCGCCTTCAGGTCCGGCACCACAATCTTGAGCATGTAGTCGAGATCGCCGGTCAGCGTGTGGGCCTCCTGCACCTCCGGCATCGCCGTGACCATGTTGCGGAATTTCCGTGCGTTTTCCCTGGTATGCGCGCCGAGCGTCACACCGACAAAGGCGGTTACGGTCAGGCCAAGGGCTTCCGGGTCGAGCGCTGCGCGGTAACGGCGGATGACGCCGGCCTCCTCCAGCTTGCTGCGCCGGCGCGACACCTGGCTGGCGGACAGGCTGATGATCTCGCCCAGCTCCGCATTGGTCAGTGCGGCGTTGTCCTGCAAGGCCGCCAGCAATTTCACATCAAAGCTATCCAGGGCAATTGTCATGCGCACTTTCCCCTTTGTATGCACGTTGTGTGCAAGATCTTACGCGAAAACACGTGGATTGCACACACGCTGCGCGCATCTCCCGGCATCCTGAACGAAATGAATTTCTTCGAGAGGATTGCCAGCCATGGGACCGTTTCCGCACAACGCACCGCCAGCCGAGATCACGCCGGAAAATCCCGCCGGCACGGACGGCTTCGAATTCGTCGAATTCGCCCATCCGGATCCGGAAAAGCTGGATGTGCTGTTTCGCAAGATGGGCTATGTGCCGGTCGCCAGGCACAAGAGCAAGGACATCACGCTCTACCGCCAGGGCGACATCACCTATGTGCTGAACGCCGAACCAGGCAGCTTCGGCATGAAGTTCGTCGAAACCCATGGTCCGTGTGCGCCATCGATGGCGTGGCGTGTCGTCGATGCCCAAAAGGCTTTCGAGCATGCCGTTGCCAGGGGCGCGACACCCTATGAAGGCGACGACAAGACCCTGGACGTTCCGGCCATTGTCGGCATTGGCGGCTCGCTGCTCTATTTCGTCGACACCTATGGCGACAAGGGCTCGGCCTATTCCAGGGATTTCAACTGGCTGCGCGAGTTCGACCCGAAACCGGAAGGCGTCGGCTTTTATTATCTCGACCACCTGACCCACAATGTCTATCGAGGCAACATGGACAAGTGGTGGGACTTCTATCGCGACCTGTTCAACTTCAAGCAGATTCATTTCTTCGACATCGACGGCCGCATCACCGGCCTGGTCAGCCGGGCAATCACCAGCCCCTGCGGCAAGATCCGCATTCCGCTGAACGAATCCAAGGACGACACCAGCCAGATCGAGGAATATCTGAAGAAATACAACGGCGAAGGCATCCAGCACATCGCCGTCGGCACGGATGACATCTATTCAAGCACCGACAAGCTGGCCGAAAACGAGCTGAAATTCATGCCCGGCCCGCCGGAGACCTATTACGAGATGTCCCACAAGCGGGTGACCGGCCACAGCGAGCCGATCGAACGCATGAAGCGCCACGGTATCCTGATCGACGGTGAAGGCGTCGTCGACGGCGGCATGACCAAGATCCTCCTGCAGATCTTCTCCAAAACCGTCATCGGTCCGATCTTCTTCGAATTCATCCAGCGCAAGGGTGATGAGGGCTTCGGGGAGGGCAATTTCCGCGCCCTGTTCGAGTCGATCGAGGAAGACCAGATTCGACGCGGAGTGCTCAAGACCGAAGCTGCCGAGTGAATCCCCCTTGCCGGTTGCTTTGGAAGGCCGTTTTTCCGAGAGGGGAAACGGCCTTGTTCTTTTGGAGGGCGCACAAGCATCTCGGTACTGTTTTGGTACCGGCTTGCCAATCGTACCGGCGAGTTGCCGACAATCCTCGGAGGTCCTCCCGGGCAAGCGCAGCGCGACCCGGGACCCACTCATTTCCAGAGCAGAATTTTTGGTACAGCAGCTCTCGCGGCAAATAGTGCGAGGCTTGTGCAAGCGGCAGCGAGAGCAGGCCGGGGCGACACCTGAGTTTGCCGTGAAGCCGCAACCAACCGGCAGCTTTCGCACTACAAAAAACCCTGCGCAGCCTGGCCCTTCTCGAGAACCCATAAAAAAACTTATGTTTTTTTGCCTCGGCAACCGCTTGAATTCATTTCGCTTTTCCGATCCGAAAAGGGTTTCTGCAGGAGTCCTCGGTCGAATTTTTCATTCGTTAAGGAAGAAGTCCGGAGGGCAAGGGTTTTACTGTCAGAGGCTGCCGAGTAGGCCCTCTGTTGCATTGTCTAAGCACAAACTTTTATACCTCCGCGCCCCACGCGGAGGTTTTTTTTGCCCTCAGGCCTTCACCTTCGCTTCCAGCACGTCCCAGACCATCGCCGCCACGTCCGGACCGCCGAGATTGCGGATGGCACGGATGCCGGTCGGGGCGGTGACGTTGATCTCGGTGAGCCGGCCGTCAATGACGTCGATGCCGACCAGGATAAGGCCTTTTGCCTTCAGCGACGGGCCGAGGCGGGCGCAGATATCCCGTTCGCGGTCGGTGAGGTCGCTGTCGGTCGGTGCACCGCCGCGGACCATGTTGGACCTGAGGTCGCCCGCCGCCGGCACCCGGTTGACCGCGCCGGCGAATTCGCCGTCGACCAGCAGGATTCGCTTGTCGCCGTGTTTGACGTTGGGCAGGAACTGCTGAATCACCCAGGGCTCGCGGAAGGTCGCGGCGAAGAAGTCGTAAAGCGATCCGTAGTTGAGATCGTCCTCGGTAATCCGGAACACCGCCGCGCCGCCATGGCCGAACAGCGGTTTCATGACGATGTCGCCAAATTCCTCGCGGAAGAGATCGATTTCGGCCCGGTCCTTGGTGATCAGGGTCGGCGGCATCAGGTCGGCGAATTCGGTGACGAACAGTTTTTCCGGCGCATTGCGCACATGCATCGGATCGTTGACCACCAGCGTATCGGGGTGGATCTTTTCAAGAATATGCGTCGCGGCGATATAGGACAGATCGAAAGGCGGATCCTGGCGCATCAGCACCACGTCCATGTCTCGCATGTTGAAACGCTGCGGCTTGTCGAAACTGAAATGCCTGCCCGTCTCGTCGCGCACCTCGACAGGTTCCAGCGTGCAGAAGACATCGTCGCCGCGCATCGCCAGGCGGTCGGGCGTGTAGTGGTAGAGCGCGTGACCCCGCGCCTGGGCCTCCAACATCATCGCGAAGGCGCTGTCACCGGCAATGTTGATGGTCGAGATATGGTCCATCTGGACCGCAACTTTCAAAGCCATGAGGCAACTCCCGGCGGGCGGCACGTCACGGGTGCCATTGGGATTTCAGAACGGTTGGTCCAGATATGCGGTGCGGGTGGGCGAATGTCCAGAGGGGGCGGGCCTTGAGAAGCGTGTCAGCCTTGTGATCAGGGCCGTCTATCCGCTTGAGGTGCCCATATGGCATTGACTTTTTCCAAACCCACCGAGGTCATCCCCGACGAGCGCAGCGCGATCGGGGACCCAATCGTTTCCAGAGCGTGCGCTTAGGGATCTTCGCCGTACCGCACTCCATTTCCTAATAGTCTGATTTGCGGAGCGGTGGATTGGGTCCCGGCTCGAGGCCGGGATGACCGCAGGAGAAGGGGCGCTTGTGGTGGTTCAATCAAAGGCCCGTAAAACACAGATCGTCGGCCTTATACCAATGTCCGATCAGGCTCACGCCTCTTCGAGCAGCTCCGTCCAGCTCTTCGGATTGTCGCCGTTGAGCGGGTTCTTCGGGGACCGCCTGTAGCGAATGGTTTCCATGCGGAAGGTGCGGGCGTCAAACAGGATCATGCGGCCGACCAGGCTCTCGCCGGTGCCGGTCAGTTCCTTGATCACCTCCATCGCCTGCATGGCGCCGATGATGCCGGTGAGCGCGCCAAGCACCCCGGCCTGCTCGCAGGTCGGCAGCAAGCCGTCGCGCGGCTTTTGCGGGAACAGGCAGCGATAGGTCGGGTTCGCCTCCCCGGCTTCATTGGTCTCGAACGGTTTCAGCGTGGTGATCGAGCCGTCGAACTGGCCGACGGCGGCGGTCACCAGCGGTTTTTGCGCGTAGAAACAGGCGTCCGAGACCAGGTAGCGGGTGTCGAAATTGTCCGAGCCGTCGACCACCAGGTCGTAGTTCGAGACCAGGGCCATGGCGTTGTGACCCGCGATCCGGGTCGGATGCGGCTCGACAATGACATTGGGATTGAGGCGGGCAATCGCTTCCGCGGCGCTGGCGACCTTGGGCTCGCCAAGCTGGTCGGTGTCGTGGATCACCTGGCGCTGCAGGTTCGACAGCGACACCGTGTCATCGTCGACAATGCCGAGCGTGCCGATGCCCGCTGCCGCCAGGTATTGCAGCACCGGCGCGCCGAGGCCGCCGGCGCCGATCACCAGCACCCGGGCCTTTTTCAGCTTCTGCTGCCCGGCCCCGCCGATGTCCTGCATGACGATGTGGCGGGCGTAACGTTCCAGTTCGGCGGGGGAGAGCATTCTTTTTCCTGCTAAATGGTTTCGGCGGCACGACGTTGATCTGGATCCGTCACCTAACCCAACACCCGGCTGACCAGCCGGGCGGTGTAGTCCACCATCGGGATGACGCGGGCGTAGTTCAGCCGCGTCGGGCCGATGACGCCAAGCACGCCGACGATGCGCTGGTTGCTGTCCCGGTAGGGTGAGACCACCAGCGAGGAGCCCGAGAGCGAAAAGAGGTTGTTTTCCGAACCGATGAAGATGCGGACGCCATCGCCCTTTTCGGCAAGGCCCAGAAGCTGGATGAGTTCCTTCTTGTTTTCCAGGTCGTCGAACAGGAGGCGGATGCGCTCGAGATCCTCGGCCGCTTCCAGGTCGGTCAGAAGATTGGAGCGGCCGCGCACGATCAGCGTGCCGGGATCGCTCGCGCTTTCGCCGCCCCAGACGGCAAGGCCCGTGTTGATCACTTTCTGGCTGAGCTGGTCGAGTTCGGCCTGGTCCGCATCGCGCACCTTCTCCAGTTCTGAGCGGATTTCCGACAGTGTCTTTCCCTGGATCTGGGCGTTCAGGTAGTTCGAGGCCTCGACCAGCGCCGAGGCCGGCAGGTTCGCCGGCAGTTCCAGGACACGGTTCTCCACCGAACCGTCATCGCTGACCATGACCACCAGGGCCTTTTGCGGTTCGATGCGCACGAACTCGATGTGTTTCAGGCGCATGTCGGTCTTGTGGGTCAGCACGACGCCGGCGCCCATGGACAGGCCCGACAGCATCTGGCTGGCCTCGGTCAGCACCTGTTCGGCCGAGTTGGCCCGCTGGGACGCCCGCACCTGGACGTCGATCTGGCGCCGCTCCTCCTGGGTGAGGTCACCGACCTCCAGCAGGGCATCGACGAAGAAGCGCAACCCGATCTCTGTCGGCAGGCGGCCCGCACTGGTATGCGGCGAATGCAGAAGCCCCATATGCTCCAGGTCCGACATCACGTTGCGGACCGAGGCCGGGGACAGGGACATGGCCAGGTTGCGCGACACGTTGCGCGATCCGACCGGTTCGCCGGTCTCGAGATAGGTCTCGACGATGGCGCGGAAGATTTCTCTGGATCTCTTGTCGAGGTCACTCAGGCTCAAGGCTCGGGTCTCCGTTGGACAGGCACCGCATCGGGGCCCGCAGCAATTCCACCCCAAGATATAGGCGCAAAACAGTGTCCGCGTGAAGTATCGCCTTTCCGGGCCTTTACGCCGATGGAAGTTGAGGTCTACAAGGCCTCAACGAACACACTGGAAACTGCGGTTTCCGCCTGATCCAAGGTTGAAAGGGATTTCAATGCGTCCGTCCAAACGCGCCGCCGACGAACTTCGTGCCGTCACCCTCGAGCGTGGTGTGTCCAAACATGCCGAAGGGTCCTGCCTGGTCAAGTTCGGCGACACCCATGTCCTGTGCACCGCCAGCCTGGAGGAGCGGGTGCCGCCATGGCTGCGCGGCCAGAACCGGGGCTGGGTGACCGCCGAATACGGCATGCTGCCCCGCGCCACCGGCGACCGCATGCGCCGCGAGGCCACCGCCGGCAAGCAGTCCGGCCGGACCCAGGAGATCCAGCGCCTGATCGGCCGCTCCCTGCGCGCCGTTGTCGACCTGCAGGCCCTCGGTGAAGCCCAGATCAGCATCGACTGCGACGTCATCCAGGCCGATGGCGGCACCCGGACCGCCGCGATCACCGGCGCCTGGGTGGCGCTGCGCGACTGCGTCGAATGGATGAAGGCGCGCGACATGGTCAAGGCCAATGTCCTGAAGGACCATATCGCGGCGATCTCCTGCGGCATTTACGAAGGCGCCCCGGTCCTCGACCTGGACTACGCCGAGGACAGCACCGCCGAAACGGATGCCAATTTTGTCATGACGGGCTCCGGCGGCATCGTCGAGATCCAGGGCACCGCCGAAGGCGCACCGTTCTCCGAAGACGAGTTCAATCAGCTTCTGGGCCTTGCCAAGACCGGCATCGGCCGCCTGGTCGACCTCCAGAAGATGGCCATTCTGTAAAGGAAGCGCTCCATGAGCCACCGCACGCTGGACCCCGGCAAGCTTGTCGTTGCCAGCCACAACAAGGGCAAGATCCGCGAGATCAACGAGTTGCTGCAGCCCTACGGTTTCGACGTGGTGTCCGCGGGTGACCTCGACCTGCCGGAACCGGACGAGACCGGCCTGACCTTCGAGGCGAATGCCTCGCTGAAGGCGCAGGCGGCCGCCAGGGCGTCCGGGTTTCCGGCGCTGGCCGATGACAGCGGCTTCTGCGTGGCCGCCCTCGGCGGCGATCCCGGAATCTATTCGGCCAGGTGGGCCGGACCGGACAAGGATTTCGCCATGGCGATGCGCACCGTCGAGGAAAAGCTGCAAGCGGCCGGCGCGACCGACGACGCCCGGCGCCGGGGCTCTTTCGTGGCGGTGCTGTGCCTGGCCTGGCCGGACGGCCATGAGGAATATTTCCGGGGCGAGGTCGAGGGCCAGGTCGTCTGGCCGCCCCGCGGCACGCAGGGCTTCGGCTATGACCCGATGTTCCAGCCGGACGGGCACGCGCGCACATTCGGCGAAATGAGTTCGGAAGAAAAACACGGCTGGGGCAAGGATACTCCCGCCCTGTCGCACCGCTCCCGGGCCTTTGAAATATTCGCGGCCGGGTGCCTGGAAGGAAACTGAACGTGACGTCGCAAGGGGCAACCGAAGGCGGTTTCGGCATTTATGTGCATTGGCCGTTCTGCGCGGCCAAATGCCCGTATTGCGACTTCAATTCCCATGTCCGCCACCAGCCCGTCGACCAGGCCCGGTTTGCCGCCGCGTTCGAACGGGAGCTGGCCTATTTCGCCGATCTCACCAGGGGCAAGACGGTTCAATCCGTGTTCCTGGGCGGCGGCACGCCCTCCCTGATGGAGCCGGCGACGGTCGAGCGCATCCTGGCCGCCATTTCCGGCCACTGGTCCATGGACGAGGCCGTGGAAATCTCCATGGAAGCCAATCCGTCCTCGGTCGAGGCGGAGCGGTTTCGCGGCTACCGTGCCGCCGGCGTCAACCGGGTGTCCCTTGGTGTCCAGTCCCTCATCGACACGGATCTGAAACTGCTGGGCCGCCTTCATGACGCCCGGACCGCGCGCAAGGCCGTCGAAACCGCACGGGAAACGTTCCCGCGGCTGTCCTTCGACCTGATCTACGCGCGGCCGGGCCAGACGCTTGCGGGTTGGGAACAGGAGCTGCGGGAGGCCATCGCGCTGGCGGCCGATCACCTGTCGCTCTACCAGCTGACCATCGAGGAAGGCACACCTTTCTACACGCTGTACCATGCCGGCAAACTGAAGATGCCGGACCCGGAGCTCGGCGCGCAATTCTACGAACTGACCCAGGACGTTACGGCCGCCGCGGGTCTGCCGGCCTATGAGGTCTCCAACCATGCCCGGCCGGGCGCGGAATGCCGCCACAACCTGGTCTACTGGCGCTATGGCGATTACGTCGGTGTCGGCCCCGGCGCCCATGGCCGCCTGACCGTCGGCGTCAACCGGCTGGCGGCATCCACCGAGCGCCATCCGGAGACCTGGCTGGAAAATGTCGAGCATCACGGCCACGCCATGATCGAGAATGCCGGCCTGTCGGAGGAGGAACAGGGCGACGAATTCCTGCTCATGGGCCTGCGCCTGAGCGAGGGCATCGACCTGAAACGCTACGAGCGCTATGCTCACAGGAGCGTCGATCCGCTCCGTCTGAACGCACTTTTGGAACATGGCATGGTGGAAGAACTCGGGGAAAACCGCATTCGGGCAACACGCGACGGTTTTTTTGTGCTCGATGCGGTGGTCGCCGATCTGGCCGCCTGACGCGGCACGCTTCATCGTTAAAATAATGCTACCAAGTTGATTAAATTGTTTTATCCAGCCTTGTGCATTGCACAGTGTTTTGGCGGGAAAATGTCTTTTGCCGCAGTCCTCGGCAGTTAGGAGCGGTTTCAAATAACAATTAGCAGTATTGCGAGCGGCATCAGGCCTAGCTATCCTGTTGCGATGCAATAGATGGTGAAAATAACAAAGAGCCGCAAAATCATGTTTACGAAATTTGCCAATGGAGCGGCCACTGGATTGTTCAACCAAGGAGAGACGTCTTTGCCGTTCTATCACCTTTATGAGTTGAACCACGCAGCCATGGCGCCCTTCCGGGCCATGGCCGACATGACACGGCTCTATTTCCAAAACCCCCTCAATCCCTTGACCCATACCAGCTACGGGCGGTCCATTGCCGCCGGCTGCGAGGTCCTGGAGCGCACGACGCGGCGCTACGGCAAGCCGGAATTCGGCCTGAAGGAAACGACCGTCAGCGGCGTGCGTGTTCCCGTTCGCGAGGTTTGCGTCTGGGACCGGCCGTTCTGCGACCTGATCCATTTCGAGCGTGGCGTGACCTCGCACCGCAACGATCCCAAGATCCTGATCGTCGCGCCCATGTCCGGCCACTACGCGACCCTGCTGCGCGGCACGGTCGAGGCGTTGCTGCCCTACGCGGATGTCTACATCACCGACTGGATCGATGCGCGCATGGTGCCCATCCAGGACGGCAAGTTCGATCTGGACGACTACATCGACTACATCATCTCGATGTTGCACTTCCTCGGGCCCGATGCCCATGTGCTTGGCGTGTGCCAGCCCTCCGTGCCCGTGCTCGCCGCCGTCGCGGTGATGGAGGACCGTGAAGATCCTTATGTCCCGGCCACCATGACGCTGATGGGCGGCCCGATCGACACCCGCGTCGCGCCGACGGCGGTCAACGATCTCGCCGTCAACAAGGGCATCGACTGGTTCAAGAACAACGTCGTCATGAAAGTGCCCTTCCCGCATCCGGGTTTCATGCGGGACGTCTATCCGGGCTTCCTGCAGCTGTCCGGGTTCATGAGCATGAACCTCGACCGGCACATGACCGCGCACCGGGAGTTCTTCCAGCACCTGGTGGAAGGCGACGGCGACAACGCCGAGAAACACCGCGATTTCTACGACGAATATCTCGCCGTGATGGACCTGACCGCCGAGTTCTATCTGCAGACCGTGGAAACCGTGTTCATCGATCACGCCCTGCCGAACGGGACGATGACCCACAACGGCCGTCTGGTGGATTGCTCCAGGATCACCCGCACCGCGCTTCTGACGGTGGAGGGCGAGAAGGACGACATCACCGGACGTGGCCAGACCAAGGCCGCCCACGCGTTGTGCACCAATCTCGCGGACGACATGAAGGCCCATTACGAGCAGCCGAATGTCGGCCATTACGGCGTCTTCAACGGCTCGCGCTGGCGGTCGGAAATTGCCCCGCGCGTGATGGATTTCATCCGTTCGAACCGCACGGACCTGCCGCGCAACACGGCCAGGCCCGCTCCGTCGAAGGTGGAGGCTCCCGCGCCCAAGCCGGCAAAGACAGCCGCGAAAAGCGCCGCCGGACCGCTGGAAAGCATCCTCCTGGTCAAGCCGGACGGCGTCGCGGACGATCTGAAGGCCATCAGCGGTGTCGGCCCCAAGCTGGAATCGGCGCTCAACGAGGCCGGTATCTTCCATTACTGGCAGATTGCCGGGCTGACGGCGGAGCAGATCGAGGCCCTGGACTCCAAGCTCGACTTCCGCGGCCGCATCGCCCGGGACAACTGGATCGAACAGGCCCGCCAGCTCTCCGAAACGGTGAGCTGACCGGTTGGTTTGTGGGTGCCCGTGACGGGCACCCATAACTTGCCTCCGAAAGTCCGGTTTTTTTGTCGCGGTCCGGCCGACGCTATTGATTCCCGGCATTGGGGCCAATACAAGAACCGGTCAGACAGCGAGGCCGGAGGTTTCTTTAGTGCTCAATATTTTCATCGGATTCGATCCCCGCGAAGCGGTTGCCTATCACGTCTGCGCCAACAGCCTGACGCGCCTGTCGAGCGACGTTCTCGCGATCACGCCGATCTCGCTCCACAACCTGAAGACCTACCAGGAGACCCACACCGACGGGTCCAACCATTTCATCTACACGCGGTTCCTGATCCCGCACCTGATGAACTACAACGGCTGGGCGCTGTTCATGGACGGCGACATGATCGTGCGGGACGACATTGCCAAGCTGTTCGCCATGCGCGACGAAAGCAAGGCGGTCATGTGTGTCCATCACGACTACGAGACCCGCCAGACCACCAAGTATCTCGGCTCGAAAAACGAAAACTATCCGCGCAAGAACTGGTCGAGCGTCGTTCTTTGGAACTGCGCCCATCCGGCCAACAAGGTGGTCACCCCGGATTTCGTGATGAACGGGACCGGCGCGCAGCTGCACCGCTTCACCTGGCTCGAGGACGACCAGATCGGCGAACTGCCGATCGAGTGGAACTGGCTGCCGGATGAGTTCGGCCCGAACCCGGATGCCAAGCTGCTGCATTTCACGCTCGGAACACCCTGTTTCCACGAATATGCCAACGCGCCGATGGCCGCCGAATGGCACCGGGAAAAACTGCTGGCGAACTATTCCGCACAACATGTGATTGACGGACCGTTCGACTGAACGCAACCGTCTTTTTCCTGAAATAACAATCAGCTAACCCCGGTTGATGCCCGCATCAACCGGGGTTTTTCATTGCCGTTCATCTGTGACCGGCATCACGAATCCTTGAAGGCAGCCTCGGCAATCCCCACTTGGAATGCGTGGATGTCTTGAATGGATAGGACGATGACAACGACCAAAAGTTGCATGATCAAACCTGCCTGGACGCCGGCGACCATCGGCCTGATGGTGCTGGGGTTCGTGGTGTTCTGGCCGCTTGGCCTTGCCATGCTCGCGTATATTCTGTGGGGCGACCGTTTCGAGAACATGCTCCGCGATGCGAAGGATCAATGGCGGGGCAGCCCGCTGAAGGGAGCATTTGAACAGATGAATACCACCGGTTACGCGCGTACGGGCAACGTCGCGTTCGACGATTACCGCGAACGTGAGCTGAAGCGCCTGGAGGAAGAGCGGGCCAAGCTCGACGCCATGCGCGCCGATTTCGACGATTTCCTGCGGGAACTGCGCCGCGCGCGCGACCAGGAGGAATTCGATCGCTTCATGGCCAACCGGGGCCGCAGCAGCAGCGACGCCGCTCCGCTGTAAGTCCTTCCCCTCCCGGACCCGTTCCCGGACGGCCAGACCGAAAGCGGCGCTTGGAAAAGCGCCGCTTTCGTCGTTTCAGGGCCCGGGCAGGAGGCCGGGACACGACTTTTGAATTGCCCGCCGGCGGGGGAAAATGCTCTACACTTTGAGCAACTGATTCGCTTGGGCACCGCCTTTCATGTTTTCACGCGCCGGCAGGAAACCCCTGCCTGACCATATCGAAATCGACGACGGCACCCGCGCCGTCCGCATCCGCCTGAAGGCCAACCCGCGGGCACAGCGCTACCTGCTGCGCCTGCCCGCCGACAGGTCCGGGCCGGTGCTGACGGTCCCCAGGGGCGGCAACCTGGCCCGCGCCGAGCATTTCGCGCGCCAGCATATCGACTGGCTGCTGGAGCGGCTCCAGGACCGGCCGGAACACGTTCCTTTCTCTCCCGGCGATCTCGTTCCCCTGCGCGGAGACGACCATGTCATCGTGCCGACGGGAAAACTGCGCGGCCTGGTCAGCGCCGGCGAAACGGAGGACGGATACCCGGCCCTTCTTGTTCCGGGCGCTGAAGATCATATTCCGCGCAAGGTCACGTCCTGGCTCAAGGAACAGGCCCGGGCGGACATCACCCGGCAGGCGGGCCTGCACGCCGCGGCGATCGGCAGGAAGATCGCCGCGATCAGCATTCGCGACACCAGGAGCCGCTGGGGCTCCTGCGCCTCCAACGGGCGCCTGTCCTTTTCGTGGCGCCTGATCCTGGCGCCGCCGGAAATTCTCGACTATGTCGCCGCCCACGAAGTCGCGCATCTTAAGGAAATGAACCATTCCGCCCGGTTCTGGCGCCTGTGCGAACACCTGGCGCCGCAAACGCCGGGCGCCCGCATCTGGCTGAAGGAAAACGGCCAGCGCCTGCACGGATACGGGTAACCAGGGCATATGCCAGTGCTCTGGGCTGTCACGACAGCCTAGGGTCAGGACTCATTAATTTGATTGAAATGGCGCGATAAGCGGGCTTCCTGCCCGGTTGAGCGGTGTGACGCAGCAGATCGAAGCCGTTTTTGCGTCCCTCCGGGATAGGGTGAATTTGCCCGGCAACGTCGTTGCAAATCTTTGGAAACCGGACGGTTTCCTGCGGATTCGCGCCTCGTATCCGAACAAATTCATCCCTACCATTTCATTCAAATTAATAGGTCCTGACCCTAGCTCTGTTGTCTTCGCGCAGGGATCACAGACTTGAGAATCCGTGCGCCAAGTTGATTGACGCCGAGCCCCGCCACCACAAGCACTGCCGCGGCCAGTTTCCAGCTTTCGAGCGCCTCGTCCAGCAAGACGGCCGCCGACAGAAACCCGACCACCGGGACCAGCAGCGTAAAAGGTGCCACGACGGCAGCCGGATATCTGGAAAGCAGTGTGCTCCAGATGAAAAAGCCCAGCAACGTCGTCGGGTAGACCACGTAGAAAAGAGCTGCTGCGCCGCCGAGGGTCAGGTGTTCAATTGCCTGACCGAGCTGCCGGGGCCCTTCAAGGGCAAGGGATAACAACAGCAGCGGCAGAGGTGCGACGAGGCTGCCCCAGGCGACCAGCGCAAGCATGTCCACGCGGCCGATCCGTTTCGAAACGAGGTTCGCCGCCGCCCAGGAACAGGCGGCCAGAAGCACCAGAACCAACCCCGTCATGGTGGTTTCCCCGCCTGTATTGAGGGCGACAAGTCCAAGACCCGACGCCGCGAGGCCGGCACCTGCCAATTGCGAAGGACGGACTTTTTCCCTGAAGAGGATGGCCGCCAGCCCAATCGTGACAAAGACATGTCCCTGCAACACCAGCGACGCCAGGCCGGCCGGCATGCCGAGCGCCATGCCGGTAAACAAGAGCGCAAACTGAATTGCGAACATGAAGAGACCATAGAGAATGATCAGCCGGACCGGTGCATTTGGCGGTCTTAGGAAAAAGACGGCAGGGACGGCCGCCAGTGCAAAACGCAGGGCTGCAAAGAATACAGGTGGGAAATCCTGCAGGCCGATCTTGATGACCACAAAATTGAGACCCCAGATCGAAACCACACCCAGGGCCAGAGCGACGTCACGCGGTCTCACCGGCGCCCCTCCGGTTCGCCAGCGTCGCCGCGCCCGCGCTTATGCGCCTCTGCGATGATCACCTTGTTCAAGATCCGCACCGCGCCGACCATCAGTAACCGCATGTCCCTGACGATATAGTCGGCAAGATCGGCATCTGTGATGTCCTCACCGTCGATATCGAGTCGGAAGCCTTGGCCTTGAAGGCCGCCGCCATTGGAAAAATCGATCTCGAAATCGAAGCAAACACGTTTTTCGGATGGATTTCGGGTCATTGGCTGTCCTCCTACGGTGGACTAAAGCCGCCAAGGCGTATATTGTGAAATTAATTATTCAATAACTATTGATTAGAAAACTCGATCAATGGATGATCAAGTCCTGAGGAGCTTTGTCGCTGTCTGCGACCGTCTGAACTTTCGGGAAGCCGGCGAGGATGTCGCACGCACGCAATCTGCGGTCAGTCAGCAAATCAAGGGTCTGGAATCGGAGCTGGGCGTGCAATTGCTGCAACGCTCGACACGCTCGGTTGCCCTGACCCCGGCCGGCGAAACTTTCTACCGCCATGCCAGGAAATTGCTGGACCTGCGCCAGATAGCGGTTTCAGAAACACGCGGGACGTCTGAACGGCCCAGGTTGCGGATTGGCGCCACGGATGACGTTGCCGCCTACGGTCTCGTGCCGGCGCTGAGGTCCATCGAACAGGATGGGGAAGCCTGTTCCCTAGACCTTGAAACGCGGCCGTCGGAGGCATTGCTTCAGGAAATCGGCCACAGATACGACCTCGTGATCCTGGTGATGCCGGAGCGCTCCCAGGCGGGGACGCTGGTTGCGAGCCTGCCGCTTGTCTGGCTGGGCGACGCTGCTTCGGCAAAAGAAAATCCCCTGCCACTGGCAGTCTATGCGGACAAATGCGCCATGCGGGAAGCAGCCCTTGCCGCGCTTGACCGGGCCGGGATCAGATGGATCACCAAGGCGAAGGTATCGGGGTTGCTGGTCATCGAAGCCGCGATCCGGGCCGGTCTGGCGGTTGCGCCCGCCTTGTGCTCCCTGCACGCACCCGGATTGCCAAGGCTCACTGGATTGCCTGCCTTGCCACCGCTTGAACTCCGGATCGTTGCAGGCAGCGCCCTGGGGGAGAGGTATCTGGAAAGTGTGACCCATAGGCTTCGGACCACGGTTGAGTCGCAAGCCTGAAGGGAATTTTCCCTTCGGTGCACTGCCTGGCAGCCCTTCGCCTGTTCCTGCCGGGAAATTTGTTGCAATCTTTCGCAATTGGGCTTCGTATTAACCCATGCCAACCGGGGGGATGCCATGACGTTCAGAAGCTTTCGGAATAAAATGCTGGGATTGGTATTGCTTCTGACAGGCTACAGCCTGGCGGCAACCGGTGCCGCCATTGCCGACAGCTGCTGGAACCACAACGGGTCGCTGATGCGCCTGCAGGCACAGGGCAACCAGCGCTGGCTGTCCTATGAGCGGCCCCGCGGCGTCCTCGCCAATGCGGGCGTCCGGCCCGGCACGCTGCTCTTCAACGGCGTGAAGAACGGCAACTGGTACTCGGGAACGGCCCGGGTCTTTTCCAAATACTGCCCCGGCTCACCGCTGGAATATTTCGTGGAAGGTCCCGTGCGCGGCGACCAGCTCCAGGTGACCGTCACCGGCACCCGCGAGATCCATGACCGCTGCCGCCCGACCGGCCGCTTCACGACCGACACGCTGGTGTTCACCTACAGCCATCAGTGTTGAGGTGACCTTCCCTCGGGTTTCAAACACCTCTTCCTCATCCTGAGGAGGACCGCCAGGTCCGTCTCGAAGGGTCGACGGCAAGGGGAAGAACAAGCACTCATCCAAGCGCAACGCCCGTACCTACGGCGGCATGGGCGAGACGGTGGACTACGGCGCCTATAAGCATATGCCCGGCGTTGCCTAATCCACCACCGCAGAAGGCTACTTTGCCATTCTCAAGCGCGGCATTATCGGTGTTTACCACCACGTCTCAGAAGCTCACCTGAAGCGCTATCTGGCGGAGTTTGATTTCCGCTACAACTACTGTGCTTCGCTCAAGGTTTCCGATAAGGAACGCGCTGATAAGCTTCTTGAAGTTGCGCGCGGCAAGCGCCTTACCTATCGGCGGATTGACGAAGCCGCGCACGCTTAAGCAGAAAGCGCGCAAATTATTTCGAAGACGTGGCAAAACAACGGGGACAACCTGATCTACAGCTTGCCCGAGAGTAAGAATCGGTTTTCGTTGAAAAGTGGTGGGCACGGTCCAGGTGCCCACCACTCACTGAAACAAGCCGAAAGAGGGCTCGCTAGTGATTACGCAACCGAAACTACCTGACTCGTTCGAGTATGCAAGTCCTCTCTCTGCGAACAGCACAGAAAGGGCCTTTTATGGCTTATTTTGCCGTCAGCTATCAGCTGAATAACTCTAAGGACTACCCCACTCTTTGGGACGAGATGAAACGCCTGAATGCACACAAGGTGATGCGCTCGTTCTTTTTCTTGGACCTCAACAACACTGCGTCAGAAGTTCGGGACCACCTTCAGGGGTTTATCGATGATGACGACGCGGTGATGGTCGTTCCTTTCGATCAGCGCCCATATCACCACAGGGCGTATCAGGGCACTAACAACTGGATCAGCGAACGCTTCGGCTAAAGCTCATCTATCTCTCCTGAGCAGCGCGGCTTTCGACCGAGCAGAAGGCCGCGCTCGTCCCAAGCAGATAGCCCAAGCAACGAAAGTATGATGTTAGCGATCCTTCTTTTCATCTTTCGTCTCCTTGGCCTGCTTGCCTTTGCTAATCTTAGGATCAGGCGGCGTATTGAGCATCCGTTTTAGGACCTCGTCGCCCTTTTCCTGATCTGGTTTTTATCGGTGTCTGATATGAATACTTCAAAATCAAAAAAACCGGTTCGACATTCTGGCCCTAAATTCCGCAAGACGCCGGACGGCCACTATTTCACCGGGCTTTGGAGCGAACGACATTGCATGCTGGTCGGTCAAATAGCTACCTACTGGACAACCGTCGAAGATGAAATGATTGAGATCCTGCGGGACCTATCTGGCGGTCACCTAGACTTACCAGCTCGGCAAATCTTTCGCTCCATTACCTCGAACGAAGCCAGGCGGAAACTACTATTGAATCTTCTTGAAAAATCACCGCTGAATAAAGGTAAGGGTGATTTCTACGACACCGTGATTTCTTCTTTCTATAGCCTGAATGGACGACGAAACGATTATGTTCACGGCATGTGGTTCACGTTGGACGACTATTCGACAGCATTTTTATCGAGCAGATCGATAGATGACCTATTCTTTCTTGAAAAGCGAGAAGTACCAATCCATGAACTCGAAGTACTTATCCGTGACATGGACTCGCTAATGGGACTGCTCAAGGATCATCGTGTTCAGAAGCTTTGCCCATCTGCCAAATAGGCAACATTTCGCGAAACGCTGCCCCTACAAGAAGCTCCAAAAAATGACGGTCGTTTGGATCATCGCTTAGGAAATACCGACCGCCAGCGATAACCCCGACCTCAATCTTCTCAGGCGTGACTTCGATTTCCTCAGGGAATCAGGCTTATCGCGATCTTGCTACGTCAAACTTATAATTCCCCCCACAAGGGGGAGGGGATCAGGCCCGGGAAACGAGCATGTTCAACAAGCCCGAAAGGGGGCTTGAGTACGGCTGTTGCTCGGGTCGTCGGCGTTGCGTTGCGCCTTCCGCTCCCCACAAGGCAAGGCAATCGCATTTGGCAGAGCATGGCTCCCTCTCCCTGTGGAAGAGGGGTGGGGTGAGGGAACAAACGCCTGAGGCCTGCAGAAAAGTCTGCCCCCTCACCCGGACCTTCGGTCCGACCTCTCCCAGTGGGAGAGGTAAACTGGCGACCGCGGACAGGACGTCAGTCAAATGCGATTGACCAGCCCTGTGGGGAGGGGTGGGGATTCCCTTCCAGAACCTGAATTCCCTGCCGGAAAGCACAGTCCGCGCCTAGCCGCCGCCGAAGAGGTTCCGGAGCAGGTTGAGCGGGCCGCGGCGTTCGCCGGAGCCGTTGTCGCCGCCGATGGGGGCCGGGGGGATGGGGTCGCTGCCCGATCCCACGCTGGCGCTCGGTACGGGTTTGCGCGGCGCGGACACGCTGGCGGGCAGATTGGGCACGCCGGGAAGGTCCGCCACCGGCAGGCCCTCATGGGCCTTGTCCATGACCTCTTTCCAGACCAGGGCGGGCAGGCCACCGCCGGTGGCCTTTTTCGTCGGTGAATTGTCGTCGTTGCCGAACCAGACCGCGGTGGTCAGGTTGCCGGTATAGCCGATGAACCAGGCATCGCGGAAATCCTGGCTGGTGCCGGTCTTGCCCCCGGCCGGCCGGCCGCTTTCCAGCCTGGCCTTGCGCCCGGTGCCGGTCACCAGGGTTTCGGACATCATCAGGTTCATTTCGCCGACGAGGCGGCGCTCCACGACACGGCCACGCCCGTCACCCGAGCGGGAATAGAGCGTCTTGCCGTCGACCGTCTTGATCCGGCGGATGATGTGCGGCAGCACGCCGTAGCCGCCGTTGGAGAGCGGCACATAGGCGCTGGCGATTTCAAGCGGCGTCACTTCGGACGTTCCAAGGGACAGGGACAGGTTCTTTTTCATTTCCGACGAGATGCCGAGCCGTTTCGCGGTGTTCGCCACCGTACCGGCGCCGACCTCGTGGGCCAGCTGCGCGGCCACCGTATTGAGGGACAGGCTGAGCGCGCGCGTCAGCGTCACCGGGCCATAATGTTCCTTGGTGTAGTTCTGCGGCGACCAGTTGCCGTATCTCACCGGCCGGTCCTGACGCACGGTCTGAGGGGTCATGCCGTTTTCCAGGGCCGCCAGATAGACAAAGGGCTTGAAGGAGGAGCCGGGCTGACGCTTGGCATAGACCGCGCGGTTGAACTGGCTCCTGGAATAATCGGCACCACCGACCAGCGCCTTGACGGCGCCGGCGGTATCAAGCGTGACGATGGCGCCCTGCCTGACACCGTATTTGTCCCGGTTTTCCTTCAGCGCCGAGCGCAGCGCCTGTTCCGCCGCCTGTTGCATGGCCGGATCGATGGTCGTGTCGACAATGATGTCCTTCTCGATCGAGCCGACAAAATGCGGCAGCACGTCCATGACCCAGTCGGCGGCGTAGTTCTCGCTGGCGGTGGTGTAGCGGCGCACGACCCTGGCCGGGGCCGCGAGGGCGTTCTTGGCCTCGTCGTCGGTGATGTAGCCTTCCTCGTTCATCGCGGCGAGCACCAGTTGGGCGCGGTCTTCGGCGAGATCCGGATTGCGGGCGGGGGAATAGCGTGAAGGCGCCTTGAGCAGTCCGGCAATCGTGGCCGCCTCGGCAATGGTCAGAAGGCGGGCGGACTTGCCGAAATAGCGCCGCGCGGCGGCATCGACCCCGTAGGCGCCCGAGCCGAGATAGACCCGGTTCAGGTACATTTCGAGGATCTCGTCCTTGGAATACTCGGCTTCCAGCCAGAAGGCGAGCACCAGTTCCTGGATCTTGCGCTTGATGGTCCGGTCCGGTTCCAGAAACAGGTTCTTGGCGAGCTGCTGTGTCAGCGTCGACCCTCCCTGCTGCAGGCGTCCGGAGGTGAGGTTGGTCACCATGGCGCGCGCGAGGCCGACCGGGTCTATACCGAAATGGGAGCGGTAGCGGCGGTCCTCGATCGCGATCACCGCATTGGGCAGGTAGGGCGGCAGCTGTTCCAGCCGCACGGCCTCGCCGCCGGTATCGCCCCGGTTGGCGATCAGATCACCATTCGAGGCAACAATCTTCACGTTGGGCGGCCGCGCCGGCACCTGCCATTCGGAGGTCGGCGGCAGGAAGGCCGCGTAATAGCCGACGACACAGACCATGGCGATCGTGCCCCAGATGCCGAGCACCATCGACCAGTAGAGGCCACGCTTGACCAGCCGTCCGAGGGCTGTCGGTGCCTGGAAACGGTTCTTGCGTTTGGCGGCCCGCCGCTTGGCGCCGGAGCGTCCACTCCGGGGCTTGCCCTTGCCCGAGCCGCCGCGGGACGGCTTGCGGCTTGTGGCGGCCGTTTTTTTCGGCGCCGCCTTCTTGCGCGTGCCTGTTTTGGTCGTTTTCCGGGATTTCGGTTTGGACGACGTCTTGCCGGAGGGCGCGCTCGGGCGGTCCCGCGGACTCAGACGCAAGTCCAGCAGGCTGCTTTCGCTTTCTCCGAATGTCGGCTCAATACGCGGCTGGCGCTTCGCCCGAGTCGCCATTGATCCCTTGTCCCTTATTGAATCCGGCAAAACACCGGTTTCCCCGGGAATGATCCTAGAATGCGGCAATTTAAGGGGGCGTTAAGGCTTCGGATTTTTGCGGGGGGCAAGGTGAGGCTTGAATTGGGGGTCACCCCGGGCGAGCGGAGCGAGACCCGGGGCCTACTCATTCCCGGAGCCGCTGTAGTTGATGCTGCAGAGCAGCCCCCAACGACCTCAACACTCTCCCAAGCGGAAAGGCAAGTGGGCCCCGGATCTGCGCTTTCGCTTGTCCGGGGTGACACTGTGGTTGGGAGACGATCCCGCCGGACCTAGCTGGAATAGCGGCCGGCATCCGCGCCGTAATAATTGACGTAGCGCGTGTTGAGTTCGGAGACCGGCATGATGATGAGGACATCGGTGGTGCCGAATTGCCGGTCGACCACGGCGCCGTCGCCGATAAAGGCGCCGAGGCGCAGGTACCCCTTGACCAGGGGCGGCAGGGCGCGCAGCGCGTCCCTGGCATTGAGTGCGCCTGCTTCCAGACGGTTCATCTCGACATACCGGTCTTCCACGGCGCGCACGCGCCATTGTTCCGGGGCACGCGCATTGTGGTGCAGGAAGGAAAGCTGACCCGCGATGGCATCCGGATTGGTCCCCTCGATCGACGCGCAACCGAGCATGACATCGATGTTGTGCCGCAGGACATAGGCCCAGATGCCGTGCCAGAGCAGCTCGACGGTTTTCTTGTTGCGGTAGGGTTTCAGCACGCAGGACCGGCCCAGTTCCATGAACCGCTTGTCCGGATTGGCATCGATCAGGGACTGGATGTCGAATTCGCCGGCCGTGTAGAACCCGCCGTGACGGTCGGCGACTTCCTGGCGCAGGATGCGGTAGGTGCCGACGATTTCCGGTTTCAGCCGGCCCAGCTTGTTGCGTTTCAGCGAGGCATGGTCCACCACCAGCAGGTGATCGCAATAGGCGTCGAACGGATCGGCATCCCTGCGCGTTGCCAGCGTGTGCGCGTCGGCAATTGCCGACATTTCCTCATAGAAGACCTGGTAGCGCAGCCGCTGTGCCTTTTTGACTTCCTTGAAGTTCCGGGCCATGCGGACTTCCAGGGAGCCGATGCGGCCGAGGGTTTCACCTGTCTTGACCGGAGTGCGGAGGGGGGCGGGACGCGGGGCGTTTGCCAGGGTGGCGCGCGGGCGCATCGCCGGTGTGAATTTGCGAACCAGTTTCCTGGGAGAAAACAGCCCTTGCCGCATTATGGACATTCCACCCTCATGTATTCCTTTTGGCGCACGACGGTGGTTTTCACAGGCTGGACACTGCTCCACCACCCGGTTTTCCTTTGCCGGGACAAGACCCCGGCGACGGAAACCGTGCTTTGATGCTGCCGTAGAACATACTATTCCGACAACTGGATGACATCCGGTTTTTTTCCGGACCCTTTCCAGAGGCAAGATACTCCAGTCTGTCCGGTTTGTGAATTTAGGCGGGAGCGGGCAGCGGAAATTCTACTCTGGGTGGGTCCGCCGCCGGCCCGCCTCGGGCGTCACGACCGGCCGATGTCGGACAAGGCGTCGGAAATGTCCTCGACGGAAAGCGGTTTGGTGAGATAGCCGGCCGCGCCGACCTCCGCGGCCTGGTCGCGGGCGTCCTTCATGACATCCGCGGTCACGATCAGCACCGGCACCTGTGGCCGTCCGCTTTCCCGTTCGTCCGCCCGGATCTGGCGAATTGCCTGGAAACCGTCGAGACCCGGCATGTGCAGGTCCATCAGGATGGCGTCATAGGCACCGCTTGCCGCTTCCTCGACGGCCTTCTCGCCGTCTACCACCATGACCGGCACATGGCCGAGCTTGCGCAGCATGGCCTCGCTCAAGAGCCGGTTGATGTCGTTGTCCTCGGCGACCAGCAGGCGGAGAGGCCGGGCAGGCACCTTGTGCCGGTTGGACAGGAAGCCGTTGCTGAGCGGCTCGGCACTGACATCCCAGGCATGTTCCATGCCCGCATCGTCAAGCAGGCCGGCAAAGATCTGCACCAGCGTCTCGATGCGCACGGGCCGGATCAGGTAGGCCGCGTATCCGGCTTCGCGCAGATGCTCGAGCCGCTCGCGTTCCGGTGGCGCGATCATGACGATTGCCGGGGCCCGGCACCCTGTCAGACGCGCGGAAGCGAGCCATCCGCCGCTGTCGGAAAGGGCGGCATTGTCCACCACGAGCAGGTCCGCTGCGGCGAGACAGCTGTCAAGCTCGGGATTGCCCGGTGCCAGCACCGCGACATCCGCCCGGTGCCGCCTGAGCCTTTCGGCCAGCAGCGGGCATTCGATCTTGCTGTTGCTGACAAAGACGACCTTGCGGCCCGTGACCTTTTCTAGGCGCGGGTCACGGTCCGCGGACAGGTCTTCGGGAATCGGCAACGAGACCCGGAAGAGAGCCCCGCCTTCATGGGAGGGGCTGGCGGAGATTTCGCCGCCCATCAGCCCGGCGAGACGCTGGGCGATGGCCAGGCCCAGCCCGGTGCCGCCGAATTTCCTGGCCGGACCATGGTCGACCTGCTCGAATTCCCGGAACAGGCGCCCGGCCTCGCCCTCGTCGAAGCCGATGCCGGTGTCGCGAACGTCGATGTCCAGAAAGCTGCCGCCCTCCGGGTTGGGGCGCCCGGCAAGTTCGATCGCGACCCCGCCCTCGTCGGTGAACTTGATGCCGTTGCCGATCAGGTTGAACAGGATCTGGCGCACACGGGTGGCGTCGAGCGTCACTTCCTCCGGCAGGTCCGGATCGAGCAGGGCGCCAATCTCGAGTTTCCTGGCGTGGGCCCTGGGAGCCAGCAGTTCGACAACGCTCTCGACCAGCGCGCCGACGCGCACCGGCGCGGCGTGGATGTCCAGCTTGCCCGCCTCAACCTTGGAGAAGTCCAGCACCTCGTCGATCAGCAGGAGAAGCGTTTCCCCCGAGGTTTCGAGGGCCTCGATATAGGCGCCCTGTTCCTTGGTCAGGCGGGTGTCGCGCAGGAGTGCCGCCATGCCGAGCACACCGTTCAAAGGCGTGCGGATCTCGTGGCTGACGGTGGCCAGGAAACGCGACTTGGCCTCGTTGGAGCTTTCCGCGGAATGACGCGCGGCAAGCAGTTCCTCCTCGATCACGCGGCGCTCGGTGACGTCCCGCAGGACGGTTTGCACCAGCTGGCGGTCGGTCGCTGTATCGCGGACGGGTATGTCGATGCGGGAGAACCAGCGGCGGCCCTGGGCGGTTTCCAGGTAGAAGTCCTGAAACCCGGCGCCGGTCGTGTTCGGGGCCGTATCGCCGTCGCCGCCAGTCCCGTTGCGCTCGTCCTCGACAAGCGGCAATTCCATCGGACTGCCCGGTTGCAGGTGATGCCCGGAGCCGAAGACATCGTCGGCGGCGGAGTTCACATAGGTGACAATGCCCTCCTGGTCGCGGCGGATGACGACATCACCGAGAGTGGCCAGGATGCTGGCATGGCGTTCATCCGATTCGCCCAGTTCCCAGGCCCGGTCTTCCAGTTCCTCGCAGCGGGCCATCAGGCGGCGGATCTTGTCGTCCTTCACCTGCACGGCCTGGATCGCACGGTGCATGTCGTCGGCAAACAGGCGCCAGACCGCAAGGCCACCGGCAAAAAAAGCGAGGCCGACGCTGAAGAACCGGTTGATGCCTTCGGCCGATACGAGCAGGAAGGCGGCAATCAGGCCGACCACCAGCCCGGCAACGGCCAGATGCTGCAGCGATTTTGCGGGCGCGGATACCGGCAGGTCCGTGGCCCTCCGGCCCGGTCCGACATCGGGTCCGCCGTCTTCAGCATCGTCCGGTTCGATGGCTTCCGAAGTTTTCGTTGAGGTCAGGTTTTCATGTGCAGAGCGATTCTGCCCATCGGCAAGGCGTTGATCTTCCGCGTCGTCGGCATCCGGCACAACATTGGCGGCACGCTCGCTGTTTTGACTGACCAAGATCGTTACTCTCTACAAGACCCAGTTGCCCGGAGAGTGCCGTCTAAACTTTGAGAAACCGTTTCATTTGAAGGAAACAAACAGTAAAAGTTGGCTCGTCCAGGCGGATCAGACCCAGTCCTTCAGCACCGGATGGGTTTCAACCGCGGCAACTCCCTCCATGTCCGCGACCCTGTTGCGCAGCTCGGCCACCTCTTCAAGCGTGCCTGTGCGAACCAGCAGAACCATGTCCCTGTCGCCCGAAATGGACCGGCACTGGACGACACCTTCCAGGCGCGCCAGGGCGGGCGCAATGGCCGCGCATGTCGCGGATCCGGTCCTGATCCAGAGATAGGCTTCGACCCGTGCGGCATCGGGATCGCTGACCCGGACCGTATAGGCCTGGATGATGCCGGCGTCCTCCAGTTTCCGAAGGCGCGCCTGCACGCTGGAGCGGGCAAGCCCGACCTCGGCAGCCAGGGTTTTCAAGGGGGTGCGGCTGTCGGTCTCAAGAAGCCGCAGCAAAGTCCGGTCAATCGAATCCATGTGGTCTTTTACCACTGTCCCGTCCCGATTGCCGCTGCCGGAAACCGGAAAAAAGCCGGTCCGGCCGGTCAAATTGCCGGCGGCAACCGGCCGCGGCCTGCGTTAGAGAACTCCCGGCAGACAGCGGGAGAGTTTCATGCAGTTTCATCTGGACACAAAAAGCTTCACCGCCGAGCGGGCCTGGGACGCAAGGCTTATCGGCGAAGTGGACACTGTCACCATACGCCTTCACTGGACCGACCGGCCCTACAGGTGGCACGTCAATGACGGTCCCGAAGTGTTCGTGGTGCTGGCCGGTACGGTTGACATGCATTACCGCCAGGCCGGCGAAGAGAAGATCCAGCGCCTTGAAGAGGGGCAGATCTTCCTTGCCGAAGAGGGGGACGCGCATGTCGCCCACCCGGTCGGCGAGGCCCGGATCCTGGTTGTCGAGCGCAGGGACAGCGTTTAGGGGACGGACCCATAAATGAAGATGAAATGGTGTGAGGCGAATTGGTCTTCATCAAGGAGTGAAAGCGCAGGAAATGTGGTTCATTTTCAAGACTTTCGCGACGCCGAGGAAGCCCAATTCGGTCAAATCCGAAGGACATGGAAATGGCTTCACTCCGCGTCGTCAGCGCGCTTGACCGGGCAAAAAGCCCGCTCTACGCACCCTTCCTGGCGGTGTTTCGCCATTTTCCATGCCATTTAGTCTTCATTTATGAGTCCGTCACCTAGAGCTTTTCCCGGCCACATTGGTTCCTTCTGCCCGGGAAAAGCTCTAATGAAAAACCCCGGCAGATTTCTGCCGGGGTCCTTGACTTGCAGCGGTCTGCGGTGCCTCAGCGCACGTCGAGGAAACCGATGATCTTGCGGACGTCCTTCAGCACCGGCTCGGCAATGGTGGAGGCCTTTTCGGCACCGTCTCTCAGAACCGTGTCGATTTCCGCCTTGTCTTCCATCAGCCGGCGCATTTCGTCGGTCATCGGCGAGAGCTTGGCCACCGCCAGGTCGGACAGGGCCGGCTTGAAGGCGGAGAACTGCTGGCCGCCGAATTCCTTCAGCACCTCCTCCTTCGACTGGCCGTTCAGCGCGGCATAGATGCCGACCAGGTTGTCCGCTTCCGGGCGGCCTTCCAGGCCTTCGGTTTCGCTCGGCAGGGCATCCGGATCGGTCTTTGCCTTCTTGACCTTCTTGGCGATCGTCTCGGCATCGTCGGTCAGGTTGATGCGCGACAGGTCCGAGGGATCGGACTTCGACATCTTCTTGGTGCCGTCGCGCAGCGACATGATCCGGGTTGCCGGGCCGGCGATCATCGGCTCGGTCATCGGAAAGTACAGATACTCGGGCAGTTCCGGCGACGGCGTCGGGTTCGGCACGCCGATGCCCAGTTCCTTGATCCGGTCCGCGAAGTCGTTGTTGAACTTGGCGGCGATGTCGCGGGTCAGCTCCAGGTGCTGCTTCTGGTCGTCGCCGACCGGAACATGCGTTCCCCGGTAGGCCAGGATGTCGGCGGCCATCAGGTTCGGATAGGCGAACAGGCCGACGGAGGCGTTTTCCCGGTTCTTGCCCGCTTTCTCCTTGAACTGGGTCATGCGGCTGAGCCAGCCCATGCGCGCGACACAGTTGAAGATCCAGGCCAGTTCCGTGTGTTCACGCACCTGGGACTGGTTGAAAATGATCGATTTCTTCGGATCGATGCCTGCCGCCATGTAGGCGGCGGTCACTTCGCGCGTGGCTTCGGCAAGCTCGTGCGGATCCGGGAAGCCGGCGGTGATGGCGTGGCTGTCGACGACGCAGAAGATGGTCGGCATCTGGTCCTGCAGCGGCACCCAGCGCGACACTGCGCCCAGGTAGTTGCCGAGATGAAGATTGCCGGTCGGCTGGACGCCGGAGAAGACACGGGGCTGGAACTCCGCCATTTCAGATCCCTTTATTGGTGCGGCCGGTTGGAAGGGCGCTGTAGAATGTTTGGGCGCGCCGGGTTTAAGCCCGCACCAGGTCTTATGCAAGCTGGAAACGGCGGAGAAACACGTTTCGCCGTCAGGTGTTGCGCCGTGTCAACGCTTTCAGCATGCCGAGGAGGTTCGAGCCGCCGCTGAGCTGGGTGAAGAGCGCAAAGGTTACCATGCCGGTGAGGACCAGCAGGACCAGGCTTGCCGCCCGGATGAGCAGCCAGGTGTCGGTCAGCCAGGGTGCAAGGGCCCGGGCCGCGAAATAGACGACGACACCCATCAGGAGGCTCGCCAGCAGGACCAGCGTCAACCGACGCAGCAGCTTGAGATCCGGCGCGAAATGTCCGCGCTTCCAGAGCACGACGATCAGGAGGCCGGTATTGACCCAGCCGGCCAGCGTGGTCGCCAGCGCGATGCCGACATGCTTGAGCACCGGGAAGAGCGCAATCGACAGCAGCACGTTCACCACCATGCCGGCGATCGCGAACTGCATCGGCGTCTTGGTGTCCTCCCGGGCGAAGTAACCTGGCGAGAACACCTTGTTGAGCACGAAGGCGGGCAGGCCGAAGGCGAAGGCGGTCAGGGCCGCGGCCGTGCCGTCGACGGCGGCCGCATCGAAGCGCACGCGCTGGAACAGCACCGAGACGATCTCGTGGGGTATGACGGCGAGCGCGACCGCCGCCGGCAGGGTCAGAACCAGGGAGAATTCCAGCGCCCGGTTGAGGCTGTGCTGATAGGCCGCCGTCTCGCCCGCGCGCAACTGGCGGGTGAGGCTGGGCAGCAGCACCACGCCGATGGCGATGCCGATCACGCCGAGCGGCAACTGGTAGAGCCGGTCCGCGAAATAGAGCAGGGCGTTGGCGCCTTCCTGCATGGAGGCGATGATCTGGCCGACCGCGATGTTGATCTGGGTGACCCCGCCGGCGACAACGCCCGGAATGCCGAGCACAAGCAGCCGCCGGGCCGATTTCGTGTAGCGCGGCCGGAAGACCGGGATGCGGAAACCGAGCCGCTTCAGGTCGATGACCACGACCAGCAGCTGGACGATGCCGCCGACCGTGACGCCCACCGACAGGATGATACCCAGCGTCAGGTCGGTCTTGACACCGGCGAGCAGCACGCCGCCGAGCACCAGGCTCATCACCACGTTGAGCATCACCGGCGCGAACGCGGCCGCCGCAAACCGCTGATAGGTGTTCAGGATGCCGCCGATGAAGGCCAGCAGCGACATGAAGATGAGATAGGGAAACGCGATCCGCGACATCAGCACGGTCAGGTCGTATTTCGCCGGATCCTCCGCGAAGCCGGGCGCCAGCGCCCAGACCACGAGAGGCATGAAGATCTGCGCCAGGGCGGTGAGCGCCAGGAGGCAGAACAGCAGAGCGGCACCGATCTCGCCGGCAAAGCGGCGCGCGCCCTCGTCGCCCTGTTCCTCGACCGCGCGGCCGAACAGGGGGATGAAGGCGGAGTTGAACGCACCTTCGGCGAACAGGCGCCGGAACAGGTTGGGAAGGCGGAAGGCGACCACGAAGGCATCGGCGACCGGACCGGCGCCGACGGCGGCGGCCAGCAGCACATCGCGCACGAAGCCGAGCAGGCGGCTGAGCAGCGTCGCGCCGCCGACCGTCGCGAAATTGCGGACAAGACTCATGCCGGCCGTGCTCCGGAGACCAATGTGTTCATTCACGAAGCCTGTCGCTGGACTTTCCGGGTGACCGGAGCGGCGGGATCGAGCTCCACATTGCCTTCCACCGCCCCGGAAAGGCGTTCACGGATGATCTCCTGACGGCCGATATTGGCAATCTTCTGTCCGGTGAGGTCGGTGACGTAGAAGACGTCGACCACCTTCTCGCCGAAGGTGGAAATATGGGCCGAGCCGATATTGAGATTGAGCGTTGCGATCGACCGGGTGAGGTCGAAAAGCAGGCCCGGCCGATCCAGGCCGGAAATCTCCAGAACCGTGTAGTCGTCCGAAAGGGCGTTGTTGACGAGGACCTCGGTGGCAACCTTGAAAGCCTTCATCCGGCCCTTCATGGCGCTCTTTTTCGAAACGGGCTCAGGCAGCCGCTCGTCACCGCGCAGGGTGGTCTCGATCAGCTGGGCGATGCGCTCGCCGCGCCGCTGTTCATCCGAATCGTCCGGCAGTTCCCGCCCGATGAAGATCGTGTCGAGGGCAAAGCCGTCCGTGGTCGTGTCGATCTGCGCATCGACGATATTGGCGCCGGTCGTGTAGCAGGCACCGGCGATGATCGACAGCAGCCTGGGATGGTCCGGGGCCATGATGGCCAGTTCCGTCACGCCCTCGAACGCGCGCGGGATCACGTGGAACGCCAGCCGCTTGTTGTCGGTGTCGGCTGCGTGCAGCAGCTCGGCATGCGCGAGCAGGCGCTCCGGCTCGGTCCGCAGCCAGTAGGCCGGGTAATGGCGCTTCATGTAGGCCTTGCGGTCCTTGGCCGGCCAATGACCGAGCTTGCCGTTGAGCTCCTCCTTGGCCTGGTCAATGGCCTGCTTGTGCGACATCTTGGTGTGACCGCCGGAAAGATGCGGTTCGGTCGCATAAAAGAGCGTGCGCAGCAGCTGCCCCTTCCAGCCGTTGAACACGCCTGGCCCGACCGCCCGGATATCGGCAACCGTCAGGATCAGCAGCAGTTTCAGCCGCTCCAGCGACTGCACCGTATGGGCAAAATCCGTGATGGTCTTGCGGTCCGCCAGATCGCGCGACTGGGCGATGGTGCTCATGTCGAGGTGATGCTCGATCAGCCAGGCGACGGTTTCGGTTTCCGCCTCGTTCAGGCCGAAACGCGGACAGACCTTGCGCGCGACCTTGGCTCCCGCGATCGAATGGTCCTCCGGACGTCCCTTGGCGATGTCGTGCAGGAACATGGCGACATAGAGCACCTTGCGGTTCTGCAAGGTCAGGATCAGGTCCGTCGCCAGCGGATGGTCGTCGCCGGAATTGCCCCGCTCGATATCCGCCAGGACCCCGATGGAGCGGATCAGGTGCTCGTCGACCGTGTAGTGGTGATACATGTTGAACTGCATCATCGCCACGACCTTGCCGAACTCGGGCACGAAACGGCCGAGGAGACCGGTTTCGTTCATCTTCCGCAGCGCCTTTTCCGGCGTGTGCCTTGATGTCAGGATCGACAGGAACAGCCGGTTCGCCTCCGGATCGGCACGCAGCTCCGCATCCACCAGTTTCAGCGAATGACGCAACAGCCGGGTCAGGTTCGGGTGCATGTTGTAGTCATGCTTGTCGGCGATCTGGAACACCCGCAGCAGGTTTGTCGGGTCGGTCTCGAAGACGGTGTCGGAAACGGCATTGAGCCGGTTGTTCTCGACAACGAAGCCCGACGCGCCTTCCACCGGCTTGGCGGTGTTGGACAAACGGCCGCCGCGCAAGCGCCTCATCATGCCGCTCAGGCCCTTGCCGCGCGGCTCCTTGACATGTTCCTCCTCGAGCGCGGCACAGATGATGCGGGTGAGATCGCCGACATCCTTGGCCACGAGGAAATAGTGCTTCATGAAGCGCTCGACATCTTTCATGCCCGGATGCTGGGTATAGCCGAGGCGGATGGCAATCTCGCGCTGGACATCGAAGGACAGGCGTTCCTCGGGCCGTCCGGTCAGGAAGTGGAGGTGGCAGCGCACCGCCCACAGGAAATCCTCCGACTTCTTGAACCGCGCGTATTCCGACCGGGTCAAAACGCCTTTCTTGACCAGTTCCGACTGGCTGTCGACGCGGTAGTGGTACTTGGTGATCCAGAACAGGGTGTTGAGGTCGCGCAGCCCCCCCTTGCCTTCCTTGATGTTCGGCTCGACCAGGTAGCGGGACGTGCCCTGGCGCTTGTGGCGCTCGTCGCGTTCCAGCAGCTTGGCGGCAATGAACTCGGAGCTGCTGCCCTCGACCACTTCCTTGTCGAAGCGCTGCACCAGGTTTTCGAACAGGGCTTCGTCGCCCCAGATGAAGCGGGCTTCGAGGATCGACGTGCGAATGGTCATGTCGGAGCGGGACAGGCGCAGGCATTCCTCGATGTTGCGCGTCGCGTGGCCAACCTTGAAGCCCAGGTCCCAGAGCATGTAGAGGATGTATTCGACCACCTGCTCGCCCCAGGGGGTCTGCTTGTAGGGCAGCACGAACAGCAGGTCGATGTCGGAGCCCGGCGCGAGCGTGCCCCGGCCATAACCGCCAACCGCGACGACCGACATGCGCTCGGCGGTGGAGGGATTCTTGATCCGGTAGACGTGATGCAGCGCGAAGTCGTAGATCACACGGATCAGTTCATCCTGGATGAAGGACAGGCGGGCGGCGCAGACCACTCCGCGACCGTCGTCATTGAGCCCGGCCTGCGCCTTGCCACGTGCGTCCCTGACGACCTGTTTCAGCTCTGCAAGCACCGCCGACCGGGTCTTCATGCCGGAGCCGTCGCCGTCGTGATCCGCGGTCAGGGCGGTCAGGCGATGTCTCAGGTCGTCGGCGTCGATCAGTCCGGCTAGGTCTTCCTGGGCAAGTTTCATGCTGATTCAGTGTTCCGTTCAAAAGCGCGGGTTTCGGTGAGGTTATATAGAGTTCCCTGTTGAAGGACACGTAAATCCTTCTGAGAGGTGGATGCCGGTGTTTCCGGTCCGGACGTCAAAACGCCTAATTCCTCGCGTCATGCCATGGCCCGACCATGGCATCCCTGCCGTTCCGTTTCCACCGGTGAAAAGCTGGTATTTCGCGAGGTCGCGCCATGGATTGCCGGGTCAGGCCCACCGGTGTCCGGTTTCACGCGGCTCAGTTTCAACAGGTCATTGTTTCATTGTCGATAGTTACGCTTCTCCCGATCCGGGACACGCAGCGCCTTACCACTTGCACCCCTCTCCCCACTCAAGGGGCAGGGCTATCGCGTTTGACAGACGACCTGTCCGCAGTCGCCAGTTTACCTCTCCCGCTGGGAGAGGTCGGACCGAAGGTCCGGGTGAGGGGGCAGACCTCTTCGGTCTTCACAGGCATTTGTTCCCTCACCCCAACCCTCTCCCACCAGGAGAGGGAGCCATGCTTTGCCGAATGCGATTGCCCTGCCTTGAGGGGGAGACTGGAACAAGCGGCAAAGCCTGTTTGCGCACAGAGGCTCCTGTCTAACCGAACGCCAGTGGGTCATGCCCCTACACATCATCCTTCACGGCAGCCACGCGCAGCTGGTGCAGGAGGGCGGCGAGGGAGTCTTCCGACAGAACGCCGATCTTCAGGGCCAGCTGGTTGGCCAGCTCCGTTGCCTTGGGGTCCATGCCGGCCGTGTCGATGGTGACCCGTGGATCGCTGAGTTCGGCAAGGCGCTGGATTTCCTCCGCCTCGTCCCAGATGACGTTGAAATAGGTGATGATCCGCTGCACCAGGAACCAGGTCGGCTTGCCGCGCTTGCCGTGTTCCAGCGCGGACAGATAGGCGCTCGAAACGGACAGGGCCGCCGCCATTTCCTTGAGCGACACGCCGCGCTTTGTCCTCAATTCCCGGATTTTTGCCCCAAGCGGTGTCACGGTCCTACCTTTTCTTGCGTATGCGGACATAAAGTGCACCGGCGCCGCCGTGGCTCGGATGCGCTTCCTCATAACCGAGCACGACACCGCGCACGTCCGGCATCGACAGCCATTGCGGAACCATTCTGCGCAAAACGCCGCGCTCGTCCATATAGGCTCTTTCCGGACCTCCACCCTTGCCGGTGATCACCAGCACGATCTGGTGCCGCCGTGCCTGGGCCTGATACAGGAAGCCGCGCAGACGCTCATGGGCCTGATGCTGGGTCAGCCCGTGCAGGTCTATGCGGGCGTCGATGGCCTTGACGCCGCGCACGACCTTGCGGCGGTAGCGGTGTTCCAGCTGGTGCAACGGCAGCGGTGCCTTGGGTGGCCGTGCCGCCGGCGGTGCCTTGATCGCGGTTGCCGTCTTCGGCGGCGCGGCGGGTTTGGCAGGCGCGTCCTCGATTGCCTGGGCCAGTTCCTCCTGGAGATGCTTGGCGCGGTCGGCGTCGAGCGGCGTCAGCGTCCGGGCAACCTTGCCCCAGAGCTCCCGGTCCTCCGGTGAGAGTGCGCCCTTTTTGCCCCGCCTCGCCATGCCCTAGTCCGTCACCACCGTGCCGGAGCCAAGTGCCAGGTTGGGCACAAGCAGCGTGAAGGTCGCCGGATGACGGATCTCTCCGGCGATGGCACCGGCGGTCTCCCCGGAGCCGACAAAAACATCGCCCCTTGCCGGACCCTTGATCGCGGATCCGGTGTCGTCCGCGACCATCAGGCGCCGAAATGTCCCGCCTGCCGCGGGCAGGTCGAAATCGGTACCGACAAACACCAGCCCGCCATAGGGAATATGATCCGGATCGACCGCCAGGCTTCGGCCCGCGCTCAGTGCCAGGCCGGCGGCGCCGACCGGCCCGTCTTCGGAACCGACCTCGGTCACCTCGCGAAAGAAGATGTAGGACCGGTTTTTCCTGAACAGCGCGTCACGCTCCTCCGGATGCGCTTCCAGCCAGGCCCTCGTTCCGGACATGGTGAAGTCTTCCGGCGTACCTTCGCCGCGCTCGACCAGCAGCCGTGCAATGCCGGTATAGGGATGGCCGGTCTTGCCGGCATATCCGACCCGCATGACCGTGCCGTCGGCGAGGCGCAGACGGGCGGACCCCTGGACATGGACGTAAAACGCGTCGACAGGATCGGCCAGCCAGACCAGTTCAAGGTTTTCCTCGTCCAGGGCCCCGGCCATGATGGCGCCCCGGTCAGGCATTTCCGTGAGCTTGCCGTTCACGCGCCGGCCGTGGCTCAGATGCGCTGGCCAGTCCCGGGGCCGGTCGGCGACGCCGACCGGTTCGAGCCCATCGGGTTTCTTCAAAAGCGGCACGGCATAATCTAGTGTCTTCTCGCGCGAAGCCGCCAGTTCCGGCTCGAAATAGGCCGTCACAAAACCTTTCCGGTCGACACGATAAGGTGTGAACCATGTTTCGAAGAACCGGCGCGCCGCATCCGCCGAGGCGCGGCCGGACCGCTTGCCTTCGTCGCACAATGCCTCCAGGATGCCTGGCGCAACACGCGGGAAGGTCGGGCTGGCATCGAGAACCTCCGGCTTGCCGCACAGGCGCAGGAAACTTTCCAGGGCCGCCGCATGATCGTCCTCCCGCCATCCCGCCAGATCGGCAAAAGCCACCTTGTGGAGGTGATCAGGGATCTGCGGGCCGTCAGCCATGGCAGGAACCGCTCCTGAAACAAAAAGCGGCGCGGTCAAAACCGCGCCCTTTAAAAGGCAGGCGAGACGGGAGACGGCACCCGGCCGAAGGAACCACGCCCGCAACGACATGACTATTCGGCGGATTCCGTGGCGACCAGCTTCCAGTTCGGATCGCGGGAACTCGTGTCCCGGGCGAAGGTCCAGATATCGACCACCTCGGTCACTTTCGCCGGATCTCCGTCGACGATCTCGCCGTCCTTGTCGCGTGTCGCGGAAATCAGCTGGCTGTGGATCTTCACGGTCACCTGGGCCGTGGACCCCTTGAGGGCAGCCTCGACGATTTCCGCCTTGTCGATGCCGACAAAGGTTGAATCGATGCTTTCGCCACGCTTCTCGCGCTCGTCGATTGCCGAGACGAACCCTTCATAGACTTCGCGGGAGAGCAGGTTCTTGAGCGCCTTCTTGTCGCCGTCGGCAAACGCCATGACGATCATTTCATAGGCGCCGCGCGCGCCTTCGAGGAACGGCTCCGGTTCAAAACTGCGGTCGACGGAGAGGATCTGCTTCAACGCGCTGTTGAGCGCGGAGCCGGCAGGCGCGACCTTGTCGATCACAATATCGCCGCCTCTTCCCGCATCCTCGACCGGTTCCTGGTCCTGGCCGCTCTGGTTCGGCAGCGGAATGACGTTGTCCTGACCGTTGGCAGTATTGTGGTCGTTCTGCTGGTCCGGTTTGGAATAGGGATCGAAAGGCGGCCGTTCGCTGCCGGTTCGCTTGCCCAGGACAGACCGCAGTCTGAACAGGATGAATACCGCAAGTCCCATCAGGAGCAGGTTCAACGGGTCAAAAATCTCGTTCATCGTAACTTCCGGCTACCCTTCTGGCCACATGAGCCGCCGGCCTTCCGTGTCTGGTGGCGCTGGCAGACGCTCATCGTCTGTTAGGTTCCTATCTAGGAGGTCCTTCAAGCAGCATCCAGACCCAAGAGCAAGACTCAATCTATTTCAATACCGTGATTCCGACCGCTGCTGCTCGCATTTTTGCGCCTGAATGTCTACCTTAGGTCAAAAGTTGACCAATAGCTTATCAGACGATGGAGGTCCCGTGGGACTTTATATCATTGCCGCGCTTCTTCTGCTGCCCCTCATCGAGATTGCGGTGTTCATCTGGATCGGGGGACTGATCGGTGTTCTTCCGACCATCATCCTGACGGTGGTCACCGCCCTGGCCGGGACCCTGATGCTGCGCCAGCAGGGCCTGTCTCTGCTGATGCGCATGCAAAAGGAGCTGGACGCCGGCCGGTCGCCGGGCAATGAAGTCATGCAAGGCGCCATGATCGTTCTGGCGAGCATCTTCCTGCTGATTCCGGGCTTTGTCACCGATGCCATCGGGCTGCTTCTGTTCATTCCGCCGGTGCGCGAGGCGCTCGCACGGTTCATTATTGCCCGCTCGAATGTGGTGATCGTCAACAGCGGCGCGGGTATGCGCCAAACGGAAGAAGGGGTGGTCGACCTGGACGCAGACGACTGGTCGGAACGCAAGGAGTCCGGATCCGGCACGGACGGCCAGCCCAAAATCAGCCCCTGGCAGGACGGATCGGACAACGCGAAATCGTGAGAACGGCTCCCGCCGGTCACTGAATCGTGACAGCCCGTGTATTCGTAAAATTTACCAGTTAAGGTTAGGACTGCTCCCGAAAGCGTCGCGAACTCCGAACCGAACCGGCATGCAAGGCACCAGGAAATGAGCGCTCAGCGCGTCGATTGGGTCGATACGGCCAAGGGCATCTGCATCATCTTCGTGGTGATGATGCACTCGGTGCTTGGTGTCGAAGCCGCGGCCGGCGAGACCGGCTGGATGCACGCCGTCATTGCCTTCGCCGCGCCGTTCCGGATGCCGGACTTCTTCCTGATTTCCGGTCTGTTCCTGTCAAATGTCATCACCCGGGACTGGCGGCTCTATCTCGACCGAAAGGTCGTGCATTTCGCCTATTTCTATGTGCTCTGGATGACGATCCAGTTTGCGGTCAAGGCGCCGGTCTTTGCCGGTGAAATGGGTGTCGCGGGAACGCTGGAATTCTACCTGATCAGCTTCATCGAACCGTTTGGCACCCTGTGGTTCATCTACATGCTGCCGATCTTCTTCGTGGTCTGCAAATTCGCGCATGACCGCGGAATTCCGTGGCAGGCGATGCTGGTCCTTGGCGCTGTTCTTCAGATCGCGCCCATTCACACCGGCTGGCTGCTGATCGACGAATTCGCCTCGCGCTTCGTGTTCTTCTACGCCGGCTACATCTTCGCACCGCAGATTTTCCGCCTGGCCGGCTGGGCACGCGAGCGCATCGGCGTCAGCCTTGGCTGCCTGCTGGTCTGGGGCCTGGTGAACGGAGGTCTTGTCCATGCCGGCTGGGCGGCGGCACCCGGCATCGCCCTGGCCCTCGGCGCGGCGGGGGCCGGTGCCATCATTCTCACCAGCGCGCTGATCGTCAGTTGGGGCCGGTTTGATTTCCTGCGCCATTTCGGCGAGAACTCGATCGTGATCTATCTTGCCTTCTTCTTCCCGATGGGCGTGACCCGCGTGATCCTTCTGAAACTCGGCCTTTTGGATATAGGCACGATGTCCCTGATCGTGACGATCGTTGCCAGCGTCGGTCCGATGATCCTGTTCTGGCTGATCCGCAGGACCGGTCTCGGCTGGTTCCTGTTCAGGCGCCCGAAATGGGCCTATCTGAACGGCACCTTCGGCGGAAAACGTCAGGCACAGGCGGCGGAATGAATCGTATCCTTGTCTGCCGGACCTGCAAGCAGGAGGACCAGACCGGCGTCGAGACCACACTAGATGCCCTGACCCGCTCTCTTCAGGACGCGCGGCTCGACCGGGACTTCGCGGTCGGCACGGTCGATTGCATGGGTTCGTGCGAACAGCCCGTGTCGCTGGCATTTCAGGGCGACGGCCGGGCGACCTTCGTGTTTTCGGGCGTGCAATTTCCGGACGATGTTTCGGACATCGTCGAAACGGCCCGCACCTATCTTGAGGCAAAGGACGGCTGGATAGAGGACGCCGGCTCCTGCGGACGCCTCCGCTTTTGTCTGAGGGCACGGATACCGGCGATGAAGTCCTCGGAAGCTGGGTAGAGTTTCCTGACCTTTATGACGCACTAAGCTTTTCGAAATTCGCTCGCCAGTTGGAAGCGAGGATCGGGGACATATGGACACTTTCGGTGTTCGAAATAGCGGCTGCGCCGCTTACCCCCACCCTTGATCCCTCCCCACAAGGGGGAGGGAGACGCAAGTGGCGCACGCCTGAAAAGAAAGCGAAGTCATCGTATGCCGTTTCTCACTGTCTGTAGTGAGCTGACACAGCCAAATCCCCCTCCCCCTTGTGGGGGGAATTATATACTTGACGTACCAGAATGAAAAAGGCGATGATTCGGACCGTGACAGGCCGGTACGTTTAGCTACCCACGTTCGCCCGGAGGTAGTATTGGCGTTTTCGGGCGATACGGCGCGATATACTGCATTAGAGATTCCTCCTGAAGTTCTGGAAGCGGCGGAAGAGATAGCCGATGGTTCTGATGTAATTGGTATCGAGCGATGGCGTCTTGAATGGCTTCTTCGCGTTGCTCTTGGTTTAGAACGCGACCTTCGTACCGGCGTAATTTCTTGCGCTTCAAAGGAATAAGGACGGTAAGGGCGCTAAGCTCGTAAAGAACGAAAAGCAATCGGTCGCAGACGCCCTTTAAGGCCTCATCGGTCAGAAGGATGTGGGACTGCTTACCTCGTCTACCTGTTGTTTTGCCGATAGCGCGCTGAGCGTTGATGATCCGAGCGTGAATCACGCCGTCTCTGAACGATTTGAGGGTTGAGAACCCTTGGTGCTTGAGGGTTTGCTCTGTGAGAGTGTGCACTTGTTTATCGCTGAAAAGCGACTTAACGCCTAGAGACACGATTTCTACAATTCCATCTAGACCATTAATTCTAGACGATATCTGTTGAGCGCCAGGCTCATAATCCACTAGGCGATTAAATACGAGATACAGTTCCTGCTCAGCTTGATTGAAGCGCATCGCAAGAGCCCCAATCCACGCAAGTTGGTTTGTGGTAAGATTTTGAAGAATGTCAGCATATATTGGGCTGTTGTAGGTCTCTGAATCGGGAAGTTTCATGACTAAGGACCCTGAAGAATTGAGGGGAGACGAAATTCTGAAGCGTATGTTGAATACGCCGCCTCAGCCCCACGTTAAGGAATCGTTAACCAAAGGCGAGGCAAAAAAGAAACCGGACGGTCGTCCCGCTAAGTCTGACCGCCCGGCCGATCAGTAGCCTAGGCTACTTCTTCTTGATGGTCTCAACGATGTGAGTACGGGGACTACCCTTGGCGGTTTTCACCGTCGTAAAGCGACCCGTAATCGCGCTGCGACCGATTTTGGTCGTGCTCATATTCTTCACCTCCTTTCCCGAGCAGTTGCCCGCCCTTTTCAGGCTTTGACCGGGTTTGGTGCGAATCGATAGCCGACCACTGGAAATTCTGAGGCTGACGTTACGTCTTGTCGAGGCGCCACAACTTGCGCCTGTTGATAAACGCCCGCGCTTTCTGCTTAAGAGTGCGCGCTTTGGTTAGGTTGTTGATAGGTTAGCCGCTTGCCGCGTGCGCCTTCGAGAAGCTTATCGGCGCGTTCCTTGTCGGAGATCTTGAGCGAAGCACGGTAGTTGTAGCGGAAATCAAACTCCGCCAGATAACGCTTCAGATGTGCTTCTGAAACGTGGTGGTAAACACCAATGATGCCGCGCTTGAGAATGGCGAAGTAGCCTTCTGCGGTGTTGGAGTAGGCATCGCCGCGCACGTACTCACGAGCGCCGTGGTCCACCTTCTCATGACGAGCAAACTCCTTGCCCACATGGAAGTAACCACCGTGCTCGTCGGTCATCAGAGTGGACTTGCGGTCAACCTGTTTGACGAGGATCGGACGCAGGGTTTTGCCGGTCACGTTGGCAATGTGATCTGACTTGGCTTTACCGCCACGCTCAACAAGGACGTGAACAACCTGCTTGCCCATGCCGCCGATGTTGCGGGCGTTGCGCTTGGACAGGTGCTTGTTTTTCTCCTTGCCGCCAACATAGGTGGTATCGGCTTCAACGGTCTTACCTTCGCCGCCGAGCGGACCTTTGTCCTTAGGTGACGGTGCCATTGCCTCACGGATACGGTGGGCCATGAACCACGCGGTCTTGTAGGTGACGCCGAGCATGCGGTGGAGCTGGTGGGCTGACATGCCTTTCTTGGACGCGGCCATCAGGTGCGTTGCCAGCACCCACTTGTTGAGCGGGATCTTGGAGCGTTCAAAGACGGTGCCAACGGTCACGGAAAAGGGCTTGCGGCATTCCTTGCACTTGAAGACGCCGGGACGCGTTGACTTGCCCTGAAGCTTTGTAATGCGCTTCTGGTCACAGTTACCGCAATGCGGGCAGACCGGACCATCGGGCCAATGGATGGCTTCCAGATGTTCGCGGGCCTTGTCGGCATCGTGGTAAATCGGGTTGGTCAAGTCAAACATGTCGTAGCTCCTTGATTCCAATATAGGAAATCAAGTTTGGTACGTCAAGTATATAATTCCCCTTGTGGGGAGGGGTTAGGGGTGGGGGTCAACGGTGTTCACCGTGAAAATCCAAACTCTTCAAGCCCGCTTACCTAGTCCGCGCTGACGGTCACCGACGCCTTGAGCGGCTGGTTGTCGACGGCGAGCATGCGGTGGTCGTTGCTGTTCAGCGTCACTTCCACCGTGGCATTTTCGGGCAGGGATGAAAGGTGCATCCACGCGCCATAGAGCCGGCCAAGCTTTTCGCCGTTGACATAGACATGCGCATGGCCTTCGCCGGGGACGTGGTCCTGGCTGGCGTGACCGGGTGTGAAGGTGAAATTCTGCGTCATCACGTGCAGATTGTAGCCGGTGGCCGGATCCGGCGAGAGGCTGATTTCAAGCGAGGGGGCGCCGGCGCCCGCCGCAACGGAAACCAGTTCGTCGTGATTGTGCCCGGCCATCTCGTGACCGGAATGATTGTCGGGGCTTTGCTGCGCAACGGCATGCGCCGACGGGTCGCCGTGATCATGCCCGTCAAGGGTCACGCCGTATCCGGCCGCGGTCACGAAGCCGATGCCGCCACCGAAAACCAGCCCGATGACAAAAAGGGCGAGGGAACGTTCCATGTGAGATCCAGTATGTTGGCCGAAAGACGGCGGGCGGAACATTTTGCCCCGCCCGGTCCATTCGCCTGTCTGCCAAATCAGGCCGGCTGTTGCGCGCCGGCCCGCGCGCCCTCGCGCTGCCAGAAATAACCTGCGAAACAGCCAAGCAGCAACCACGCCGCCATGCCCACACCGAGCGCCCGGCTGGCGAAGAGCGCGCCGATTTCGGTCGGGACCGGCCCGGCAAAGCTGTCCGGTTCCGGCGCGCCGACGACGTGGGGCGCCAGCAACAGGACTGCCGCTGCCCCCCAGGCCAGCCAGTTGCGGCCAAAGGCGATCAGCCAGAGGCCCGCTCCCGCCGTCACCACGGTGGCCCACCACCAGACCTGCCGGGCTGCCACGTCTGCGGCGGCAACGCCCGGTACTTCCGGCGCCAGGGTGAAGCCCGGCGCGAAGTGGAAGGCCACGAAACCCGCCAGACCCCAGAGAAGGCCGCTCCGGCCGTTCACATTGGCGCCGCGCAATTCGGCGAGTGCCATGCCGACGAGCAGGAGGAAGGCGTAACCGGTATAGGTGAGCATGGTGAAGACGATGCTCAGGCCGTCGCGCACCGGCTCGAAACCGCCGACGTCCTGGTGGGCGCTGACGGTCTCGGCACCAAAATGCACCAGCGCACCGGTCTCGTAGAGCTCGGCATGCAACAGCACCGGCTGAACGAACGAAAGCTGCAGCAGGGCCGCAATCAGCCCCGCTCCAGCGCCAGCGAACAAGCCGCTGACCAGAAGACGTGTCAGCATCTTAGTGGCAGGGGAACCCGGTTGCATGGCGCACATCGTGTGCCGCGTCGTGCAGGGCTCCGGCCTGTACGTGTCCCGTGATCGAGATGATCGCCACGCCGAGAATGGCGGCGAAGGCCAGCGGCACGATCTTGGAGACGGAAAGGGTCGATTTTACAGCTTGTGTCGTCATGTTGTCCTCGTTGCCGTCACACCCGACGGCCGTGTTTCAGGTCTTGCCTGGCAGGTCTCCTGGCTCGCGGGTCGTGGCGATTGACCGGACCTTCCCAGCCCTGAACAGGCTAGTGGTGCGATGGGTCAACGCTCTCCGCATACAGTCGCGGGGGCGGCTTCGGCATCCAGCGCCCTGATTGGGTCCGCCGTGTCCGAATTCCCTGTTCGTTTCCCGGCACTTTGTGCCGATCGGAAAACCAAGCAGCGTTCATAATGGACTATTTGCTTTTTCCGCGAAAGCACAAATGCGACATTTCGTTGTTTTACGGATCATGGGCGGTCCCGAGGCCCGGAACCGGAAACTTCCGGACTTGCCGCAAGCCCGGGCGACAGATCCTGTCAGGAAGGTGTCTCATCACCCGCAGATTTGTCACTTTAGGCCTTTTCTCCGGAGCGCCCTGCGGGCATGATCCGCGCCATGTCGACGCAAGATTCCTCCCCTGCCCTCACCGCCAACGACCACCTGATCCTGGTCGATGGGTCCACCTTCATCTTCCGCGCCTATCACGCGCTGCCGCCGCTGACGCGCAAGCCCGACGGGCTGCCGGTCGGCGCCGTCTCGGGTTTCTGCAACATGCTGTGGAAGCTGCTGCAGGAAGGCCTGACCCCGGAAGAAGGTGACGAACCGACTCATTTTGCGGTCATCTTCGACCATTCGGCGAAGACCTTCCGCAATGACATCTACCCGGAATACAAGGCCCACAGGCCCGATCCGCCGGAAGACCTGGTGCCACAGTTCGGCCTGATCCGGGAGGCGACACGGGCCTTTTCCGTACATTGCGTCGAACAGGCGGGCTTTGAGGCCGACGACCTGATCGCCACCTACGCGCGCCAGGCAGCCGAGCAGGGCGCGCGGGTGACGATCGTTTCGGGCGACAAGGACCTGATGCAGCTGATCGGGCCGAAGGTCGGCATGATCGACACGATGAAGAACAAGACTTTCGGCGAGGCGGAGGTCTTTGAAAAATTCGGCGTCGGGCCGGACAAGGTCATCGAGGTGCAGTCGCTGGCGGGCGACAGCGTCGACAACGTGCCGGGCGTGCCGGGCATCGGGCTGAAGACCGCCGCGCTCCTGATCAACGAATTCGGCGACCTGGAAACGCTGCTCACCCAGGCCGAGACCATCAAGCAGAAGAAACGCCGGGAAAACCTGATCGAGTTCGCCGACCAGGCGCGGGTGTCGAAGGAACTGGTGACCCTGAAGCAGGATGTGCCCGTGGAAGTTCCAGTCGGCGATCTCTCCGTGACCGATGTCGACGGGCCGAAGGCGGTCGGCTTCCTGAAGGCCATGGGTTTCACCACCCTGACCAAGCGGGTCGCCGACGAGACCGGCGCCGAGCTTGCCAATGTCGAGGCAACGGACTTCGAGGTCCCCGGCTGGGACGTGCCCGACCACAAGGGCCGGCTCATGGAGCGCACAGCCACCGGCGGCGGGTCGGAAGCCGCCAAGGGCGCCGGCGATGCGGCACCGGCGCCCGACGGGCTGATGGTGCCGCAGACCGTGGCCGATGCGCGTGTGGAAACCGTCAAGGCGATCCCGATCGATTCCAGCGCTTATGAAACCGTCACCAGTGTCGAGCGCCTGAAGGAATGGTGCGACGCGGCCTTCGAGAAAGGTTATGTCGCCTTCGACACGGAAACCACGTCGCTCGACGCCATGCAGGCCGAGCTGGTCGGCCTGTCGCTGTCCACGGAGCCGGGCAAGGCCTGTTACGTGCCGCTTGCCCATGTCGACGGCGAGGGCGATCTGCTGGGCGGCGGCGGCCTGGTCGAGGGACAGATCCCGCTCAAGGACGCGCTCGAGGTGCTGAAACCGATGCTGGAGGACCGCTCGGTCCTGAAGATCGCGCAGAACCTCAAATATGACTGGCTGGTGATGACCCGCTACGGCGTCGACATCACGCCCTATGACGACACAATGCTGCTCTCCTACACCGTTGATGCCGGCAAGGGCGGCAACGGCATGGACGAATTGTCCGAGCGCTGGCTCGACCACAGGCCGATCCCGTTCAAGGAGGTCTGCGGCTCGGGCAAGTCGATGATTACTTTCGACAAGGTGGCGATCGACAAGGCGACCGCCTATGCCGCCGAGGACGCCGACGTCACCCTGCGCCTGTGGCTGATCCTGAAGCCGCGGCTGGCCGCCGACAAGATGGCGACCGTCTACGAAACCCTGGAGCGGCCGATGGTGCCGGTGCTGGCGCGCATGGAAAAGCGCGGCATTTCCGTCGACCGGCAGATGCTGTCCCGGCTTTCCGGTGACTTCGCGCAGGGCATGGCCGCCAAGGAATCGGAAATCTACGAACTGGCAGGCGAAAACTTCAACATCGGCTCGCCGAAACAGCTCGGCGACATTCTCTTCGGCAAGATGGGTCTGCCCGGCGGCAAGAAGACCAAGACCGGCGCCTGGTCGACCTCGGCCCAGGTCCTGGAGGATCTCGCCGCGGAAGGCCATGAGCTGCCGTCGAAGATCGTCTCCTGGCGCCAGCTTTCCAAGCTGAAATCAACCTATTCCGATGCGCTGCCGGGCTATATCAACCCGGAAACGGGCCGGGTGCACACGTCCTATGCGCTGGCGGCCACCACCACCGGACGCCTGTCCTCGTCGGAACCGAACCTGCAGAACATTCCGGTCCGGACCGAAGAGGGCCGCAAGATCCGCAAGGCCTTCATCGCCGAGAAGGGCCACAAGCTGATTTCGGCCGACTACAGCCAGATCGAGCTGCGCGTGCTTGCGCACATGGCCGACATTGCGCAATTGAAACAGGCCTTTGACGACGGGCTCGATATTCACGCCATGACGGCGAGCGAGATGTTCGGCACGCCGATCGAGGGCATGGACCCGATGGTGCGCCGGCGCGCCAAGGCAATCAATTTCGGCATCATTTACGGCATTTCCGCCTTCGGCCTTGCCAACCAGCTCGGTATCGCGCGTGGTGAGGCGAGCGACTACATCAAGACCTATTTCGAGCGCTTCCCGGGCATCAAGGACTATATGGAAGCGACCAAGAAGCAGGTCCACGCCAATGGCTATGTCACGACGATCTTCGGCCGCAAGGCGCATTATCCGGACGTGAACACCAAGAACCCGAACATGCGCGCCTTTTACGAGCGCGCGGCGATCAACGCCCCGATCCAGGGATCGGCCTCCGACATCCTGCGCCGCGCCATGGTGCGCATGGAAGACAAGCTGCAGGGTTCAAAGCTCGATGCCCGGATGCTCCTGCAGGTCCATGACGAACTGATCTTCGAGGTGCCGGAAGGCCAGGTCGACGACACCATCCCGGTGATCAGGGACGTCATGGAAAATGCCTGCGACCCGGCGCTGAAACTGTCCGTGCCGCTGCAGGTCGATGCGCGCGCTGCCGACAATTGGGACGAGGCGCATTAAGCGCCCCGTTCCCCCTACACCATACCAAGCACGCGCAGCAGCAGCGCCATCTGGCACAGGAAGCCGGCGAAAAAGGCGATCGTCCTGAGCAGCGGGATGCCGAACGTGTAGATCACGACATGGGCCGCGCGGCTGGCCAGAAACGTGAAACACGCCGCCGTCGTCAGACCGTTTCCGGCCTCGAGCAAGTGCACATTGATCGCCAGCGGCGCAAAAACCGCGAGATTTTCCAGCGCGTTGCGGTGCGCATTGGCAAGCCGGTGCGCCCAGTCCGCTTTCGGCCGCACATCCGGTTGCGGGTTTTTCAGCGCCGTCCAGAGTCCCATCTCGGCAAGCCTGTTGAGGATGACCGGTATCCAGATGAGCCCGGTCAGGCCGGCCGCCAGCGCGGTTGAAAGAAGTTCAGGTGAAGGGGAAAGCATTTCCGTTCTCCGTCAGGTGGCACGGTTGCGGTCAGGATGCCGCAGGGTCCGTCGCCCGCATCGCGGGACGTTCGGAAAATGTCTCGAACCAGGCGGCAAGCTGCGGGTGACCCGGACGCCAGTCGATGTCGGGCAGGCGGAAATCGAGATACCCGAGCGCTGCGCCGAGGGCGATCTGGGCGAGGCTCAAGGGTCCCTCAAACGCCGTCAGGTCCGCTTCGATCACGGCGGCCGGGCGCAGGATGCCGGCCTGCCAGCGGTCCAGCCACATGGGGGACTGCTGCGTGGCGTCGCGCCGGCGTTCCATGACAATTGCGAAGGCCGCATCGAGAATGCCGTCGGCGAGAGCCTCGGCTGTCAGAACCTTCCAGCGCGTTGTCCCTTCCGGGATGAGTTGTCTTTCTCCCGGCAGGCTGTCCAGATAGGCGCAAATGACCGGGCTGTCGTAGATCGCCGTGCCTTCACCGGTCACGAGCGCGGGCACCTTGCCGAGCGGATTGGCCGATTTCAGCGCCGGACTGTCTTCAAACGGGTTCTGGAAGACCATCTCCACGCTGGCCTCCAGACCTTTTTCCAGAACGACCATCCGTGCCTTGCGGGCATAGGGAGAGGTGTTTGCGAAATAAAGTGTCATCATCGGTCAGTGCCCTTTCAAGACAAAGGAAGAAGCCCGGGAAAGAAGCGCTGCTGCCTGCCGGACGGTGGTTTCAACGATGTCCGCCGCCGGAAGAACGGCTTTGACAAGATCGAGGGATTCCCCGGCAATCAGCGCTCGGACGGAGAAGTCATCTGGATCCGACGCGTCATAGGTCTCGCGGAGCTGGCCGGCAGACACCCGAAGGGCCACGGGATCGTTGAGCCAGGGGCGGGAGAAATCGTTCTGAACAACCCGGCCGGTAAATTCCGGCGGCCAGGACAGCCCCCTGGCGACGTCGAATATGCTCGACCGGCCGGTGTCGTCACCGCGAGCGCCGACCAACGCGGCCTTTGCCTTGTCCGTGCCGTTGGCCTCATGGCTTGCCCAGAAGCGCGTCCCCATCATGATGCCGTCGGCACCCAGCATCAGAGCGGCAGCCAGGCCCCGCCCGTCCGCAAGCCCGCCCGCGGCCAGAACGACCTGGCCCGGTCCCGCGAGGTCCCGGACGGCCGGCAACAGCGCGGTCAGGCCGCGATCCATGCCGTGACCGCCGCCTTCCTGCCCCTGGGCCACGAGAATGTCCGTGCCGGCCTTCAGCGCCTGCTCGGCCTGGTCCAGTCTCTGCACCTGCCAGATGGTCGGGATGCCGCGTTCCTTCGCCGCGGCGATGATCGGTTCCGCATTGCCGAAAGAGACGAACAGGGCCGCTGGATTGCGATCGAGAATGCGTTCCAGAACGGCAGGCCTCTCCATCAGGGCCCAGGTGATGACGCCGATGCCGACATGCTGGTCCCCGGCATCCGCAAATGCGGCATCGATCCAGTCCGGATCCCCATAGCCGGCGCCGATGAGGCCAAAGCCGCCCGCGCGGGCCACTTCGGCGGCCAGGCGGCCGTCCGAGATCCTGTCCATCGGCGCCAGCATGATCGGATGCCTGATGCCGAAGCGGCGGGTGAATGACGTTTCGAGATACTGGTTCATGCCCCCATGCTGGCAAATTTTTTGTTTCTTGAAAAATGATTGTAATTGGAATTTGGTATCTCTATTTTTGATAGATGGATATTGTCCTTCTGAAAACGCTCGTGGCCGTAGCCGACGCCGGATCTTTTTCGGGTGCCGCCGAAATCCTTCATTGTGTCCAGTCGAATGTCACCTCGCGCATCCGCCGGCTCGAGGACCATTTCGGGCAGAAGGTCTTTCAGCGCAGCAAGGCCGGCGCGCACCTGACGGAATTCGGCAAGCGCCTGCACACCCGCGCGATCGAACTGTTGCAGCACTTCGAAGCGGTGGAACGGGATCTCATGGAAGCCGCCGGCACCGGGGCCTTGTTGCGCCTGGGGTCGATGGAAACGACGGCGGCCGTGCGCCTGCCCAGCCTCCTCAAGCATCTCAAGCAGCTGAGCCGGGCGCCGGTTGCCCTGTCCACCGGACCGACGGCCGACCTGCTTGCCCGGGTCTGGGACCGGAAACTGGATGCGGCCCTTGTCGCCGGGCCCGTGGACGAGGACCGTTTCCACGCGGTGACGGCCTTCACCGAACGGCTGGTCTGCGCCCGCAACCCCACCGGCACCGCGCAGGATCCGCTGCTTGCCTTCCGTCCCGGCTGCAGTTACCGCGCAACGGCTCAGGCCTGGCTCGCCAGCATTGGCCGAAGCGACACCGAAGTCACCGAAATGGGCACGCTTGAGGGAATACTCGGCTGCGTCGAAGCCGGGCTGGGGTTTGCGGTCGGTCCGGAGAGCGCCATTCGGGGTTACCGGAACGCGGATCAACTGAAGCTCGACCCGCTTCCCGCTCCCTATGACCTGGTCGAGACGTTTCTGGTCTGGCGCATCGACCACCAGCCGGTCGACAGCCACCGCAAGCTCTGCCGCATTTTGTCGGGCGAACCCGTCGCGTCGGGACCGCCCGCCGGTCTGTGAATCAGGCCGAAACGGACACTGTACACCACGGTTTCCCGGAGGCGACAGCCGTCAGACCATCGCCATCACGCGTGACGGTCCACCAGTGCCACCACGGTGTTTGGGCGCACCGACGATCAGCGTTGCGCCGCTGGCGGGCAGGGCGTCGAGATTGGCGATGCATTCCAGTCCCCAGCGGCCGCTCGGCAACCAGGAATAATGCACGGCAAAGTCCTGCGACATGCCGTGATCCAGCGACAGGCTGTCGACGGCGATGCCGACCACATCCGCCTCTTCCATCAGCATCTGCGTCGCTTCCACGTGAAAGCCCGGGAAATGCATGACGCCGTTTGCGTCGGCATTGCGGAACATGTCGTCGGCCACATGGGCGGCCCAGCCCGAATTCATGGCAATGCATGCGCCCTTGGGAATGTCGCCATGGGCGGACATCCAGGCTTTCAGGTCGTCCGGGGTCACCTGGGCATCCGGATCCTCCGCCGCCCTTGCCTTGATGTCGACGATACAAAGCGGCGCGACCAGGTTCTCGACCGGAATCTCGGCGACCGACTGGCCATCGGCTGAAAAATGCAGCGGCGCATCCAGATGGGTGCCGGTGTGTTCATTCACCTTCAGTTCGAACAGGTTGTAGCCGTCCCTGGCGAAGTCGAAGACCTTGGTCATCTCGAATTGCGGCGCGCCGCCGAAGGTTGGAAAATCCGGATACAGCTCGTGAGTCATGTCGGAAATCTTGCTCGGTGCCTGGGCCATGGCCGGCATGGCGCCGGTCACTGCACTTGTCATGGCTGCCGCGGCGGCCATGCCGGACCCCGCGGCGGTCACCCTGAAGAAATCCCGACGGGACAACATGCGTTGCTTGACCGAGTTGATGACGCAGAGATCGCACATGGAAAAACCCTCCGGTTGAAAGAGGTCCGGTCATGCCAGCCCGCATCATGCCCGGACACCGCAATCATCCTATCAAAATTCGCGGATCATGCGACAGCCGGGCTGTCGGAAGCCGGATTGCCGTCAAACCACCCGCAATTCCGGCGAGAGCTTGCCGGCCAGCGCCGATCGCGGCGCGATCGCGTTTTGCAGCAGGTCGTTGAGATGCTCTTCCAGGTAATCGACGATGGGCGACTGGGTAGTGGTCTGGGTATAGATGGCCAGCTGCGTCGCGGGCAGTTTCGGAAAGCCGTCCTGCTCCTTCAAAAGCTTGAAACCCTCAAGGATGGCCCCAGACGGTAGGCAGCCGATGCCTGCGCCCGACATGACCGCGACCTGGGCGGCGGCGACGCTGGTCGTGGTGATGCGTTCATACCATTGCCGGCCGGCCCGGGCGAGCGAACTGAAGGCGATCTCCCGGAAGGGGCAGGGCTGGGGGAACAGGATCAGCGGCAACGGGTCGGTCAACTGACAGGTGTCGCTGACCGCCCAGTGCAGGGGTTCCTCGACGACCTCGTCCGGCTGCGCCTTGGAAGAGGTGACCAGGGCAATCGCCAGGTTGATCTCGTTGTTGGTGAGCATCTCGTGCAAGGTGGCGCTGTCTGCAACCGTCATTTCCAGCTTCACATTGGGATGAATGCGCACGAAGTTGCAGAAAATCGACTGAAGCTGGCCTGTGGCGTACCATTCCGGCAGACCGACATGGACGGTTCCGGTCAGTTCGGGGGCGGACAGCCGCAACCGCGCTTCCTCGTGGGAGCGCAGGATTTCCGTGGCATGCTGATAGAGGATCCTGCCGGCCGGGGTGAGGTTCATGGTGCGCGCGTTGCGTTCGATCAGCGGTTTGCCAACCCGGTCCTCCAGTCGGCGGAGCTGGGTGCTGACACAGGGCTGGGTGCGGTTGAGACGGGTGCCCGCGTGGGTCACATTGCCGGCTTCGGCAACGGCAACAAAGGCTTCCAGCAATTCAATGTTGAAACGACCGATCGTCACGTCCCTGCCTCCCGTTTGGTGCCGGATCATCCGTCGAAACCACCTGTCCAGCGCCGGGCAAGCATAACGTTCTATTATGATGCGCTTCAATTATAAATTTAAACAGGGGTAAAAAATCCCGTAATCCGAGAGTCTCCCAGTCAATACAGGTATTCCGCCATGACTTTAGCGTTTTCCTTCGGCCAGCCGGAACATCGGCCCGATCCCCACGCATTGCTCGCAGACATTTCATTGCAGCAGAAAGTCCACCGGGCGATTGCCGCCCACACGGAATTCAGTCTCGACTGTATTCTGACCCAGGACAACCGCGTCAAATACACCAATGCCGGTTCACAGGAGACCGCCACGGATCATCTGGATGAAGTCTTTCAGCTGATGCGCAAGTTGAACGAGGGCGGGATCGCCTCCGGCACGCTCGGCCAGTTGCACGAAAACGGCCGCTCGTTCCGGAGCGCGCTCGAGGAGAGCTGCCGGGCCATCGCCCGGTCCTTTTCCGGGGAGCCGCTGATCTATGTCGAGCTCGGCCCGGAACCGGTCAAGACCGGTTTCATCCTAAGAACCCTTCTCAGTATGGGGGTAACCATCGACCGCTACATCGCCGTCGACATCAACCCCAAATCCTCCGGCCCCATGAAGGAGGCCCTGACGGAAATCCTGCCGGAGACGCCGCTGTCCTTCGTGACCACCTCTTTCGAGGATTTCCGCCTGTCGGAAACGGTCGAGGCAGGCTCCCCGCGCGCAGTGGTCACCATGCTGGGGTTCCAGGAGGGCAACGACGATCCCTATGTCGTCAACGACTGGCTTGCAAACATTGCCCGGCCCGGGGACCTGCTGCTGTCGGAAAGCCAGCTCTACACAACCGGCCAGGTGGACAAGATCTCCTGCTTTTACGCCCACCCGGCCATGCAGCGGTTCTCGCGAATCGCCTTTGAGCGGGCGGTTGACCGCAATCTGCCGACCCTCAACCGGTTCTTCCTGCTGCCGGTTGCCTTCCGGGACGGCCAGAGCGCGCAGGTCGCCATTCTCGCCGAGGAATATGCCACTTCAATCAATGCAAGAAACTTGCATGTTTCCAACTTCTGCCTGAAACTCACCCTCGATCAGTACCGCCACTACCGGCAGGAGGGTGGTCATTTTTCGATTGTCGGTGAGAGCTCCACGGATGACCAAACACTTCTCTTCCAGCTCTCCCGCCGGGTATGAGTTGAGCCTTGCGCGAACCCGCGGCCTGACAGCCGCGGGCCTTGCGATCGTGGCGGCCACCTATGGCCTCGCGCGCTATTGTTTCGGCTTGTTCCTGCCCGAAATCCGCCAGGAATTCGGCCTCTCCCCAGAGATGATCGGCCTGATCGCGGGTCTCTCCTACATGGGCTATCTCGCCGCGACCTTTGCCGGGTCCTGGCTGTCGACCATGTTCGAACCGCGGTTGCCGATCCTGCTCGGCGGCATCGCCGCGACTTCGGGCATGACGCTGATCGCCTGGTCGCCGACGCCGGCCGTTCTCGCCGCCGGCGTGTTCATTGCCGGCACCAGCCCGGGCCTTGCCTATCCGCCCTTTTCCGACGTCATTGTCCGGCATACGGAAACCGGCCGCCAGAACGTCATTTATGCCTGGATCAATTCCGGGACCGGCTTCGGCGTCGCCTTTGCCGGCCCGCTCGCGCTCTACGCGGGCGGCGACTGGCGCCTGGCCTGGCTGGTCTTCGCCGCCCTGGCCCTGGCGATCACGATCTGGAACGGTTTTGCGCTGCCGCGGCGCAGTCCGCACCTGGAGACGGAACGGCCCAGGGTCTCGCTCTGGATCCTACTGGAGCGCTCGGCGCGAACGCTGTTCCTGTCGGCGTTCCTGTTCGGGATCGTCACCGCCGTCTACTGGACCTACGCGGTTGATCTCCTCACCACCCTCACGGGCAATCCGCGCGATGCGGTCCAGTTCTGGATCGTTCTGGGCATGGCCGGCGTCACCGGCTGCTTCGCCGGCGGGCTCGTCAACCGCTGGGGACTCGGCCGCGCCTACCTTCTGCTGGCGCTCGTCGTCGGCGGCGCCATCGGCACCTTGCCGCTGCTGGTGGAAACCCGGCTCGGAATCTACATGTCCGCGGCCTGTTTCGGCGCGGGCTTCATCGTCATGACGGCGCTGTTCGGCATGTGGAGCATGCGCATCTTCCGGGCAGCGCCCTCGATCGGGTTCGGTTTCACCTTTTTCCTGCTGTCCCTCGGGCAGGGAGTCGGACCGGTGCTCAGCGGTTTCCTGATCCCGCTGACGGGACAGGCAACGCTGTTCATTGCCGCCGGCCTGATCTGCTGTGCCCTGGCGGTGTTCAGAACCACGTCGGGAGCGGAGATGCGGCCATAACAACCGGTTATGGTCGCCATTGCGCACATAACCGGTATGTGCTGGCCTTTCCTCAAAATTGCAGGCAATGTCCCGGCACGTTGTGATTGATTGAAGAATTGTGAATGGATCCATGATTATCGCCAAGTCCGCCGACCCCGGCGCCCGTCTCGACATGGAACTGTGCCGGGCCATGTTCGAAAAAGACCCGGACAGACTGCTCGAACTGGTGTCCGAGTGGCTGGAGGCCAACCGGCTGACGCCAACCGAGGATTTCCAGGTTCCGGACTACCTGGACACGGTTCTGGCCCGCGCCGACCGTGCTCCCTGGCCGGGCCATCGCCTGCGCGTCCTGGTCTCCTGACAGCGGATCGTCCTCTGCCCCTTCCGTGCCAGGTAGCGGCGGCATGCCTGTTCCGTCTTTGTTCTTGCATCCTGTTGGCGATATTATACTTGACACACCCAATCCTGTTTCCTATATTGGAATCAAGGAGTTGGAGAAATGTCTGTACTGTCTCGTAAATATTTTCACTGTGAAGCCGCCGCTTTCGAACATGTCGAGAGCGCTCTGTGGCCGAACGGCCCGCATTGCCCTCATTGCGGCAACGCAGGAAAGATCTACGAGCTAAAGGGTGTCCGCTCGAAGCCGTCGAAAAAGAACCCGGAAGGCGTAGAGCGTCACGGCCTGAAAAAGTGTGGTGAGTGCCGGAAGCAGTTCACGGTGCGGATTGGCACCATTTTCGAGGAAAGCCATATCCCGCTCCACAAGTGGCTCCAGGCTATCTACCTGATGTGCTCCAGTAAGAAGGGTATCAGCTCTAACCAGCTCGCCCGCGTTCTGGAAATCACGGTCAAGTCCGCTTGGTTCCTGTCGCACCGCATCCGCGAAGCAATGCGCTCCACGGACAACACTCCGTTTGGCGGTGAAGGCAAAACGGTAGAGGTTGACGAAACCTACATCGGTCGCATTTCCGGCGTTCCTAAAATGAAGGCTGGCGCTGCTCACAAGAACGTTGTCTTGACGCTGGTGGAACGCGAAGGCCGCGCCAAGAGCTTTCATATCGACAGCGCAACAGCCAATCAGGTTAGCTGGGTCGTTCACACGAACGTCAAGCACGAGTCCGATCTGATGACGGACACGGCGCGCATGTACCCGGAAATCGGCACCTACTTCGCGTCCCATGAAATGGTGAACCACACGGAGAAAGAATACGTCCGTGGCAAAGCCCACACGAACACGATTGAGGGCTTCTTCTCCATCTTCAAGCGCGGCATGAAAGGCGTCTACCAGCACTGCGCGGAACACCATCTGCACCGCTATCTGGCGGAATACGATTTCCGTTATTCCAACCGGATCAAGCTGGGCGTAGATGACAATATGCGGGCTGAAATCGCGCTGTTGAATGTGAAGGGCAAGCGCCTGAGCTATAGGCAATCTAGTTGAGGCGAAACAGCATTTCAGGCGTAAGCCGGTCCAGTTGCGTTTTTCGTTTCGGATGCGGAAAGATCGTTGATTCTATTGACTGAATCAGTGAGATAGACTATATTTGGCGTAATCCAACGCCAAGTTGGAGGGACAAGCGCACTAGCTTGGGAACGGCCCGCAAGGGCCGTTTTTATTTATGGCCTCCAGATTCTTCCGTAGCCGTGCGGGTTGCCGTGGCGATCACGATAGAATTTGTCGCGCTCCAGAACGTCTGCAACCTTCATAGCGAAGGCATCGTAATCAGGGCCATCAGCATAGATACGCTTGCAATGTGAGAATGATGTGGAAGCTAGCATATCGGCAAGCTGAAGGCCGCGTATGTCGTCGGACTTGGGTTGTATCTTTATCTCATTCGTTGACAGGCGGCTTTGTAACGCGTGCGCTTTAATGTGGTCGCTGCCATCATGATAAAACTCGCGGTACAATTCCTTGAGGTTGTTATCCAGGTTAGGGTTTGTGGCTTCGCACATGACGTCACCGTCGCCGCCGCTATTTTTGAGAAAGTAGAAATAGCGCTCAATGGCGTTGCCCACTAAAAGCCTATAAAAATTTCCGTCCCAATTCTCATGCAATTCGAGAAAACGAAGCTTATCAACGCACACCGCGATAACGGTGTACTGAGCGCGCTCATACATACGGAAACAATATTTTTCCCACTCCGCTCTAAAATCTTTGTCTTTGAGTTGATGGAAACGACCCTCAGCCTTTTTCATCCTGCGTAGGTGCAAGATTGGCATCGGCTCATCATCATTATCGCAGAAGAATTTGCGGCGTAGCTTATCAAAGGATGGTTCGAACCTAGTGTAAACATAATCAAGGTTCATGATTGCACCAACGATCCCAGCGTATCGGTTTTGCGGGTGCTCGTCTGTCTTTGAGTTTACGTTTCCCGTATCATCAATGAACATCCTATAACTAGGCATCGAAGATGACTTCCTTAAAACAACAAAAAGCTCAAATCGACAAATTCAAAGAAGCTGCCAAGGAACTCGAATGCGACGAGTCCGAGGAAGCCTTTGACGCGAACCTAAAGCGTATCGCGAAAAGTCCGCCACCTAAAGGCGAAAAGAATGATGGTAAAAATACTAGCTCTGATTGAGCAAATTGTCGGCTATTTCTGTCAGGCGCACTAGGCGATAATCATGCATAGCAAACTTTGTTCTAAATTTTTTGTCATCTGACAAACATCGATGACGAGCCTGCGGTACCGTATCGAGCACTCTAAACATTTCTGCTTTAGCAGGTGATATTATAGTCAGTGTCGCGATAACATCTTCCATCCATTGTAATGATTCTTCGGACCATTCAACTCCTTCGTCTTCTATTTTCTTGCCATCATTACGATGCCTAACACCATCATGTCGAAGCTGTACAAGCTTCAAAATAGCAGCTTCTCTTTCCGAATCTTGCTCTTTAGGTACTAAAGCCAGTGTTTCGCTATGCATTTTCGGCGGAATTGTAAGCATCTTTGTGAAAAAGATAATGATAGCGACAATAGCCGTTATTCCGAGGGTAAGCAGCACTTGGACAATGCGGCTGTATTCAACACCTGTTTGCGCCCACCAGGTTAGGGCCGCAGCTATCAGCAATGGCATCAATATCTTCACAACAATATTGATCCAGTTGTCCCAACTGACAGCCTTAAGGCTTTCGCTGAAAGCGCGGGTTGCAACTTCAGTCCAGTAATCGCGATATCCCATTCCGAAATCATATCAGGAACCCCACTGCGCGCAATGGGTTTGTGAAGTATAATATCGCCATCCTGTTTTGATATATGCTTGCCTGAAGCACATCTTCAGGTAGAGGGCGGGGCATGGTCAGCCGGGTCACGACGGTTGCATTTCAGGGCATCGAGGCGGTGCCGGTGGATGTTCAGGTTCATGTCGGACCGGGCGCGGTCGCCTTCAACGTGGTCGGCCTGCCGGACAAGGCCGTCGGCGAAAGCAGGGAGCGGGTGCGCGCGGCCCTGTCGGCCTCCGGACTGGCCCTGCCGGCCAAACGCGTCACCGTCAATCTGGCCCCCGCGGACCTGCCCAAGGAAGGCTCCCACTACGACCTGCCGATCGCACTCGGGGTCATGGCCGCCATCGGCGCGATTCCGGGCGAATTTCTCGAGGGGTACGCGGTGCTGGGCGAACTCGGCCTCGACGGCACGCTCGCGCCGGTTGCCGGGGTGCTGCCCGCCGCCATGGGCGCGACCGGGATAGGCAAGGGCCTGATCTGCCCCGAGGCCAGCGGCAGCGAGGCTGCCTGGGCCGACGCGGACATGGATATCCTGGCGCCGCGCTCGCTGATCCAGCTTGCCAACCACTTCAAGGGCACGCAAGTGCTGTCACGGCCGGTCGCCCGGCTGCAGGGCAATCCGGGGCCCTTGCCCGATCTTGCCGAGGTCAAGGGGCAGGAAACCGCGCGGCGCGCGCTGGAGATCGCTGCCGCAGGCGGCCACAACCTGTTGATGACAGGCCCTCCGGGATCCGGAAAATCCATGCTGGCCAGCCGCCTGCCGTCGATCCTGCCCGCCTTGAGCCCGCGCGAGCTCCTGGAAGTCTCCATGATCGCTTCACTGGCCGGCGAACTGGCCGAGGGCAAGCTCACCGACCGGCGGCCGTTCCGGGCGCCGCATCATTCCGCCTCCATGGCCGCGCTTGTCGGCGGCGGTCTGAAGGCCCGGCCGGGCGAGGTGTCCCTCGCCCATAACGGCGTGCTGTTCCTGGACGAGTTGCCGGAATTCACCCCGCAGGTGCTCGACAGTCTGCGCCAGCCCCTGGAAACGGGCGAGGCCGTGATCGCGCGGGCCAATCACCGGGTCAGCTACCCGGCCCGGATCCAGCTGGTCGCCGCCATGAACCCCTGCCGCTGCGGCCATGCCGGCGAGCCGGGCCATCAGTGCCGGCGGGGCGATCGCTGCATCACCGACTATCAGGCACGGATCTCCGGGCCGCTGCTCGACCGGATCGACGTGCGCATCGAGGTGCCCGCGGTCACGGCCGCCGACCTGATCGGCCCGGCGGCCAGCGAAAGCTCGGAAGCCGTCGCTGCCCGGGTCGCCGAGGCGCGGTCGATCCAGCAACAGCGTTTCCTGGAGCTTGGCCTTGCGTGCCGCACCAATGCCCAGGCCCCGGCGTCCGTGGTCGAGACCATGGCCAAGCCGGACGACAAGGGACTTGCCTTCCTGCGCGACGTCGCCGAACGGCTGGCGCTCAGCGCCCGCGGTTATCACCGTGTCCTCAAGCTTGCCCGCACGCTGGCCGATCTCGACGGCATGGATCAGGTCGGCCGGATCCATCTTGCCGAAGCCATGAGCTACCGGGGCCAGGACATGTCGCGGCGGGCGGCCTGAGTTTCATCGAGAGCCCGACATCATGCCAAGGTCACCGGACGGAGATGACCTGATGAAACACCTCGATCAACTTCGGGATGGTGGTGCTGTTGAGCCGCGCCACGTTGACCCGGCCGCCCCTGACAACGTGAATGCCGTGATCGCGGGTCAATGCCGTCTCCTGGTCGCTGTTGAGCGGCAGAAGCGAGAACATGCCGGATTGCCGGCCGAGATAAGCAAGGGTGTCCCGCTGATAACGTTCTTGTTCCAGCAGGACAATTTCCTGCCGAATACCGGCCACCCGCTTTCGCATGACCTCAAGCTCCTGCAGCCAGAGAGACTTGAGATCGGGATCCGACAATATCCGGCTGACCACTGCTGGGCCGTGATCCGGTGCATGTGAACTGCCGGAGCGAATGATGGCCGAGACGGCACGCTGGAGGCGTTCCCTGGTTTCGGGTTTGCATTTCAGGAAAAGCGCGCCCGCCCGATCGCGGTAGATGCCAAAGGATTTCGACAGGGTCACGCAGACAACGCATTCCTCGAAGCGCCCGACGATCTGCCTGACCTGTTCACAATCGGCCTCAAAACCCTTGCCGAAACCGAGATAGGCAAGATCAATCCAGGGCACCACGCCAAGACGCTCGAGCTGGTCCAGCAACTGGCCAAATTGTTCTTTTGTCAGGTCGGCGCCGGTCGGGTTGTGACAAACACCCTGAAACAGGAAGAGATCCCCGGGCCGTGCCGCCTCAAGTCCCGTCAGCATCTCCTCAAATCTCATTTGGCAGCGCAACTGGTCATAGTAAGGGACCGAACGCCATGGCGCGCCTGCGGCCGTAACAATCGGCATGTAGTTGCCATAGGTCGGGCTCTGCAGCCAGATGGTCGGTTTGCGCGACAGCTGCGCGACGAAATCCGCCATCACACGAAGCGCAACGGCACCGCCGGCGGTCTGTGCGCTGACAAAGTCGTGCCCGGTGAAAAGATCCGCTCCCAGGATTTCCTGCCCGAGACTGCCGTAATAGTCCGCGTCTCCCGTCAGGGCCATATACGCCTTGGTTTTCTGCAAGGCGACAAGATCGCTTTCTGCGCGTTTCACGGCAGTCAGAATCGGCGTCTGACCCTGCTCGTTTTCGTAGACCCCAACCGTCAGGTTCAATTTGTCGGTCCGCGGATCCTGAGCAAACAGGTCTGCCCCGATCATGATCGGGTCAACAGGATAGTCGCCAACGTCTCCAAACATGCCTGTCCTCCCGGGCCCGGCTCACCGTGAATGGCACTCTCTTACGCCGGTCTTCCTTTCATCTCGATAGACCGGTTCCACGCCCGCGTCATGGCCAGATTGACCCAATCGGCATTTCGGCTTGCAGCAGGGCGTTACCACCGAATGGGCTGTGCCTCCAGTCAACGTGACACACTGCCTCTTACCCCTGGCGGCCAGCCTTGTTCCTACCGCGAAGTTATTGGCGCTGAACGGCTGGCCCTAAGCGCCCGCGGTCATCACCGTCACCTCAAGCCTACCCAAACGCTGGCCTATCTCGACTACGTGGACTAGGTTGGTCGGATCCACTTGGCAAAGGCGATGAGCTTTCGGGGATAGGACATATCGCGGCGCGCCGCGTAGAAGATGTTATAAGGAGCTGCCCTTCTTCGTAGTAAGATAGTGAAATGCATCTAACATAGCAAAAGATATACATCGGCAATCACAAATGAAAAAAGTTTTTCTCTGTATTATTTCATGGCTAGGTCAGAACTGGGAACCAATTACGGCAATAACAGCATTATTTGTCGGATTTTTTTCCTCTTTTCTCGCTTACTACACATATCTTCTTCAAGAAGAGAGTGCTTTCCTTAGCCGTACTCCACTTCTTAGCTTTTCTATGGATGCTGACGCAAACAGTATAAGCCTTACAAACACCGGACTAGGATCCGCAAATATTTATAGCTTCCACATTTGGCATAAAGATAATTATTGGAGCTTCAAATCAGGTGAGGGTATTCAAAAATCCGACACAATAATCCAACAATCATTGTCCGATGCTATTAAATCTATTGATAACAAAACTTATGAAAAACTAATAGGTAAAGTCATAAAACTTGGCCCTGTTGTTGGGTTCTTAGAACCCGACGGACATCAACTTATTTTTGAAATACCTAAGGAATATCTTAATACTGACGAATTGGATCTAATTTTTAGGTTGCAAACTTCATTACATATGGTCGCATGTTACTCAGATTTGTACGGGGAAATTTCTGGTAGTGCGTCAAATATTAGCTCAGAGCACGCAGCATCTGCAAAATGCGAAATTCCCCCAAAAATTATTAAACGTCGATAGCGAGAAAAGACAGCCCGATGCCGGAAGGCAATTTCCTAATCTTGAAGCACTTTCATCACTTGAAATAGGTTTGGTAGCCCTCAGAACCGCGTCACCACCGTTGCTCCGACACCCTCGAACCGGTCCATCTGCGTCAACGCGGCGATCGACTCCTCCAGACTGATTTCCTTGCCGACCAGCCGGTCGGGCGCCAGCTTGCCGGACCTCACCATGTCGAGCATGGCTCCATAGCGGTGGGCCTGCATGCCGTGGCTGCCGAGGATTTCCAGTTCCCAGCCGATCACCCTGGCCATCGGCACCTTTGGCGTGGCGTGATCGGCCAGCATCAGGCCGATCTGCACGTGCCGGCCGCGGCGGCGCAGGTTCTGGATCGAGTTGAAGCAGGTGACGGGGTGGCCCAGCGCGTCGATCGAAAGATGCGCGCCGCCGCCGGTGATCTCGACAACCGCTTCGGCAACATCCGCCTCCGTAGCCGCGTTGACCGTCGCCACGGCGCCAAGATCCCGTGCCAGCGCCAGTTTGTCATCCGTTATGTCGATGGCGACCACCTGGGCGCCGACCGCGTTTGCGATCATGATTGCCGACAGGCCGACGCCGCCGCAGCCGTGAACCGCGACCCATTCGCCGGCAGAGACCCTGCCCTGGTCGACCACGCCGCGGAACGAGGTGGCGAAGCGGCACCCGAGGCTGGCGGCGGTTGCGAAACCCATGGTCTCGGGCAGGGCGACCAGATTGAGATCGGCCTGGTGAATGCCGACAAATTCGGCGAAGGAGCCCCAATGCGTAAAGCCCGGCTGGAACTGGTTTTCGCAGACCTGCTGGTGGCCGGCATGACATTCCGGGCAGGCGCCGCAGCCGCCGACAAAGGGCACGGTGACCCGGTCGCCTTTCTTCCAGCGGCGAACATCCCTGCCGGTTGCAAGCACGGTGCCGGCGAGCTCGTGACCGGGCACATGCGGCAGGGTGATATCCGGATCGTGCCCCATCCAGCCGTGCCAGTCGCTGCGGCAGACCCCGGTCGCCTCGACCTTCAGCACGACGCCATGAGGTTCCGGATCCGGATCCGGCAGCGTCACCAGTTTCGGGGCTTGCGCGAAGGTTTCATAGAGCACGGCTTTCATGAGCGGGTCCCGTCGGTTGCTGATGCGAAATGAACGGCTGCAATCCTAGTCGGTCCGGCTGGAAGAGCTTTGCCAAAATCGCTTCTTTCAAACCATATTCGGGACTAGTCTGCTACAAGGATCTCATTTTTTAGCAGAGTCTTTCCCGTGCCCAAGATCGATAGAATAGACGCCGAAATCCTGATCCGGCTGCAGAGCGACGGCAGGCTCTCCAACGCGAAACTGGCGGAACAGGTGTCCTTAAGCGAAACGCCCTGCTGGCGGCGGCTGAAACGGCTGGAGGAAGCCGGCGTCATCGAGGGCTACCAGGCGGTCGTCAACCGGCGCGCGCTCGGTCTGGGCGTGATGGCCTTCGTCCAGCTGACCTGCTCCGAACACGACGAGGCCTCGACCGCCGCGTTTCAAAAGGCGGTCGAGGCCAGTCCGCAAGTCCTGTCCTGCCACAACACCACCGGCGACGCGGATTTCCTGCTTCAGGTGGTCGCGCAGGATCTCGACGACTACAGCCGCTTTGTGGAAAAGGTCATTCGCAAGCTGCCGGGCGTGACAAGCATCAAGTCAAATCTGTCCTTGCGCGAACTGAAGTCCTCGAACCGGCTTCCCATTCGCGAAGCGATCAGTCACCTTTGAAACAAGGGTACGGGCCCGTGCCCTGACGTGTTTCCGCACAGGACCGATTTTCATGAGCAAGTTCTGGAGCCCCGTCGTCAGCCGGCTGGTACCCTATGTGCCCGGCGAGCAGCCGTCGGACAGCAGTGTCATCAAGCTCAACACCAACGAGAACCCCTACGGCCCGTCGCCGATAGCGCTCGGGGCGATCCGTGCCGCCACGCAGGACAGCCTGCGGCTCTATCCGGATCCGGGTGCAGCCCGGCTGAGGACCGCTGTCGCCGGGACGTTCGGCCTGAGCCCCGAAAACGTCTTTGCCGGCAACGGCTCCGACGAAATCCTGGCGCACGCGTTTCACGGATTTTTCAGCGGCCGGGACCCGATCGTTTTTCCCGACATCACCTACAGTTTTTACAGGACCTATTGCGAGCTTTACGGGATCGCCCATCGCACGGTCCCGCTCGATGACGGCTTCCAGGTCGATGTCGCGTCCCTGAAAGACCCCTGCGGCGGCATTGTTGTCGCCAACCCGAATGCTCCGACCGGCATCGCGCTGGGTCTGGGCGCCATCGAAACGATCCTGGATCAGAACCGGGACGTGGTTGTGATTGTCGACGAAGCCTATGTCGATTTCGGCGCCGACAGCGCCGCCAGCCTTGTGCCGAACCATGACAACCTGCTGGTGGTGCAGACCTTTTCAAAGTCGCGCAGCCTGGCGGGCCTGCGGGTCGGCTTCGCCCTTGGCCAGCCGCATCTGATAGAGGCGCTGCAGAGGATCCGGGACAGCTTCAACTCCTATCCGCTCGACCGCCTGGCGCTGGCCGGAGCGGAAGCCGCCTGGACCCACACGGACTGGTTTGAGGAAACCCGGCACATGGTGATCGCTTCCCGCGAGCGCCTTGCGGCCGACCTGACGGATCTGGGGTTCGACGTATTGCCCTCCGCCGCGAATTTCCTGTTCGTCTCGCACGGCACAGTGGCGGCGGCGGAGCTGGCGGCGAAGCTCAGATCCGACGGCATTCTCGTCCGGCATTTTCCGGTCGGGCGCATCAACAACCATCTGCGCATTTCGGTCGGCACAGACGAGGAATGCGACGCCCTCGTGCGCGCGATCCGCTCCATCATCGGGACCGGGTATCGACCCTGAGGCGCTCCGCAACCTGCCGTGACCGGATCACCTTGACGCAATCGCAACCGGGACGACGCCGATTAAGCGACTTGTTAGGATCTGCCTGCGAGACTTGTCCGGGCGAGCATGAGCGCGGACCGCACGACCAAACCCGGCTCCCCGGGGAAAGTGTCCGGATCGGACGGAGCATATGGCAGACGGAGCGAAACAGCGGAAGTCACCGGTCAGCGGAACCGACTGGACCTTGATCACGGTCGCGGCCGCCGCGGGCATCGTGCTCACGCTGACAGCCATTCTTGCGCATCTTCTGTGACGGTCCCACCGCGATTTCGCGGCCGGATGCCCCTCCTTCGCTTCCTTGTATTGGCCCGACCCGCTTCCCATGTCAGGAGGCGTCAATGCAATCGAGGAGAACCGACATGCTCGTCACCACGACCAACACCATTCAGGGCCGGGACCTGGACTACAAGGGCCTGGTGACGGGCGAGGCGATCCTCGGGGCGAACCTGTTCAAGGATCTCTTTGCCGGCATTCGCGACATTGTGGGCGGCCGCTCCGGGGCCTATGAAGAAGAACTCGCCAAGGCACGCGAGATCGCCGTCGCGGAAATGTGCCAGCAGGCGCAGTCCCTTGGCGGCAATGCCGTTATCGGGGTCGATCTCGACTACGAGACCGTCGGCCAGAACGGCTCCATGCTGATGGTCAGCGCCACGGGCACGGCGGTAACCGTCCGCTAGGTGACGGGCCATGCCCCCGACATACCGGATCGTCCCGGGCTTTCCCCAAACCGAACGGCCCGTTGCCGTGCGTCTGTTCTGGCAGGCCTTTGCCGGCAAGCTGGGCAGGGTAATGGCGCCGGAGGACAAGGCGCTCGCCTTCCTTGAACGGGTGATCAATCCGGATTTTGCCGTCAGCGCGCTGTCCCCCGAAGGCGGGCTGCTCGGACTTGCCGGTTTCAAGACCGATCAGGGCGCCCTTATCGGCGGCGGTCTTGGTGACATGACGGCGGTCTACGGCCTGTTTGGCGGCACCTGGCGCGGGCTCCTGCTGGATACGCTGGAGCGGGAAACCGAAGACGGCTGCCTGCTGATGGACGGCATCTTCGTTGCCGAGGACGCCCGCGGCCGCGGCATTGGCGGCGCGCTGCTCGAGGCCGTTTTCACCGAAGCCCGCAGCCGCAACCTCTCCAGGGTCCGCCTCGACGTGATCAACACCAATCCCCGCGCGAAGGCTCTTTACGAGCGCAAGGGCTTCAAAGCCGTCAGCGAAGAAAAGACGGGGATCCTGGAACTCCTGTTCGGCTTTTCCTCCTCAACGCGCATGGCGCGGACGGTCTAGGGCATGCCTTGTCAATCCTTGTCCCGATGTCACCCCGGACAAGCGCAGCGCAGATCCGGGGCCTACTCGCAGGTCCGCTTGCTGAAGCCATAGCTGCTTTCACGCATGGGGCCTTCGCCAAAACAGGTCTCTGGAAATGAGCAGGTCCCGGGTCTCGCGTTGCTCGCCCGGGGTGACACCGGGCATTGTCGTGGCGCTTTGCATCCTGATGATCAGTTCGTCGCTACAACACGTCACATGCCGCCTTTTCCACCCTCTGGTTTGATGCTCTATTGCCGGAAGTCACCAAACGGGAGCATAGGAATGTCCTCACACGGCTATGAAGGCGGACGGTTGAACCTGCCCTTTGTCGGCATCTGCACGTTCGGCAAGTCGCCCTATCAGCCGGACTGGGACGCGATCGACGCGGATGTCGCGGTGCTGGGCGCACCGTTCGATTTCGGCACCCAGTGGCGCTCGGGTGCACGCATGGGTCCGCGTGCCATCCGGGAGGCCTCGACGCTGTTCTCCTTCGGCCATGCCGGGGCCTATGACTTCGAGGACGACATCACCTACCTGCCGGCGGAAACCACCCGGATGGTCGATCTGGGCGACGCGGATATCGTCCACACCGACACGATCGAAAGCCACCGGCGCATCGAGTTCGGCGTGCGCAAGATCCTCGCCGCCGGGGCCCTGCCGGTGGTGCTCGGCGGCGACCATTCGGTCAACATTCCCTGCATCAACGCCTTTGACGGTGAAGACCCGATCCACGTGGTGCAGATCGACGCCCATCTCGATTTTGTCGACGAACGCCACGGCGTGCGCTACGGCCACGGCAATCCGATGCGCCGGGCAGCGGAAAAACCCTATGTGACCGGCCTTTCCCAGATCGGCATCCGCAATGTGTCGTCGACGGCGCGGGACGGCTATGAGGCCGCGCGGCGCATGGGCTCCGACATCCAGTCGGTGCGCCACGTGCGCAAGCTCGGCACCGCAGGCATGCTGGCGCGCATTCCGGAGGGAAAGCGCTATTACCTCACCATCGACATCGACGCGTTCGATCCGTCGATCGCGCCGGGAACCGGCACGCCCAGCCATGGCGGCTTTCTCTATTACGAGGTGCTGGAACTGATCGACGGCCTTGCCAAACGCGGCGACATTGTCGGCATCGACCTGGTGGAAGTGGCGCCGGATTACGATCCGACGGGCACCACCAGCATCCTGGCGGCACAGATCCTGATGAACACGATCGGCCGTGTGCTGCATCACCGGTAACGGCAAAGGCATTCTTGCCAAGCCTGGGCCACGTCAAGGAGCGTCCTGCGTCCAGAGCTCGGCCAGGGCAACCATGGCCAGCAGCTTGAGCGTGTTGCCGTAATAATCTTCATCTTCTATCGGACGGGACACCAGTGCGGACCAGAGCGCGTCGGACCAGTCCCGGTCGGCGCCCGGATCACCGGTGCCGCCGAGCGCGGCGGCGGCGAAGACGGCAAGGAAGGCTGCTGAGCCGGTCTCGCGGTCGTCGGGAATACTGCCGTCCAGCCGGTAGGTCGTGGCAATCCGCGATGGATCCCGCCCGGAGGCGTCCTGGATCCACCGGTTGATTGTCCGCAGATGCGCTTCCGCCCGGCCATCACCGGTTTCAAGCAGGTCGAGCGCAAGACGCCAGGGATAGCGCAGGGCATTCCACGAAAACCAGCCGTCGCTCTCGCCTTCCAGAAAATTCGCCCCGGCAGGTTGGGGCTTGTCAGGGAGGCCAATCAGAAAATCGGGTACCAGGCCTGTTTCGGAGGCATGATCGTTGGAAAGTCCGCCCCAGACCGAGTAACCCCGGTCCCGGATTTGCCGCCACCTGTGGCCATCCTCTTGGCTGTTCGCGGCGAAAGCGGCGAAACTGCCAGGCATGAAATCCGACGACCGGGAGGCGGTTGCATAATCGTCATCCGTGGCCCAGTCGCCGAGACGCATCATACCGTCCGGCGTGACCTCATGCTCAAGGATGGCCGCTTGCGCCTGCAGGAAGGCATCGCGATAACCGCCCCAGCGCCGGTCGGCAAGCAGGAGAGCCAGAGCGATATCAAGGTCGCCATCGGTGGCCGACATATTGCCGCCATCCGCCCCGTCGCGGCAATCCCGCGTCTGGTTCCAGGCCATCAGCCCAGGATCGGACGCCGCAGGATGCGCCCTGTAGAACGCCAACATGCCGTCAAACAGGCGTCGGACGCCCGGTTCGCGGCCGGCCATGTGGACAAGCGCAAGCATGCCATAGCCATGCGCCTCCGATACCGTAAGCGTGTTCGACGCGCTGCCGCCCCAGGCCGGCCTGCCGTCGCCGGAAATGTCGACAAAGGCACCGCCGCAGCCTTCCCGAAAGTAGACCCTCTTCCAGTCCGACCAGAACCTGTCGAGCGCCTCGAGACGCTCGGATTTGGAAACAGAGGGGAAAACGGGCTCCGAGCCGACTTTTGTGCCTGTTAGGGCAAGCAACAAGGCAAAGACGATCATCCGAACCATGAAGCCCCCTTTTGGGTGCGTGTTCGCGCAGAATATGCAGCCGACGCAAGTCATACGGCTTGCAACCGGCTGCTTGCGTCGTCGTCAGGCGACCCCGGTCCTCCGGCTTTGTCGAAGTCCGGGGTCAGTCCGTCTCGGACAGGTCCCGAGCGTCATCCGGACCCGATGGTCCGCCGCCATCACGAGCGGCGTCGGCTCAGAGGCCTTCGAACAATGCCGTCGACAGGTAGCGCTCGGCGAAGGAGGGGATGATCACGACGATGTTCTTGCCCGCCATCTCGTCGCGCTGGCCGACCTGGATGGCCGCCGTCAGCGCCGCGCCGGAAGAAATGCCCACCGGCAGGCCCTCTGTCTTCGCGACTTCGCGTGCCATCGCAAAGGCGTCCTCGTTGGCCACCGTCTGGACTTCGTCATAGACGGAGGTGTCGAGAATGGCCGGAACGAAACCGGCGCCGATGCCCTGGATCTTGTGCGGGCCGGGCTCGCCGCCGGAGAGGATCGGACTGTCCGCCGGCTCGACCGCGACCACGTGCAGTTCGGGCTTGCGCGCTTTCAGCACCTGGGAAACACCGGTGATCGTGCCGCCAGTACCGATGCCGGAGACAAACACATCGACATTGCCGTCGGTGTCGTTCCAGATTTCCTCTGCCGTGGTGTTGCGGTGGATTTCCGGATTGGCCGGGTTCTCGAACTGCTGCGGCATCACCGCGCCGTCGATTTCGGCAATCAGTTCCTCGGCGCGCGCGATGGCGCCCTTCATGCCTTTCGGACCCTCGGTCAGCTCCAGCTCCGCGCCCAGGATCTTGAACATCTTGCGGCGCTCGACGGACATGGTTTCCGGCATCACCAGGATCAGGCGGTAGCCCTTGGCAGCCGCCACAAAGGCAAGCGCAATGCCGGTATTGCCCGACGTCGGCTCCACCAGGGTGGTCTTGCCCGGCTCGATCTGGCCCGCCGCTTCCATGGCCTCGATCATGGATACGCCGATGCGGTCCTTGACGCTGGAGATCGGGTTGAAGAATTCCAGCTTGGCGAGCAGGTTGCCCTTGACGCCATGGGCCTTTGCCAGGCGGTCCAGCCGGACTATCGGGGTATCACCGATGGTGTCGGTGATGGAGGCGTAGATCTTCCCGCGGCCGCTGGTCTTCTTGCTCATGACTGGTCTCCCTGATTGGCCGGGGTTGTGCTCCGGCCTCATTCCTTGCTTGAAACGGTAACATAATACGGGGTCCCGCAAGTTATAAGAGGCGTTGGATGCCTTTGCGTTCAACCCGGTAAAACCTTTTTCCAGAATTGGACTAGCTGTTGGAAAGAAGAAGCTCCGGCAGCTTCGTCATATCGTCGAACAGGATACCGCCGGCCGCCGTCATCGCGTCCCGGTCGCAGGCCGGATCCTCGGCAAAGGCGTAGACGCGCATGCCGGCCGACCGGGCCGCCATCACGCCCGGGACGCTGTCCTCGACGACAACACATGTTTCCGGAGCATGGCCCATCTTGCGCGCCGCCAGCAGGAACACGTCCGGCGCCGGTTTGCCGCGTTCGCAATCCTGGGCGGAGAACAGTTTTCCCTCGAGCCTCGGCAGAAGGCCGGAACTGCCGAGCGTGGCGCGCATCTTCTGGTATCTGCCCGAGGAGCCGACGCAATAGGGCAGGCCCATATCCTCCAGCCGGTCGAGAACGCCCTCGATGCCGCGGATTGCCGGCACCCCTGCCTCGAAGCTTTCCAGATCGCGCCTGCGGACCTGGTCCGGCCAGTCTTCCGGCAGCTTTTGCCCGACCAGCGCCTCGACCAGCCGCTGCACATCCTCCAGCGTGCGGCCCATGAACTGTTTCTGGCAGTCCGAACCGGTCATCGGATGGCCGAGCGCCGTGACTATCTCCGCCATGTTACGGTTGGTGAAGCGCTCCGTGTCGACGAGCACGCCGTCACAGTCGAAAATGACGAGGCTGGGGATCATGACCTGGTGTCCTGACGTGTCATTTGCGGCCGGTGGAGCCGAAACCACCCGCCCCGCGCTCCGTGTCGGACAATGTCTCGACTTCCGTGATGCGCGCCTGGAGGACCGGCGCGATCACCATCTGGGCAATTCGCTCGCCGCGGGCGATCTCGAACGGCGCAACGCCGAGATTGATCAGGATGACCTTGACCTCACCCCGGTAGTCGGCGTCGATCGTGCCAGGTGTATTGAGGACAGTTACGCCGTGTTTGGCGGCAAGGCCCGACCGGGGCCGCACCTGGGCCTCGTAACCCGCAGGCAGCGCCATCGCCAGTCCGGTCGGCACCAGGGCCCGTTCGCCGGGTGCGAGGGACATGGGCGCCTCGACCGCGGCGAGCAGGTCGAGCCCGGCGGCAAGCTCGGACTGGTAGGCGGGCAGCGGCAGGTCCCGGCCGTGGTCAAGGCGTTTGAATTCCAGCGTGACGGTCATGTGAGGCATCCGGCAATGAGTGTTGCCGCGAGTGACGACATTCGCGGCCCTCTGTCAAGATTGGCAAGGGAAGACGAATTATTCCGGCTTCAAGCCGGGGATCCACTTGAAGTCGCAATCGTCTCCTGAAACACTCTGCCCCATCGTAATGTTGCCGTGTTCGGGAGATTTGCAACATGAGACAATTGATATTTGCCCTCACCGCCGGCGTTTTGCTGGCAACCACCCCTTCAGCGCTTGCGCAGACCGTCGGATTTGCCGATGCCATCAAGATCCTGGCGGCGAGCTGCGGCAAGGACATCGAGAGTTACTGCAAGTCGGCAACGCTGGCGAACAACCAGATCATGCAGTGCCTTGACAAGAACCAGGCCAAGGTCTCGCAGAAATGCAATGCCGACCGCGTCACCGTCGTCGCGCTGATCCAGGAACGTCTCGCTGCGCAGGCCGCCGCGCCCAAGATCTGCGAGCGCGATGCCGCGCAGCGCTGCAAGGGCGTGAAGCCGGGAGCAGGCCATATCCTGCGTTGCCTGCTGAAGGCGCAGCCTTCCGTCAGCGAGAAATGCAACACCGCCATCGATCTGGCCGGCTACCGTTAAGACCGCGTGGGAGATTATCAATGACCAGGATCCTTCTGGCCGCCGTTTCGGCCACCTTCCTCGCCGTCTCCGCCAGCGGTGCGTCGGCGCAGACCAAGTTGAGCCGCAACGAAATCATCAATTCGCTCCAGGGCGCACAGCAGGAAGTCGACCTCAGTGCCGACCAGCTGCAGAAAGCCGCGCTGGAAAACATCCAGAAATATCCGGGCGCCAACTCGCCGAACACCTTGCCGCTGGCGGACAAGCTGGCATCCCTGCGCCAGTTCAATGTCGAAATAACCTTCGATTTCGACAGCGCCCGCATCAAGCCGGAATCCTACGAAACCGTCGGCCTGATCGCGGATGCACTGCACACGCCCTATCTGCAGGGTCAGACGTTCTTCATCGTCGGCCACACGGACGCCAAGGGCGCCCGCGAGTACAATCTGGACCTGTCGCTGAAACGGGCAATGGCGGTGCGCGAGGCCCTCGTCACCACCTTCCGCGTTCCAGGCCAATATCTCTTTGCCGTCGGGCTTGGAGAGGAGCAGCTGCGCGACCCCTCCAATCCGGACGCCGCCGTCAACCGGCGCGTTCAGCTGATCAACATGGGCTACAAGTAATCCGTCCGGGCCACGGCGGACCGCTCGGCACTCCCGAGCGGTCCGTTTGAACAGTCTTGGGGCATTTTAATTATTGTTCGGGAATGCTGAACGAGCTTTCTTTGATTTCAGATCTAATCCTGGCCCGGAAAACGCTTATTTTCACAAGATGGCAAGGATTGACCAAGGAGTGGCTCCATGACAGCAGCGCCTGTCAGCATTTCGCCCGTCTTTTTCGCGCATGGCGCACCGACGCTCGCCCTTGAGGACACGGCTGCGAGCCGGTTCCTGAAAGGCTTCGCAGCGACGCAGCCGAGACCAGGGGCCATCGTGATCCTGTCCGCGCACTGGGAGACCGAAGGGCTGAAAATGTCCGCTCCCGGCCCGTTGCGCACCTATCACGATTTCCGGGGCTTTCCGGCACCGCTTTACGACATTTCCTATCCGGTGGAGGCCGACGAGGCCCATGTCGACGAAGCCGCGCGTCTTCTGGAAGCCGCGGGTCATGACCTGGAACTGGACAGCGACCGGGGACTGGACCACGGCGCCTGGGTGCCGCTGTCGCTGGCCTATCCGGACGCCAACATTCCCGTGGTCGCCCTGTCCCTGCCACATGACAGCACCCCGTCTTCGGTCTATGCCCTCGGCAAGGCCCTGGCACCGTTGAAAGACAAGGGTGTCCTCATCGCCGGATCCGGCAGCACGACACACAATCTGTACGAATTCGGGCCGCAGGGATCCGCAACGCCCGCCTGGGCCGCGGAATTCGACCGCTGGCTGGACGACGGACTCCAGTCCGGGTCGATCGGGTATTTCGACGACCTGAACAAGGCTCCGGGCTTCCGGCGCAATCATCCCACGGACGAACACCTGCTGCCGCTGTTCTTCGCTTTCGGCGCGGGAGGACCCGATGCCCGGGCACAGCTGCTCCATCGCAGCTACGAATACGGCTCGATCAGCATGAGCTATTTCCGCTTCGCGGCCTGACTGACAGGCAAAACAGGATCTGACGGTTTCAGTCCGCCAGTGCTTCGGCGGCCCGCGCGATGATCCTGCGGGCCACCTCCGCCTTGTCCAGTTCCGGCCAGTCCTCGACGCCTGTCCGGCTGACCAGGCGTATGGTGTTGGCGTCGCCGCCCATGATGCCCGTTGCCGGGCTGACATCGTTGGCGACGATCCAGTCGGCCTTCTTGCGCTGCAGCTTGCCCCGGGCATTGTCGATCAGGTTCTGGGTCTCGGCGGCAAAGCCGATCAGCAGCTTCGGCCTGAGACTGTCGTGATGACCGATCGTGGCCAGGATGTCCGGATTTTCCGCCAGTTCCAGGGCGGGCGGCTTGCCGCTGCCGTCCTTCTTGATCTTTTCCGTGCCTTCCGCGGCCACCCGCCAGTCGGCGACCGCCGCCGCCATGATGGCAATGTCCGCGGGCAGGTTGCTCTCAACCGCGGCCAGCATCGCCGAAGCCGACTCCACGTGGATGACATTGACATTGGCAGGGTCGGGCAAGGTGACAGGACCGGAGACCAGCGTCACCCGGGCGCCCGCCTCGAAGGCGGCGCGGGCCAGCGCGTGACCCTGCTTGCCGGAGGACCGGTTGGCGATGTAGCGCACCGGATCGATCGGCTCGTGGGTCGGTCCGGACGTGATCAGCACGTGCCGGCCGGCGAGCGGCAGGGTACCGGCTTCCATCGCCCTGTCACGCAGCACGGCCTCTGCCGCGGCCACGATCTCCAGCGGCTCACTCATGCGGCCGATCCCGGCTTCGCCCTTTTCCGCCATTTCGCCGCTGGCCGGGCCGCAGACCGCAACACCGCGCTCCTGCAGAACCGCCAGATTGCGCTGCGTGGCCGGGTTCTGCCACATTTTCGGGTTCATGGCGGGAGCCAGCAGGACCGGTTTGTCCGTCGCCAGCAGCACTGCGGTGGCCAGGTCGTCGGCTATTCCGTGGGCCGTTTTGGCCATCAGGTTGGCGGTGGCCGGCGCGACCAGGATCAGGTCGTGATCCCTGGCCAGGCGAATGTGTCCGACATCGTGTTCCGCTTCCCGGTCGAACAGGCTGGTAAACACCTTTTCCGCCGAAAGGGCCCCGACCGCCAGCGGCGTGATGAATTCTCGGGCTCCGTTCGTCATCACCGGAATTACCCGGGCGCCACGTTCCTTCAGGCGCCGGATGAGGTCCAGCGACTTGTAGGCCGCAATGCCGCCGCTGATGATCAGCACGATCTGCTTGCCGCTCAACATCTGCTCGTAACTCCCGATGGTGGCGGTGACCTAGAATCCCGTGCGGAAATCCCTGGGCGCGGCGGCAATCGTCTGGGCGCCCTTGCCCGTCACCTGATAGACCGCGAGACCGCGCTGGTTGAGACCGTTGGACTGGAACCGGAACAGGCCGTCGATACCGATGAAGCCGTCGCGATTGGTCAGGATGCGTTGTTCGAAACGCTGCTGGCCCGCCGACCGGATCAGGCCGGCGGCGAGCGTGACGCCGTCATAGACGAGGCTGGCATTGCGCGGCGGCGCAGAGCCGTAGGTGCTCTGGTAGCGCTGTGCAAAGGCCAGGAACCCCTTGTCCTCGGGTCCTGCGAACCAGGCACCGGCCAGAGCCGGGTTGTTCTTGATCTGGGGCGAGTCCCACTGACCGGACCCGAGCAGCTTGACATTGCCGAGATTGGCACCCTGACCGACGAGCGTCTGGACGACCACCGACGGCACGCCGCTCCCGGCAGGCACGAACAGGGCGTCCACACTGGTCAGGACCGATTTCAGCGACCCGGCCTTGGCGACGAGATCCGACGTGTCCGAACCGTTCAGCTTGTAGCGCTGGATGGTCGCGATCCGGCCGGCCGTGCGGCCGACTTCCTGGCGGAAGGCGGCTTCGACGACCGCTCCGTATGAACCTTCCGGAACGAGCGCGGCATAGGACCGTTTCTGCTGGCTGGCGGCGTAGCCGATGATGCGCTTGGTGTCGGTTTCCGGCAGGAAACTGAGCAGGTAGACACCGCGGGCGGCAACGGAGGTGTCCGTCGAGAACGCGATCACCGGAACGCCGGTCGCGCGGGCTGCCTGGGCGGCTCCGGCGACGGCCGGCGAGAACACCGGCCCGAGGATCAGCTCGGCCCCCTCCGATATGGCGGCCTGTGCAGCCGCACGGCCGCCCTCGGCGGTGCCGCCGGTGTCCTTCACCAGAAGCTGGACATCGGCGCTCGGGAAATTCTGAAGGGCAAGGGACGCAGCATTCTTGAACACCGTGCCGATCGACGCATTGCCGCCGGCGCTGGCCAGGGGCAACAGCAATCCGACACGCACGCCTCCGGTTCCGATCACTTCTCCCGTGACCTGCGGCTGCGCGCCCGGCTGGACCTGGTCGCCCGGAAGCGAGCCGAGCGACGAGCCGAGACAGCCGCCGAGCAGCATCGTGCCGGCGCCCGCAAGTGCCGTTTTCAAGAAGATCCGTCTGCGTTGCCTCAGCCCGTCGCCCTGCATTCCGCTTGCCATTTCTGTCAATCCACCCTTTGGCAAAGACTTACGTATTCACTGCCGCCCTGTCCAGTTTTAGCGGTCTTTCAAAGGCATATCGCCCGGATCAATAGTGGAATTTGCCTTGCATCGGTTGTCCCGCGGCGGTAGCGCAAGGATAAAGAAGCCTCTCCAACAGGTTCCGCCGCAAGACCGGTGGGTACGAAAGGACGTCCCATGGGCACCGATTCCACCGCTCCCACGGACAAAAACCGCTACAGCCTTGGCGAACATGCCTTCACCGCGCCCAACCTGGAACCGGCCCTCTATATCGTCTCGACCCCGATCGGCAATCTCGGCGACATCACCGTCCGGGCCCTTGAGACCCTGGCGGCGGCGCAGGTGATCGCCTGCGAGGACACCCGCGTCTCCGCGACGCTGACCCAGCGCTTTTCGCTGAAGACGCCGCTGATGGCCTATCACGAGCACAATGCGGACAAGCAGCGCCCGAAAATCCTGGAGACCCTGTCTGCGGGCGGCGCCGTCGCGCTGGTCTCCGATGCCGGCACGCCGCTGGTCTCCGATCCCGGCTACCGGCTGGTGCGCGATGTCGTGGCGGAGGGTTACAAGGTCATCCCGATCCCGGGCGCCTCGGCGCCGCTGGCGGGCCTGGTCGCTTCCGGACTTCCCAGCGACACGGTGCTGTTTGCCGGTTTCCTGCCGCAGAAGGGCGGACCGAAGACGCGCCGGCTCGAGGAGCTGGCCAACGTGCCCGCGACCCTGGTCTTTTTCGAGAGCCCGCACCGGACCGCCGCGACCCTGGCCCTGATGGCGAATGTGCTCGGCGCCGGCCGCAAGGCGGTGGTGGCCCGTGAACTGACCAAACGTTTCGAAACCTTCGAGCGCGGCACGCTGGCCGAGCTTTCGGACCGGTTCGACGGCACCCAGGTCAAGGGCGAGATCGTCATCCTGGTCGGCCCGCCCGAAGACAGGCCGGAAGCAGCCTCCGAGGATCTCGACACCCTGCTTGCCGCCGCCCTTGCGGACATGCCGGTCAGCGCCGCCGCCAAGAAGGTCGCCAAGGCGACCGGCCTGGAACGCGGCGAGGTCTACAAGCGGGCGCTGGAACTGAAGGCGGACGGTGCCTGATGGCGCGGCGGCAGGACAACACGGCAACACAAAAGCGCCGGCGCGCCCACGCGCTTGGCCTCAACGCGGAAACCCTGGCCGCCTGGTACCTGCGCCTGACCGGCTGGCGTATCCTGAAACGCCGCTACAAGACAAAAGCCGGCGAGATCGACCTGATTGCCAAACGCGGAAAGACGGTGGCCTTCGTCGAGGTCAAGGCGCGCAAGACCCGCCGCGCGGCGCTGGAAGCGGTCACGCCGGCAAGCCAGCAACGGATTGCCCGTGCGGCAAAGATCTTCGTGTCCCAACATGCCAAGGCCGGGTTTTATACCTTGCGTTTCGACATCGTCATCGTCTGCCCCTGGGCACTGCCGGAGCGGATCGTCAACGCCTTCGAGGCCCGGGACTGAAAAACCCGCGCCGGCTGGTGTGGTGAATTTGAAATACGCCTTGTTGCTGCAGCTAGCGCCGTAGCGTATTTCAAATTTAAAACCACACTAGAAACATATGTTTCTAGTCACCTTTTTGGAACTGAAGCTCGTTCGGAGCCTCTCGGAAAACGAGACGAACTTCAGTTCCAGGTGACTAGAGCACTTCCCGGTTAGATTGGCTCAGTCTGTTTGAAGTCTGGCGAGACGATCTGCGCGGAGGAGCGTGAAGTCCATAGCGGGGCTATGGGCAAGCGGTCCGACAAAGCAGGTGTCCGCCAGACACAAACCCGGAGGGCCGGGCCGGTTTGGCCCAATGCCTGCGGAAGTTGCCTCGACCGTGCGGCCAGCACGCTCTTCATCAACGTCCTTGACCTTGAACCAAACCAGCCTCGGCAGAGTGAGCCAATCTAACCGGGAAGTGCTCTAGACCGGCGCGGGTTTGAAAATCGACAACAACTCAGCTGCCGTTAGTTCGGCTTCTGCTCGGCGCCTTCCTGCTGGGCTGCGGCCTGCTGCGCCATGTTCTGGCGGTACAGCTGGGCGAAATCGATCGGGTCGAGCATCAGCGGCGGGAAACCACCGTTGCGCGTCGCCTCGGAGAGGATGTTGCGGGCATAGGGGAAGATCATGCGCGGGCATTCGATCATCACAAACGGATGCATGTGCTCTTTCGGCACGCCGGTGATCTTGAACAGGCCGGCATAGACCAGCTCGACGTTGAACATCACCATGTCCGGGCGTTCCGCCTTGGCGGTCAGCGTCAGGATGACCTCGAACTGATCCTCACCCATCTGCTGGGCGCCGACATTCACGTTGATGTCGAGTTTGGGCTGCTCGCCCTGGCCCAGGGACCGCGGTGCATTCGGATTTTCGAAGGACAGGTCCTTGATGTACTGGCCCAGGATGTGCATGCCCGGCGCGGCGGCGCCTTCTGCCTGCGGCTCTGCGCCGCCGTCATTGGTGTCGGTCATCGTCTCATTCCGTTTCGCGGTGCTGATCTGACATGAAGAGCCATGAAACCCCTTCGGATGGCCGCCGGCCCGCGTGATCCGGACAACCGTTTAGCGGGTGGCTACCATCTAGAACCAATGGATACAAGAGCCACGCCTTGCAAGCTGGCCTAAACCGCTTCAAAAGGGGACAGCATCCCAAGTCCCATTTGGCAAATGTCCGATCAACCGACGTCCAATATCATCCTGCCGCACAGGCGCCTGAAACTCGACACGCTCGTCCGGCTGAGATGGCTGGCCGTGGGCGGTCAGACAGCCGCACTGCTGGTGGTTCATGTCGGGCTCGGGTATCCCATGCCCGCCGGGCAGGGCTTTGCCCTGGTTGCCCTGTCGGCCTGGCTGAACATCTTTCTGAAAGTTCGCTGGCCCTCTGCGATGCGCCTTTCGGAGCGGGCGGCAACGCTTCAGCTGGCCTATGACATCCTGCAAATGAGCGGGCTCTTGTTTCTGACCGGTGGCCTTGGAAATCCGTTTGCCTTTCTCCTGATGGCGCCGGTGATGGTGTCCGCAACCGGGTTGTCCGCGCGCTACACCTTCATTCTCGGCATCCTGGCGACAGTTTGCGCCAGCCTTCTGGCTGTCTTTCACCTGCCCTTGCCCTGGGCCGTCGGTGACGATTTTTCCTTGCCCGTCGTCTATTCGGTCGGGATCTGGATCGCCCTCGTTTCAACTCTCGGCTTCATGGCAATCTATGCCTTCCGCGTTGCCGAGGAAGCCCGGCAAATGGCCGATGCGCTCGCCGCGACAGAGCTGGTGCTTGCCCGGGAACAGCACCTGAACGCGCTTGACGGGCTGGCAACGGCGGCAGCGCATGAACTCGGCACGCCGCTCGCGACCATCTATCTGGCCGCCAAGGAACTGGCCGACGAGTTCGAGGACGGCGATCCGCGCGCGGAAGACCTTGCGCTGATCCATTCCCAGGCGGAGCGATGCCGAAGCATCCTGCGCCAGTTGACCAGCCTGTCCAGCGAAGCCGACCGGACCTATCAACGCATGCCGGTGACGCAGCTCATGGAAGATGTGATCGATCCGCACAGGGGCACGGGCGTGGCCATCCATTCCGACTGGTCCGGTTCCGGGTCCGAGCCCGTGGGAACGCGCAACGCCGCCATCCGCTACGGGCTCGGCAATCTGGTCGAAAACGCCATTGATTTCGCAAGGTCCCGCGTCGATGTCACAGCCAGCTGGGATCCCACAACACTGTCGATCTCGATCCGGGATGACGGCCCCGGGTTTTCCGTCGACATTCTCGGCAAGATCGGAGATCCCTATGTCTCCGTCCGGAGCGGCAAGTCGCCCCAGCGCGATACCGGCGGCGGGCTCGGGCTGGGCATTTTCATCGCCAAGACCTTGCTGGAACGCACCGGTGCAAAGCTCAGCCTGGAAAACCTGGCGCCACCGCAGACGGGAGCCCATATCCGTGTCAGCTGGCCGCGCCAGGTGTTCGAACAAGACGCCGGAGTGGACGAAACCTCATTTTCAGCCCATAACGGCACCCGGACAGAAAAAAATCCTACACCTCCGGACTCCTCATCCAGGACGCAAGTCGAGACGTAAGAATAAAAACCGGTAAGACGAGATGACAGACCAGACACCAGCCCTGAGCACTGCGGAGGACATGAGCCTCCTGATCGTCGACGATGACAAACCGTTCCAGCAACGTCTTGCACGGGCCATGGAAAAACGCGGTTTTGCGACGGAAACAGCTGACAGCGTTCAGGATGCCGCGGCCAAGATCGCCAGTGGCGCGCCGGCCTTCGCAATCGTGGACATGCGGCTTGAAGACGGCAATGGCCTCGATGTGATCGAGAAGATCCGGCAGAAACGCCCGGACGCGCGCGCGATCGTGCTGACCGGCTATGGCAACATCGCCACGGCGGTTACCGCGGTCAAACTCGGTGCCATCGATTATCTCGCCAAGCCCGCGGATCCGGACGATATCGTCGCCGCTCTCGCGCGCAAACCCGAGGACAAGGCCCAGCCACCCGAGAATCCCATGTCGGCCGACCGGGTTCGCTGGGAGCATATCCAGCGCGTCTACGAACTCTGCGACCGGAATGTTTCCGAGACGGCGCGGCGGCTCAACATGCACCGGCGCACACTGCAACGGATCCTGGCGAAGCGCGCGCCCCGCTGAGGAACTCGCATCTTGCGCCAATGCAGACTTGCCCTTTCACCGCCACTTTGCCTAAGTATTGCCATTCGGTGATAGACTTGCGCTCCCATGGAGATCGCTTATGCGGCATGTTGCTGCCCAATTTGGTTTTACCCCCCTGCTGAAGTCCGGAATGCTGGCTGCGGCGAGCGCGCTTCTGATTGCCTCCGGCACGGCCGTGATGGCGCAGTCCGCCCCCGAGACCCTGCGCATCAATGTCGAACCGCCCGACCCGGGCATCCGGTCCATTACCGTGGACAAGAAATACCGGCCGATCATCAGCCGGGACGACAAGGGCGTCGTGATCGATACCCAGGGCAGCGACAACAAGCGTCCGGGCTGTGATGTCAAGCTGGAGGTCACGCTGGAAAACAGCCGTGTGCTCCACCGCGAAGCCAATATCTGCTCCGGCAACACACTTGTGGTGGACGTCAGCAGCGACGGCAAGCCCGGCGCTGCGGCGCGGGTTGTCGGCACCAACTCGGGAACCGCGGCAGGTCCGGTCACCAGCACGAGGACTGAAACACCGAAGACCACGGTACTGCCGCCTTCGACGGAGGCAAACTCCTCGATCACGGAAGTCCAGCCGCCGGAAGACACTGTGCTGAAGCCGCTGGACCAGGTCGATACACCCATCTCCGAGCCCGGTACGGACACAACGGCGCTGCCCGGCTCCGATTTCGAGACCACGGTCGGGGAAGCCCTTTCGGGTGGCACCGCCAATGCCCAGCCGGTGCTGGTAACGCCAAGCGAAGACCGCCAGTGGCTGGCCGAACCCGGAACGCAGCCGGGCTCGCCGACGATGCTGGAGCACGGGGTGCCGCAGACCGACGATCGCGACTTCCGCGCCGACTGCAGCACGCAATCCGGTTTCGCCAAGATCACCTTCCAGCAGGCGCCGGCCGGGCTCCTGGAGGGCATGCCACAGGCGGTGCGCATCACTGCGGGTGAATTCGACAACGGTTACAATGCCTTCGGCTCTTCGACCAACAACGAGGCCGGGGTGTCGTTGCCCGAAGTCAATATCGAAATGACCGACCCGCTGTGGGAGGCCATGATCCGCGAGTCCGAATTGTCGATTGCCGTCGAAGGCATGCCGGCACATGCCGTCTCGCTGAAAGGCAGCGCCAATCCGGTCCGCCTGTTTGTCGCGACCTGCTCGCTGCCGCAGCAGATCGTTTCGGACGATGCCTTTGGAACGGGTGCCGAGGAACCCGGCTCGGACCTGTCCTGCACCGAACTCGGCCGCGTGCGCTCCGTCGAGGCCGTCAGGCCGGGCCAGATCGTGTTCCGCAATGCCAGCCAGCAGGCGATCGAAGTCCAGTGGGTCGACTACCGTGGCGGCGAACGGCCCTATGCGCGGCTGGAACCGGGTCAGATCCTGGAACAACAGACCTATGTTTCCCACGCCTGGACCGTGCGCGGTGCCAATGGCGAATGCCGCGGCATCTACGTCACGCGGACGCCCTACCGCGAAGTCGTGATCCAGGGTCCGAAGACGTTCGGCGTGCCCGGCAACAACGGCTTCGGCGGCGGCGATGCCTGGGGCAACCAGAATGGCGGTTTCGACGGCCAGCCCGGCAACGGTTTTCCGGCCGGACCGACGCCGCCGGGTGCGATCGAAGGCTCCAGCCAGCCTACGTTCCAGCAACAACAGACAGCCCGCGCCAACGTCGCCGACTATCTGTGCACTTCCGGTATCGACCTGAATGTCGTGTTCTCGCCGGACCTGCAAAGCGCCACGGTTGCCGAAATGGGCTATGGCGCGGTCACCCTGCAGCGTCAGGGCGGCGCCAATACTTTCTACTTCGAATCACAGGGTCATGTGCTCAAAGGTCAGTTGCAGAACGCCACCTGGTCGCGACCGGGCCTGAGGGATGTCTTCTGCGCACGCAGATAATTTCTGCCTCTAGGTAAGACTCGAATTCTCGCAATGGTTGCGCTACGTAAACCGGCTACTTTTTCTTGGCCGTTTGCGGGCATAGGTACTTATATTCAATTCTGCGAATTAATTATTTGGTCAGTTGTTTGTAGGAATTCTAAAAGGACATAACCCGACAGAAAGCCCCTGCCATGTCCTTTACCCGTTGGCCACTTGCCTGGAAAATCACGACACCTGTCTTTGTCATTGCCATTTTTACCGTTGCTCTCGCGATGCTCTCCCTCAGCTCGCTGAAAGACGCAATGCTGCAGGAACGCCTGACCAAGATCGAGGACATTTCGCAAACTGCGAGCAAAATTGCCGCCCGCTACCACGAGCTTGAGAAATCGGGAGAAATGGGCCGCGAAGAGGCTCAGAAAAACGCAATCCAGGCGATTTCCGCAATGCGGTTTGAAAACGGCGAAAACTACGTATTCGTTTTCGACAACAACTCCGTCACGATCTCGCACGCCAACGAAAAACTGATCGGCAAGAACCTCACGGATCTCAAGGATGCCAATGGTGTGCGCATCATTCCCGAGCTCGTGAACGTTGCCCGCAGCGGTGGCGGGACGCTTCAATACCTGTGGCCGCGCGCCGGCAGTGACGTTCCGATCGAGAAATGGGGTTACGCCACCGGGTTCGAGCCCTGGCAGTGGATGCTGGGCACGGGTGTCTATATCGACGACATGGAAGCCGCCTTCTGGAACCAGGCCATGCTGATCATCTCGCTGGCGCTTGTCGGCGCACTGGTCGCGGGGTCGATTGCATTCGTCGCCATCCGCAGCCTTGTCCGTCCGCTGCGCTCCCTGACCGACAACATGAGCACTTTGGCGGAAGGCGATACCAATATCGTCATCGAGGGTGCGGGCAGGGGCGACGAAATCGGTCAGATGGCCAGCGCCATGGAGGTCTTCGTCCGGAACGAAACCGCGCGCCGCGAGCTGGAAGAGCAACAGAATGCAAGTCAGGAAGACGCCGCGCGCAAGGGTTCGGAGATCCAGCAGCTCAGCGGTGACTTCGATCGTCAGATCATGGACATGCTCAACATCATCGACAGTTCCGTGCAGAATCTGCAGGCCGCTTCCGCGGACATGACCGACGTGGCCGCCCAGACCACGGAACAGAGCGGCCTGGTCTCCAATGCCTCGTCGCAGGCCGCCCATAACGTGGAAACCGTGGCCGCCGCTGCGGAGGAACTGTCGGCCTCCGTGAACGAAATCCGCCGCCAGGTTCAATCCTCGAGCGAGATCGCCTCCCGCGCCGCCGGCGAAGCCCAGTCGACCAACCAGCGCATGCATGGCCTGTCGGAAAGCGCCAGCCGCATCGGCGAAGTGGTGACGCTGATCCAGGCGATCGCCGAGCAGACCAACCTGCTTGCCCTGAACGCCACCATCGAGGCGGCCCGCGCGGGCGAGGCCGGCAAGGGCTTCGCGGTCGTTGCCGCCGAAGTCAAGGAACTGGCCACCCAGACCTCGAAGGCGACCGAGGAGATTTCAAGCCAGATCACCGCCATCCAGGAAGAGACCGGCCATGCGGCCAGCGCGATTTCCTCGGTGACGGAGATCATCAACAACATGAACGAAATCGCCTCTTCCATTGCCTCCTCGGTCGAGGAGCAGGGCGTGGCGACGCAGGAAATCGCGAGCAACGCGACCGAAGCCTCGCGCAGCACCGTCGAGGTCACGACCAATATCGAAACCGTCGCGTCGGCCGCTGAAAACACCCGCGATACGGCCGAGAAGGTCGACAGCTCGGCTCAGCAGCTGAAAGAAAACGCGGGCATGCTGCGCGACCAGGTCGCAACGTTCCTGCAGGAAGTCCGCAGCCGCTCGGTCGCCTGATCCAACGCCCCCGGCACGAACCTCCCCGACACCAGCGTCCCCGGTGCCATGCGCCGGGGACGCTTTTCGTTCAAGTCCGGCGAACGGACCTTCAGTCGCTTTCCCTGAGCAGTCCCGTCGCGAGGCACCGAAACGCCTCAAGCGCCCGTTGAAGAACGTCTTCCGGGTTGTCGCTGGCGGCAATCCAGAGGGCCGCGTTCAGGGCTGCCCCGTTCAACAGCCGCGCTGCCGCTTCGGCATCCACCGGCTTCATGACGCCTTCCGCAATCAGCGTGGTGACCGCTTTCGTCGTGGTCTCGAGGCAATGGTTCTGGCTTGGCCACAGGGACGGGTCCCCGAGCACCGCGGGGCCGTCGAGCAGCACGATGCGCTGCACTTCCGGCTCCAGCGCCATTTCGATATACGCGGCGCCTTCGGCCAGCAGGCCGTCCCAGAGACTGTCTTCCTTGCTGCCGATGGCGTGAGCGCGGCCCGCCATTTCGCTGTCGATCTGGTTGACGACCGCCTGGAGCAAACCCTTCTTGTCTCCGAAATTGTGATAGAGCGCACCTCTGGTCAGGCCGACTTCAGCGGTCAACTCATCCATTGATGCGGCCGAAAAACCCTTTTCTGCGAAAGCCTTGCGTGCTGCGCAGATGAGTTTCGCCCGGGTTTCTTCCATCTTTTCCGTCCGGCTTCTTGCCATCGGGTTCATCTCCAATTTCGCATACGCGGTGTATGCCAATTGACATACGCCGCGTATGTGGGCTATTCACATACACGGCGTATATCAAATAGCGCCCATCAAGTGAAGCCGACCGCAGCCTGCGTATTCCCGGACCGGACCACCCGCCGGCCCGACGGGAGCGGCTGTGCCGAAACACCTGACACAGTGCCAGACAAAGGACGAACCAATGACACATCGCGAGCCCGTTATTCCCGCCGGAAGGCATGCCCTCTATGACCAGCACAAGTATTCCGCGGCGCTCAGGAGCGGGGACCTCCTGTTCGTGTCGGGCCAGGTCGGAAGCCATGCCGACGGTACACCGGAGCCCGACTTCCCCCGTCAGGTGGACATGGCATTCGAGAATCTGGTGGCCGTGCTCGACGCGGCCGGCTGTACCCTGGACGACGTGGTCGACGTCACCACGTTTCACACGGACCCCGAGGCGCAATTCGGCGCGTTGATGGCGGTGAAGGACAGGTATTTCGAGACAGCCCCCTATCCCAACTGGACAGCGGTCGGCGTCAACTGGCTCGCCGGCTTCGATTTCGAGATCAAGGTCATTGCCCGCATTCCCGGGGCAGCTTGACCGCAGCCCCGGACGCACCACCGTCAGATCTTGCGCAGGGCAACCTTGGAAATGCGGTGGCTTGCATTCTTCGACAGGATCAGGTCCGCGCGCGGCCGGGTCGGCAGGATGTTTTCGCGCAGGTTGACCAGGTTGATGTCGCTCCAGATCCGGTTGGCGGTCTCGACCGCCTCCGTATCGTTGATACGCGAGTATTTGTGAAAGTAGGAGCCGGGGTCGCGGAAGGCGGTTTCCCGCAGGTGCATGAACCGGTCCACGTACCACTTGCGCAGGAGGTCCTCGTCGGCGTCGATATAGACGGAGAAGTCGAAAAAGTCGGAGACGAAGGGAACCGCGCGGCCGTCCTTGGGCAATTCCCGCGTCTGCAGCACGTTGAGGCCTTCGACAATCAGGATGTCCGGCCGGTCGACGGTCACCGTGTGGCCGGGCATCACGTCATAATAGAAATGCGAATAGACCGGCGCGCGCACGAAGCGCTTGCCCGCCTTGATGTCCGACAGGAACTTCAGCAGCCGGGGACGGTCGAAGCTTTCCGGAAAGCCCTTCTTGGACATCAGGCCCTCGGCTTCCAGAACCGCGTTGGGATAGAGAAAACCGTCCGTGGTGATCAGATCCACCTTCGGGCTCGCCGGCCAGCGGGCCAGAAGTTCGCGCAGCACGCGCGACGTCGTCGACTTGCCGACGGAAACAGACCCGGCAACGCCGATGATGAAGGGTGTCTTGTTGTCCCTGGTGCCCAGGAAGGCCTGCGTCGCCTGATAGATGCTGATCGTGGCCTCGGCATAGAAGGCCAGCAGGCGTGACAGCGGCAGGTAGATCGTCTCGACCTGCTCGATGGACACGGGAGCGTTGAGGCCTTGGAGCTGGGCGACTTCATGGGCGTCGAGGGTCATCGGCGTGTCGGCACGCAAGCGCGCCCACTGGCGTTCGGTGAACACCTGATAAGGGGACAGATCCATGTCCAGGGCCGTCGCGACTTTCTGATCCATATCACTCGCAGTCCCTGTTCACCGCAATCCGCTATCACTCTTGCGGGCGGGACGCCTTTTCTTCCAGTCCGGTCTGTCCCGTGCGGTTCGCAAGCTCCTTCATAACATCCCCGAGAGGGACATTGGAGACGCTCAGAACCACAAGCAAATGATAAAGCACATCGGCGGCCTCGGCCGTCAACTCTTCACGGTCCCGCTGAACGGCGGCAATTGCCGCCTCAACCGCTTCTTCTCCCAGCTTCTGGGCGCATTTGGCAACGCCCTTGTTGACGAGCTTGCGCGTATAGGACTTTTCGTCGTCGCTCTTCGCACGTGCAGCAATTATGGCGTCGAGCTGTTCCAATGTGAAGTCGGTCATTCGGCTAGTCCCTCAGGGCTGCTACGCATCGAGACGCATGGGAATACCAGCGTCATTCATGTACTGCTTGGCATCGTGAATGGTGTATTCGCCGAAATGGAAGATCGAGGCCGCCAGAACGGCGGTGGCATGGCCGTCGCGCACGCCCTCGACCATGTGGTCCAGCGTGCCGACACCGCCGGAGGCAATCACCGGCACCGGCACCGCGTCGGCAATCGCCCGGGTCAGCGCGATGTTGTAGCCGGACTTGGTGCCGTCCCGGTCCATGGACGTCACCAGAAGCTCGCCGGCGCCCAGTTCGACGACCTTTCTTGCGAACGCGACCGCGTCGATGCCGGTCGGGTTGCGGCCGCCATGGGTGAAGATCTCGAATTTTTCCGGTTCGCCGGGCTGGTTGACCTGCTTGGCGTCGATCGAGACGACGATGCACTGGGCGCCGAATTTTTCCGCCGCCTCGCGCACGAAATCCGGGTTCTTTACCGCGGCCGTGTTGATCGAGACCTTGTCGGCTCCGGCGATCAGCAGCTTGCGGATATCTTCCACCGTACGCACGCCGCCGCCGACCGTCACCGGCATGAAACAGGCTTCCGCCGTCCGCCTGACGACGTCAAAGATCGTGTCCCGGCCTTCATGACTGGCCGTGATGTCGAGAAAACAGAGTTCGTCCGCCCCGGCGGCGTCATAGGCCTTGGCCGCTTCCACCGGATCGCCGGCATCCACCAGGTCGACAAAGTTGACGCCCTTGACGACACGGCCGTCCTTGACATCGAGGCAGGGAATGACGCGGGCCTTGAGGGTCATGACGCTTTCTTTCGTGCCGCCAGGATCAGGTCCATGGCTTCCTTCGGATCAAGACGCCCGTCATAGAGCGCCCGGCCTGAAATCGCGCCTTCAAGGATGGCGCAGTCCGGTTCCAGCAGGCGGTGAATGTCGTCGATCGACGCCAGCCCCCCGGAGGCAATGACCGGAATGGAAACGGATTTCGCCAGTTCCAGCGTGGACGGGATGTTCAGGCCCTTCAGCACACCGTCCCGGTCGATGTCAGTATAGATGATCGCCGAGACCCCGGCATCCTCGAAGCGTTTGGCCAAGTCGACGGCGGTGAGTTCGGAGGTTTCCGCCCAGCCTTCCACGGCGACGTAGCCGCCCTTGGCGTCGATGCCGACGGCGATCTTGCCCGGAAATTCCCTGCAAGCCTCTTTCACCAGCTCCGGATCGCGCACCGCGACGGTGCCGAGGATCACGCGGCTGATGCCCTTTTCCAGCCATGTCCCGATATGTTCCAGCGTGCGGATGCCGCCGCCGAGCTGCACCGGGTTCGTCGTAGCCGCCAGGATTGCGTCGACCGCGGCGCCGTTGACGCTCTCGCCGGCAAAGGCGCCGTTGAGATCGACCACATGCAGCCACTCGAAGCCCTGGTCCTCGAAGGCCTTTGCCTGGGCTCCGGGGTCATCATTGAAGACGGTTGCCTGGTCCATGTCGCCCAGTTTCAGGCGCACGCACTGGCCGTCCTTCAGGTCGATGGCGGGAAAAAGGATCATGACGTCTTATATTCCTTCCACGATGACGATCTCGCCATCGGCAACTTTCTGGCGGATTTTGACCGCTTCCTGGTATTCGGGTGAATTGTAGCAATCGACCGCGTGCTGGTAGCTCGGAAACTCGATGACGACGTTGCGCGCGCGGCCCGGGCCCTCGATGGTGTTGGTCTTGCCGCCGCGCGCGAGGAAATTGGCGCTGAAACGCTCGAAGGCCGGCTTCGCGGTCTCGACATAGGCCGGGTATCCGTCCGCGTCCCGCACGTCGACGCGCGCAATCCAGTAGCCTTTGCTCATCTGTCTCTCCCAGAAGTGTTACGGGGTCCAGTCCAGGAAATTGGCGATCAGCTCGAGACCGAGCCGCTGGCTTTTCTCCGGGTGGAACTGGGTGCCGATCATGTTGTCTTTCGCCACCATGGCGGTGAAGGTTCCGGCATAGTCGAAGGTTGCCAGCCGGTCTTCCATGCTGGCGCAGGCGAAGTGGAACGAATGCACGAAATAGGCATGCAGGCCGCCGGGACCCGTTTCGATACCATTCAGGACCGGGTGGCTTTCGGGGCGCACGTCGATGGTGTTCCAGCCCATATGCGGAATCTTCAGGCTCGGGTCGGCCGGTTCCATCGCGATGACGTCGCCATCGACCCAGTCCAGGCCTTCAACGGTCTCGAACTCCAGTCCGCGGCTTGCCATCAGCTGCATGCCGACGCAGATGCCGAAAAACGGCTTTCCCTGCTTGCGGACGGTTTCCTCCAGCGCCTCGGGCATGCCCTCGACGGCCCAGAGGCCGCGCTTGCAGTCGGCAAAGGCGCCGACACCGGGCAGGACAACCCGGTCGGCCTTCAGGACACGTTCGGGATCGGACGTGACGATCACGTCCGGCACATGGGCGTGGGCGCGGGCCGCGCGCTCGAACGCCTTTTCGGCCGAGCGCAGGTTGCCCGAGCCATAATCGATAATTGCAATTGTCATTGACGGCTCTCCGGGCCGAGGGTCAGGCCGACCACCTGTTCGCTGCCGACGCGCGGGACGATCGGATTGGGGGCGGGGCGCTGGACGGTCTGCCGCATGCGGGCCGGCGACAGATGATCGGCGGCCTTGTGCAGAAAGCGCAGCTCGGCTTCGTCCTTGCCGTCGGCATCGACGATGCCGACAACGCGCCAGCCCTTGCGCTCCAGCGACCAGCGGCGCAGGGCCTGGGCCTCGTGTGCGAAAAGAATGGCGATGACAAAGGCCACCACGCCCATGACCTCCTGGCTGACGGACAGCGCCAGCAGTTCGATCACCAGCGTGACAGCCAGATAGCCGAGCAGGACCAGCCACATGCGATGAACCAGCAGCCAGATCAGGGAAAACAGGAAGGCCAGCACCGAAAACCGGTCGGGAACGAATTCCAGCCGGTCGGTTTGGTAGGGGTCGCCCGCCACGTCGTCAAATTCGGGCGGCGCCATCACGACATAAGTGCTCATGTATCCATTCCGCCTAACCGCCGAGCTGGCCCTTGGTCGTCGGCACCCGGTTCGCCTGGCGCGGATCGATCTCCACCGCCTTGCGCAGGGAGCGCGCGACCGCCTTGAAACAGGTCTCGGCAATATGGTGGCAATTGGAGCCGTAAAGCGTAGCGATATGAAGGGTGATGCCGGCGTTCATGGCGAAGGCGCGGAAAAACTCCTCGAACAGTTCCGTATCGAAGTCGCCGACCTTGTCGCGGTCGAAGGCAACGTCCCAGACCAGGAACGGCCGGCCGGACACGTCCAGAGCGCACCGTGTCAGCGCCTCGTCCATCGCAAGGTGGGTGTCGGCATAACGGGTGATGCCGGCCATGTCACCCAGCGCCTGCGAGATCGCCTGCCCGAGCGCAATGCCGGTGTCCTCGACCGTGTGGTGAAAATCGATATGGGTGTCGCCGTCGGCGCGCACCTTGATGTCGATCAGCGAATGGCGCGCCAGCTGCTCCAGCATATGATCGAAGAACCCGACGCCGGTCTTGACGTCATAGGCGCCGGTACCGTCCAGGTTGATTTCGACCGAAATGCGGGTTTCCTTGGTATCGCGCGATACACTCGCTGTACGCATGTGCTGATGTCCTTGAAGTGAAGAGGAACCGGCGGTGTTGTAGCAGCCTGACACGACTAAGAAAATAGCGACTTCGCCGCAGGATGGTTCGGTTTGGTTCTGATTGCGGTTTCGCGACGAACCAGGCATCAAAATCTCTTCGGAAGCCTCCGCCTTAACACCACCTTGTAATGAGGAGGACCGGGAGATCCTTCAAGACAGCGCTTGCGCGCTTCCCCAGGATGAGGTGGTGTTGTGAGGCGCAGCCGTCCGCAAGCGACAATCACGGGAGGCAGACATGTTTAAGGAAGCAGTTGCAGAAGGCGGCCTTGCCGTCGTGACCGGAGCCGCCAGCGGTGTCGGCCTGGTCGCGGCCAAAAGGTTTGCCGAATCCGGCCTCGGGATAATCCTCGCGGATCTGCCCGGGGACAAACTCGATGCCGCGGCCGAAACCGTTCGCCGAGCCGCAAGGCCGGACGCAACGGTGCTGGCGGTCCCGACGGACGTTTCGGACATGACCCAGGTCGAAGCGCTGGCGGACAAGGCCTTCGCGACCGGCCCCGTTGCTGTCCTGATGAACAATGCGGGCATAGACCTGCCGACCCGGTGCTGGGAGCACATGGACAACTGGACCCGGCTGATGGATGTCAATTTCTTCGGCATCCTGCGCGGCGTCCAGGCCTTCACCAAGCGCATGATCGAGGCCGGGCGTCCGGCGGTGATCGTCAACACCGGCTCCAAGCAGGGCATCACCACGCCGCCGGGCAATCCGGGCTACAATGCCTCCAAGGCGGCGGTGAAGGTGCTCAGCGAGCAGCTTGCACATGAACTTCGCCAGGCGGGCGCACCGATTTCGGTGCATCTTTTCGTGCCCGGTTTCACCTACACAGGCATCACCGCCCAGCACTTTCCGGAAAAACCGGCCTCGGCCTGGAGCAGCGAACAGACGGTCGACTATTTCCTCGAGCGCATGTCTGAAGGCGATTTCTATGTCCTGTGTCCGGACAATGATGTCGACAGCACCCGCGACAGGCGCCGGGCGGAATGGGCCATTGGCGACATCATCGAGAACCGGCCGCCGCTGAGCCGCTGGCACGCGGATTACAAGGACGCCTTCGCGGACTTCGAGAAGACCGGGAAAAGCTAGAGTCAGGACCTTAGGCCAGCCTGGTTCTGGCGCGATTCACTCCGTGATGGTATGGACAGGGCGCTTTCCCCCTGCCGCAGGAGACCCGCCGATGCCGACGAGCCCGTTCGCCCCGAAGACCGCCCTCGACCGCCTGATGCTGCCCGTCGACGTTCCGACGGTCGCAGACGCCGAAAAGCTGGTGAAACAGACGGAAGGCAGGGTCGGTGTGTACAAGATCGGCATGGAGCTGCAATTTGCCGGCGGTCTTGAATTTGCCCGCGATCTCGCGCGGGACGGCAAGAAGATCTTTCTCGACGTCAAGCTGCACGATATCGACAACACCATCGAGAAGGCGGTCCGCAACGTTGCCAAGATGGGCATGACCTTCATGACCCTGCACGGTTATCCGAAAACCATGCGCGCGGCGGTGAAGGGTCTTCGCGAGGAAGGCAATCCGGACCTGTGCCTGCTGGGCGTCACGGTGCTGACCTCCATGGACGAACAGGACCTGATCGACGCAGGCTATCGCGGTCCGATCGCCGACGTGGTCGAGGCAAGGGCGAAGGATGCTCGGGCGGCCGGCATGGGCGGCATCGTCTGCGCGGCGACGGAATCCACCAAAATGCGCCAGATCCTCGGCGACGAGCTGGTCATCGTCACCCCGGGTATCCGCCCCGCCGGCAGTGCCGCCGGCGACCAGCGCCGGGTGATGACGCCGAAAGACGCCATCGAGGCCGGCAGCGACTATCTGGTCGTCGGCCGCCCGATCAGCCAGGCGGCCGATCCGGGGGCAGCCGCGGATGCGGTGGTCGCGGAGATCGAGGCCGCCCTCAGTTGACCACGCCGTCGACCGGGAAGCCGCATTGCTCGGCGACCTTGCGGTAGGAGGCGGTGAAGCCGCTCAAGGATGCTGAATAGACGAGCCCGCCCGGTCCCGTGATGTCGATCTGGCCGTTGCGCTGCATGGCCTGCAGCACACGCTGATTGTCCTCGAAGGGAAAATTGGTCTGCGCGAAGGCAAAACCGTTCTCGTCGAAATCCGCATGGACACTGGCCTGTGCGCTGTCGCCGTCATCGAAGACGAAGGTCACTGTCTCCCCGTTTTGCAAGACGGTCGCATGGCCGCGAATGGCGCGTTCCGTCAGCTGCACGCCCGGAAAGATATCCGGCGGCAGGGCATCGCCGTTCGAGAGGGTGAAACCGACCGTCGGTTCGCCGTCGCCGCCGGTCCACATGGAACAGGTGATGCGCAGGTCCTCGCCGGTGTCGACCGCCTCGACCCGAACGGACCAGTCCTTGTAATCGAAATACTGTTCGGCCGCCTGAGCATTCGGCGCGACCAGAAATGCGAGGCTGAAGAGGGCAATCCGTCTGGAAATCATGGGAGATCCTTGAAGCAGGGTCGTGGTTCTTTGAAAGGATCGCCAGTAGACACGGGATAGGTAAAAAAAACCGTTGCCGGATACCAAGATGTGTTTCCTGGGTGGGGACCGGTGATCTTGAACTCCACCATCTCCAGAAAGAAACCACCGCCGAAGCGGTGGCCAGGATTGCTGCAAACGCGTGATCCTATTGAGGTCACGCGGCCTTGTCGTCGCCGTTGGCACCCGAGCGCAGGACCATGCCGTAGAGGTCGCGCGGGTCGTCCGGGTCGGCCAGGAGATCCAGTTTCTCGAAATGGCCCGTCGACGGCAGAAGGTCGTGCACATAACGCAAGGCGGCAAAATCCTCGATGGCGAAGCCGACGCTGTCGAACAGGGTGATCTGGTCCTGCGACGTGCGGCCAGGGGCGGCACCGGCATAGACCTGCCAGAGCTCGACGACCGGGTGATCCTCGGCAAGCTGCTGGCATTCGCCTTCAATGCGGGTCTGGTCCGGGAACTCAACGAAAATGTCGGAGCGCAGCAGGATGTCCCTGTGCAGTTCGGTCTTGCCCGGGCAATCGCCGCCGACCGCGTTGATATGGACGCCCGAGCCGACCATGTTGTCGGTCAGGATGGTCGCCAGTTTCTTGTCGGCCGTTGCCGTGGTGATGATCTGCGCGCCTTCGATGGCGTCTTCGGGTGTCTTGCAGATGGTGACGTTGAGCCCCGAATTGATCAGGTTGCGCGCCAGACGCTGGCTGGCCGCGGGCTCGATGTCATAGGCCCGGATATCGGTGATGCCGAGCTGGTCCTTGAACGCCAGGCACTGGAAATCGGACTGGGCGCCGTTGCCGATCACCGCCATGGTGGTCGAACCTTTCGGCGCCAGGTATTTCGCCGCCAGCGCGGAATTCGCCGCCGTGCGCAAAGCCGTCAGGATGGTCATTTCGGTGAACAGGACCGGGTATCCGGTGGAAAGTTCGGACAGAACCCCGAAACCGGTCACCGTCTGCCGGCCCTCGCGGGTGTTGCCCGGGTGGCCGTTGACATATTTGAAGCCGAAGGTGTTGCCGTCGCTGGTCGGCATCAGCTCGATCACGCCCTGCGGGGCGTGGGCCGGAATGCGCGGGATCTTGTCGAAGCTCTCCCAGCGCAGGAAATCCTGTTCGATACAGTCGGCAATGCCGCGCATGAAGGTCTCGACACCGACTGCACGGACGTTGCGCATCATGTTGTCGACGCTGACAAAGGGCACATAGGCAAGGTCCGACGGGGCGAGGTCGATGGGGCTGTTGATCATGGTCTGGTCCTCTAGAAACTTCTGGTCGGGCGGTCGAAGACCCGGCGCCCGAACAGGCTGCCGGTCAGCTCGACCATCAGGCGCGCGGTTTTTCCGCGTTCGTCCAGGAAAGGGTTGAGCTCGACAAGATCGAGCGAAGTGACGAGGCCGCTGTCGTGGAGCATCTCCATCACCAGATGGGCCTCGCGGAAACTTGCGCCGCCGGGCACGGTGGTGCCGACGGCCGGAGCGATGTCAGGGTCGAGAAAATCGACATCCAGGCTGACATGAAGCAGGCCGTTTTCAGCGCGAACCCGCTCCAGGAAAGGCCTCAGAAGGTTGTGAATGCCTTCTTCGTCGACCCGGCGCATGTCGGCGACACCGACACCGTGATCGAGCAACAGCTTGCGTTCCGCATCGTCGATGGACCGCACGCCCAGGATCTCGACATTTTCGGGTTTCAGCGTGTGCTCGAAGGGAGCGCCGAGCAGCTCGTCGAAGCCGGGCAGACCGCACAGGAACGCCAGCGGCGTGCCGTGCAGGTTGCCGCTGCCTGTGCTGTCGAACGTATGGAAATCCGAATGGGCATCGAGCCAGAGCACGAACAGAGGCCGGCCCAGCGCCGCAGCGGCTTTGGCCTGGCCGGAAACGGTGCCTGCTGCCATGGCATGGTCGCCGCCCAGATAGACCGGCACCACCGGGCCTTCCCCCAGTTCGGCGGCCTTGGCATGCAGGGCCCTGGTCCAGGCCACATAGGCCGGATAGTTCTTCAGGACAGGATTGGGTGGTGTGACGTCGCCGATTTCCAGCGGCCGGATGTTGCCATGGTCGGCAACCGAATGGCCCAGCGCCTCCAGGGTCTCTGCCAGGCCGGCCGTGCGATAGGCATCCGGGCCCATCAGGCAGCCGCGCCGGCCCGCGCCTTCGTCCACCGGTGCCCCGACCAGGGCTATCTGTTTCCTGACGACGTTCACATGTGTCTCCGCCCGAATTGGTTGTTCCATAAGTGTGCTGAAACGCCGCGGCGGAGTAAATCCGGACACTTGATCAAATGCGCAGTCAGATTTATCACTTTGGCAAGTTGATATGATCGGAATGAGAAGATGGATGATCTGGACCTGCGTCTGATTTCGCTTCTGCGGCATGACGGCCGCAGATCGGTGTCCGAATTGGCAAGCGACCTGAAGGTGTCGCGCGCAACCGTGCGCTCGCGCATGGAAAAGCTGATCGACAGCGGCGAGATCCTGGGCTTCACCGCCGTATTGCGCGACGACTGGCGCGATCTGCCGATCCGCGCGGTCACCCTGGTGGTGGTCGACGGTCACAATACCGAACCGGTGATCCGCCGTTTGAGTGCCATGACGGAGGTGCGCGCGATTCATTCCACAAACGGCAAGTGGGACCTTGTTCTGGACATCGCCACGCGGGATCTTGCGGCCTTTGACGATGCGCTCAACCGCATCCGCCTGATCGAGGGCATCACCGGCACGGAGACCAATCTCCTTCTCAACACCCGCAAGGGCCCGGCGGCGTCGGCGGGCGAGTTCAAGGACGTGCTGGGGTAACGCGTCGGACGAAGCTCGGCAATGGAAAGCTGTTGCCCCCGGACAACCTCTCCCCTGGGGGAGAGGTTGGTGCGCAGCGCCGGGTGAGGGGGCAAACCTCTCGGGATACGGACACGTTTGCCCCCTCACCCTGGCCCTCTCCCAATGGGAGAGGGAACATTTGGGCTCGCACTCGAACAAGACTTTTCCATATGGACAAAATCAACGACCGCCAAACCGGATCGCAAATCGGGTCGCACCAGCGTCCTGGGCCGACTAAGATCGCGGCAGACTTGAAGACGTGATGAGACGACCATGACCAGAGCCCTCGATCTTGCCAGCCTGACATCCGATCCGACGCCGATCTCGGTCGGCGCGGAGGCCGCCGAAAACTACGATGTCGTCCGACAGACCCTGAAGCGGATCACCGAGGACTGGCGCGAGCAGCCCAGCCTGGAGCAGCTTGCCAAAGAGGTCGGCCTGCAGCCGATCCAGCTGCAGCGCGTGTTCTCGCGCTGGGCCGGGCTGACGCCGAAACAGTTCCTGCAGGCAATCACGCTGGACCATGCCAAGGCGCTGTTGCGCGACTCCGCCAGCGTGCTGGACGCGACCTACGAGGTCGGCCTGTCCGGCTCCGGCCGTCTGCACGATCTCTTTGTGACCCACGAAGCCATGACGCCGGGCGATTACCGCAACCGCGGCGCCGGGCTGAAAATTGCCTTTGGCTTTCATCCTTCCCCCTTCGGCCAGGTGCTGGTGATGGCAACGGACAAGGGCCTTGCCGGGCTCGGCTTTGCCGATCCGGGTGACGAGGACAACGCCCTGACCGACATGTGCGAACGCTGGCCCGCGGCTGAGTTCGTTCAGGACCAGGACGCCACCGCCGGATACGCCCGGCGCGTGTTCGACCCGCAGAAATGGCAGGAAGACCAGCCGCTGAACATCGTCATGATCGGCACGGATTTCGAAATCCGGGTGTGGCAGACGCTGTTGAAGATCCCGATGGGCGCGGCGACAACCTATTCCGACATTGCCGCCTGCCTCGGCAAACCCAAGGCCTCGCGCGCCGTCGGCACCGCCGTCGGCCGCAACCCGCTCTCGTTCGTCGTGCCCTGCCACCGGGTGCTCGCCAAGGGCGGCAAGCTCGGCGGCTACCACTGGGGCCTCACCCGCAAGCGGGCCATTCTCGGCTGGGAAAGCGGCCTGGCGGGACCGGTCCTGGAGTGCATTTGAAGGAAGACGGGGCGCTAACGCGCAGCATTGGTTCTTGGTACCCCCACCCCTAACCCCTCCCCACAAGGGGGAGGGGTTAGGGGTGGGGGTACCCTGTAACTTCCAAACCGAGATGAAGTCGAATAGCCGTGACGACCCCTTCCAGGTTTTCCTCAACTTCGGTCGCCTGGAATCAAGCCTTCCTTCATTAGCCACGCGTCTCTCGATGCGTCGTGTCGTTGTTGAGCTGGGAAGGAATGCACGTCACCGTCAATCTCGATGACGAGCTTGCGCGAGAAAACAGCGAAATCCGCAACGTATGGGCCAATCGGGGCTTGCCGGCGGACACGAATTCCGCCGGCCTTCAATTCCCTTAGCGCTCGCCACAAGGCCTTCTCGCCCCTGGTCTGCTCCCTTCTGAGCCTCTGAGCCGACCGTCTAGTCTTCGCAGTGATACCTGTCGGAGACATCGGCCGGGCGTCCTAATGCACCGGTCCCTGCGGCATCGGGTAGTTGCCGGTGATTTCCCAGCCGAAGGCGGTGAGGCGTTCGGCGGCCATGGGGGTGAGGTCGCCGGTGATCAGGAAATCGACGCCCGATGGCGGAAAGGGCAGACCGGCGAGACCCTCGTGCATGGCGGAAAAACTCCGGGCCACCGTCTCGGTCCAGGACACCATGTCGAGCGGCAGTACAATGGCGGCAATGCCGTCCCGGCGGATGGCGATGGGAAAACCGGTGACTTCCTTGATGTCGCCGAGACCGGAGACTGTGCGGTTGTAGGTTTCGAGCAGCACCACGCGGCGCAGCTGGAAATAGGCCAGGTCGCGACTGTCCGCATCGCCTGCCTTGGACGCGATCACCTCGAGGTCCTTCACCCCCGGCATGGCCTGGAGCTGGTAGGCCATCGCCGCCTTTTCCGACACGGTGTAGAACGGGTTGGCCGCGATCTTGGAAATGCTTGCCTCAGACACGCCGGCATTGCGGAAGGCAGTGGCCGTGCGTTCTTCAAGTTCCGACGGTGTGCTGTCCACGATCAGGTTGCGGAAATTGTCCGCCTGCCGTGTCGCGTTGACGATCAAACCGCCGGGAAGCAGGCTGGTAATCGCGCTGACCGTCCAGGTTCCGGCCGTCGTCACGCTGGCAGTCTCGTCCAGCTTCTGCGACAGCGGCTTGTAAAACGTATAGGGATCGACACCCAGGTCAACCGCCAGTTCGCGCCGGGCATGTGCCTGGCCGGTGATCGCCCTGGCAAGCTCCGCCGGAGAGCCGCCCTTGCCGCTGACCGCCGCTTCGACACCCTTGCCCAGCCGGGAAAACATGCGGCCGACACCGGTAACCGTGCTCTTGGCCGTACCGACCGGATCGGTGACGGTGCTTTCGACGAATTCGACCGGCTTCATTGCCGCCTGTTTCAGGCCGTCGACAAAACTGGCGTCGTTCTTCAACCCTTCCAGGGCGACCAGAACCTTGAGTTCGGACAAGCGCAGTTTGAGGAGGCCATCCCCCTCGATGCGCTCGACGCCGAGATCGGTCTGAAGCTGGAAGATGCGCAGAAATCCGTCGCTGCGCACAGGGGACAGCACGGCATAACCCGGACCGAGCTGCTTGCCGTCGAGCACCGTGGCCGGATCCTGCTCCGGCGGGGTCTCGTATTGTTCCGTGAGCGCGGACGCCGGGCCGCACAGGAGCGTGCTGCCGACCAGCAATGCCGCCACGCGGGTGGAAAATGCAACAAACGGGCGTTTCAAACTGGCCTCCCCGGGACAGGACCCCAAAAGCGGATGCCGGTTCTGGTCAGTCCGGCGCCTGTCCGCTGCGCGCCAGAACCTCACCGGCAAGATAGAGCGATCCGCAGATCAGGATCCGCGGTGGTTCGCCGTCTTCTGCGGCGCAGGCTGCCACATCTGCCAGGGCCGCGTCCAGCGATTGGAACGGTGTTGCCTCCAGGCCAGCGCAACGCGCCAGGTCGGCGAGATCCTCCGGCGACCGGCCGGTCGAGGTGGTCATGATCGGCACGGTGCCGACATGGCGGACCAGTCCGTCGAAAGGCCTGAAGAAACCGATCGGGTCCTTGGTCGTCAGCATGCCGGCAACAAGATAGAGCGGGCGCGGCGCGCGCTCTTCCTGTTCACCCATGAATTGGGCGACGGAGAGACCCGCCCCCGGATTGTGACCGCCGTCCAGCCAGATTTCCGAGCCTTCCGGACACATGTCGACCAGAGCCCCATGGGTGATCGGCTGCAGGCGCCCCGGCCAGTTGACGGCCTTCAGGCCCTGCGCGACGGTTGCCTCATCGGGCAGGAGCCCGGCATTCTTCAAGGCTGCGATGGCAAGCCCCGCATTGGCGAACTGGTGGCGGCCGCCCAGAACGGGCATCGGCAGATCGATCAGTTCATCCTCGTCCTGATAGGCCATCCGGCCCTGATCCGCCTGGGCGACAAAATCCTGGCCGAACACTTTCAGGGGGGCGCGGTTCCAGGCCGCCTGACGGGCAATGGTGGCCAGCGCCTCGTCTTCCTGGGCCGCGCAGATGACCGGCACGCCGGGCTTGATGATGCCGGCTTTTTCGGCGGCGATGACGGCCAGATCGTCGCCCAGGAACTTCTCGTGATCCATGGAGACCGGCGTGATCACCGTTGCCAGCGGATCATCGATGACATTGGTGGCGTCGAGCCGGCCGCCCAGTCCCACTTCCAGAAGGAGAATGTCGGCGGGATGTTCGGCAAACAGCAGCAGCGCCGCGGCGGTGGTGATCTCGAAAAAGGTGATCTCCTCGCCGCCATTGGCTTCTTCACAGCGGTGCAGAGCATCGTAGAGCACCGGATCGGAGACATAGCGACCATCGCTGCCGAGGCGGATGCGCTCGTTGAAGGAGACAAGATGCGGGGACGTGTAGACGTGACAGCGTTTGCCCGAGGCTTCCAGGATGGCGCGCATGGTCGCGGTCACCGAGCCCTTGCCGTTGGTGCCGGCAATATGGATGACCGGCGGCAGGCGGTGTTCCGGATGGCCGAGAGCAGCCAGCAGACGATGCATGCGGCCGAGGGAAAGATCGATTTCCTTCGGATGCAGGGCCAGCAGGCGGTCCAGAATTTTCGTGACTTGATCCAAGGCGCCCTCCGCAGGGTCCCTTTGTTCCGTTAAACGCTCTTTACGCCTTTACGGGATAGCCGAACCGGACACAAGCGGACGGTCTGGAAACGTCGCATCACGCCGTTTTCCCGACGTGTTCAGGCGATGCCGGCACCCTAGCTGGCCGGCTCGGCTGCTTTTTCCGCGGGTTGTTCGGGTTTTTCCTCCGGTTTTGCCTCGGCCTCCGGAGCCGGTTCCTTCGGCGCTTCAAGCTTCGGCAACTCGACCTCGCGCTTCATCAGGATGCCGCAGATACGCGCCAGCGTCTCGCGCATTTTCTGGCGCGGCACCACCATGTCGATCATGCCGTGATCGAGCAGGTATTCGGCGGTCTGGAAATCGTCCGGCAGTTTTTCGCGCACGGTCTGTTCGATCACGCGGCGGCCGGCAAAGCCGATCTGCGCGCCCGGCTCGGCAATGTGGACGTCACCAAGCATTGCGTAGGAGGCGGAGACACCGCCCGTGGTCGGGTTGGTCAGCACGACGATATAGGGCAGGCCGGCCTCGCGCAGCATCTGAACGCCCACGGTGGTGCGCGGCATCTGCATCAGGGAGAGAATGCCTTCCTGCATGCGGGCACCGCCCGAGGCGGCAAACATCACGAACGGGGTCTTGTCCTCGACCGCCTTCAGCATGCCCGCCAGGATCGCCTCGCCGGCGGCCATGCCGAGCGAGCCGGCGATGAAATCGAAATTCTGGACGGCCGCGGTGAAGTCCATGCCGTTGATCTGGCCCTGGGCGACCAGAACCGCCTCATCCTCGCCCGAGCGGGCACGGGCTTCCTTCAGGCGCTCGGAATAGCGCTTTGAATCGCGGAACTTGTGGGGATCGGCGTGAACCTCGGGGGTCTTGACGTTGGTGTACCTGCCGTCGTCGAACAGCGCTTCCAGGCGCTTGCGCGCAGGCATGCGCATGTGGTGGCCGGAATTCGGGATCACCCAGAGATTGGCTTCCAGATCCCGGTGAAACACCATCTCGCCGGTTTCCGGGCACTTGATCCAGAGGTTTTCCGGAACTTCGCGCTTCTTCCAGAGATCGCGGATCTTGGGGCGTACGATAGAGTTGATCCAGTTCACGTCAAACGCGTCCCGTTGTCTTCAAGAACACACGCGGTGCTCGGGTTGTCCATTGGCGGAGATATGGGGTCCGCCGGAATTCCTTCAATTCAGGCCGAGCGCGCGCGGGCGCAGCCGGAGGCCAGATCCGCGACAACGTCGGTCACGGCCTTGACGGTCCGGTCGGTCGCCTTGCCGGCCTCGTCGAGGCTCTCGCGAATGGCGTTGACCAGGACCGAACCGACGACGACACCATCGGCATCCTTGCCGATCACGGCAGCCTGGTCGGCGGTCTTGACGCCAAAGCCGACAGCCACGGGCAGGTCGGTATGTCCCTTGATCCGGTTGACCGCAGCCGTTACCCGGCCGGTATCGGCAATGTTGGCACCGGTGATGCCTGTCACCGAGACGTAATAGACGAAACCGGAGGTGTTTGCCAGAACGGCGGGCAGGCGCTTGTCGTCGGTGGTCGGCGTCGCCAGCCGAATGAAATTGAGCCCTGCCTCAAGCGCGGGAATGCACAACTCGTCATCGGCTTCGGCCGGAATATCGACGATGATGAAACCGTCCACGCCGGCGTCCTTGGCAACCTTTACGAATTTCTTCGGATCGCGCACATAGATCGGATTGTAATAGCCCATCAGGATGATCGGCGTGTCCTGGTCCTGCTTGCGGAAGGTGCGCACCATGTCCAGCGTCTTGTCCATGGTGTGACCGGCGGCCAGGGCCCGCTGGTTGCCCAGCTGGATCGGGATGCCCTCGGCCATCGGATCGGAAAACGGCATGCCCAGTTCAATGACATCGGCACCGGCGGCGGGAAGGGCGTTGAGGACGTCCTGGGAAGTCTTCAGGTCCGGATCGCCCGCGGTGACAAAGGTGACCAGGGCCGGCCGGCCGGCTTCCGCACAGGCTTTAAAACGGCGGTCGATACGCGTTTCCGTCATTCACTGCTACCCTTTTTGTGCTGTCCGGTGGGTCCGGAGCTTTCCCGTGTCTGCGATGTACGGGTGCAGTGCGGGCCATGTCAATCTATCTCGTGCACATTCAGGTGCCGGCAAGCGGATCGGAAGGCTTCGGCCGGGAGCGGCTTACCGGCTCGGGTAGTCGATCAGGCCGATGGCACGCAGGTCGGCATCGGCACGATAGATGTGCTCGCTGCCCATGGGACGCGCGCGGGTGGCCCGGGCAACGGGACTTCCCGCACCGCGGAACACGGTGGCCAGGGGCGCTGCCGACGGTGCGCTCAATTGAAGTGCCTGCAAGGTGCTCATCTCAAACAACCATAAAACGGGCTTTGCCGCCCGGAATCACAACCGGCTTGGAATCTAGGATTTTTTTGCACTGCAGCAACCAGAGTCCATGCAGATCAGGTCTGCATTTGATGCATGGCTGCCGTGTGAGATACGCAACGTCAGCTACTGGAAAAATGCACTCTGTGCGTCTATGTTGACGGCTACATCAAAGCCGTCAAAACAAAAAGGAGCCGAAATTGGCCCATTCCCTGTTCGAGCCCGCCCCGGAGCCCCTGAGTGAAAAGCTGTGGCGCCGCGTGAAGGATCTGAGCTTTCAAACGCGCAACGTCCCGCCTCGCCCGTCCGCGGATCAGACCGACCCGGCTCTTCTGGCGCAGGCCGGCCGCCTGGATGCCCGCGGCCGGCAGCAGCTGCTGGAAGCCGTGCTGACCACCAAGCCGATCAGGAAATAAGGCCGCGCGGCCAAGCCGTGCAGCCTTTATCGAAATGTGCCTGCCCGAGCCGGGAGGCCGGTACCGATCAGCGACGTCCGTAATGTTTCCGGAAGGCGTGATTGGTGATGTCGCTGCGCTCCAGGCCGAGATCGGCGAGCTGGGCAGTATTCATGTGGTTCAGGCGGGCGATTTCGCCAGCGACCCTGCGGGATGCGCGGAAGTCGCGGACAAATCCGGTCAGCAGATCGAAAGCCATTTTCTGTTTCCTTTGGGGCGAACCGGCGAGGGAAGCCGGTCCTCACTGTCTACACCGCCTCATTTAGCTTTTCCCACCCGTTTCACAATGCATGTTATTGCATTGCAGCACTTCTGGAGTCGCGGGGCTGGTTAACGGGGAAGGAGAATCAACGGCGGGCGTCACCCCGGACAAGCGATAGCGCAGATCCGGGGCCTACTCGCATCGCCGCTTGTCACCAAGATAACTTGTTCGAGCCGTCTTGCCGCAAATAATGTCCGCTCTGCAGATGAGTAGGCCCCGGGTCTCACTTCGTTCGCCCGGGGTTGTTTGTCTGAAGAGGTTTTATAGTGGGGTTGGTCTCCCGGACTGCAATTCCGGGAGACCAGTGACAGACGACCGAGCCGGGATAGGGTTTTCACCCGTTGTCATCAAGGTTCTCTGTCGCTTCCTTTTCCCGCTTGGAGAGTTGGATGGGCCGCTGGTCGCACGCCCGCAAACAATCCGAAGCATGAACAGGATACCATCTTCATGAGCGTTCTTGAATGTGCACCGTCCCATGTGGTCGGTATTGATGTTTCCAAAGACACTTTGGTGGTCTTTGATCAGACACAGCAGAGACTGACGAGTATCGACAACAATCGGGACGCGATCGCCAAACTGGTCGCCTCTTTTGGTCCGGACGCACTGGTTGTGTGCGAGCCCACTGGCGGACACGAGGCTCTCCTGGTGAGTGAGCTGATAGCGCAAGGCGTTGCCTGCCACCGGGCCGACACCCTGAAGGTCCAGGCGTTCATTAAGTCTTTCGGCCGGCTGGCAAAAACCGATGCCATCGATGCCAAGGCACTTGCTCAATATGGCGAAGAACGCTGGAAACAGCTCCCGCTGCTCCAACCCAAAGACGAGGCACAAGGGGAGCTGGCTGCGTTGGTAAGCCGGCGGGAGGGGCTCATGGCGATCAAGATAGCCGAGACCAATCGCTTGAAGGCCCCTGCCAACAACAGGAGACTTGTGAGATCGTTCAAGACCGTCATTGCCTGTGTGCAGAGGCAAATCGACCGGATCGACGAGGAGATCGAAGACCTGATCGCCTCCTCCCAGACCCTGTCACGACGCATGCAGATCTGCTGTTCTTTGCCTGGTGTGGGGGAACGGACAGCCATTGCCTTGCTCGCAACGATGCCAGAGCTGGGTACCCTAACCCGAAGGCAGGCTGCTTCCCTCGCGGGGCTGGCGCCGCACCCCAGAGACAGCGGAACCCTAAAAGGCTACCGCAAAATGCGGGGAGGACGACCCGAAGTTCGCAAAGGCGTCTTTATGGCCGCACTGGCTGGATCGCGAGCAAAAGGACCGTTAAGTGCCTTCTATCAAAGGCTTATTGAAAACGGAAAGAAGCCTATCGTAGCCATCTCCGCACTCATGAGAAAGATCATCGTCATCCTAAATGCAAAAATCAGAGACGAAATGAGCGCAATGAGTTGATGACACTCTGGAAGATTAGGACAAGCAAAAGCCGCGCGCTTTACAGCGCACGGCTTACCAAACCTCGATAGATCCGATTCCTACAGGTCGAAGCCGAGCATCTGGCCAACGGCAAAGACATCCTTGTCGCCACGGCCGCACAGGTTCATGACAAGGATCTGGTCCTTGTCCATCTGCGGTGCCAGCTTGACCACATGGGCGAGGGCATGAGACGGCTCGAGCGCCGGGATGATGCCTTCGACGCGGGTCAGCATCTGGAACGCGTCCAGCGCCTCGGTGTCCATCACTGGCACATACTCGACACGGCCGATTTCCTTCAGCCAGGAATGTTCCGGACCGATGCCCGGGTAATCCAGCCCGGCGGAGATCGAATGACCTTCCAGGATCTGGCCGTCATCGTCCTGAAGCAGATAGGTGCGGTTGCCATGCAGGACACCCGGCTTGCCCGCGGTCAGGGACGCACAATGTTCTTCGCCTTCAAGGCCATGGCCGCCCGCTTCGACGCCGTAGATCTTGACGTCCTTGTCGTCAAGGAACGGATGGAACAGGCCGATGGCGTTGGAGCCGCCGCCGACGGCGGCGACCAGCGCGTCCGGAAGACGGCCTTCGGCCTCCATCATCTGCTCGCGCAGTTCCTTGCCGATCACCGACTGGAAGTCACGCACCATCTCCGGATAGGGGTGCGGCCCCGCGGCGGTGCCGATCAGGTAATAGGTGTCCTCGACATTGGTCACCCAGTCGCGCAGCGCCTCGTTCATGGCGTCCTTCAGCGTGCCGGCCCCGGCCGTCACCGGAACGATCTCGGCACCGAGCAGCTTCATGCGGAAAACGTTCGGCTTCTGCCGCTCCACGTCGGTCTTGCCCATATAGACCACACAGGGCAGGCCGAAGCGCGCGCAGACGGTGGCCGTTGCCACGCCGTGCTGGCCGGCGCCGGTCTCGGCGATGATGCGCGTCTTGCCCATGCGCTTGGCCAGCAGGATCTGGCCGAGGCAATTGTTGATCTTGTGGGAGCCGGTGTGGTTCAGCTCGTCGCGCTTGAAATAGATCTTGGCGCCGCCGAGTTCGTTGGTCAGGCGCTCGGCGAAATAGAGCGGCGAGGGACGGCCGGTATAATGCTTGTTCAGCGTTTCGATCTCGGCATGGAAGGCCGGATCGTTCTTGGCGTCCTTGTAGTGCTGCTCCAGGTCGAGGATCAGCGGCATCAGGGTTTCGGCCACGTAGCGGCCGCCGAAAATGCCGAAATGCCCGCGATCGTCCGGACCGGTCCGGATGCTGTTGGCCATGTCGTTCACGCGAAAACTCCTTGAAATCCGGTCACTCAGCCCGGAACCTTGACGCCTTTGGCCGCGGCCAGAAAAGCGCGAATGAGATCACTGTCCTTGACGCCCTTGTCCCGTTCGACACCGGAGGAAACGTCCACCGCCGTCACACCGCTCAGCCGGATGGCTTCGGCGACATTTGAAGGATCCAGCCCTCCGGAAAGCATGAAGGGCTTCTTCAGGTCAAGATCTTTCAGGATCGACCAGTCATAGGACACGCCGTTGCCGCCGGGCAGCTCCGATCCTTTCGGCGGTTTGGCATCGAACAGAAGCCAATCGGCAACGACTGCGTAATACTGCGCGGCTTCCAGATCCGCCTTCTCCGAGATCGACATCGCTTTCATGACCTTGACGCCATGCATCACCTTGGCCGCCGCCAGAGATTCCGGGGCTTCCGACCCATGAAACTGGATGATGTCCGGGTTCACCAGTTCCTTGATCCGGGACAGGCCGTCCAGGTCCATGTTGACGGTCACCGCCACGATCTCCGCCCTGCCGCGGGCCATGTCGGCCAGCCTGCAGGCGTCGCTCAGCGAGACATGACGCGGGCTCTTGGGAAAGAACATCAGCCCGACCATGTCCGCCCCCGCGTCCAGCGCGGCTGCCATGGTGTCCTCGGTCGAGAGACCGCAGATTTTGACTTTAATATCCGACATGGTTCCGAGGTATCGCCGGTGAAGCGAAGTTTGTCAAAAGGGGAATTCCACCTCGAATTTCGAACATCACTCATGTTCGCGCAGCCTCGCCCCTGTTCGCTCCGCCAATTTGACAGGGGAGAGGACTATTTTTCGACAGGCATGGCCCCGAATTCGGCAAAGAGACGGCGAAAAATCTCGCCGCGATGTTAAAAGCCTTGCAACATCCCCTAAATGCTGTTTGCAAGATGGCTGACGAACGGTCCTGAACTGAAGGTACTTGTTAATGACTGACACAACCCATCAAGACGGCGCTCAAGAACACCATTGGGCTGGCCGCCGCGGTGACCGATACACCGACCGCAACACCTTTCTCGAAACCCAGGTCGAAAAACGCGTCGATTTCTGGAAGAAGTGTTTTCGCAAGACGGACGATGTTGCCTCGATGGTTGAGTTCGGCCCAAATGCCGGCATCAACCTTCACGCGATCAAGCGCGCCTTTCCGGATCTGTCCCTGTCCGCTGTGGAACTGAACGCAAAAGCCGTCAGCCAATTGCAGGAAAGCCTTCCGGGCGTTGAAGTGTTCCACGACAATATCGTGACCTTTGACGCGGACAGGACCTGGGACATGGTGCTGATCAAGGGTGTCCTGATTCACGTTACCAAGGACGACAAGTACCACGCGGTTCTGGCGAACATGGACAAGTACGCCGACAAATACGTCCTGATCGTCGATCACGTTTCCGACGAACCGGTGAAGGTCAGATACTATGAGCGGGACGATCTCTGGCTGATCCGGAATTTTCCGATCGATTTCATCGATCGCCACCCGGACTGGCGGATCATCGACATGGGCTTCTTCCACCGGAACGACGTCGGTGAGGGAATCCGGGATGACTGCCGGGATATGCGCTGGTTTCTGCTGAAAAAGGACGCTGCCGGAGGATCTTCTTCCGACACCCCGGCTTGAAGATCTTCGCGCTCTCAACAAGAGGCGCCGGAACGTGGTTCCGGCGCCAGCCACGTTAGGTCACGTTGAACGCCGCGATGGCTGCCATGTTGACGATGTCGCTGTCCTTTGCGCCCAGCGGCACGATCTGGATCGGCTTGTCGAAGCCGACGAGAAGCGGTCCGATGACCGTGGCGCCGCCGAGTTCCTGCAGCATCTTGGTGGCGATGGAAGCGGAGTGGAACGCCGGCATGACCAGGACGTTGGCCGGACCGGACAGGCGGCAGAACGGGTAGGATCCCATGCGGTCCATGTTGAGCGCGACGTCAGCGGCCATTTCGCCGTCATATTCGAAATCGACCCGGCGCCGGTCGAGGATTTTCACCGCCTCGATCACCTTCTCGGACCGCTCGCCCTTGGGATGGCCGAAGGTGGAATAGGCCAGCATCGCCACGCGCGGCTCGTAGCCGAGCTTGCGGGCGACATGGGCGGCTTCCTCCGCGATATCGGCAAGTTCCTCCGAGGTCGGCATGTCGATCACGGCCGTGTCGGCGATCAGGACCGTTCGGCCGCGGGCCAGCGCCAGCGACACGCCGATCACCCGGTGGCCGGGTTTCGGGTCGATGGTCGCCTTGACCGTGTCGAGCGCTACCGAATAGTTCCGCGTCAGGCCCGTCACCATGGCATCGGCGTCGCCCCGGGCGACCATGATCGCGCCCCAGTAGTTGCGGTCGTTGTTGACCATGCGCTGGCAGTCACGCAGAAGATAGCCCCGGCGCTGCAGGCGGCCATAGAGATATTGCGCATAGTCGGCGTTGCGGTCCGACAGACGCGCGTTCTGGATGGACAATCCGGACTTGCCGAGATCGATGCCGGCCTGCTCGGCCATTTTCCGGATCTCGTCCTCGCGGCCGATCAGGATCGCCTCGCCCAGGCCCTGCGAAACGAAGCTGGCGGCGGCGCGGATGACCGGCTCCTCCTCGCCCTCGGCGAAAACAACGCGTTTCGGCTGCTGGCGCACCTTGGAGAAGATCCGCTGCAGCGTGCCGGCGATCGGATCGCGGCGCGCCGACAGCTGGTTCTTGTAGGCTTCCATGTCGACGATCGGACGGCGGGCGACGCCGGAATCCATCGCCGCCTGGGCAACAGCGGGCGGGATCGCGGAAATCAGGCGCGGATCGAACGGCACCGGAATGATGTATTCCGGTCCGAATTTCGGCCGGTTGCCCCGATAGGCGGCCGCGACCTCGTCCGGCACTTCCTCGCGCGCCAGTTCGGCCAGCGCATGCGCGCAGGCGACCTTCATGTCGTCGTTGATCGTGGTTGCCTGGACATCCAGCGCGCCACGGAAAATATAGGGAAAGCCGAGCACGTTGTTGACCTGGTTCGGGTAGTCCGACCGGCCGGTGGCAACGATGGCATCGTCGCGCACCGCATGCGCCTCCTCGGGGGTGATCTCCGGATCCGGATTGGCCATGGCGAAAATGATCGGGTTCGGCGCCATCGCCTTCAGCATGTCCGCCGTCAGCGCGCCCTTCACCGACACGCCGATGAAGACATCCGCACCCTTGAGCGCGTCATAGAGCGACCGGGCCTTGGTCTCGATGGCGTGGGCGGACTTCCACTGGTTCATGCCCTCTTCGCGGCCCTTGTAGATCACGCCCTTGGTGTCGCAGAGCGTGACGTTTGCGTGGGGAATGCCCATGGCCTTGATCAGCTCGATACAGGCGATACCCGCCGCGCCCGCGCCGTTGCAGACCACTTTCGTGTCCTTCATGTCGCGGCCGGTCATGTGCAGCGCGTTGATCAGGCCCGCGGCGGCGATGATCGCGGTGCCGTGCTGGTCATCGTGGAAGACCGGGATGTCCATCAATTCGCGCAGACGCTGCTCGATGATGAAACAGTCCGGCGCCTTGATGTCCTCAAGGTTGATGCCGCCGAAGGACGGGCCGAGGTAGCGCACGGAGTTGATGAATTCGTCAACGTCCTGGGTGTCGACCTCAAGGTCGATGCTGTCGACATCGGCAAAACGCTTGAACAGCACCGACTTGCCTTCCATCACCGGCTTTGACGCCAGGGCGCCGAGGTTGCCGAGACCCAGGATCGCGGAGCCGTTGGAAATCACGGCGACCATGTTGCCCTTGGTGGTGTAGTCGTAGGCGCGGCTCGGATCGTCCGCGATCGCCAGCACCGGCACGGCCACGCCCGGAGAATAGGCCAGCGACAGGTCCCGCTGGGTGGCCATCGGCTTGGTCGGCGCGATCTCCAGTTTCCCGGGCCGGCCCTCCTGATGGAACTGAAGCGCTTCCTGATCGGTGAAGCTGACGCTGGTCTTGGCGGATTTATCGGAGGGCATGACGCGGACGTTTCCTTTTTGGTCGCTCTCTTGACGGGCGGGAGCCTGACCTTATCCCCTGCAAAATGAAGCCTCAAGCCATGATGGCCTACCCCCTTGGTGGAATGGCGCACACAGTTTGCTAGTACTCTCCTATGAGTGGACAGAGCGCACAAAAACTGGCCCCGGCGGATGCCAAGGTCACGCCGATGATGGCCCAGTTCCTGGAGATCAAGGCCGCCAACCCGGACAGTCTGCTGTTCTACCGGATGGGCGATTTCTACGAATTGTTTTTCGAGGACGCCGAAATTGCCTCCGCGGCGCTCGGCATCACGCTGACCAAGCGCGGCAAGCACCAGGGTGAAGACATCCCCATGTGCGGCGTGCCCGTCCACGCGGCCGACGACTATCTTCAGAAGCTGATCGCCAAGGGCCACCGGGTGTCCGTCTGCGAACAGACCGAAGATCCGGCGGAAGCCAAGAAACGCGGCTCGAAATCCGTTGTCCGCCGAGACGTCGTGCGCCTCGTCACCCCCGGCACGCTGACCGAGGAACGCTTGCTGGATGCCTCCTCGAACAACTACCTGATGGCCCTGACCCGGCTGAAGGGCGGTTCGCTGCAGGGCGACGCGGTCTACGGACTTGCCTGGATCGACATGTCGACCGGCACTTTCCAGGTCTCGGAAACCGACCACCAGCGCCTCGCGGCGGATCTTGCCCAGGTGAGCCCGCAAGAACTTATCCTGGCGGACAACCTGTTGCAGGAGAGCGAATTGCGGCTGCTGGCCGAACAATCCGGCGGGGCTCTTTCGCCGGTACCCCGCGCCTTTTTCGACAGCTCGACCGCCACCGACCGGCTGGCGCATTATTTCGGCGTGAAGACCCTGGACGGCTTCGGCACGTTCAGCCGGGCGGAACTGTCGGCCGCCGCCGGCATCCTGTCCTATGTCGAAAAGACCCAGCTCGGCGAACGCCCGCCGCTCGATCCACCGGTGCGCGAGGCCGGTGCCGGACGCATGCTGATCGACCCGGCAACCCGCGCCAACCTGGAACTGTCCCGGACCCTGTCGGGCGAAAAACAGGGCTCACTGCTGGCGACCATCGACCGAACGGTCACCGGCGGCGGCTCCCGTCTCCTGGCCAGCCGGCTTGCCGGCCCCCTGGTCCATGTCGAGGCGATCCAGCACCGGCATGATGCCGTCGCGTTCTTCCTCGACAACGAAATCATGCGCGAGGGCCTGCGCCAGACGCTGAAAGGCGCGCCGGACATGGCCCGCGCCCTGTCACGCATTGCGCTCAACCGCGGCGGTCCGCGCGATATCCTTGCCATCGCCCGGGGACTGGAGGCCGCCCGCGCGGTGCTCGACCAGACCGGATCAAGCCCGGCGGAGATCCCGGCGGAAATCGCCGCAGCGCGAGCCAGCCTGGAACAGGCGCCGCATGAGCTGGGCGCCGAACTCGTGTCGGCGATCAAGGAAGAACCGCCGCTCCTGAAGCGCGACGGCGGTTTCATTGCCTCCGGCTACAATGGCGATCTCGACGAACTGCGCTCGCTGCGTGACGAAAGCCGCAAGGTGATCGCCAAGCTCCAGGCGGACTATTCGGAGGAACTCGGTCTCAGATCCCTGAAGATCAAGCACAACAACGTGCTCGGCTGGTTCATCGAGGCACCGTCGGCGCAGACCGAAAAGCTGACCGCCGATCCGGGCCGGTTCATTCACCGCCAGACCATGGCGGGCGCCATGCGCTTCACCACCACCGAACTGGCGGACCTGGAATCGAAGATTGCCAGCGCCGGCGAACGCTCGCTCGCCATCGAGCTTGAGATCTTCGACCGTCTGGCCAAGGCCATAATCGACACGGGCGAGGCCATCAAGGCCGCCGCCAACGGGCTTGGCATCCTGGACGTGTCGGCCGCGCTGGCCAAGCTGGCCCAGGAAGAAAACCACGTCCGCCCGACCGTCGACGACAGCCGCGCCTTCGACATAAGGGGCGGGCGCCACCCGGTGGTCGAACTGGCACTGAAAAAATCGGGCAGCGACAGCTTTGTCGCCAACGACGCCGATCTCGGGCCGGAAAAAGACGAGGATATCGGCCATATCTGGCTGATCACCGGTCCGAACATGGCCGGTAAATCGACCTTCCTGCGCCAAAACGCCCTGATCGCGGTGCTCGCCCAGATGGGTGCCTTCGTGCCTGCCGCCTCCGCCCATATCGGCGTGGTCGACCGGCTGTTCTCCCGTGTCGGCGCGGCGGACGATCTCGCCCGCGGGCGCTCGACCTTCATGGTGGAAATGGTCGAGACAGCGGCGATCCTCAACCAGGCCGGTGACCGGTCGCTGGTGATCCTTGATGAAATCGGGCGCGGCACGGCCACGTTTGACGGTCTGTCGATCGCCTGGGCAACCATCGAGCACCTGCATGAGGTCAACCGCTCCCGTGCCCTGTTCGCCACGCATTATCATGAACTGACGGCACTGTCGGCCAAGCTGGACCGCCTGTCCAATGCCACCGTGTCGGTGAAGGAATGGAACGGCGAGGTGATCTTCCTGCACGAGATCGTGCCGGGTGCCGCCGATCGCTCCTACGGCATCCAGGTGGCCAAGCTGGCCGGTCTGCCTGCCAGCGTTGTCGCGCGGTCCCAGCAGGTGCTCAGCCAGTTGGAAGAACAGGACCGGCGATCGCCGGCCGAAAGCCTGATCGACGAACTGCCGCTTTTCGCCAGCATCGCGCCGCCGCCGCCCGGCGCCACGGGCTTTGCGGAACCTGATCCGGTTGCCGATGCACTCAAAGAGATCGATCCGGATGACATGACGCCCCGCGAGGCGCTGGAAGCCCTCTACCGGCTGAAAAAACTGCGGGCAGAGCAGGGCAGCTGAGTAGAAGAGGGGCTTGTGGCGGATCCTTCGAGACGCCGCTATGCGGCTCCTCGGGATGACGCCTTTTTTCGTAGCGACTTCCAGGAACCATGCCAGACACTCTGCGTCATCCTGAGGAGGGCCAAGGGCCCGTCTCGAAGGATCCACCACAGGCTCAAGCCCAAACCCCGCGCTTCGATCTTGTCAGGGTGTCAAGAAAAGCCGTGACCACGGGATGTTGCAGAGCTAGGTTATCGGTCTTGCCTGCTCAAAACCCGTTCGGCCTGTTTCATGTTTTCCCTTCCACGGCTCCCCCGCCAGGTGGTGCTGATCCTGTTGCTTCAGTTCACCAACAGCCTTGGCGTGTCGGCACTGGTGCCGATGATGAGCTTTTTCATTGTCGAGGGACTCAATGCCGAACCCTGGCAGATCGGGCTCTATACCGGGCTGGTTATGCCGCTGACCCTTGCGGTCAATCGCTGGGCGGGGGAACGGCTGGACAATAACGTCCCGGTCAAGCGGCTGCTGGTCATCTCCGTCCTGGCCTATGTCATCCTGTCGGCCTTGCTGACCCAGATCACCAGCCTGCTGATGCTTCTGGTCCTGATCGCGCCCCTGATGAGTCTCTCCAACATGGGCGCAGGGGTCGTCTTCACATTCGGCCGCCTCTATGCCGAGCAGCAGGAAATGGACGTCGCCCGGGTCAATTCGTGGCTGCGCATGATGGTGTCCCTGGCGTGGATGATCGGTCCGGCAATTTCGTTTTCCATCGTCGCGAAATTCGGCTTCGTGTCGGCATTCCTGTCTGCCTTCGGCATCGGGGTGGTCTACCTGGTGCTTTGGCATGTTGTCGTGCCCGCCGGTTTCAGGTCGACACGAGAGCGCAGGCAAACCGCGGGCCGGCAGCCGATCAACTGGGGCCTCCAGATTGCCGGCCTGACCTGTCTCGGTTTCGTGATCACCAATTCCCTGTTCGTTTCGGCCATGCCCCTGTTCTTCGTCCGTGAAACCGGGTTGCCCGGTGCAACCCCGGGCCTGTCCCTGTCGGTGAAATGCCTCGTGGAAGTCTTCGTGATCTTCGGCTCCGTCCGCCTGGCGGAGCGCATCGGCACACGGCAGGTGCTGATGCTGGCGGCCTGTCTCGCGGCGATCAGCATGGTGCTTTTCGCCCAGGTCACCGCCCTGTGGCAAGCGCTCGCCATCGCCATCCTGGAAGGCACGTATTACGGGCTCTTCGCCGGCGTGGCGATCTCCTTTGTCCAGAGCTACGCAGTGGATCGCCCGGGCCGGGCAACGGCCGTCTACATGAACAGCCTGTTCCTCGGCGGGATGATCGGCAGCGTCTCGATGGGCTTCATCGCCAGTGTGACGAGCTTCCAGACCGTTCTCTACACGGCGGCCTTTTCCGCGGCCGCGGCGTTGTTCGTTCTCGTTGCCACGTTCAAGGTGCAGCCGAAAACGGTGGAAGACAGCGTCTAGACGCCGCCGGCCCTGGCGACCGACAGGGCATTGGCAATGGCGCCGGCGAAGCTGGTGCGATCGTCAGGATTGAGGAAATTGCCGAGATCGACCGTCTCGCCCCGGCTGGTCAGGGTGATGCCGACGACGCCTTCATCATCGAGCCGGTCCACCTTCAGCCGGACCCAGAAGGGATTGAACCTGTATTCCTGGTAGCGCTTGCCAGGCCCGACCTTGCGGATGGCTATCTCGGTTCGGGACACCGAAACTTCCTCGAATGTGCGCGCGGAGCGATAGTTCATGCGGAAAGCAAACCACAATATGGCAGCGTCGAGCCCGAAAAAACCGAAGACAGGCCAGGCGCCGATGCGCCAGAACAGGATACCGGAAACAAAGCAGACCAGGCCGAACATGCCCGTCAGGATCAGGAACCCGTTCGGCCCGAGCGAGCGGTAAGGCGTCAGCACCGCGGAAAAAAACGGCCCGTCGCGCGCCTCCAAATCTTCTTCCCGCTCGGGTTTCGGATTGTCCTTGCTCATGAGGAGTGATTATAGAGAGAACATGACGCAAGCAAAGAGCCCCGCTTCCCCCAGATCGCCCAAGCGAACCGCTGCCAAGGCAAAGCCTCGGAAGAAAACCCCCTCCGTCGACAATCCCGGAAAGGTTCTCAAGCGGTCCCGGTATACCAAGGCCGAAACCTACGCCATCTTCCAGCGTTTCCACGCGGACAACCCGGAACCCGAGGGCGAACTGGATTACGTCAACGCCTTCACCCTTCTGGTCGCGGTCGTCCTGTCGGCGCAGGCCACCGATGTCGGTGTCAACCGGGCGACAAAACACCTGTTCCAGATCGCGGACACGCCGGAAAAGATGCTGGCGCTCGGTGAGGACAAGGTGCGTGAAGAGATCCGAACGATCGGTCTCTACAAGACCAAGGCCAAAAACGTCATTCTGCTGTCCGAACAACTGGTGCGCGATCACGGCGGCGAGGTTCCGGAAGACCGGGAAGCGCTCGAAAAACTCCCGGGGGTTGGCCGGAAGACGGCCAATGTCGTGCTGAACATCTATTTCGGCCATCCGACGATAGCCGTCGATACCCACCTGTTCCGGCTCGGAAACCGGATCGGCATCGCCCCGGGCAAGACGCCGCTGGATGTGGAAAAGGCCATGGAGAAGGCGGTTCCGGCGGAGTTTTCCCTTCATGCCCACCACTGGCTCATCCTGCACGGCCGGTATATCTGCAAGGCCCGCAAACCGGAATGCCGCCGCTGCGTGATCTATGACCTGTGCCGGAGCCCGGAAAAGGAACTGTTCGATTCCATTCCGGAGATCGCAGTGCGCACCAAGGCGCTGGTTGACAGGGAGACGGCGGCTTGACCTTTCCGCTGGGTCCCTTTCCCGCCAGTGAACGCCTGCGTTTCCGGATACCGCGCACGAGTGATGCCCGCTTTTACCGGGACCTGATGACGGAGCCGGACTATATCCGTTTCATCGCGGATTACGGTATCGAAAGCACAGAGGACGCGGTCGCCTATATCAAGTCCAAATCCCTGGCGCGGTTTGCCGCGCAAGGGGTCGGACTCTGGCTGGTCGAACTGAAGGAAAACCGGGAGCCGATCGGTGTCTGCGGCCTTGTCGTGCGCAAGGAACTCAAATTCCCGGACCTCGGCTTTGCCTTTCTGTCCGGTTACCGCGGACAAGGTTATGGCCGCGAGGCGGGCCGGGCCGTGCTGGACTTTGCCACCAGGGAACTGAAACTGCGAACGCTCTGCGCGATTGCCCATCCGGACAACAAGCGGTCCGCTAACCTTCTGACAAAACTGGGATTTGAGGCGAAAGGTCAACGCCATTTGGCCGAGATCGGCTCAACAGCGGACTATTTTGTCTGGAAACTGCGTTATGTCGAGGCCGGGCTCGGCTGAGCCGCAGGACCAGCGGTAGCAGGATCACCGGTTCTGGCGTTTTTCGCGGACCCGCACGACCACTTCCACGCGAACCACTTCCATGCCGTCCGGCACTTCCGGCAGACTGCCGATACCCACGCCTTCGCCCGGAATGTCGATCACCCTGTTTTCACCTTCGATAAAGAAATGGTGGTGATCGGATGTATTGGTGTCGAAATAGGTCTTGTTGCCGTCAATGGCGACTTCGCGCAGCAGGCCGACCTCGGTGAACTGGTGCAGCGTGTTGTAGACGGTCGCCAGGGAAACCGGCACATCGGCGTCGACGGCTTCTTCGTGCAAGAGCTCCGCGGAGATATGACGGTCGCCCTTTGAATAGAGCAGTTCCGCCAGGGATACACGTTGGCGCGTCGGCCGCAGACCTGCCGTCCGCAGCATGTCGGTCACATCCTTGCCGGCACTTTCATTTGCCATGTGTATCGTCATTCCGGTCCGATCCAGGTCATTCATCGCGGTCTGTCAGTCATTGCGGTCTCACGGGGCCTTCCGGACGGTCCGCAAGCGTGCTCCCGACCGATGTTTCCATGAGCCTACGCCTATATCTGCCATTTCTTGTACCCAAGATGCAAGTTTTTATGGACAGCGGTATCCTGCCGAAAGACGGCAGCTGGTCCGGCAATACGTGCCAATCCCCGCAAAAGACCTTAAAAACCCAGCAACATCACTCAAGTGACATCTTTCAGTCATGGTTCCCCTGTGTTAGGAAGGCGCCTCAAACGAACCGAAAACAAACCAATCCGGCCCTTGTTTGACGCGGGCGGAACACAAACAACGGATTCTGAATGACCGAGCGCCGCTCCAGCTACGACTATGAAGACCTCCTCGCCTGCGGCCGCGGCGAGCTGTTTGGCCCGGGCAACGCCCAATTGCCGCTTCCTCCGATGCTGATGTTTGATCGGATCACGGACATTTCGGAAACCGGCGGCGAATTCGACAAGGGATATGCCCGTGCCGAGTTCGACATCAAGCCGGATCTCTGGTTCTTCCCGTGCCACTTCCAGGGCAATCCTGTGATGCCGGGCTGTCTCGGACTGGATGCCCTTTGGCAGCTGACCGGCTTTTTCCTTGGCTGGCTGGGCCTGGAAGGCAAGGGCATGGCCCTTTCGACAGGCGAAATCAAGTTCAAGGGCATGGTCACGCCGGACGTGAAACTGGTTGAGTACGGTGTCGACTTCAAGCGCATCATGAAGGGCCGCCTGGTGCTCGGCATCGCCGACGGCTGGCTCAAGGCGGACGGCGAACAGATCTACAAGGCAACGGACCTGCGCGTGGGGCTGGCGAAATCCTGACGCCCTCGAGCCACAATCAACTGTTTTGCCGGCGCTTCTTTCTGACTGGAAGCGCCGGTTTGCATATTATCTACCTGCCGGCAGGCCACTGACCCCTGAACGCCACGCCGCGCTGAAAAGGACATAGGAGACCGCAATGAGACGCGTTGTCGTCACCGGTTTGGGAATCGTATCTTCCATCGGATCAAATGCAGAAGAAGTGTTGGCCAGCCTGCGCGAAGGCAAGTCCGGTATCAGCTTTGCACCGGACTACGCCGAACACGGCTTTCGCAGCCAGGTTCACGGCATGCCGAATATCGACATTCCCTCGCTGATCGACAAACGCCAGCTGCGTTTCATGGGTGACGGCGCCGCCTATAACTACATCTCCATGCAGCAGGCCATCGCCGACAGCGGTCTGGAAGAGAGCGACGTTTCCAACACCCGCACCGGCCTGATCATGGGATCCGGCGGTCCGTCCACAAAGAACCTGTTCCAGGCGCACCAGATCGTCCTGGAAAAGGGCTCGCCCAAACGCATGGGCCCGTTCATGGTGACCCGCGGCATGAGCTCGACCAACTCGGCCTGTCTGGCGACACCGTTCAAGATCAAGGGCATCAACTATTCCATCACCTCGGCCTGCTCCACCTCAGCGCATTGCATCGGTGCGGCCACGGAGCAGATCCAGTTCGGCAAACAGGACGTGATGTTCGCCGGCGGCGGCGAGGAACTCGACTGGACCCTGTCCTGCCTGTTCGACGCGATGGGTGCCATGTCCTCCAAATACAACGACACGCCGCAGACCGCGGCCCGCGCCTATGACGCCACCCGCGACGGTTTCGTCATCGCCGGCGGCGGCGGGGTCGTGGTGCTGGAAGAACTGGAACATGCCAAGGCGCGCGGCGCCAAGATCTACGCCGAAGTGACCGGATATGCGGCCAATTCCGACGGCTACGACATGGTGGCACCTTCCGGCGAGGGCGGCGAACGCTGCATGCGCCTGGCCATCGAGACCCTGGGTGACCGCAAGGTCGACTATATCAACTCTCACGGGACCTCGACGCCGGTCGGCGACATCGGCGAGATCGAGGCAATCCGGCGGGTGTTCGGAGAGGCTCAGCCACCGGTGTCTTCCACCAAATCGCTGACGGGCCACAGCCTCGGCGCCACCGGTGTCCAGGAGGCGATCTATTGCCTGCTCATGCTGCAGAACGATTTCATCACGGCCTCCGCCAACATCACCGAGCTCGATCCGGCCCTGAAGCCGGGTGAAATCGCAATGGAACGCGTTGACAACGCCGGCCTCGACACGGTGCTCTCCAACAGCTTCGGCTTCGGTGGCACCAATGCCTCGCTCGCACTGTCGCGTTACCACGGCTGAGGAGTTTTGAATGTCTGAATTGATGAAGGGCAAACGCGGCCTGGTCATGGGCGTTGCCAATGACCATTCGATCGCCTGGGGCATTGCCAAGACACTCGCCAACCACGGCGCGGAGCTTGCTTTCACCTATCAGGGCGAGGCTTTCGGCCGCCGTACCAAGCCGCTTGCCGAATCCGTCGGCTCGAACATCCTGCTGCCCTGCGATGTCGAGGACATCGCATCGGTGGATTCCGTGTTCGACACGCTGAAGGCCGAATGGGGCAGCATCGATTTCCTGGTGCATGCCATCGCCTTTTCCGACAAGTCGGAGCTGCGCGGCAAATATGCCGACACCACGCGCGAGAATTTCTCCCGTACCATGATGATTTCGTGCTTTTCCTTCACCGAAATCGCCAAGCGGGCCGCGGCGATCATGCCGAATGGCGGGTCGCTGGTCACGCTGACCTATGGCGGCTCCACCAAGGTGATGCCGAACTACAACGTCATGGGCGTTGCCAAGGCGGCGCTGGAATCGTCGGTCCGCTACCTGGCGGTGGATTATGGCGAGCAGAACATCCGGGTGAACGCGATCTCGGCGGGCCCGGTGCGCACCCTGGCGGGCTCCGGCGTTTCCGACGCCCGGCTGATGTTCAACTTCCAGAAACGCAACTCGCCGCTGTGCCGGACCGTGTCCCTGGACGAGATCGGCGGCACCGGCCTGTACCTGCTGTCGGATCTCTCCGGTGGCGTGACCGGTGAAGTCCACTTTGTCGACAGCGGCTACAACATCATGTCGATGCCGCGCCTGAACGAATTGAAGGTTCAGGAAGAGGTCAAGGCGGACTGATTTCGCGGATCAACCGACAAACGAACAAGGCGGCCGGTTGGCCGCCTTTTTTGGTTCGACTTCGTCCGTCGTCAGTCGTCGACGACTTCGTCGGGATAGACGCCGAAAAGCCGCGTCTGGTCGAGCCAGCCGTCGTAATTCTCGCCATTGACCCGGCACCAGCCGCCGGCACATTCATCGACCGAAGTCAGAACGAAGGGTTCGAGTTCGGCAACGATGTCCGCGTCCGAGCGCGACCGCGCCCTGAGCGGTGTGCGGTCGTTCTTTTCCCAAGGGGTCACCAGCGCCGTGCGCCGTCCGGACAGCAGCGAATGGAAGACCCAACCCTGCTTGCCTTCCCAGTCGCGAATCTGGCGCCAGTTCTCGAATTCCTGGATGATTTCCACCGGCAGGCCGGACTGGACGAAGGTCCAGGCAATCTTGTGCTCCCGAGACGGGCCGACACGGACATTGACCCGGTCCGACTTCAGGCTGACGAATCTCGGCAAGGGCAAATCGGTCGCCCTGGTCCCGCTGCCTTGGGCCAGCGCGGAGGTTGCTCCACCACTCAGCCCGAGAACAAGTGCCATCGCACAGAGGAAGAGCCGGGATGCTGAGTACGTAAAAGCCATTATGTCCGGTAGTCCAATTGTTATTGATCGCTTTTGTGAGCAAACCTGTACCGAAAATTTTGCGCGAAAACCAGCTTGCCGATCCCGTCAGCCCGGTAATCCGTGACGAATGAAACCGATCCCTTGTTTCTGCCGGACCATCTGGTAAGGAAAGGGTGTGGTCTCTTCCGCTCGCGTCACGCGCAGCGACAAGGTGGTACCGTTGAGGTTAACAAGTCCTCAACGCAGCGCGAAAGGCAAATGGTATGGCGAAAAAGAAGCCTGTCGTTGTAGTCACCCGGAAGCTTCCGGAGGTGGTCGAAACGCGAATGCGCGAACTTTTCGAAACACGACTCAACGAAAATGACAGGCCTTACAGCCAGGCCGAGCTTGTGGAAGCGGTCCGGACAGCCGATGTGCTGGTGCCGACAGTGACCGACAGGATCGATTCCTCCGTGTTGTCCCAGGCAGGTGAAAATCTGAAACTGATCGCCAATTTCGGCAATGGCGTCGACAATATCGACGTGGTCAGCGCCAACAATCGCGGCATCAACGTCACCAATACGCCCGGTGTCCTGACCGAGGATACCGCCGACATGACCATGGCCCTGATGCTGGCCGTGCCGCGACGCCTTGCCACAGGCATCAAGGCAATCGAAAGCGGCGACTGGGCCGGCTGGTCGCCGACCTGGATGCTCGGTCACAGAATCTGGGGCAAACGGCTGGGCATCATCGGCATGGGCCGCATCGGCCAGGCCGTTGCCCGCCGCGGCAAGGCCTTCGGCATGTCGATCCATTACCACAACCGCCGCCGCGTGGCCGAGGCCGTCGAGGAAGAACTGGAAGCGACCTACTGGGAAAGCCTCGACCAGATGCTGGCGCGCATGGACGTGGTGTCGATTCACTGCCCGCACACACCGGGCACCTTCCATCTTCTGTCCGCCCGGCGCCTGAAGCTCCTGAAAAAGGACGCCTATGTGGTCAACACCGCACGTGGCGAGGTGATCGACGAAAACGCCCTGATCCGCATGCTGGAGGCCGGTGAGCTTGCCGGGGCAGGCCTCGACGTGTTCGAACACGAGCCGGCCGTCAATCCCAAGCTGGTCAAGCTGGAGAATGTCGTGCTGCTGCCGCATATGGGCTCGGCAACCATCGAGGGCCGTATCGAAATGGGCGAAAAGGTCATCATCAACATCAAGACCTTCATGGACGGTCATCGCCCGCCGGACCGGGTCCTGCCGTCGATGCTCTGAACGTCCGGCCAGGTTTCCGGCATGTCCGATTTGGCGACCGGATCCGCATTCCGGGTCCCGGAGACCTTGCTCTGGTTGAATGAGACGGAACGCGGGCACGCATGGCTCGCCGGTTTGCCTCACCTTTTGGAAAGCAGCCGCGACCGTTTCAGACTTGACTGGATAGGCGACGCCTTTTCAGGCGGCAATGTTTCCTACGTTGTGCCGGCCCGGCGCAACGGTGAAGAAGCCGTTCTGAAGCTGCAATATCCTGACCGCGAATGCCGCTTCGAGGCGGACGCCTTGAGACTCTGGAACGGACATGGCGCGATCCGGTTGCTGGAACATGCGCCGGATCTCAATGCGCTGCTCCTGGAACGCTGCACGCCGGGTGCTTTTCTCGCCGATGATCCGCTTGCGGATCATCTTGGTGTCGTGTCGGATCTGCTGCACCAGCTGCTTGTCCCCGCCGGCGCACCTTTCACAGGGCTCGAAGACGAGGCCAGACGCTGGCTGACCGCTCTGGAAACGAACTGGCTGAAAGCGGGAAAACCCTGTGAACAGAGGCTGGTGGACGCTGCGGTCACCGCGCTGTCCGATTTGTGTGCCGCTGAAACCGACCGGGTGCTGCTGCACCAGGACCTGCACGGACACAATATTCTTTCCGCTGAACGCGCGGACTGGCTTGCGATCGACCCGAAACCGCTCGCGGGGGATCCGGCCTTTGCTCTCAGCCCGATCATACGCAGCCCCGAGTTCGGTCATTCCAGGCAAGCTGCCTTGTACCGGCTCGACAGGCTGTCCGTGGAGCTCTCGCTGGACCGCGAGCGGGCCCGCCTCTGGACCATCGGACAAACAATGACCTGGGCATTCGAAGGGGGCGGCTCAAAACGGCATTTCGAGACGGTGCGGTGGTTGCTAGGATAGGTGATCCGGAACGGTCGCGTTATGCAGGCACGCGGCCTACCCGCCATATTTTCCCCAAAGCGCATCTTCGCCCATGCGCTCGATGAAGGCCTTGTGCGCTTCCAGTTCGCTATCCAGAAGCGGTCGTTTCAAGGGTGCCGGCCGCGGGCGGGCGTTGAAGGTGCCGAGTTCGCCGGGCTCAAAGGACATGCTGCCGGCGTCCGACTGCTCTTCTTCCGTCACCAGGCCAAGCGCGGTCTGACGGCCGCCGATCAGCTCCAGATAGACCTCGGCCAGGATTTCCGCGTCGAGCAAGGCGCCGTGCTTGACGCGTTTGGAGTTGTCGATGCCGTAGCGCGAGCAAAGTGCGTCGAGGGAATTCGGCCCGGTCGGATGCTTGCGGCGGGCAAGGTCCAGGGTGTCGAGCACCTGGGTGTTCGGGATGATCCGCCGGCCGGCGCGCTCCAGTTCGACATTGATGAAGCCCATGTCGAAGGCCGCATTGTGGATCACCAGCGTGGCATCGCCGACAAATTCCAGAAACTCGTCGGCGACATGTTCGAACAGGGGCTTGTCCGACAGGAATTCCGCCGACAGGCCATGCACCCGGAAAGCTTCTTCCGGCATGTCCCGCTGCGGGTTGATATAGACGTGGTACGAGTTGCCCGTCGGAATGTGGTTGAAAAGCTCAACCCCGCCGATTTCCACCAGCCGGTCGCCGCCGCGCGGATTCAGACCCGTCGTTTCCGTATCGAAGGAGATTTCACGCATGTTCCTGGCCCTTGTCTCTTCGATTCACTGTGCAGGTTGACCGGTTGGAGGCAAGACCGCATGCTGGTTTTCCCCGGAGTTCAGCCGGTTTCAGACGGAGGCGGTCATGAATATTGGATTATGTCTCGCGTGCAGCGCTTTGATTGCCTCGCTGGCGGCTTCCGCCAATGCCGCAGGCCCGGAGCGCCACCAGGGAACCTGTTCCCTGCTTGCCGGCAACAGCCTCACGGTCGAAGACTGCACCATCGAAGTTTCCGCAAACGCATTTTCGGCAATTTACCTGCTGACATGGCAGAGCGGAGACACAACCGAGATCAAACTCAGCAATTACGGCAACTCCGTGAACGGGGAGCCGGCGGTGGAAATTCCCGCTCCGGCCGATATCGAAGCCGGATCGGAGTGCTTCGAAACGCGGAACACGAAAGATATCTATTGTTCGAAAATTCCGGGACTTGATTGAGCTGGAGCGCTTTCCGGTCAATTGACGTCATTTGACCGAAGCGTGTTATCCGCAGCCCGCCAGCGCCTTGAGAATGGCGCAAACCTGGCGCCGGGCCGGGGCCATGCCCATGCCGGTATCGATCAGGAAATGTGCCCGCCGCCGTTTTTCGGCGTCAGCCATCTGTTTGGCCAGGATGGCCTCGAACCGCTCTTCCGTCATGTCCGGCCGGGCCAGAACCCTTTGTCTCTGGATCTCCGCGGCGGCCGACACAACCACCGACACCTCGACGCGCCTGTCGCCGCCGGTTTCGAACAGGAGCGGGATGTCCATCATGACGATGCGCCGGCGATCGGCGCGGGCCGTGTCCAGAAAAGCCTGTTCTTCCGCGCGCACCAGAGGGTGCACGATGGCCTCGAGCCTTTTCATCGCTTCGGGATTACCGAGCACATGCGGGGAAAGCCGTTTGCGATCGACCTTGCCACCGACGGTCGTCCCCGGAAAGGCCGCCTCGATCAGCGGCGCGGCACGGCCGGCATAGAGCGTGTGGACCGTGGCATCGGCGTCATGGACCGGCACGCCTTCGGCGGCGAACATCTTCGCCGTGGTCGACTTGCCCATGCCGATGGAGCCGGTGAGGCCGATCCGGATCACGCGACGACCCCCAGGTCTTCCAGAACAAGGCGGCGCAGGGTCTCGTCCACTTCCGGACGCACACCGAACCAGCGCTCGAAACCCGGCACGGCCTGGTGCAACAGCATGCCGAGCCCGTCCACGGTCTGGTGACCGCGGCGTTTGGCTTGTCGCAGGAGATCCGTTTCCAGCGGTGCGTAAACGATGTCGGTCACGAGCGCCGTCTCCGGAAGCGGCGCCAGATCAATTTCAAGCGGCGCCTTGCCGGTCATGCCGAGCGCGGTCGTGTTGACCAGAAGATCGGCTTTTCCAAGCAGAGTCCCCAGCTTGTCCCAGCCATGGGCAACTGTTCCGGAGCCAAATGCATCGGTGATGGCCTTGGCCTTTTCGTAGGTCCGGTTGACAATATGCACGATTGTGAATTTCCGGGACAGCAACGCCCAGACAACCGCACGCGCGGCGCCGCCGGCGCCCAGGACCACCGCGGATTCACGTGAAACGTCCCAGCCAGGGGCCAGCTGGTCGAGATTGCCGAGAAAGCCGAGCCCGTCGGTATTCGCGCCGCAAAGCCGGCCAGTCTCGTCCAGCCACAACGTGTTGACAGCCCCCATGGCCTTGGCGGCATCGTCGAGCCGGTCGCAGGCCGCGGCGGCAATTTCCTTGTGCGGAACCGTGACATTGGCGCCGTCGAGACCACTGCGCTGAAAATTGCGATAGAAGTCCTCTGCCTTTTCGGGAGAAACGTCTATTCGATCGTAACTTCCTGAAATATTGTGCTTTTTCAGCCAGTAGCCATGCACAAGAGGCGAACGGGAATGGGCTACCGGGTGGCCTGTGATCGCTGCCTTTCGGAACGTGTCGCTCATGTCTCGATCACCTTGCGGGCACGCAATTCGCCCAGCAGGGGCAGCAAGGGCAATCCGAGAATGGTGAAATAGTCACCGTCGATCTTTTCGAACAGCTGCACGCCGAGACTTTCAAGCTGGTAGGCTCCGACGCTCGAGAGAACCGCTTCCCCCGCATTTGCAAGATAGTGGCCGATGAATTCCGGGGTCAGCGCACGCATGGTCAGGCGGGCTGTCGACACGTGCCGCCAGACGGCTTCACCGTTTTTCGAGATCACCACGGCGGAATGAAGCTCGTGGGTCTTGCCGGAAAAGGCCAACAGCTGCCGGCGGGCGGCTTCCATATCCTCCGGTTTCGTGCGCCGTTTTCCCTCGAAAGCGAGGATCTGGTCGGCACCGATGACAAGATCACCGTCTCGGCGGGCACTGACATCTTTGGCCTTGGCTTCCGCAAGAACGCTGGCGAGATCTTCCGGCGGGAAATCCGCTTCCAGAAGCGGGGCTTCCACCGCCCGCTCGTCCACATCCGCCGGATCAACGTCGATCGTCAGGCCGGCATTGTTCAACAGTTCGGCGCGGATCTTGCTGCCGCTTGCCAGGACTAGTGCCATTTCCATCCCTCGGGTTTGCCGGCCTTCCGGCTCATTCGGTTCCAGGATTGTCTTCCTGCCCGGTTTTGTACTCTTTGAAAAGGGTCAGGATCTCCGCCGCGGTCTCTTCGACGGACCGGCGGGTGACATCGATCAGCGGCCATTCCTGCTCCGCGCACAAGCGCCGGGTCATGGTGATTTCCTGCGAGATCTCCTTCCGGTCGACATAGGTGTCGTTATAGCCTTCGGAATTCAGAGACAGCACCCGGTTGCGGCGAATCTGCTGGATCCGTTCCGCGGACGCGATCAGGCCGACAATCATCGGCGACTTCAGTTTCTTGACATGCTCGGGCAGGGGAATGCCCGGCACGAGCGGCACATTGGCCGCCTTGATGCCGCGATTGGCCAGATAGATGCAGGTCGGTGTCTTGGAGGTGCGCGAAATGCCAAGCAGCACGATATCGGCGGATTCCAGATCGTCCCAGATCTGGCCGTCATCATGCAGCATGGTGTAGTTGAGCGCTTCCATCCGCTGGAAATATTCCGCGTCCAGTTCGTGCTGGCCGCCGATCCGGTGGGTCTGGGTGACATTCAGGTAGGACTGGAACACGGCGAACACCGGATCGAGGATATTGACGAAGGGAACGCCCAGCTCGCGGCACTTCAGTTCGAGCCGCTTGGCGATCTCCACGTCGACCAGGGTATACAGGACAATACCCGGCGCCTTGCTGATCTCGCTGATGACCCGGTCGAGCTGCTTCTGCGAACGCACAAGCGGATAGACATGCTCGATTTCCTGGACATTCTCATACTGGACCGTCGCGGCGCGCGCGACGGTCATCAGTGTTTCACCGGTGGAATCGGACACCAGATGCAGATGAAAGTAGTGTCTCGACTTGTTCACGGTGTCATCCCCAGGCCTGTTGATGATTTGGGCGTTTCGGTTCGAACCACGTGCCTAGCACGAAGTTTATGCCCGCTCAGCAGGAATTGTTAACAATGCTTAAACGCGCGCGGGCCGACGCCGAAACGGTTGTGCATGGATGTGGATTCACAAGGGCGCTGTGACATATCGACAGATTGTCCACCAGCGCCCAATTTCTTAACGAAACGTAAACGAACGGACAAGTGACTGTAATTACGCAGCTAATCCTGTTATCGACTCCTGGGGAGGATTTCCGCTTAACAAGCGGACGAAATTTTCCCGCCGAGAAATTCAGGCGCATGGATTGTGGACAGAAAATGATCCCGGTAATCCACGCACAAATAGAAAAAACAGATTCAAAATAAGAATCCTTATTGTTTTGAAATGTGGGAAAGGCGACCTCATGAAATCCGAAGACAGGTCCGTGATGCGGGTACTCTCAGGAGAAAAGCTCTGGCCACCTCCCGTCTGGATGATGCGCCAGGCAGGCCGCTATCTCCCGGAATACAGAGAGACCCGGGCGAAGGCAGCCAACTTCCTGGAGTTCTGTTACACGCCCGATCTCGCAACCGAGGTCACACTCCAGCCGATCCGCCGGTATGGCTTTGATGCGAGCATCCTGTTTTCCGACATTTTCGTCGTACCGGATGCCATCGGGTACCCGGTTCGCTTTGAAGAAGGACGGGGTCCCGTTCTCGAACCTCTGAGTTCCGATCTCCTGGACCGTCTGGAACAGGACAGGGCCGAGGATCATCTTAAACCGGTCATAGAAACGGTTTCGCGTCTTCGGGCGGAGCTACCCGATGAAACAACCCTGCTGGGCTTCTGCGGGGCTCCCTGGACGGTTGCCTGCTATTCGGTAGCCGGTCATACCACCCAGGATCAGGTGGCCGCGCGTGTCGGCGCCTACCGGGATCCGGACCTGATGCAGCGTTTCATCGATCAGCTGGTCACCGCCTCGATCCGCTATCTGGTCCGCCAGCTCGACGCCGGTGCGGATGCCGTCCAGATCTTCGACACATGGGCAGGGGTTCTGGACGGAGCCGGCTTCAAACGCTGGTCGATCGAACCGACGCGCAGGATTGTCGACGGCGTGAAGGCGGAACGGCCCGGCGCGAAGATCATCGGTTTCCCGAAAGCATCCTCCGCGCGAATGAAGGCCTTTATCGAGGGTACCGGCGTGGATGCGGTCGGCTTTGACTGGACGGCGCCGGACGAGATCGCGCTGGAGATCCAGAAACAGGTTCCGATCCAGGGCAATCTTGATCCGATGCGGCTTGTGGCCGGGGGCCGGGCGCTGGAAGACGGTGTTGCGCATATCCTGAAAACTTTCGACAAGGGGCCGCTGGTCTTCAATCTCGGCCACGGGGTGACGCCGGATGCGGATCCGGACAACGTCGCGCGCATGGTCGACCTGGTCAGGAAGGGTTAGGCCATGGATCTCTTTCTCTGGGTCAAGGCCCTTCATGTGATTTCGGTGATCGCCTGGATGGCCGGCATGCTCTATCTGCCGCGGCTGTTTGTCTATCATGTCGATGCCGAACCGGGATCCGTTCAGTCGGAGACCTTCAAGGTGATGGAGCGGCGGCTTTTGAAGGCGATCATCAATCCGGCAATGATCGCGGCCTGGGTTTTCGGCCTGTGGATGGCGTGGGAGCTTGCAGCCTGGCATGACGGCTGGTTCCACGCGAAGTTCGCACTGGTACTGATCATGTCCGGTGTCCACGGTCATCTCAGCCGTTGCGTAAAGACCTTCGCCAGGGATGAAAACACGCGGACGGCGCGTTACTACCGGATTTTGAACGAGGTTCCGACCGTGCTCATGATCGGCATCGTCATCTTCGTGATCGTCAAGCCGTTCTGAAAACCGGCAACAGACTGACGAAGGGCAGCCGCCTTTGTGGCTGCCTTTTTCATGTCCGGCAGAGGCTTGTCGGAGCTCAAAAAAGCGGCAGATTTCCCGGCTTGCGCTTTAAACCAAAACAACGTATCTTCCGCGCATCTTCAAACGGTGCAGCGTTCGTTTTCAGTCGTTCCACAGGCGCCGTACAATCTGGACACGTCTAAAAGTCTCTCAGATATCTTCTGGCCGATCTTCTTCTACCGGCGCAGAACGACCTTCCAAACATCATCCATAACAAAACTAAGAAAACCCCAATTCGATGCGGGAAATGAAACTCAAAGACCTAAAAGAAAAAACACCGACGGAGCTGCTCCAATTCGCAGAGGAGCTTGAAGTCGAAAACGCCAGCACCATGCGCAAGCAGGAGCTGATGTTCGCCATCCTGAAGAACCTCGCGGCTCAGGAAGTGGATATTATCGGCGAAGGTGTCGTCGAGGTGCTGCAGGACGGCTTCGGCTTCCTCCGCTCCCCCGATGCCAACTATCTGCCCGGACCGGACGACATATATGTGTCTCCTTCGCAGATCCGCCGATTCTCCCTGCGGACAGGGGACACTGTCGAAGGGCAGATTCGCAGCCCCAAGGAAGGCGAGCGGTATTTCGCCCTTCTGAAGGTGAACACGATCAATTTCGAGGATCCCGAGAAGGCCCGGCACAAGGTCCATTTCGACAACCTGACGCCGCTTTATCCGGATGAACGTTTCCGGATGGAGATCGAGGATCCGACCATCAAGGACCTGTCTTCCAGGGTCATCGACCTGGTTGCGCCGCTCGGCAAGGGCCAGCGCGCCCTGATCACCGCGCCGCCGCGCACCGGTAAGACGGTCTTCCTTCAGAACATCGCCAAGTCGATTACGACGAATCACCCTGAATGCTACTTGATCGTTCTTCTGATCGACGAACGTCCGGAAGAAGTCACGGACATGCAGCGGACCGTGGATGGTGAAGTCGTTTCGTCGACCTTCGATGAGCCGGCCTCACGCCATGTCCAGGTCGCCGAGATGGTGATTGAAAAGGCCAAGCGCTTGACCGAGCACGGCCGTGATGTTGTCATCCTGCTCGATTCCATCACCCGCCTTGGCCGCGCCTACAACACGGTGGTGCCGTCCTCGGGCAAGGTCCTGACCGGTGGTGTCGATGCCAACGCGCTGCAGCGGCCGAAACGGTTCTTCGGTGCCGCGCGTAACATCGAAGAGGGTGGTTCGCTGACCATCATCGCGACCGCGCTGATCGATACCGGCAGCCGCATGGACGAAGTCATCTTCGAAGAGTTCAAGGGCACGGGTAACTCCGAAATCATCCTGGACCGCAAGATCTCCGACAAGCGCGTCTATCCGGCAATCGACATCCAGCGCTCCGGTACCCGCAAGGAAGAGCTGCTGGTTCCGCACGAGCGGCTCAAGAAAACCTTCGTTCTGCGCCGGATCCTCAATCCGATGGGCACGGTCGACGCGGTCGAGTTCCTGCTCGACAAGCTGAAGCAGACCAAGTCCAACGACGAGTTCTTCGACAGCATGAACACCTGATCTCCTTCGAATCGGATGGTTTGCAAAGGCGCGGCCCCTTAAGGGTTCGCGCCTTTACTTTTTGTTAAGGTTCGCTGTTTCACGTGAATCCGCCTTTCTTTGATTCGGATCCGTTTCATGTCCAAGACATTTCTGCTCCAGACAGAGCGTCTGATCCTGCGTCCGTGGAAGGACGGGGACCTCGATCCTTTTGCCGAAATGTGTGCCGACCCGGAGGTGATGCGCTATTTTCCGGATCCCTGGACGCGGGAGCGGTCCGAGCTTCTGATCACCAAATGCAGGATCAAGCTGGAGGCTGAAGGATATTGCCTGGCAGCGGTGCAGGAAAAGGACGGAGGTGACTTTCTCGGTTTTGTCGGTCTCAACAGTTCGAACCCCGACATGCCTCTGCCGTTTGATCCGAGCGTCGAAATCGGCTGGCGTCTCAAACGTAGTGCTTGGGGAAAAGGCTACGCCAGCGAGGCTGCCCGGGCATGGCTTCGATTCGGATTTGAAACGGTCGGCCTGGATGAAATCGTCTCCTTCACGATTCCCGACAATTTGCCGTCCCGGAAGGTCATGCAACGGATCGGCATGACACGGGACCTTGCGGGTGACTTCAGACACCCCGCGATCCCCGAAGACCATCCTTGTTCGTGGCATGTGCTTTACCGGCTGACAAGGTCGGACTGGGAGAAGCAAACCGGCTGACCTGCGTTATCAGGGCGTGCGGGATTCACGTGAAACACCGGGGACAACACGGTCCGAGACCGTCGTTCTGTTTCACGTGAATCCTCGATTTTGAATCGGTTCCGATACGGCAAAGACCCAAGTTCCGTAGAGCCTCTCTGCAAACAGGAGCGTCATCCTGAGGAAGCGCGCAGCGCTGTCCCGAAGGATCGGCTGTTTGTTCCGTGGAGTTCCTGGCCCATCCTTCGAGACGGTCCCGGCGGACCTCCTCAGGATGACGATAGTGGGGTGGCGAGGTAGGTCGAGTATGCGACTGACTGATTGTAGAATCACGAGAACCGCGATTCTGAATTGGTTCCGATTTGCAATTCCTTGGCTGGCAAAGCCTTGCTTCAAACAACACCGTCATCCTGCGAAAGCGCGAAGCGCTGTCTCGAAGGACGGGCCGCTTGTTCTGTGGAGTTTTTGACTCACCCTTCGAGAGGGTACTGGCGCAACCCCTCAGATTGACCAAAGCGGGGGGTGGTGAGGTGGGTCGAGTATGCGACTGCGTGACTTGATTCACGTGAAACATCTCTTCCCAAAGCAACGGGAAAAGCGGCCATGAGGTCGATTCGCCGGCGGAACGGAAAGCGGACGATCTTCCGGTCGGCGGCAAGACTTGATAAAGAGGCGGTCGATCTTTCCCGGCAAGATTTTACGAGGACACATGGCAGACACGATCTTTGCGCTTTCCAGCGGGGCGGTGCCGTCCGGTGTTGCGGTGATCCGGGTATCCGGTCCGCGGACCAGGGAGGTCGTCGAATGCCTGGCCGGGCGGCTGCCGGAACCGCGCAAGGCCATGCTGGCACGGCTGGCTCATCCACAGACCGGCGACGTTCTGGATGAGGCGCTTGTGCTCTATTTCGAAGGACCGGGAAGCTTTACCGGCGAGGACGTCGCCGAGTTCCAGTGCCATGGCGGCCGGGCCGTGGTCAGTGGCTTGCTGTCGGTGCTTGGCGGTTTCGAGACGTGCCGCCCGGCGGAGGCGGGGGAGTTTACACGGCGGGCCTTTGACCGCGGCCGCATGGACCTGACCGAGGTCGAGGGTCTTGCGGACCTGATCGCCGCAGAGACCGAGAGCCAGCGCCGGCAGGCGCTGCGGCAGATGGGGGGTGCGCTCGGGTCCCTCTACGAGGACTGGCGCAAGCGCCTCATACACATGCGGGCCATGATCGAGGCGGATTTCGATTTTGCCGATGAAGAGGATATTCCGGGCAGCGTTGCCGACGAGGTCTGGGTGGAAGCCGGTGAGCTGCATGATGAGATTGCCGATCACCTTGTCAAATCCAGAAACGGCGAGCGGCTGCGTTCGGGCCTGCAAGTGGTTCTGATGGGGGCACCGAATGCCGGCAAGTCGAGCCTGCTGAATGCCATCGCCGGCCGGGATGTTGCGATCGTCACCGAGGAAGCCGGAACCACGCGGGACGTGATCGAAGTGCATCTCGACCTTGGAGGTTATCCCGTTACCCTGGTGGATACGGCCGGGTTGCGGCAGACAGAGGGAGTTGTTGAAAGGGAGGGTATTCGTCGGGCGGAGGAAAGAGGGCGTTCGGCCGACCTGATCCTCTGGGCGGTTGAGCCGGATGGTGTTGAACTGGATGACGTCTCGGCCGGTCTTCCGGACGATTTGCGCAACAATGTGCCTGTCTGGACGGTGCGCACGAAGCGCGATCTTGAGACTCTTCCGGAACGAGACTCTTCCGGAAGGATCCAGGAAATTGCTTGCTCCATTAAAGATACTGACGGCATGATCACCTTGTTTAGCCGGTTGACCCGTTTTGCCGAGGAAACGATTTCCCTGGGCGAGGCACCACTGGCAACACGGGAACGGCACCGGCACTGTTTGAAGGAATGCCTCGCGGGGCTTCGGACGGCCGTCGACTCGCACCATCTGCCGACCGAACTTCGGGCGGAGGACCTGCGCCGGTCAGCGGATGCCCTTGGGAGGATCACGGGGCGCATCGATGTGGAGGATCTTCTCGATGTCATCTTCCGGGATTTCTGCATCGGCAAGTGAGCTGTTTCACGTGAATCATATCAGGGATTCGAAGGATCGATTCAGAACCGGAACATGTTTCACGTGAATCAGGTTCGCGGTCGTCGAGCATGATGCCGGTCATACGGCGGGGGTCTGATATGCGCGCCGGATTTCCACTTTGACCCGAAGGCGCCGGGGACGTATAAGTCTCGCCGATGATGTGCCGGTCAAATCGGCCTGTGATAGTCTGGCGATTGCGCCGGACACCGACCCTTAGAAAAACCGATCCGGACAAAGCCGGGCCCGAGGTGACAGCCGGAGCCCTGTGAGCGGTAGAGATTATGAACGACCAGGAAATGACATTCGACGTTGTGGTGATCGGCGGTGGCCATGCCGGCTGCGAGGCGGCAAGTGCTGCGGCACGCGCCGGCGCCGGGACCGCCCTGGTGACCCACCGCTTCGACACGATCGGAGTGATGTCCTGCAACCCGGCCATCGGCGGTCTGGGGAAGGGGCATCTTGTTCGTGAAATCGATGCGCTGGATGGTTTGATGGGCCGGGTGGCGGATCAGGGCGGTATCCAGTTTCGCATGCTCAACCGGCGCAAGGGCCCGGCGGTTCGCGGACCGCGGGCCCAGGCCGACCGCAAGCTCTATCGGGAAGCCATGCAGCGGGAGATCGCGGCGACTGACGACCTGACTGTCGTCGAGGGCGAAGCTTTCAAAATCCGCTTTGACGGAGACGGTGACGCACGCGCCGTTGCCGGCCTGGAGCTGGCCGATGGCCGGGTCATTCACTGCAAGGCGGTGGTCCTGACCAGTGGCACCTTCCTGCGCGGCTTGATCCATATCGGCGACAGGAAAATTCCTGCGGGCCGTTCCGGGGAAGCACCGGCTCTCGGCCTGTCGGAGTCGCTCGAGGAAATCGGATTTGACCTCGGTCGCCTGAAGACCGGCACGCCGGCGCGCCTCGATGGCCGCACCATTCACTGGGACCGGTTGGAGGAACAGCCGGGCGACGACGATCCGATCCCGTTTTCCACGCTGACCGACAGGATCGAAACACCGCAGATCCCCTGCCACATCACGAGGACGACGCCGGAAACCCACGAGATCATCCGGGAGAACCTGTCGCGCTCGGCGATGTATTCAGGCGAGATCAAGGGGCGGGGGCCGCGCTATTGTCCGTCGATCGAGGACAAGATCGTTCGTTTCGGCGATCGGGACGGTCATCAGATATTCCTGGAGCCGGAAGGGCTGGATGACCACACGGTCTATCCGAACGGCATTTCCACCTCGTTGCCGGAAGATGCGCAGCTGGCGTTCCTCAGGACCATTCCGGGTCTTGAGGATGTCGAGGTGATCCAGCCTGGCTATGCCATTGAATATGACCATGTCGATCCGCGCGAGCTCAGGCCGACCCTGGAAGCCAGGCGCTGCGCGGGGCTCTACCTGGCCGGTCAGATCAACGGCACGACGGGCTATGAAGAGGCGGGCGCACAGGGTCTCGTGGCAGGCCTTAACGCTGCCTTTCAGGTGGCGGGCAAGGCGCCGTTCGTCGTGGACAGGTCCCAGGGATATATTGGCGTGATGATCGACGACCTGATCACCCGCGGCATCACCGAGCCCTATCGCATGTTCACATCCCGTGCCGAATACCGGCTGTCGCTCCGGGCGGACAATGCCGACCAGCGCCTGACACCGCTGGGGATTGAAGCCGGGTTTGTTTCGGAAAGCCGGCGCTCGGCCTTCGAGACGAAGATGGCGAAGATTGCCCAGGCGCGCGACCTGCTGAAGCGCCTGACCGTGACGCCGTCGGAGGCCCGGAAGAAGGGGCTTCCCGTGAACCAGGACGGTGTCCGCCGTTCCGCGTTTGACCTGTTGTCCTACCCGAATGTCACCTATGAGGGACTGACGGGCGTGTGGCCGGAACTCGGCGAGATCGATCCGGCAATTGCCGAGCAGGTGGCGACCGATGCGCTTTATGCCGTTTACCTGGACCGTCAGACGGCCGATATCGAAGCCCTCAAGCGGGACGAAGCCTTGAAAATCCCCGATGGTTTCGACTACGAAGCGATTACGGGGCTCTCCAACGAGGTCAAGCAGAAGCTGTCGGATATAAGGCCGGCGACCCTGGGCCAGGCCTCGCGCATGGACGGCATGACCCCGGCAGCGCTGACATTGATCCTGTCGCATCTGAAACGCCAGGACCAGCGGGGCGCCGCCTGATGGGCCGTCAGCCGGTGTTGAACAGTTCTGGACAGGCTGTGTATAAGTTTGGGGATGTTTCACGTGAAACGTTGGAGCGCCTGCAGGTCTATGTCGACCTGGTTTTGAAGTGGCAACCCGCGCAAAACCTCATTGCGCCGTCGACCATTCCCGATATCTGGACCCGGCATGTGGCCGACAGCCTGCAGACCCAGTGGAGTTATCCAGAGGCCCGGACCTGGGTGGATATCGGCAGTGGCGGCGGTTTCCCCGGCGTGGTCACCGCCATTCTGCTGGCGGACGAACCGGACGCCCATGTGCACATGATCGAAAGCAATCAGCGCAAGGCGGCGTTCTTGCGAACGGCCCTCAGGGAAACCGGCTCGAAAGGGACCGTGCATCCGGGCCGGATCGAATCGGTTGCGAAAACATGGACACATGGCCCGGTGGACGCGGTGTCTGCGCGTGCGCTGGCCTCGCTGGATCTGCTTTTGCAGCTCGCCGAGCCGTTCACGGCGCAAGGGGCCAAAGCTGTTTTCCACAAAGGTCAGGATTTTCAGAGAGAAGTTAACGAAGCCTCTGCCCGTTGGCACTTCGACATGGTAGAAAAAGAAAGCCTTATTGATCCAATGAGCCGGATGCTTCTCTTCTCCAATATTTCAGCCCGGCCGGAGTAGCCCAGGAAGGTATTGTTGCAATGAGCATGCTTCCAGACAAGCCGCGTGTCCTTGCGCTGGCGAACCAGAAGGGTGGGGTGGGAAAGACCACGACCGCCATCAATCTCGGCACGGCGCTGGCAGCCATCGGTGAAAAAGTCCTGGTGATCGATCTCGATCCCCAGGGCAATGCCTCGACCGGTCTCGGCATCGAACACCGGGACAGGGAACTGTCGACCTATGAAATCCTGAGCGGCGACTGTTCTCTGGCGGAAGCCGTGCGCGAGACCGCCGTGCAACGCCTTTGGGTGGCGCCGTCGACCATGGACCTTCTCGGTCTTGAGCTTGAAATTGCCTCGACCGGTGACCGGGCCTTCCGGCTGCGCAATGCCATCGAGGGGCTGACCCGTTCGCGCCTGTTCCAGGAGATCGGCTTTACCTATGTGCTGGTCGATTGCCCGCCATCGCTGAATCTCCTGACCATCAACGCGCTGTCGGCATCCCATTCCATTCTTGTGCCGTTGCAATGCGAGTTCTTTGCGCTGGAAGGTCTCAGCCAGCTGCTCAGCACTGTCGAACAGGTCAAGAACGCGCTCAATGCCGAGCTCAGCATTCATGGCATCGTTCTGACCATGTATGACAGCCGCAACAATCTTTCCAGCCAGGTGGTCGCCGACGTGCGCGAGACCATGGGCGACGCGGTCTATGACACCATCATTCCGCGCAATGTTCGCATTTCGGAAGCGCCATCCTACGGCAAGCCGGCCCTGCTTTATGATCTCAAATGTGCGGGCAGCCAGGCCTATCTGCGCCTGGCGTCCGAGATCATCCAGCGTGAGCGCGAACTGCGCAAGGTTGCCGCCTGACGGCGGTCATTGGATTCGGGTCCGAATTGACAATTCCGGTCCGCGGCGGTTGAAAAGATCCGTCGTCGCGGATTAAGGTATTGGAATATAAGAAGAAAAAGGTGCGGTATGGCGGAGAAAGACGTCAAGAACAAACGTTTGGGCCGGGGTCTTGCGGCCCTGATCGGGGATTCCGCCCCGGAAGCATCCGCGCCGCCTGAAAAGATCGTCAGGGACAGCCGCAAGGTCCCGATCGAGCACCTCGAACCGAACCCGCGCAACCCGCGCAAGACGTTTACCGAAAAGGATCTTGCGGATCTCGCAGAATCCTTGAAGGCCAAAGGCATCGTCCAGCCGATCCTGGTGCGTCCGGCCGCGGGCAAGGCCGACAGGTTCGAGATCATTGCGGGCGAGCGTCGCTGGCGGGCCGCGCAGAGGGCCGGACTGCATGAAGCACCCATCATCATCCGCGACGTTACCGATCAGGAAGCGCTTGAGCTTGCCATCATCGAAAACGTGCAGCGCGCAGATCTCAATCCGATCGAAGAAGCGATGGGCTACGAGCAGCTGACGGCGGAATTCAGCTACAGCCAGGGCGAACTTGCCAAGGTGATCGGCAAGAGCCGCAGCCATGTCGCCAACACCATGCGGCTCCTGAAACTGCCCAATTCCGTGAAGGACTACCTGGCGGAGGGGCTGCTGACAGCGGGTCATGCCCGGGCGCTGATCACCGTCGACGATCCGGCCGCGCTGGCCGAACTGATTGTCGAGAAGGGCCTGACGGTCCGCGACGCGGAAAAGATCTCCCAGGATCCGGATGCGCTGGCCAAGCTCAAGGGAGACAAGGCGCCCTCTGCCAAACCGGAAAAAGACGCCGATACCAAGTCGCTGGAAAAACGTCTGACCGATTCGCTGGGTCTGAAGGTGACCGTCGGTCACAAGCCGGGCAAGGAATCAGGCGACCTGAAGATCAAGTACACCTCGCTGGAACAGCTCGACGAGCTGTGCAAGAAGCTGGGTGTCGAGACGCGGTAAGTTTCTGATATTGCTGGTTTTTAGAAGCCGGAGCCGTCATGCGGTCTCCGGTTTTTTGTTGGCCTGCCTGACGCCGCTGCATCCTACCACCGTTGTCCTGAGGAGGACCGTAAGGTCCGTCTCGAAGGATGGGCTGCTTCTTCAGGAGTATGCCGTTGATCCTTCGAAACGGACGCAAAAGCGCTCCTCGGGATGACGGTGGTGGGTGTAGTTAGTGAATTGAAAACAAAAGAGAAATACGTTCAGTAGGCCTGCTACCGCCGTTGGCTGCGGGCCCTGGCTGCGCGCCCTACGGTCAGCAAGGCTTCGGACAGCACGGGGACGCCGAGCGCGTCGTTGAGACGCGAGACGCGTGTGGCTTCGCTCAGGATGCCCATGGCCCGTTCCAGGTCCTTCAGCGACCAGATCCGCAATTGCTGGGAAAATCTCGGCTTGCGCGAAAAGAAGATCGGTGGCCGTTGGCCGTCGATGACGGACTGCGCCGGCTTTCCTGCGTCGATATCGATTCGCATCCGGTGCAGGTGCTGGAAATGCTTCAGGGTCTGGTTGGCGATCACCGAGGCCTTGGAACCGGCGTCAGCCAGGCGTTCGAGGCCGTGATCGAGCATGGCAAGGTCGCCGCCGGCGGCCGCGTCGATCAGTTCGGACATCTCGAAGGCAGAGGCGTCACCGATAATGGCTTCGATGTCATCGGTCTCGATCCGGCCCTTGTTCAGCGCATAGAGGCACAGCTTTTTCAGTTCGCCGCGGCTGGCCATGCGGTCGCCGCCGAGGAGGCTGTGAAGCGCCGCGCGTGCCTCGCGGGTGATCGACAGGCCGGCTTCGCGGGTTTCCTCGTCGATCAGCTGGTCGATACCGCGGTCATTGTCGGCGTAACAGGGCAGTGCGACCGCCCGTTTGTGGGTCTCGACCAGTTTCCGCAGGCCGGCCCCCTTCTTGATGTCGCCGGCTTCCAGGACAACGAGCGTCTGCCAGTCGTCGAGCTTCAGCACGGGTTCCACGGCCGGATTGAGGTTCTTGCCGCTGGCGTCCTTGACCCAGACGATCCTGCGGCCGCCGAACAGGGGCACGGTCAGGACCTCGTCGATCAATCGATTCGGATCCGAGCTGATGTCGGATGCATCGATCTTGATGAGATTGAACGGGTCGCTGTCGCCCTCGGACGCCTTGGTGACCAGACGGGTAGCTCGTTCGGCGACAAGTCCGGTGTCGGGGCCGAACACGAGAACGACGCCGCCTGCCTCCGGGGGATTGGCAATGTACCGGTCAATCTCGGCGGCTTTGAGAACGGTCACGGCCGATCAGCTCCCCGGCGGATGTCAGGACTGGCTGGCAAAGAAGCCGGCAATCCGTGCGGCAATGTCGTCGGCGACCGCCTTGGCGACCCGCTCCTGGGCGTCGCGGTAGGCACGCTTGTTGGCAAAGCGCTGGCTGGAGAAGTCATAGGAAGCGGATTTGAAGGCGCGTCCCGTCATCAGCGTCTCATCGGTGGCAAGGTCGCTGAGTACGAAGGTCGAATTCATCGTGGTCGTATAGGCGGAGGGCACGTCGGCGAAACGCTCGACGCCGACTTCCGAACTGCCGACATCCACCAGAACCTTCAGGCGATACTTTTTCGGAGGTGCTCCCGCGCCGCGTTCGAAGCGGTAGGTGAGTTCGTTGTAAAGCACCCGAGCTGCGTCATCGTTGGCGTATTGGTTGCTGATCGAATCAAGGTCGATCGCCGCAAGTTCCGCCGCCACTGGTGACTGGACCGTGCCGAAATCTCCGGTACCGGTGCCGTAGAGCGGCCGGACCTGGCATCCGCTCAAGACCGTTGCTGCAGCAAATGCGACGCAAAGGGCGGCGCGGCGCATTGCGCCGCCGGTCTGGAAGATGTTGTCAAACAACGACATTCACGATCCTTTGCGGTACCACGATGATCTTTTTCGGCGGCTTGCCCTCAAGTGCCTTCCTGACGGCTTCGAGTGCCAAGGTAGCCGCTTCGACCTCCTCTTTGGAAGCCTCTTTTGCAATGGAGAGTTCGGCGCGTTTCTTGCCATTGATCTGGACCGGGTAGGTGACGCTGTCGTCGACCAGCAGAGCATCTTCCGGTTCCGGCCAGTTGACCTCCGAAATCAGGTTGTCGTGACCCAGGGCCGACCAGCATTCCTCTGCCAGGTGCGGCATCATCGGCGCCATCATCTGCACCAGGTAATCGGCAGCCTCGCGGACCGCGAACTCGGTGCCGGAATCGTCCGCACCGTCATTGAAGGTCTTGCTGATCGTGTTGACCAGTTCGTAGAGCCGGGCGACGGCGCGGTTGAAGCCGAGGTTTTCCAGATCGCCGGTGACCGCGTGCAGGGTCTTGTGGCAGGCACGGCGCAGGTCGAGCGCCTTGCCGTCAACTTCCGGTGCGCGGCCGCTGCGCGGTTCGATCTTCTCGGCGATGTCGCCGATCAGACGCCAGACACGCTGGACGAAGCGCCAGGCGCCCTGGACACCGTCCTCGGTCCAGATCACGTCGCGCTCGGGCGGGCTGTCGGACAGCATGAACCAGCGGGCAGTGTCGGCACCGTAAGTATCGATGATGTCGGTCGGATCAACGGTGTTCTTCTTCGACTTAGACATCTTTTCAATCGAGCCGATGGTGACGTCCTCGCCCGTTTCCACGAGCACTGCGCGTCGTTTGCCGTCAACATCTTCGATCCGAATGTCTGCCGGGGCGACCCAGCGGCCGTTGGCGCCTTCACCGGCACGGTAGGTTTCGTGCGTGACCATGCCTTGCGTGAACAGGCCCTTGAACGGTTCCTTCAGGTCGAGCGCGCCGACCTTCTGCATGGCCCGGGTGAAGAAGCGGGAATAGAGCAGGTGCAGGATCGCGTGCTCGATGCCGCCGATATACTGGTCGACCGGCAGCCAGCCGTTTGCGGCGTCAGGGTCGGTCGGCTGGTCACAGTCCGGAGCGGTGAAACGGGCGAAATACCAGGAGCTGTCGACAAACGTGTCCATGGTATCGGTCTCGCGCCGTGCCGGCTTGCCGCAGCTCGGGCAGGTCGTGTCGCGCCAGGTCGGGTGACGATCGAGCGGATTGCCCGGCTTGTCGAAATTGATGTCGTCCGGCAGCTGCACCGGCAGGTTCTCGTCCTTCTCCGGCACCATGCCGCAATCGTCGCAGTGAATGACCGGGATCGGGCAGCCCCAGTAGCGCTGGCGCGAAATGCCCCAGTCGCGCAGGCGGTAGTTCACCTGGCGTTCGCCCTGCGGCGCACCGTCCACCGCGATCGATTCCAGCTTCTGCGCGATGGCTTCCTTGGCGTCCGGGATGGAGAGCCCGTCCAGGAAATCGGAATTGAAGATGGTGCCGTCGTCCGTGAAGGCTTCGTCGCCGACATAGAAGGTGGCGGCGTCGGCGTCCTTCGGCAGCACGACCGGCTTTACGTCGAGGCCGTATTTGCGGGCGAAATCGAGGTCGCGCTGGTCATGGGCCGGGCAGGCGAAGATCGCGCCGGTGCCGTAGTCCATCAGGATGAAGTTGGCGACATAGACCGGCAACTCCAGCGAGGCGTCCAGAGGATGCCTGACGCGCAGGCCGGTGTCGATGCCCTTTTTCTCTGCTTTTTCAATAGCTTCTTCAGAAGTTCCGACCCTGCGGCATTCTTCGATGAAGGCTTTCAGCTCCGGGTTGTTCTCCGCCAGTTTCACCGAGATCGGGTGGTCCGGCGACAGGCCCATGAAGGACGCGCCGAACAAGGTGTCCGGACGGGTGGTGAAGATTTCGAGCGTCTTGTCGCCGGTCGGTGCCGCCTCGGTGAACTCGAAACGCACGCGCAGGCCCTCTGACCGGCCGATCCAGTTCTTCTGCATCAGCCGGACCTTGTCCGGCCAGCGGTCGAGCGTGTCGATCGCTTCCAGCAGGTCTTCCGAATAGTCGGAGATCTTGAAGAACCACTGGGTCAGTTCACGCTGTTCCACCAGCGCGCCGGAGCGCCAGCCGCGGCCGTCGATCACCTGCTCGTTCGCAAGCACCGTCATGTCGACCGGGTCCCAGTTGACCTTGGCGTTCTTGCGGTAGACCAGGCCCGCTTCCAGGAATTTCAGGAACAGGCGCTGCTGCTGGGTGTAATAGCCGACATCGCAGGTGGCGAATTCCCGGCTCCAGTCGAGGGACAGCCCCATGATCTTGAGCTGGTCGCGCATGGTGGCGATGTTTTCGTAGGTCCAGTCCTTGGGATGGACCTTGTTCTGCATGGCCGCGTTTTCCGCCGGCATGCCGAAGGCGTCCCAGCCCATCGGGTGAAGGACGTTGAAACCCTTGGCACGCTTGAAGCGGGCAACCACGTCGCCCATGGCGTAATTGCGCACATGGCCCATGTGGATGCGGCCGGACGGGTAGGGGAACATTTCCAGGACATAGTATTTGTCCCGGGGATCGTCGTTGTGGGTGACGAAGACGTCCTTGTCGTTCCAGATCTTCTGCCAGCGCGCTTCCACTTCGCGCGCATTGTACCGTTCCGTTGCCATCCAGTGTGCCGTTTGTTCTTGCCGCCGGACCCGGCGGATTTGCTGAAATGATTGACTGCCGGACTGTCACCAGAAATCGTGTCCGCGGTCAACATGCGAGAAGCGAATGATCTTGCAGGTGCCTGTTTATGTCGCAATGCCGCATTCGTAAAGTATCGGGGCCGGATCTAGCCGGATTTCCGGTGCTGGCGCCAGGGCGGAGGGCTTGAGATGTCGGGGGATGCGGTCACCCGTGACGGAACTTGCACTTGAGATTACTTGCCCGCCGGGCATAAGAGAAAGGCCCCTGTCCGATCACGGAAGTCCCGAGGAAACACCATGAACGCCGCCACAGACCGTCTTGAGACCGTGAAAGCGGACATCCGCGATGCGGAACGCGACCATGGCCGGGATCCGGGATCCGTTACCCTGATCGCGGTTTCAAAGACCTTTGAAGCGGATGACATCCGGCCCGTTCTGGGCGCGGGTCAGCGGGTTTTCGGTGAAAACCGGGTGCAGGAAGCGATGCACAAGTGGCCGGGCCTGCGCGAGGAATTTGCCGATATCGAACTTCATCTGATCGGACCGCTCCAGTCGAACAAGGCCAAGGAAGCGGTGGCCACGTTTGATGTCGTTCACACAGTGGACCGGCCGAAGATCGCCAAGGCGTTGAAAGCCGAGATGGACAAACAGGACCGGCATCTGCCCTGTTTCATCCAGGTCAACACCGGCGAAGAACCGCAAAAGGCCGGTATTGCTCCAAGGGACGTCGACGATTTTGTCCGGTATTGCCGGGACGAGGTCGGGCTGAACATTGTCGGCCTGATGTGCATTCCGCCGGTGGAGGAAGCACCCGGAGAACATTTCGCGCTGCTGGAAAAGATCGCCAGGCGCAACGGTCTCGCGCAGCTCTCCATGGGCATGTCCGCGGACTACTCCGTCGCCGTCGGTTTCGGCGCCACCCATGTCCGGGTCGGTTCGGCGATTTTTGGCTCGCGCGATTACGCGTGACCGCGATCCAGTGGCAGACAGGACCCTGGTGTAATACACCGGTTGTTTTTGGGTAAACTATAAAGAACTTTATTTTCAATATCTTATCGAGAAAACGAAGATATTCACCAGCCGCAGTTTCGCCCGAAATCATCAAAAGTGACAATATTCCGACTGGCCTGTGGCTGATCGTAATACTCCGACACAACATTGCCCCGAAGGTTCCAAAGAGCGGCCCTTTGACGGTCGCGATCGCTCAGCACAGTTTGCCCCGTTCCGGTTCGGCGGGTCGCAGGGGCCCGGCGGACAGACGGAACAGCGGGACCGTCCGCCGCCAAGAGGCGGCACAGTGGGGACGGCCCGAAACGACCCAAACAGTTGGAGGTCATATCATGTCCAAACGTCTTACGGCTGCTCTTCTCATCGGTGCATTCACCGTGTCTTCCGCGGCGCTCGCCCAGGGCATGTCCTTTCAGGCGGTCGACAGCGACCAGGACGGCTTCGTGAGCTTCGAGGAAATCACAGCCGCCGTGCCGACCATGTCGGAAGACCTTTTCAATGCAGCCGATGCCAACCAGGACAGCCTCCTGGATCCGGAAGAGTTCGCGACCGTTCAACCGTAATTGCGGCATCGGGCGATCCCCCCAACAGGTTGGTTCAACCTCCAGGTCGCCTGATGTGAACGGACGCAAGAGAACCACCGCCGGAGGTCACGCCGGCGGTGGTTTTCTCCGTTTGGGGAGGTGGCTCGTCAGTCGCACCAGAAATCCGGCGTCAGCAGGAGAATGCCGCCGAGAATTTCCAGCCGGCCCAGGATCATCTCAAAAGCCAGGAACCACTTGGCGATTTCCGGCAGGGACTGGAAGGTGCCGGAGGGACCGATCGTGTCGCCGACGCCGGGACCGACATTGGCAAGTGCCGTGATCGACGCGCTCAGGGCGGTCTGAAGATCCAGTCCGAGGGCCATGTAGACCAGCGAAAAGGCCGCGAAGGCACCGGCATAGACAACGGCAAAGACGAAGACACCTTCCAGGACCGCGTTGGAGACGGACCGGCCCTGGTACTTCGTGTCGACGACCCTGTGGGGGCGGACCATGCGCTTCAGAAGGCCGCGGAAATGGCTGACCAGAATGGCAACGCGGAACATCTTGAAGCCGCCGGAGGTGGACCCTGCACAGCCGCCAAAGAAGGTCAGCACGAAGAAGATCGCGATGACGGCGGGTCCGAACTGAAGATAGTCGTTGGCCGCATAACCCGTGGTCGAAAGGACCGACACCACGTTGAACACGGCCAGGGTGAACATGTGGAACGGGGTGTCATGGACGATGTAACGTTCGAAATAGAAGACACCGAAGGCCGCCACCAGGACGATGGTCAGAAGCAGGGCGATCTGGACGTCGTAGGCCGCGCGTCGGCGCTCGATGCCGCGAATGAGGTAGAGAAACGGCACGCTGGAGGCGATCATGAACAGGATCGCCACCCAGTAGACGGCAATGCCCTGGAACTGGCCGAAGGACTGGTCGGAGGTCGAAAACCCGCCGGTCGATACCGTGGTCATGGCATGAACGATGGCTTCGAACAGCGTCATCCCGCACAGGACGTAAAGGGTGATGCAGGCCAGGCTGAGGCCCGCATAGAGCGCGAGCAGCCGGAAAATGAACGGACCGACATGGCCATAGGGCTTGTTGGCGGTTTCGGAGGTTTCCAGGGCGAAGAGCTGGCTGCCGCCGACCCTGAGGCCCGGCAACAGCCAGATACCTATGGCAATGACGCCGATACCGCCGACCCACTGCAGCAGGGCGCGCCACAACAGGATGCCTGGCGGCATGTCATCGAGACCCGTGAGGATCGTCGAGCCGGTCGTGGTCAGGCCGGACGCGGTTTCGAAAAAGGCGTCCGTGAAGCTGATGCCGAGCTCGCTGGCGTAAAGCGGAATGGCGCCGGCCAGGGAAAACACGAACCAGGCGGCATTCACGAAGATGATGGCCTCGCGGAAATTGCCCGGCGGCCGCTGGCCGTGAAAGGCGATGGTGGTCAGGACACCGGCAGTGGCCAGGACAACAGCGGAGATCAGAAACACCTGCCAGTCGGGATTCCTGGCGAAGACGTCCGCAATCGCCGGCAGGATCATCATCAGTGAAATCAGGATAAGCAGGCGTCCGATCGGCAACGCAATGGTGCGATAATTCATTGACGATTCATCCGGGCCGATCAGCAGACAAAGCCAGCAGGCATGCGTTTCAAAAGACCCTTCTTATCTGCCTGTGCAGTGCAAAATGCAAGGATTCTGGCGGGCGCTTTCGTCCGGGCGGGCAGGAAACGGCGGCAAGATCATTGGGGGCCGCGATCATAGTTGAGAAAACGTCAGTCTTTCCTAGCTGTGATCTATATTGACCCTCCCTGTGCCGTTTGCCAGACTGCCGCTGTTCATTGGGAGGAACATCATGAAAGTAATTTCCTGGGCCATGGGTGCTGCCCTGGCGCTCGGTCTTGCGGCCGGTTCGGCACAGGCCGCGGACACGACACTCCGCATTTCGCTGCAATTGCCGTTGACGAGCCATCTCGGCCAGAATTTGCAGCTGTTCAAGGAAGAAGTGGAGAAAAACTCAAACGGTGACATCGCCGTCGAGATCTACGATTCCGCGCAGCTCTACAAGGACAAGGAAGTCCCGGCGGCTGTCGGATCCGGTGCGATCGAGATGGGCGTCGCCTCGCTGACGCGTTATGTCGGCGATGTGCCCGCTGTCGACATTTTCTACCAGCCGTTCCTGTTCGACACGGAAGAAAAGGTCAGGGCCGCGGTTGCTCCGGGTTCGCCCGTGCGCGGACCGCTGGACGAGGCCATCAAGGAAACCGGGTCCACGGTCCTGTGGTGGCAGGCCTATGGCGGCGCGATCATGCTGTCCAACGACGCGGCGGTGAAAACGCCTGAGGACATGAAGGGCAAGAAGGTCCGTGTCTTCGGCAAGACCCTGGGCGATTTCGTAACGGCGGCCGGCGGTGCGCCGACGCTGATTTCCGGCTCCGAACAGTATCTCGCCTATCAGCGCGGCACGGTCGATATCGGCATGACCGGTGTTTCGGGCGTGAAATCGCGCAAGCTCTGGGACGTGATGGACACGATCACCGTCACCAACAACGCCGATATCGAGTTCATCGTCGTGGTGAACACCGATTTCTGGAACGGTCTTCCGGATGCACACAAGGAGATCATCCAGGCGGCGGCGCTGAAGGCGGAAGCGGATGTGCGTGATCGCATGTCGCAGATCGAGGCCAATGCCTATGCGGCGGCGGAAGAGAACGGCATGACCGTCTACACGCCGACGGCCGAGGAAATGGCCGCCTGGAAGGCCGTCAGCCAGCCTGTCTATGACGCCTATGTCGAAAAGACCGGCGATCTCGGCAAGTCCGTCATGGACGCCGCGAAGAAGCTCTGAGCTTCGCGTTTCCATTCGATTGAAACGGCCGGCTCTCAGCCGGCCGTTTCCCCGTCCGATCCTCTTCATTCTCCAGTTTGCCGAACCGGCGTGAACTGGCGCCGGGTGACTTCATGAAAGCCTTGTCCCATCTCCTCTTGGCGCTGGCCTGGATTGCGGCGCTGCTGTTTTTCCTGGCCGGTGGCATGCTCTCCTACGAAGTGGCCGCGCGCTACCTGTTTGTCGCCCCGACCATCTGGGCTGCGGAGCTGTCGCAGCTCTGCCTGATCTGGGGCACCCTGATCGCGATGCCCTGGCTGCTCTCGGCCAACCGCCATATCGCGGTCGATGTCCTGACCGAGCGCCTGAACCGGACGGGTCGCCGGCTGTGCCAGGCACTCGCCATGACCGCCATCGCCGCCTTCAGCGCGGTTGTCGCCTGGAAGGGCGGGGGCATCTTCTATGAGTCCTTCGAACGGGGCCGGACCACCGGATCCATGCTGGACCTGCCGATCTGGATCTCGGAACTGGCGGTTCCCGTCGGATTCACGCTCCTTTTCCTGCAGGCCCTGATCGAAATCGGCAAGGCGATGCGCGGCATCGAGCCTGGAGATGCCGGTTCGCACGATGGTGCCGCCACATGACCGTGATCCTGATCCTTGCGGCGCTGTTCGCGCTGTTGCTCATTCGCGTCCCGGTGGCCTTTGCGCTGGGCGGTCTCGGTCTTGCCATGCTGGTGCTCGGTGGATTCTCGCCGCTGATGGCACCGCAGGCGATCCTGTCGACGCTGGACGGGTTCATCCTGCTGGCCGTGCCGTTGTTCCTGTTGATGTCGAACGTCCTGTTGAAGGGCGGTGTCGGACGGGACCTGTTCGCGGCCGTTCATGCCTGGGTCGGCCACTGGCCGGGCGGCCTGGCGGTGGCGACGATCCTGTCCTGCGGCATCTTCGCCGCCATTTCCGGGTCCTCGGTGGCGACAGCGGCGACAATCGGCACCGTTGCCATCCCGGAAATGATCGGCAGGGGTTACCAGAAACGATTCGTTTACGGCCTGCTGGCTGCAGGCGGCACGCTTGGAATTCTCATTCCGCCCTCCATTCCGATGATCGTCTATGCCTTCGTCACCGAACAGTCGGTGCTCGATCTGTTCCTGGCCGGGATCGGCCCGGGCCTGCTGCTGGTGGCAATGTTCATCGTGTTCTCGATGATCTACGCGCGCTGGTTCGGCGGTTTCAAACCTGAGCCCGCGACCGGGTGGAACGAGCGGGGTCTCGCGACGCTTCGTGCCTTGCCGGCCGTGTTGCTGGCCGGTTACGTGATCGGCGTGATCTATACGGGCGCGGCAACGCCGACCGAAGCGGCGGCCCTGGGCCTTGCCGGAGCGCTGGTGATCACTCTGGCCATGCGGCGCCTGACTTTCAAGGCCTTCCGGGAAGCGATCTTCGACAGCATGGTCACCACGGTCGCGATCCTTTTGATCGTCGCAGGCGCCAAGGTGTTCGGCAAGGCGATCACGCTTTACCGGATCCCGCAGGACATCTCGGTCTTCATCAGCCAGACCATCGACACGCCGCTCACCTTCATTGTTGTTGTCTCGATCGTGCTTCTGGTGATGGGCCTGGTGTTCGAGGCGCTGTCCATGGTGCTGATCATGACGCCCGTTCTGCTGCCGGCGGCCCTGGCGCTGGGCATCGACCCGGTCTGGTTCGGTGTCTACATGGTGGTGATGGTCGAATGCGCGCTGATCACGCCGCCGGTCGGGCTCAATCTCTATGTCATCCAGTCGGTTGCCAAGGCGGGTCTGACGGATGTCTCGCGGGGTGTGCTGCCGTTCCTGTTGCTCATGCTGCTCTCGGTCGTGATCCTTTATGTCTGGACCGACCTGGCGCTCTATATTCCCTTCAAGCTCTGAGGTTATTGGAAACATGCCGTCTCCGGCCGAAACGCTGCGCGCCCTTCTGGCGCTGGACAAGCTTCATGTCATGCCCTGCTGCTTTGATGCCCTGTCGGCCAAGCTGATCGAACAGGGGGGCTTCGATCTGACCTTCATGTCCGGTTTTGCCACGTCCGCGTCGCGGATCGGTCAGCCGGATCTCGGGCTGATGTCCTATGCGGAAGTGCTCGACCAGGCGCGCAACATCACCGAATCCCTCACCATCCCGCTGATTGCCGACGGTGACACCGGCTATGGCAATGCCATGAATGTGCGGCGCACCGTCTCCGGTCTGGCCCGGGCCGGGGCGGCTGCCGTGATGATCGAGGACCAGGTGGCGCCGAAGCGCTGCGGCCACACGCCGGGCAAGGCGGTGGTCGGCCGGGAAGAAGCCTTCGACCGGATCCGGGCGGCCGTCGACGCGCGGGAGGCGGGCGCGGACATCCTCATCCTGGCGCGGACCGACGCGCGTCACGAGCACGGGCTTGGCGAGGCTATCGACCGGGCCGCAAGGTACAAGGAGCTCGGGGCGGACATTCTCTTTGTCGAGGCGCCCAAGACGGTGGCCGAGATGCAGGAGATCTGCCGGGAACTGCCCGGGCCGAAAATGGCGAACATCGTCGAAGGCGGCGAAACCCCGGAGCTCTCCCACAAGGAGCTTCGGGACATCGGCTACGCCATCGCCGCTTATCCGCTGACCCTGATGGCCAGCGCGATGAAGGCGATGGTGAAGACCCTGGACCAGCTCAGGTCCGATCAGGACCGGACACCGGACCTGATGGATTTCAAGGAACTCAGGCAGCGGATCGGCTTCAACGACTATTACGAGGTTTCGGCACAGTACGAAACATCGAAGCGGAGCTGACGGCGCGAATCCGCGCGGACCCCGATCGCTCCGACGAGCTGCGGCATGATCAGCTTGGCGCCACTCGGCGTTGGATTTATTGCGGCCGGAATGCTAGACCCTGCGCCACTTGGAATCTGTAACGGAAAACTTGAATGCAGGGCGAGAGACGCCGAAGACCTTCGCTGTCGCTGCCGATCCTGCGGACATCTCGCGATCAGCACCGGAACGGCACACTGACGCTCGGCAACTTGCTGTCTGCCCTGGGCGAGACCTCGTTCGGCTGGGCAATCGTGCTGTTTTCCCTGCTGACGCTTCTGCCGTTGCCGCCCGGCTCCTCTCTCATTACCGGTCTGCCCGTGCTGGTCACCACGTTCCAGATGGTGCTCGGTTTCCCGCATGTGAAACTGCCTGGGCCGCTCGCGCGCCTGAAGCTCGACCACACCAAGCTGAGGCGGACGATGGCGCGCATGCGTCCCGTCACCCGCCGGCTGGAGCGCATGCTGATCCAGCGCTACGAGGGTCTGTTCGCTGCGAGAAACGAACGTACGCTCGGGTTCGCGCTCTTCGTGATCGCGTTCACGCTGTTCCTGCCCGTGCCGCTCAGCGGCTGGTTTCCCGCAACGGCGCTGTTCATTGCCGGCGTCGGCATCGTCGAACGCGACGGGCTGGTGGTCATCCTGGGGCTTCTGCTGGGTCTGGCAGCGGTTCTGCTCACCGCCGCCATCCTGACCTCGATTGCGATCAGCACGAACGCGCTGATGGTTTGAGCTAAGTGTGGGGAAAGCGCGTAAAGTGCGCCGACAGTTGCTTTGCGTTCAGTGTCACCCCGGACGACCGAAGGGAGATCCGGGGCCCACTCATTTCCAGAGCAGCCGAACTATGCACTACCTCCTTGAGACAAGGTCCACAGCTTCCGCAAGCTGCGATGCGAGTAGGCCCCGGATCTGCGCTGCGCTTGTCCGGGGTGACAGCTCTTGAAGAAGCGCAAGGACTGTTGAGGCGGCAATTCACGGAAATCCGCCACCTTCCTTGACTCTCGGTCCTCTTTCAGGCATATCCCCGCCAACTCCATACGAGTGACCGACAATTCAATCCGCCGACCGGGACCCGCACAGGTGTAAAGAGTGCCCGGAGGTCAACACCCGACAGCGCGATGCGCCCTCGGGTGCCAAACTGCTTTGCATGAAGCAGCTCCGGTTGGATTTGAGCGGCGGTCGCCCATATGGTTCGGGAGATTTCCCGAAACGTTCAATGCTCAAGGACTTCTGATGTTTGAAAGCCTGTCCGATCGACTAAGCGGTATTTTCGACAAGCTCACCGGCCGCGGTGCGCTGTCGGAAAACGACGTCAACGAGGCGCTGCGCGAAATCCGCCGCGCGCTGATCGAAGCTGACGTCGCGCTGCCGATCGTGCGGTCGTTCACCGACAAGGTCCGCAACCGCGCGGTTGGCGCGGAAGTGGTCAAATCGGTGACACCGGGCCAGATGGTCGTGAAGATCGTTCATGACCAGCTGGTGGAAATGCTCGGCACGGAAGGCCAGCCGATCGACCTGAACGCCCCGGCACCGGTGGCGATCATGATGGTCGGCCTGCAGGGCTCCGGTAAGACGACGACCACGGCGAAGATCGCCCGCCGCCTGACCCAGCGCGACAAGCGCAAGGTGCTGATGGCCTCGCTCGACACCCGCCGCCCGGCGGCGCAGGAGCAGCTCAAGGTGCTCGGCGAGCAGAACGACGTCGACACGCTGCCGATCATCGAGGGCCAGGGCCCGGTCGAGATCGCCAAGCGGGCCATGTCCGCCGCCAAGCTGGGCGGCTATGACGTGGTCATGCTCGATACCGCCGGCCGTATCCATATCGACGAGCCGCTGATGGTGGAGATGGCCGATGTCAAGGCCGCCGCCCAGCCGCATGAAATCCTGCTCGTTGCCGACAGCCTGACCGGTCAGGACGCCGTCAACCTGGCGCAGAGTTTCGACGAACGCGTCGGCATCACCGGCATCGCGCTCACCCGTATGGATGGTGACGGCCGCGGTGGTGCCGCATTGTCGATGCAGGCGGTCACCGGCAAGCCGGTCAAGCTGATCGGGACCGGCGAAAAATCAGACGCACTGGAAGATTTCCATCCGAAGCGGATCGCCGACCGCATTCTCGGCATGGGCGACATCGTCTCGCTGGTGGAAAAGGCGGCCGAGGCCATCGACGCGGAACAGGCCGCGAAGATGGCGAAGAAGATGCAGAAGGGTCATTTCGACCTGGACGATCTCGCCGAACAGCTCAAGCAGATGGAAAAGCTGGGGGGCATGTCCGGCATGATGGGCATGCTGCCGGGCGTCGGCAAGATGAAGAAGCAGATCGAGGCGTCCAACATCGATGACAAGATGTTCAAGCGCCAGGTTGCCATCATCCAGTCGATGACGCCGACCGAGCGCAAGAAGCCCGACCTTCTGAAAGCCAGCCGCAAGAAGCGCATCGCCGCCGGGTCCGGCGTGCAGGTGGCCGAGGTCAACAAGCTTTTGAAGATGCACCGCCAGATGGCGGACATGATGAAGAAGATGGGCAAGGGCAAGGGCATGCTCGGCAAGCTGATGGGCGGCATGGGCGGCGGCATGCCGGATGTCGATCCGAAGCAGCTCGAGGAAATGGCCAAGTCCGGGCAGTTGCCCGGCGGCATGGAGCTGCCGAAAGGCTTGCCCGGTGGCCTTGGCGGCGCCGGCCTGCCTCCGGGAATGCCGGGTCTTCCGGGCCTCGGCGGTCCGAAACTTCCCGGCCTCCCGGGCATGGGCAAGGGCAAGAAACGATGAGCGAAGCGGAATCCCGGTTGGGAGACAGCGCCGCGCTTCAGGAGCTGAAGGCCCTGCGGTCTTCGATCGACAACATCGACGCGGCGCTGGTTCACATGCTCGCCGAACGGTTCAAGTGCACCCAGAAGGTGGGTGTCCTGAAAGCCACCAACGACCTGCCGCCGGCCGATCCGGCGCGGGAGAAGATTCAGATCGAACGGCTGCGTCAGCTTGCCTGCGACGCCAATCTCGATCCTGACTTTGCCGAAAAGTTCCTGAACTTCATCGTTCGGGAAGTAATCCGGCACCACGAAGCCATTGCCGCTGAAGCCGGCAACTGAAAAAACTGGAGAAATAGAATGGCTACGAAAATTCGCCTGGCACGCGGCGGTTCCAAGAAACGCCCGTATTACCGCATCGTCGTCGCTGACATCCGCTCCCCGCGCGATGGCCGCTTCATCGAGAAGGTCGGTTCCTACGACCCGATGCTGCCGAAGGATTCCGAAAACCGCGTGCAGCTGAATGTCGAGCGCATTCAGTACTGGCTCGACAACGGCGCAAAGCCGACCGACCGCGTGCATCGTTTCCTGGACACCGCCGGCCTGCTGAAGCGCGAGCCGCGCAACAACCCGAAGAAGGCCGAGCTGGGCGCCAAGGCGAAGGAACGCGTGGAAGCCAAGCGTCAGGCTGAAGAAGAAGCTGCTGCAGCCGCTGCCGAGCCGGCGGAAGAAGCCGCTTCCGAAGAAGCTGCTGCCGAATAAGCAGATGACCCTGGACGCACCGGTACCTGTGACGGAGACCTTGTGACATGTCGTCAGACGATCAGAAGGTGCTCATGGCCAGGATCGGTGCCGCCCACGGCATTCGCGGGGAAGTGCGGGTCAAGCCGTTCGGCGACGATCCGCTCTCCTTTGCCGATTATGGCATCCTGACCACGAAGGACGGCAAGCGGTCCTTTGAAGTGGAAAAGGCGCGGGTGCAGAAGACGGTTGTGGTGACCCGGTTCAAGGGCATCACCGACCGCAACCAGGCCGAGGAGCTGAACGGGACCGAGCTCTATGTCTCCCGTGACCAGTTGCCCGAACCTGACGAAGACGAATTCTACTATTCCGACCTGAACGGTCTCGACGTCATCGACCAGGGCGGCGACACGCTCGGCAAGATCGTGGCGGTGCAGGATTTCGGTGCCGGGGACCTACTCGAGATCCGGCCAAAGCGCGGGCGAACCTTCTACATCCCGTTCACGAAGGAGTTTGTGCCCGAGATCAGCCTGGACGAAGGACTGGTGCGGGCGGACCTGCCGGAGGACTATTTCTCTGAGGGAGCCCCGGAGCCTTCCGAAGACGCGCCCGACAAATAGCGCGTGCGCACGGGCTCAAGCCCCATCTGACCCAGATCGAGATCTTCTTGCTGGCTTTCCTCACGAACCGCCTGGCGGGTCTCGGAGCGGATCAGCGCGATCAGCGCGACAATCAGGGCAACGCCGATCCCGTTGGCAACCGCGTCCTGCAGGGACATCTCGTGATGCGGCAGAAAGCCCTGGACGACTTCGCCGCCAAGCCCCATGCCGAAGGCGACGACAGCGGAGATGCGCAGCCGGCAGCAGAACAGCGCGTGGATCGAAAGGGTCAGCAGCGCGAAGAAGCCGATATGGATGACCTTGTCATAGGGGTGGCCGACGCCGGTGTTGAACACCAGGCCAACCAGCACGCCAAAGGTCATCAGCGCGGCCAGCGGCAACACGCGGCTCAGGGAAATGTCGAGATAATGCCGATCGACATAGGTCTGGATGAACCCGGGAAGGTTCAGACGAAAGACTGGAAACTTGGCCACGATAAAAGACCCGATTGAAACGCTCTTGCCACACTAGGGACGGAGCCTTAATCAGAGCTTTCCGTTTGAAAATTACCTTGTGAAAATCACAGGAATTCATCGAACTGGGTAAACGGACCTTTAACCAAAAGGTCATTTTTGAATGAAATCAGGATTTTAGCGGGAAAACAGCTGCCCCATGGCTTTCAAGGCGACCATTCTGACGCTTTATCCGGACATGTTTCCGGGGCCGCTCGGCCACAGCCTGTCCGGCCGCGCGCTCGACAAGGGCCTGTGGCAGCTGGAAACCAGCCAGATCCGCGACTTTGCCACTGACAGGCACCGCTCGGTCGACGATACGCCGGCGGGCGGCGGCGCCGGCATGGTGCTGCGTGCCGATATTCTCGCAAAAGCCATCGATGCGGCAGCGCCGGAAGAGGATCCGCGGCCGAAGCTCCTGATGAGCCCGCGCGGGGAGCCGTTCACCCAGAAGCGCGCCCACCAGCTCGCCGAAGGCCCGGGCGCCGTGATCGTCTGCGGCCGCTTCGAAGGCGTCGACCAGCGGGTGATCGATGCGCGGAACCTCGAAGAAGTCTCCATCGGTGACTACATCCTCTCCGGCGGCGAGATCGGCGCCATCACGCTTTTGGACGCCGTCATCCGGTTGATCCCGGGTGTCATGGGCAACATGGAAAGCGCGGACACGGAAAGCTTCGAGACCGGCCTCCTGGAACACCCGCATTACACGCGGCCCGCGGAATTCGAGGGCCTGACGATCCCTGAGGTGCTGACCTCGGGCAATCACCAGAAGATCCACGAATGGCGCATGTCGGAAGCCGAACGGCTCACCCGCGACCGCCGCCCGGATCTCTGGGACGCCTATATGGCGGACGAGGACGACGTGGATTGAGGGCCTAGGTATTTTTCAAGATCCGGTGAATCTCCGTATAGGTACTCAAGATTTCTTTGGTAACAGTCTCTAGATTTTTCGTATTCTTTATCACTAATTCGTTTCTCTGGAATGTAGTCCTCAAAAAGAACGGGCCCTTCTTCAGTCCTTGCTCCAATTGAAGTTTTTACCCGGTTTTGTGTGGCTTCAGAAAGACATGATTCATATGTAAATTTGTTTGTTAGATTGATTCCGTATCTGGATTCTATTGAACATGCGCTAACCAGAGAACTAACAAATGCAATAGAAAATAAACGAAGCATTCGATTAAGAAGAACAGATAGCAACATGCCGACCTCAAAAAATCTTATGAAAAGATCCTAATTGCCACGAGCGACGCAAATGAGGCGTGACTGCAATTTCGAAAGCTTCGTGCACATTGGTAGATGACACTCGGCCAAAAATCCTGTATACGCGCGCCGAAGCTGGGTGAAGTTATGTCTTCCGTTAGGAGGACCTGCTTCCGGGGACTCGGTCCAACGTCAGGAAAGTGTTCAGGAAATCCGGCGGATATGCAAGCATGGCCCAAAGTCGGTGAACCCGTTTCCGGCCTCGAACCGGACAACGCTCTGACCGCTTTGTAATTGAAAAGGGAAATATGCCATGAACATCATCGAGCAGCTCAATGCTGAGGAAATGGCGAAAATCGAAGAGCAGCGCAAGCTGCCGGAATTTTCTCCGGGTGACACCGTGCGCGTGAACGTGCGCGTCACCGAAGGTACCCGTACCCGTACCCAGGCTTATGAAGGTGTCTGCATCGCCCGTTCCGGCGGCGGCATCAACGAGAGCTTCACGGTGCGCAAGATTTCTTACGGCGAAGGCGTCGAGCGTGTCTTCCCGGTCTACTCCCCGATGCTGGAAGGCGTGGAAGTTGTCCGCCGCGGTAAAGTCCGCCGCGCGAAGCTCTACTACCTGCGCGACCGCCGCGGCAAGTCCGCCCGTATCGTGGAAAACACCAATGTCCGTTCCAAGCGCCTCAACGAAGAAGTGCGCGCGGAAGTGTCTGCTGCCAAGGCGGCTGCAGCCGAAGCCAAGCAGGCTGCAAAGGATGCGGCCGCAGCTGCTGCTGCCGCGGATTCCGCAGCAGAATAAGCAGAACCGGCGAAACGGTTTTCGAAAGGCGGCCCGATGGGCCGCCTTTTTTGTTTCTGGCTGTGGCGGGTCAATCCCAGTTGAATTCAGCTCAACTCGGAACGCTTGACCTTGAAGCGGCGCTGCGTCATTCACTAGCTACGATAAACGAGGATAGACCCTTGCGGCATGACGCGCCGCGACAGGGCATCACCGGGCGAACCGCAAACCTTAACGGGTTTGACGACGGCCCGGCTGGACTGAGGAGAGACCCATGGCCAAGGCACGCACGCTTTACGACAAGATCTGGGACGACCACGCGGTCGACATGCAGCCGGACGGCACCGGCCTGCTCTATATCGACCGCCACCTGGTGCATGAAGTCACCAGCCCGCAGGCGTTCGAAGGCCTGCGCATGGCGGGCCGCAAGGTGCGCCAGCCGCAGAAGACGCTGGCCGTGGTCGATCACAACGTGCCGACCACCGACCGCCGCCACGGCATCGACGATCCGGAATCCGCGCTGCAGGTCGAGACGCTGGCCAAGAATGCCGCCGAGTTCGGCGTCGAATACTATTCCGAGCTGGACATGCGCCAGGGCGTCGTTCACATCGTCGGTCCGGAACAGGGCTTTACCCTGCCAGGCATGACGATCGTGTGCGGCGACAGCCACACGTCGACCCACGGCGCTTTCGGCTCGCTGGCCCACGGCATCGGCACTTCGGAAGTGGAGCACGTTCTGGCCACCCAGACGCTGATCCAGAAAAAAGCCAAGAACATGCTGGTGAAGGTCGAGGGCAAGATCCCGGCCGGGGTCACCGCCAAGGACATCGTGCTGGCGATCATCGGCAAGATCGGCACCGCCGGCGGCACCGGCTACGTCATCGAATATGCCGGCGAAGCGATCCGCTCGCTGTCCATGGAAGGCCGCATGACGGTCTGCAACATGTCGATCGAGGCCGGCGCCCGTGCGGGTCTGATCGCGCCGGACGAAACCACCTTTGCCTATATCAACGGCCGGCCGAAGGCTCCCAAGGGCGAAGCCTGGGACATGGCGCTGGCCTACTGGAAGACGCTTCATTCCGACGCTGACGCCTATTTCGACAAGGTTGTCGAGCTGGATGCCGCCAACCTGCCGCCGATCGTTTCCTGGGGCTCGTCGCCGGAAGATGTCGTCTCCGTCGAAGGCGTGGTGCCGAATCCGGATGATATCCCCGAGGAAAACCGCCGCGACTCCAAGAAACGGGCTCTGGAATACATGGGCCTGACACCGGGTACGAAGATCACCGACATCAAGATCGACCGGGCCTTCATCGGGTCCTGCACCAACGGCCGTATCGAGGATCTGCGGGCGGCCGCGGCCGTCGTCGGCAAGCACAAGGTCGCGCCCCATGTCAGCGCCATGGTGGTGCCGGGCTCCGGGCTGGTGAAGGAACAGGCGGAAGAGGAAGGTCTCGATCTCATCTTCAAGGAAGCCGGTTTCGAATGGCGCGAGCCGGGCTGCTCCATGTGTCTGGCCATGAATGCGGACAAGCTGGCGCCGGGCGAGCGCTGTGCCTCGACCTCGAACCGCAATTTCGAGGGCCGCCAGGGTCACAAGGGCCGCACCCATCTGGTGTCGCCGGCCATGGCGGCGGCGGCGGCGATCGCAGGGCATTTCGTCGACATCCGGGAGTGGACTGTCAACTGATTCGATTGATGAATCCGCGATTTCAGGGGCGCCTCAGGGCGCCCTTTTTCGTGGCAATCGTAAAACTGCCATAGTGACGCAGGGGAGCTCGTTTTTGCGCAAATGATTCATGTATTTAAGAAAAATCCTTTGCCAGAAAACGCCTTTCAACAACTGTGGTCAGAAATGAATTAACCGGGCTTCACAAGACTGTCACCTCGGCACTACAATACTCCCGTCACAAAAGGACTGTTCCGCTGTCCGATTGACCGGGCATCGGGCCATCCTGACGGATGATCCTGCTTTCCCGTGATGCCGCGGGAATGCAGGGTGATCGGACTTTGATAGTTGGAGCAGTCCGGTTTCCTGTCGTGGGGAAGGAATGCTCTTGAAGTGAGGAGCGGAAGGTGACGATAGCGGTTTCGTCGGGGGCTCATCCGGCGTTGGTGCTCAACGCGGATTACCGGCCTTTGAGCTACTACCCCTTGTCCTTGTGGAGTTGGCAGGACACCATCAAGGCAGTGTTTCTGGATCGGGTGAACATTGTCGCGGAATATGACGCGGCGGTCCGAAGTCCGAGCTTCGAGTTCCGATTGCCCAGCGTCGTCTCGCTCAAGAGCTTCGTCAAACCCAGCCGATACCCTGCCTTTACCCGCTTCAACGTCTTTCTCCGCGACAAATTCCAGTGCCAGTATTGCAGCTCCAAAGAAGAGCTGACCTTCGACCACCTCATTCCGCGCTCGAAGGGCGGTCTCACCACCTGGGACAATGTCATCACCGCCTGCTCCCCGTGCAACCTGCGCAAATCCAACAAGTCCTGCCAGCAGTTGAACATGTGGCCGATGCACATGCCCTTCCAGCCAACCATCCAGGACCTGCACAACAACGGTCGCGGATTTCCGCCGAACTATCTGCACGAGAGCTGGATGGACTTTCTCTACTGGGATACGGAACTGGAACCCTAGGGGCGCCACGGGCGGTCGACTTCGGTTCCGGATTCGGCAGGCTTGCCGGATTACGGGAGCAACTGTGTCCCGTTTCTTCCCTGCGCTGTCCGGGACACGCAAATCGGAATGCCCGTCGCGAAAATTAATGACTTGTTAATCTTTCCTGTATGATCCGGTTAATAGATTAGGTACATTTCTGTAGTAACTGTCGGGAAAATCTCGAGGCAGTTATGCGTTATTTGCACTCATTCAGATCCCTGACGAAAAATTTCCTTGCCGAAAGCAGCGGATCTATACTGCCGATCTTCGGCCTCATGGTCATCTTGATGCTGGTGATTGCAGGGGGCGCGTTTGACATTTCACGCACGGTGAACGCGCGCGAGAAGCTTTCCTATGCCATCGACGCAGCGGCACTGTCGGTTGCGGCCGACCTGTCGACAACCGTCATGTCGGACGCCGAGATCACCCAGGCACTTGAGGATTCCTTCCGCGCCAATCTCAGCCAGGCGGAATTCCTGGACGACGTGATCGTCAATCTCGAATTCGACGTGGATCCCGAAAACGGCACGATCGAGGTCTGTTCGTCGGCCATGCTCGGCACCTATTTCATTGACCTCGGAGGCTACGGCAAGGACGCCCTCGGACCGGACGTCCTGGGCTTCGGCACCTGTGGCAGCGTGACGTACTCGCGGTTCGACGTTGAGCTGGCCCTCGTTCTCGACGTTACCGGATCCATGCGCAACGACATGGATACGCTGCGGGATGCCGCTGACGGCCTGGTCGACATCCTGATCCCGGACGGGACCGACGAGGAAGACAGCAAGGTCCGGATTTCGCTGGTCCCCTACAGCCAGGGCGTCAATCTCGGGCCCTATGCCGACAAGGTCAAGGGAGATGCCTACGGCTATTCCGACGGTAGTGACTGTGTCACGGAACGCCAGGATTATGACGACGGCAGCGAAACCTTTGAGGTGAAATACACGGACGATCCGTACGACTATTACGACGAGACGGATCCGCCGCCGGCGGCGACATTTTACGGCGGGGGCAGCAACCGCTGCTCCTCGGTTTCCGAAATGATCCCGCTGACGGCCGATCGAGAGGTTCTTGTGGATGCGATCGCGGCCCTTGACGACAATGGCGGTACCGCGGGTCAGACCGGGGTTGTCTGGGGCTGGAACAGCCTGTCGCCGTTTTATGCCGAGGTCTGGCCGACAGACAGCAAGCCGGAAGCCTACGACAACGACGATGTGCTCAAGTTCGCCATCATCATGACGGACGGCGACAACAACCGCTACTACGAGTTCGTCGAGGAAGAAGAGAACTGCGGCTGGCAATACTCCTGGAGCGGCTGGCGCTGGGAATGCAACACGGTGACCGTGAATGACTGGCGCGAACGCGGCGAAAGCGAGAGCTACTCAAACACCTCGTCGACCGATCAGCGCGCGCTCTGCGAGGCGATGAAGGAAGCCGGTATCGAGATCTTCGGTGTCTATTTCGGCTCCAACAACAGCTCCGCCGGTTCGCGGAACATGCAATCCTGTGCAAGCGACGGCAATTACTACCAGGCGACCAGTGCGGATGAACTCATCAATGCGTTCAGCAACATCGCCAAAAAGATCCAGCAGATCTTCATTTCCAGCTGACCGAACGGGATACCGCCCGCCGAAAAAGAAAAGGCCTGCAGGATTTGCAGGCCTTTTGTCGTTGGCGGGCAACCGTCGTTCCGGTCCGGTCAGGCCCGGTTCTGGCGGTTGTCGATCAGATCGTCGACCACGGTCGGGTCGGCCAGTGTCGAGGTGTCACCGAGATTGTCGAAGCTGTCCTCGGCGATCTTGCGCAGGATGCGGCGCATGATCTTGCCGGAACGGGTCTTCGGCAGGCCCGGGGAGAACTGGATGAGGTCGGGCGAGGCAATCGGGCCGATCTCGGCGCGCACATGCTTGACCAGTTCCTTCTTCAGTTCGTCTGTCGGTTCCTCGCCTTCCATCAGCGTGACATAGGCATAGATGCCCTGGCCCTTGATGTCGTGCGGATAGCCGACAACGGCCGCTTCGGAGACTTTCGGATGGGCGACCAGCGCGCTCTCGACCTCGGCGGTTCCCATGCGGTGGCCGGAGACGTTGATGACATCGTCGACGCGGCCGGTGATCCAGTAGTAGCCGTCCTCGTCGCGGCGGCAACCGTCGCCTGTGAAGTAGAGGCCCTTGTAGGTCGCGAAATAGGTCTGCACGAAGCGGTCATGATCACCATAGACCGTGCGCATCTGGCCGGGCCAGCTGTCCTTGATGACCAGGTTGCCTTCGGTCGCACCTTCCAGAAACTTTCCTTCCGCGTCGACCACCGCCGGCTGAACGCCGAAGAAGGGCCGCGTGGCGGAGCCGGGCTTGAGGTCGGTCGCGCCCGGAAGAGGCGTGATCAGGATCCCGCCGGTTTCCGTCTGCCACCAGGTGTCGACGATCGGGCAGCGGCCGTCGCCGACCACGTTGTAGTACCAGGTCCAGGCTTCCGGGTTGATCGGCTCGCCGACGGAACCGAGCAGGCGCAGGGACTTGCGCGAGGTCTTGGTGACATGTTCGTCGCCGGCGCCCATCAGCGCGCGGATCGCCGTAGGCGCGGTGTAGAAGATGTTGACGTTGTGCTTGTCGCAGACTTCCCAGAACCGGCCGGGGCCCGGATAGGTCGGCACACCCTCGAACATCAGCGTGGTCGCGCCGTTCGCAAGCGGACCGTAGACGATGTAGCTGTGCCCGGTCACCCAGCCGACATCCGCCGTACACCAGTAAACGTCGCCTTCATGGTAGTCGAAGACATATTCATGGGTCATGGAGGCGTAGACCAGGTAACCGCCGGTCGTGTGCAGCACGCCCTTCGGCTGGCCGGTCGAACCGGAGGTGTAGAGAATGAACAGCGGATCTTCCGCGTTCATTTCGACCGGTGCGCAATGGTCGGAGACGCGATCGGCCTCGTCGTGATACCAGACGTCCCGGCCGTTCTGCATGGTGATGTCGCCACCGGTGCGCTTGACCACGATGACGCTGCGGACCGGGGCCTTTTCGGCCGCCTTGTCGACATTGGCCTTGAGCGGCACCTTGCGGCCGCCGCGCAGGCCTTCATCGGCGGTGATCACGCATTCGGATTTGCAGCCTTCGATGCGCTGGGCCAGGCTGTCGGGAGAAAATCCGCCGAAGACGATGGAATGCACCGCGCCGATGCGGGCACAGGCCAGCATCGCGTAGGCGGCTTCCGGGATCATCGGCAGGTAGATGGTGACGCGGTCGCCCTTCTTGACGCCCTGGGCGTGCAGCACGTTGGCGAACTTGTTCACTTGCGTGTGCAGTTCCTTGTAGGTGATGACCTTGTGCTCGCTCGGATCGTCGCCTTCCCAGATGATTGCCGGCTGGTCGCCCCGCGTTGCCAGGTGGCGGTCGACGCAGTTGGCTGAGACGTTCAGCGTGCCGTCCTCGAACCATTTGATCGAGACGTTGTGATAGTCGTAGGAGGTGTTCTTCACCTTGGTGTAGGGCTTGATCCAGTCGAGCCGCTTGCCGTGCTCGCCCCAGAACCCGTCCGGGTCGTCCACGGAGCGCTGGTACATTTCCAGATATTTGGCATTGTCGACATGCGCCCGCGCGGCAACCTCCGCGGGAACGGGAAAGACGGACTCAGTCATGTGAAACCTCCCAGAAACCACAATTGGGCCGGCGGCGGGCTTTCTCCCCCTCACCGCGGCCTTGTTTTCCGGGGCCATTATGCGTATGGCCCCCTGACCCGTCCAGAACCTGGACTTGGTACTTTAGTCGGCCAGTCTTTGGTCTATGACAAGGCCTAAGACCTTCAAATGCGGACGGTTTTACTCCTGAGCCCTTACGTTTGCGTCAGCTTAGCCAACCGATCAGGATTCCCTGAACCAGCAGCACGCCGAGCCAGTGACCGCCATCGATCAGGGTCAGTCGCCATGGCATGCCCTGGAACCGGTGATTGACAATCTGTGTCGTCATGACGATGCCGACCCAGATCATAAGCGCGGAGATGATCCCTGTGCGGATGTTGGTCTCGCCAGTGTGGTAGATGATGCCGGCGAAGACAAAGGCCATGATCACCTGGCAGAAAAAGGCGGTGCCAAAGACCACCGGATTGGGCTTTGTCTGTTCCTCGGTCAGATCGGCTGCCTGCATCCAGGCCTTGCCGAGAACCCCGTACCAGAGCGCACCGAAAATGAAGGACGTTATGGCGGCAGCGGCCACCGCAATCAGATTGACGCCATCGAACATCATGGACCACCCTCCGCAATTTTAAGGAGCAGCGTGGGCGGTATTGATCCAAAGATCAAGTACCGGATTTCAGCCAGACCGACAGTTTTCCGCAGTCTTCGAAGCCGAGCTGCCGGTAGACGGGCAGCAGCGCGTCGTCGGTCTCGTAGGTACAGACCGGCTTGTGGCCGTAAGGCTCCAGAAGTTCCTGCAAAGCGCTGTAGCGCCAGTTTCTGCGGCAGAACATGTTGGTAAGGCCGACCACTTCCTTGCCGTCCAGCTTCGGACCGGTGTTGAATACGGCGCCAGCCTTGAGCTGGCCATCCTTGCTGATCGCCGCGAAGTCGATTGACCGGTTTTTCAGGAGCCTTGACGAAAACACGCCATGCAGCTGGTCATTGCTGTTCCACGCGGCAAGCCATTTTTTCAATGCCTCGCCGTGGGCGACCTTGTGCCAGTCCGGCCGGATCGGCGGCCGTTTGTCCGTTTTGGCCTTTCTGAACAGCCAGGTGCCGGAAAAGAGCTTTTCAAATCCGATCGGCGCAAGATCCAGGCTATCGAAACTGTCCTTGACCGCAGCACCCTCGGGCAGGGTTTCGAGGTTCTCGTATACATCCGCGCCCGGACTGGCGGTCAGCGTGACCATGTTCGGATAAAGCGGCAGGGACTTTTCCCGCGCAATCCAGTGGCCGTTGTGGAATTCGGTTTTCGCCCCGGCGGCCTTCAAGACCGCATTGCACCAGAACGCATTGTTGTGCGCGCAGGCGTCCTGTCTGTCAGCAATCATCGAGATCGTCTTTTGAATTCAGGCGTCCAGCCCACCCTTTTGAACGACGAACTCTACCACGGATTCGATGCCCTCGCCCGCCTTCATGTTGGCAAAGACAAACGGCCGGTTCTTGCGCATCTTCGCCGCGTCCCGGTCCATCACGCCGAGGTCGGCGCCGACATAAGGGGCCAGATCGGTCTTGTTGATGATCAGGAGGTCCGAGCGGGTGATGCCCGGTCCGCCCTTGCGCGGGATTTCCTCGCCGGCGGCAACATCGATCACGTAAAGCGTCAGATCGGCCAGTTCGGGCGAGAATGTCGCGGCCAGGTTGTCGCCGCCCGACTCGATCAGGATCAGGTCAAGGTCCGGGATCGATTTGCTGAGATCGGCGACGGCGGCAAGGTTGATCGAGGCGTCCTCGCGAATGGCGGTATGCGGGCAGCCGCCCGTCTCGACACCGCGGATGCGGTCGCTGGTCAGGGCCTGGGAGCGCATCAGCGCCTCGGCATCCTCGCTGGTGTAGATGTCGTTGGTGATGACGGCGAGCGAGTATTTCTCGCGCATGGCCTTGCACAGCCTGTCGGTGAGCGTGGTCTTGCCCGCCCCGACCGGGCCGCCGATACCGACACGCAAGGGACCGTTTTTGGAACTCATGATCGGAACAACCTCGAATACTGGGTTTCATGGGTCATGGAGGCGATATCGGCCAGGAAGGTGGAACTGCCGAGCTCGGCAAGATCCGCCGCCGCGGCCTCCCTGGCGATCTCGAAAATGACGGTTTCCAGACCGGCCAGCACACCCTGGCCCTCGCTTTGGCCGAGCGGCACGGTGCGGATAGCGGCATGGACCAGATTGGCGGCAAAGGCCTGCAGGTAGGCGGTCAGTGCAGCCTCTTCGGCAATGTCATGTGCCGCGCAGGTCAGGCCGACAGCCACCGGATACGGCCAGGGTTCGTCGTTTGCACCGGTGAGCGCGCGAAACAGGTTGGCTGCCGGGGCCGCGCCCTCCGGAAGCCAGCTTGCGCGGATTGCGGTGATGAAGGCCGTGCCCTGGGCACTTGTTTCCAGGTGCCGTTCCCTTGATGGCTGCAGTGCCAGGCCGAGATCGCGCAGTTCCGTCACTTTTTCCGAGTTGCCGTCCCGGGTCGCGCGCAGGGTCTCCTTCAGCAGGATGCCGTCGGTACGGCCGGCGCCGTAGCGCAGGACGTCCTCCAGCCAGGATCTGAGGACGGCGGCGTCGGCGACCGAGCCCTCCTCGACCACCTGCTCCAGTCCGTGGCTGTAGGTGAAGGCGCCGACCGGAAAGCCCGGCGACAGAAAGGTCATCAGCCGGTAGAGGGCCGAAAGGGAAACCGGGTCAGTCATGGCTGTGGTGATGATGATGTCCGTGGGAATGCCCGTGACCATGTCCGTGGTCGTGTCCATGGGTCTGGCCGTGGCCGTAGGCGCCGCCTTCCGGATCGAACGGCGCGGAGATTGGCGTCAGTTTGCCGCCGAGCTTTTGCACCATGTCCTCGATGACGTGATCGCGGCGGATCCTTAACGTGTCGCCCATCAGTTGGGTCGGCAGGTGCCGGTTGCCGAGGTGCCAGGCGATCTTCACCAGATGGGCGGTATCCCGGGCGGCGATTTCGACAAGGTCTTCCGGCTCGGCCAGAACCTCGACAATGCGGCCGTCCTCCAGTTCCAGGCCGTCCCCGTGGCGCAGATGCACGGCGGCCGGTTCATCCAGCAGGAATGTCAGACCGGCATCGCCGGTCAGCACCGCGCGGCGGCGGTGGCGGTCTTCCCGGTCGAGGGTGACACGGTCGGCGGCCTCCCCCTGCCAGGTTCCGGCTTCATGAATTCTCTCGATCCGGATCATGCCGCCTCGGTCACTTTCGCCATCATGGCCTGGAAGGCGGGACGCTCGCGCAGGCGCTTGAAATAGTCATGGACCGGGCCTTCGCCGGGCAGGTCGAACTTGGCGGCGACAGCCCAACCGGCGCAATGGCCGATAATGATGTCGGCGATGGTGAAGGTTTCGCCCATGGCATAGGGGCCGTCGCCGATCCGTGCTCCGAGGATCTCGAGACCGCGCGCGAATTCGTATCGGCAGACATCCTTGACGTCCGGCGCGCGCTTGTCTTCCGGATTGATGAAGGTGTTCTTGGCCGCCGTCCACAGCGCGCCTTCCAGCACGTCGACGCCGAACTGTGAAAAGCTGTCCTGCCGCGCGCGCTCCAGCGTGCCGGCCGGAAAGGTGAACTTGCCGTGCTTGTCCGCGAGATAGGTGCAGATGGCAACGGAATCCGTGATCGGCTCGTCGCCGTCCATCAGTACCGGCACCTTGCCGCTCGGATTGACCGCCCGGACCGCGTCCGACTGCGGCAAGGCCGGGTCGAGCTCGTAAGGCTCGCCCAGTTCCTCCAGCAGCCACATCACCCGCATGGCGCGGGTGCGCGGAAAACCGATGACCTTGTACATGTGCTACTCCCTGTGTTTCCCGGCGCGGAGCTTAGAACAGGAAATAGCGCTGTGCCATCGGCAGCACGTCTGCGGGTTCACATGTCAGCAATTCACCGTTCGCGCGGACTTCGTAGGTCTCCGGATGCACCTCGATCTCCGGTGTCATGTTGTTGTGGATCATGGATTTCTTGGAAATGCCGCCCCTTGTGTTCTTGACGGGCAGCACGAGGCTGTCGAGTCCTGCCTTTTCCTTGACCCCGATGTCATAGGCGGCCTGGGACACGAAGGTGACGCGGCTGTGGGTCATCATCTTGCCGTAGGAAGCGAACATCGGCCGGTAGTGAACCGGCTGCGGTGTCGGAATGGAGCCGTTCGGATCGCCCATCGGCGCGGTCGCGATCGAGCCGAACTTGAGCACCAGGGACGGCTTGATGCCGAAGAATTGCGGGTCCCAAAGGACGAGGTCCGCCAGCTTGCCGATCTCGACGGAGCCGATGTGTTCGTCAAGCCCGTGGGCAATCGCCGGATTGATGGTGGTCTTGGCAATGTAGCGCTTGACCCGGAGGTTGTCGTTGTCGCCGGTTTCCTCCGCCAGGCGGCCCCGCTGGACCTTCATCTTGTGGGCGGTCTGCATGGTGCGGATGATGATTTCACCGACGCGGCCCATGGCCTGGCTGTCGGAGGAAATGATCGAGAAGGCGCCCATGTCGTGGAGAATGTCTTCCGCGGCGATCGTCTCCTTGCGGATGCGGCTCTCGGCGAAGGCAACGTCTTCCGGAATGTCCTTGTGCAGGTGGTGGCACACCATGAGCATGTCGAGATGCTCTTCCAGGGTGTTGACCGTGTACGGACGGGTCGGGTTGGTCGAGGACGGGATCACGTTCATCTCGCCGACCACCTTGATGATGTCAGGCGCGTGGCCACCGCCTGCCCCTTCCGTGTGGAACGCATGGATGGTGCGGTTCTTGAACGCCGCCGTGGTGTTTTCGACGAAGCCGCTTTCGTTGAGCGTGTCGGTGTGGATCATCACCTGGACGTCGTATTCGTCCGCCACGGACAGGCAATTGTCGATGGTCGCCGGCGTAGAGCCCCAGTCCTCGTGAATCTTCAGGGCTGCGGCGCCGGCCATGACCTGCTCTTCCAGGGCCGCGGGCAGCGAGGCGTTGCCCTTGCCGGCAAAGAGCATGTTCATCGGAAAGCTGTCGGCCGCCTGCAGCATGCGCGTGATGTGCCACGGACCGGGTGTGCAGGTCGTCGCGTTCGTGCCCGTGGCCGGGCCTGTTCCGCCGCCGATCATGGTGGTCACACCCGAACACAGCGCCTCGTCGACCTGTTGCGGACAGATGAAGTGGATATGGGCGTCGATCGAACCGGCCGTCAGGATCTTGCCCTCGCCGGCGATGGCCTCGGTGCCGGGACCGACGATGATGTCGACACCGGACTGCACGTCCGGATTGCCGGCCTTGCCGATGCCGACGATCCTGCCGTCCTTCAGGCCGACATCGGCCTTGACGATGCCGGAATGGTCGATGATCACGGCATTGGTGATCACCGTGTCGACGGCGCCGGCGGACCGTGGCGCCTGCGACTGGCCCATGCCGTCGCGGATGACCTTGCCGCCGCCAAATTTCACCTCGTCGCCCGGGGTGGTGTAATCCTTCTCGATCTCGATGACGAGTTCCGTGTCGGCGAGACGCATGCGGTCGCCGGTTGTCGGTCCGAACATGTCCGCATAAGCGGCGCGGGACATTTTGTAAGCCATTTTTTCTCCAATCAGCGATCAGAAATCGGTGTCATCAGTTGCCGTAATCTTCCAGCGTTGCGGTCAGGTCGTCGGTACGCTTCATCGTCAGGACGATCTTGCAGTTGCGGTAAAGCTCCTGGCCGCGGGTGCCGCCCATAAACGGAAACGCATAGGCGGTGCAGTCCTTGTCGGCATAGTCCGTCCAGACGGTCTGGGCTTTCTCGAGCGCGTCCGGACTGCCCTTGAGGTGTTCCGGCAGGGCGTCATCCAGTTCAACGACCTTGGCGTGCAGTTTCACGTAGGCCGCCGCCATTCTGGCCTCGGCATCCTTCAGGGCCTTTTCGGCGCAGAAGGTGCGCTCGGAATTGTTCAGCGGATAGCCGCAATCGATCGTGTCCTGGGCGGCTGCGGGCATGACGGGGGCTGTCGTGAGACAGGCGGCTCCCAAAAGGGTGCCGGCAAGGGTGTGTCCGCAGGTCAATTGCCGAGCCCCTCCGCGAGGGATTGCAGTTCCGTCACCCGTTGCCGGGTCAGGTCGGCCCGGCAGCCATAAACCAGCATCGGCTCCATCGTGCCGCCCCGGGCGAGAAAGCCGTAGGCCTCGCAGGCCTTGTCGCGGTAGGGGATCCAGGCGCGCTGGGCGTCACGCAATGTGTCGGCGGCCCCTTTCAGGTCATCCGGCAGGTAGCTGTCGGTCTCGCGCATCTTCGCCATGGCCTTCTTGTAGACCGTGTTCAGCTCCGCATCCGCCTTCTGCCAGTCGAGATCCGCGCAACGGGTCATTTCCGACTGCGTCATGGCGTTGTCGCAGTCGGGCGTCTCCTGCGCGGCCGCGGAAAGCGGCCATGCAATCGCGGCCAGTGCAAGCATTGCCGCCGAAACGCCGACCGCCCGGTACGGGGCCTTCGACATGATGGTGGTCCGTCCGTTCAAAGCTTGCCCATGACTTTCTGGTTGAAGCCATAGACCGTGCGGTCGCCCGCGTAGGGCACCAGCGTCACGGTGCGGGTCTGTCCGGGCTCGAAACGCACGGCGGTGCCTGCGGGAATATCCAGCCGCATGCCACGGGCCTTGTCCCTGTCGAAGGACAGGCCCTCGTTGGTTTCGAAGAAATGATAGTGACTGCCGACCTGAATAGGCCTGTCGCCGGCATTGGACACATCCAGGGTCACGGTCTCCAGACCCGCGTTCAATTCGATTTCGCCCTCTGCCGGGAACAATTCTCCAGGAATCATGTTGTGTCTCCTTGCAAGGGTCAGCGGATCGGTTCGTGCACGGTCACGAGTTTGGTACCGTCGGGAAATGTGGCTTCCACCTGAACATCGTGGATCATTTCGGAGACGCCTTCCATGACCTGGTCACGGGTGAGCACCTTGGCACCTGCGGACATCAGATCCGCTACCGTGCGGCCGTCCCGAGCCCCTTCAACGACAAAATCGGTGATCAGCGCGACAGCTTCCGGATGGTTCAGCTTGACCCCTCTTTCGAGGCGACGGCGGGCCACCATGGCGGCCATCGATATCAGCAGCTTGTCTTTTTCACGTGGCGTCAGGATCATATGAGTGGGTCCTCCAAATCAGCAATGCCAGACACGCGGCAACTCGGCCGAGCGGTATCCGGTCAGAAAAGTCATCAGGGTCTTGCGCAAATCATGACTGTTGGCAGAGACGAACCTTGCGGCAAGAACACCGTTCCAGGCGCTTGCGGCGGCCCGGGTCTCCGACGGCGGGCGGTCGTCCAGAAGGCGGCGCGCAAGCGGAAGCCGGTCTTCCGCGTCGGTTGCGCAATCGACCAGGGTGGCAAAGGCACAGCCGCCCTCGCCGGTCGCGGGGCCCTTGAAGAAGGTGTCCGGGTCTCCCTCGAGACGGATATCGTCGGCGAAAACCAGCTTGCCGTTTCTGCGAATGCGCCAGCAATCCCTGAACCGGATGTCCCGAATCGTCTCGCCCATGGCCTTGCGGCCGAGAACGGCGCTTTCCAGCATCAACAGGCGGCTGTCCGTGCCAAGGTCGGCTTCGATCGAACGCGAGAGATTGGATTTTTCGAAGAGAATCGTTTCCTGCGGCAGCCATTCCAGCGTCGCGCCGTCTGCGGCGGAAAACCGCCCTGTCACTTTTGCGGAGCCGCCGGTGCTGCGATAGGCGCGCTCGGCGGTCTGGCTGGTCACAATCGCGTGTGAATGGTCTCCGGCAGCAATGTCGAACGCAAAGGCGTCTCCGCCGGTCAATCCTCCCGACGTGTTGATCAGGACGGCGGTGACAGGCTGGCCATAGACCTTGGGCAGGCGGATTTTCATCGACCCGCTCTGGTAGAGATCGGACAGGCGGGTCCGGCCGCCGGAAATGTCGAATCGGATGCGTCCAACGCCGTTGGCGCGCTGCATCGATCCGGTGTCGAGGCCTGAACTTGATGCTATTCCAGCATCATACATTCTTTTTCCGTCCCTGGATTCCTGACCGCATGAATGGCCGGTTCAATTGCGCCCAGCTTGTTCCGAAGTCGGCCGGGGAAACAAGATGGAACATGACCTCGCGATAATTAGCAAGAGCCGGGCCATTCCAGGATGGAAGGAAAACAGAATTCCTTCGGCGCAAAAAGGGACTATTTTTTCAGGACTTACAAACGTTTCCGGCCAGAAGCTGCCTGCCTGGCCACCAGTTGCCTAAAAAACAGGCATGCAAACACCCCGGGGAGGGACTTGCCCTAACGGACGTGTTCCGGTTTTTTAGGGGCAGCAGATTCAAGGAGCTGCAACTTGGTAATGTGCGTCCCCTGTTCCACAGGATGACAAGCGAGGGATCCTCAGTGATTGCAAGCAAGACGGGCCGTCTGACATCCGTTTTCGTGACCTTGCTCGTCCTTGTCCTGTGCCTGTCCGCGGGACCGGCCAGGGCGGATATCGGTGCCTATGTGCTGATCGACGCCAACTCGGGCGCGGTCATCGAGCAGGAAAACGCCACACGCAAATGGTATCCGGCGTCGCTGACCAAGATGATGACGGCCTATGTCACCCTGAAGGCGATCCGCGAAGGCCGCGCGACCCTGAACTCCACGGTGGTGCAATCGAAGAATTCGCAGGCTGAACCGCCCAGCAAGATGGGGTTCAAGGTCGGCACGAAATTCACGGTCGATACCGCTTTGAAGATCATCCTCATCAAGTCCGCAAACGACGTGGCCGTGGCGCTCGGCGAGGCGATCGCGGGATCGGAAGCGGGCTTTCTCGCGATGATGAACGCGCAGGCCAAGCAGCTCGGCATGACCAATACCCGGTTCACCAATCCGCACGGACTGCCCGACAACAACATGGTGACGACGGCCCGCGACATGGCCATCCTGGCGATGGCGCTCCGGCGTGACTTTCCCGAGGCCCGGGAGATCTACAAGCACCCGGGTATCCGCTTCGGCAAGAAGACGCTGCGTTCGGCCAATCGCGAGTTCCTGCTGCGCGTGCCTGGCGCCAACGGCATGAAGACCGGCTATATCTGCAATTCCGGCTACAATGTCGCGGCCAGCGTGACCCGGGGCGGGCGCACGCTGATCGCGGTCATCCTGGGGGCCGGCTCCGGTCTGGAACGCACGGCCTTCGCGCGTCAGCTGTTCGACGAGGGATTCCGCAAGCGCGGCGGCCAGAATGTCACCAGCCTGCGCGGCACGTCCGGAAACCCGCCCGCCAACGGCTATTGCCGGCGCAACCGCAGCCCGGGGGCGAAAGGCTACATGGCGCGGTTCGACATGGAAAACGAGAAGAAGGGCGGTTTCCTGTTCTTCAAGGCCAACCGGAAAAACGACGACAAGGTCGACGAAGCCGGCTTCACCCTCGCCAACGGCAAGCCGGACTGGGCCAAGATCCTTGACCGGACGCTCGGGCCGCGCCGGATTGCCTACCGACCGATAACGGTGGGACTGGGCAAGCCGACGGGATCGCCGGTTGCCGGTGCCGCGGTTGCCGTGTCCGTAACGGACGTTGAGCTTGAGGACGTGCCGCTGCCGGTGGCCAATCCCGTGCGCCGGGCAGAAATTGAGATCCGCGAGAAACTCCAGAAAACCGCGGAAGCCAGCGGTGCCGCCGCGATTGTCCCGACGGAAGACGTCCGGCCGGGTGCGGCTGCAAGCACCGCGAATGCCGCTCCCGGTTCGATTTTCCGCAAAGGGATGGATTTCACCGTACCGGTTCCCGCTAAGAGCCCTCTCAAGCAGTAGTGTTCTGCGCCCCAGGCGCGGGTTGCTTTGTTGCCGGAAGGTTCATTAACCCTTTATTTACGCTGCTCGTTAACACTGTCGTAAGCATATTTCTGAAATCCGCCCCGCGGACCTGAAATATGCAGTGACGCCCGTAGCGTCATCTTGGGCATAGGACCTGCCGAAACGAGCAACGCGAGAGATCGCCTCATGATGGAACCGAGATCCACCGCCACTATCCGGGCGCTAGCAAGCCTCGCGGAACTGTCTGCCAACCAGCTTGAAGATGGAGGCTCTGTGGAAGAGGTGATCGCCACCCTGCGCAGGGCGGCGGAAGCGGTCAGGCTCGTCGTCGACAATGACGAGAGTGACGACTTGGGCGAGATCGAGGCGTTCGACGAAGACGACGCCGACCTCGAAGAGGACGAGACCGATATTGTCCAGGACCTGACCCCGATGGACCTGTCCGAGGAAGAGGCCGACAACAAGATTGTCACTCTGGACAAGAAGGACGCCGAGGCCGAGCCGGACCTGGAAGAAGAAGTCCTGAACGCGGGCTGATCAACAGCCACCTTACCCGCCAGTTCCCCATTGCGTGCGGCGCGATTGCGCTGACGCATCATTCTGCCTATGTGTCTGCAGACCCTTGCCGTCTCCCGCCAATCCTTGGACGGCAACATCTGGAGGAACACCATGGCCGCGCCGACACCGGCTTCCGGGGGATCCGTGCCCAAGGGGCCGAAGCCTCCCATACCGCTTTCCGTCCTGACGGGTTTTCTCGGATCCGGCAAGACCACCCTGCTGAACCGGATCCTGAAGGACCCGGCCATGGCCGACACGGCGGTGATCATCAACGAGTTCGGCGAGATCGGGCTTGATCACCTGTTTGTCGACCAGGCCGGCGACGGTATTGTCGAGTTGGCGTCGGGCTGCCTGTGCTGCACCATTCGCGGCGATCTCGTGACCACTCTGGAAAACCTGCTGCGACGGCTCGACAGTGGCCGCACCGAAAAGCTCAGCCGGGTGATCATCGAGACCACGGGCCTTGCCGATCCCGCGCCGATCCTGCACACGGTCATGCTGCATCCCTACCTGGTGATGCGGTACCGGCTGGACAGCGTGATCACGCTGGTGGACGCCGTCAACGGCTTGTCGACACTGGAAAACCATGAGGAAGCCCGCAAGCAGGCCGCCGTGGCCGACAGGATCGTCTTCACCAAGACGGATCTTCTGGAAGGTGACGCGGCCCGGCGGTCCTTCGACCTGTTAAAGGAACGGCTTCAACAGCTCAATCCCGGAGCCAGGCGTCTGGATACGCAGTCCTCAGAGGCGACACCCGACACCCTCTTCAACGCCGGGCTATACGATCCGAAAAGCAAGATCCCGGACGTGGCTGCGTGGCTGAACGCGGAGGCCTATGAAAACCGGCACGACCATCACCACGGACACGGGCATCATCACGATCATGGTCGAGATCACGGGCACGACGTGAACCGGCACAGCGACAGCATCCGGGCGTTCACGCTGTCGACCGACCGGCCGGTCTCCGCATCGGCTCTGGAAATGTTCCTGGATCTGCTGCGCTCGGCGCACGGGCCGAAACTGCTCAGGGTCAAGGGGATCGTGCAGCTGGCCGAGGACCCGGAGCGTCCCGTCGTGATCCACGGTGTCCAGCATGTCTTCCATCCACCGGCAACCCTGGAAGCCTGGCCGGACCAGGACCGGCACACGCGCATGGTGTTCATCACGAAGGACCTACCGGAAGGATTTGTGCGCAAAATGTTCGAGGCCTTTTCGGGCGCCCTCCTGCCCGACACGCCGGACCACCAGGCGCTCACCGACAATCCGCTGGCGGTGTCGGGGTTCACCAGTCCGGCGCGGTGATTTTCCAGCCGTCCCACAAACAAAAGCGTCATCCTGAGGAAGCGCGCTAGCGCTGTCTCGAAGGATCTGCCGCGTGTACATGTGTACTTGTGGCGGATCCTTCGAGACGGGCCTGAAGGCCCTCCTCAGGATGACGCTGTGTGTTGGGCTAGTTCCCCAAAAAGGAGATATCCTCAGGCATCCTTGCGCAGGCGGATCAGGCCTTCCTGGGCGGTGGAGGCGATCGGGACACCGTCTTTCGTGAACGGCGAGCCGCGGTTCATGCCGCGCGAGCCGGAGCTCGAGGTGCTGTCCGTGGCATGGAGCAGCCCATAGAGCAGCCAGTCGCCGGCCCGAATTCGCGGATTGCGACGGCTGCAAGCCCGCGATACGCTTGCTGTCTCCGCTTTCGAATAAAAGGCATTGTCGGCCAATATGCGTTTCAGGCTAGCGAGAGCATTGGGGTATCTGATCGGCGGGTATTGGACCGCCTTGGGTGGACGGAAGCGGATCGAAGCGAAGCAGCTCCGAAACCTGCGGCGTCTCGTGAAAAAAGCACGGCGCGACTCGCCATTGTTCCAGCGACTCTACGCGGATGTCCCCCCCTCGGACGTGGTCGAACTGCGCGACTTGCCGGTGACCCGAAAACCCGATCTCATGCGGGAATTCGACGACTGGCTGACCATCCGTTCCCTTACCCTCGACAGGGCGCGGGAGCATCTCCGTGATATCCGGAAGGTTGGCGTTCCCATCGACGATGTTGCCATCTTCCAGACTTCCGGAACATCAGGGGAGCCGGCGGTCATCGTGTTGCCTTCATCGTTCGTGGAATTTGCCTACGGCATCATGCTGGCGCGTTTCGAACGGTACCACTGGAAGCTCACACGGGATGTCCGCAAGCTCGGCGCGAGGGTGACGGTCACCGGGGGCAATGGCCACTTCGCCGGAAACGGGCTCAACAAACTGGTGCAACGGCTGAATCCGGGTCTGGCGAGAAGGTTCGGCGTGACCTTCATCGCGGCCGAACAGCCGATCGATCAGGTCGTTGGCAGACTCAATGCGATCGGAAACGTTGCGTGGATTGTGACGTATCCAAGCATGCTGACCATCCTTGCCAAGGAAAAGGAGGCGGGGCGGTTGCTTGTCGAGCCTGTGCTTTTCAGTACCGGTGGTGAAACACTCACGGATGATCTTCGTCATCGGGTTCATAAGGCCTTTCCTTCGCTGAAATACCGCATTTCCGATTTCTATGGATGCACAGAATGCCTGGCGCTTTCGTTCGAGTGCAGCCACGGGCGGAAACATGTGAACGAAGACTGGGTCAGTCTCGAAGCGGTGGACGAGGCGATGCAACCGGTTCCCGACGGCACGTTGTCGGCGACGGTGCTGCTGACGGTACTCGCCAACGAGGTTCAGCCCTTCATCCGATACGATCTCGGCGACTGTGTTCGCTTCCACGAGGATCCCTGCCCCTGCGGGTCGCCGTTTCGCAGCTTTCTGGTGGAGGGACGCCGTGCGACGCTGGTTCACGTGGGCGAGGTGACGCTCTCACCGCTTGTCTTCGACCTGGAGCACGAGCATGCCCGGCGTGTCCAGCTGGTCCAGACCGGTGACAGGGAATTCGAAGTGCGGATAGAACCGGCCGGCGAGAGGGCGCACGGGGATGTCTTCAGCGACGTCATCACCTCGGTGAAACGCGTTTTTCGCGATAACGGCCTTGAGAATGTCACGGTAAGTGAAAGTTCCGCCCCGCCCGAATTTACCGCAAGCGGCAAGTTCCACGAAGTGGTGCCCTTGCGCGGCATCGACGCGCAAAAGGCGTCATGAGCCGGCTTCCGAAAGGCAAAATGGGCTCGGGGCCGGCCCTGCATGCATAAGCGGCGAAGATTGGCTGCCCTTGCTCAGCCGTCCTTGCGCAGCCGGATCAGGCCTTCCTGGGCGGTGGAGGCGATCAGGACACCGTCTTTTGTGAACAGCGAGCCGCGGTTCATGCCGCGCGAGCCGGAGCTCGAGGTGCTGTCCGTGGCATAGAGCAGCCAGTCGTCGGCCCGGAAGGAGCGGTGAAACCACATGGCGTGGTCGAGGCTGGCAGCCTGGATCTTCGGGTTGAACACCGAGGTGCCATGGGGAAACAGGGACGTGTCCAGAAGGGTCATGTCAGAGGCGTAGGCCAGCACGCATTGATGAATGCGCTCGTCGTCCGGCAAGGGGCCGGTGGCCCGGACCCAGACATATTGCTGGGGCGGCAGCGGTTTCTTGCTGAAATAGTGGGTCATGTCGACCGGCCGCATCTCGATGGGGCGTTCGCGCTCCCAGTAGAGCCGGATGTTCTCCGGCGCCATGGAGAGAAACTTGTCCTTGAGCTCCTGCTCGCTCGGCAGGTCGTCGGGGGCCGGAACATCGGGCATGTCCAGCTGGTGCTCAAGTCCCTCCTCGACGACCTGGAAGGAGGCGGCCATGGAAAAAATCGCTTCGCCGTGCTGGATGGCGACCACGCGCCTGGTGGTGAAGCTGCCACCGTCGCGAATCCGGTCGACCTCGTAGATGATCGGCACCGACGGATCGCCGGGCCTGAGGAAGTAGCCATGCAGCGAATGCACATGCCTGTCCTCGACAACGGTTCGGGACGCCGCCACCAGCGCCTGGCCGATCACCTGGCCGCCGAACACGCGCTGCCAGCCGACCTGGGGGCTGCGACCACGGAACAGGTTGCGTTCCAGCGGTTCCAGGTCGAGAATCCGGAGTAGGTTGTCAATGGCCGTGTTCATCGGCGCGATCCCTGCTAGATAGTGACCCGGCAGCCCTGCCGGCGTTTTCGGTCTGATGAACGCACTCTTGGACGGCAGCTGACGTTAAAGTCAAGATGCCTTTGGGGAACCTGAAGGCGAGGAGCGGAAGACAATGGCAAAGAAGAAACGTGCCACCGACATGTTCGATGTTGTGATTGCAGGAGGCGGATATGTGGGTCTTTCGCTGGCGGTCGCGTTGAAACAGGGCGATGCCGGTCTCTCCTGCGCGGTCGTCGATCCGAAGCCGATGGCGGACCTGCACAAGGATCCGCGTGCATCGGCGATTGCCGCTGCCGCGTCGCGCATGCTCACGCAGCTCGGCGTCTGGCCGAAGATTGCGGACAAGGCCCAGCCGATCAACGAAATGATCGTGACGGACAGCAAGCTGCGGGACGCGGTCCGGCCGGTGTTCCTGACCTTTGGCGGCGAGGCGAGCGAAGGGGAAGCCTTTGCGCACATGATGCCGAACGGTGTGATGATGCCGGCGCTCTACAAGGCGGCCAAGGCGCTGGGCGTCGAGTTTTTCGCGCCCGGGACGGCCGAGACCTTCCGCAGCCATGCCGATCATGTCGACCTGCAGCTGGAAGATGGCAGCGTCCTGAAAAGCAGGCTTCTTGTGGCCGCTGACGGGGTCCGCTCCAGGCTGCGCGAGCTTGCCGGCATCCGGACGGTCAACTGGGACTACGGCCAGTCCGGCATCGTGACGACGGTGAAACACGAGCGGCCGCATGAGGGCCGGGCCGAGGAGCATTTCCTGCCGGCCGGTCCCTTCGCGATCCTGCCCCTGCCGGGCAACAGGTCTTCTCTGGTCTGGACCGAAAAGACATCGGACGCCGAGCGGCTGGTGCGCTCCGACGAGTTCACGTTCGAGCTCGAGCTGGAGCGCCGTTTCGGCCATCACCTGGGTGCGCTGGAGCTTGACGGCCCACGGCGGGCCTATCCGCTCGGCCTGAAACTTGCGCGCGATTTCGTCAAACCCCGCTTCGCGCTCATTGGCGATGCGGCCCATGGCATTCATCCGATCGCCGGTCAGGGGCTCAACCTGGGTTTCAAGGATGTCGCCGCACTTGCCGAGGTGCTGGTGGAGGCGCGCCGTCTGGGGCAGGACCTGGGAGGCTTCGACGTGCTGGAACGCTATCAGCGCTGGCGGCGCTTCGACACGTTCCAGATGGGCGTCGTCACCGACGTGCTCAACCGGCTGTTTTCCAACGACAACGACATCCTGCGGGCCATGCGGGATTTCGGTCTTGGCGTTGTCGACCGCATGCCTTCGCTGAAATCCCGCTTCATCAAGGAAGCGGCGGGCTTTGCCGGCCCGGTGCCGAAATTGCTTTCCGGGGAACCAATCTGATAGGAATTCGGGGCCCCGTCCCTTTCCGCCGGATTCCGTTTGAATGAATGATTATCCCGAGAGCTTTTCAAAGCCGCGCTCGATCCTGATCACAGGCTGCTCTTCCGGTATCGGTGCTTCGGCGGCCCATATCCTGCGCGGCCGTGACTGGCGGGTGTTTCCGGCGGCACGGCGGCAGGAGGATGTCGACCGGCTGACGGATCTGGGTTTCGAGGCGATCCGACTGGATTACGAGGACGGCGCCAGCATTTCGGCGGCGGCTGACAAGGTTCTGCAGCGGACAGACGGCAAGCTTGAGGCGGTGTTCAACAATGGCGCCTATGCGGTGCCGGGCGCGCTCGAGGACATTCCGGCCAAAGCGATGCGGGCCCTGTTCGAAGCCAATTTCATCGGCTGGCACGAGCTGACCGCACGGCTGATTCCCGCGATGCGCACAAATGGACGGGGCCGGATCGTGCAATGTTCGTCCGTGCTCGGTTTCGTGGCGCTCAAATATCGGGGCGCCTACACGGCATCGAAATTTGCGCTCGAGGCCTACTCGGACACGTTGCGCCAGGAGCTGAAGGGGTCGGGCATTCACGTCAGCCTGATCGAACCCGGCCCGATCGACACGCGGTTTACCGAAAACGCGCTGGCCAATTTCGACCGCTGGATCGGCGCAGAGGGCCTGCAATCCTCCGTACATCGTGAGACGTATGAAAAACGCCGGGTGCGCATGGAAGCGGGAGAACCGGGGCCGTTCAAGCTGCCGCCGGAAGCGGTCGTGAAGAAGCTGGTGCATGCGCTCGAGGCAAAGCGGCCGAAAGCGCGCTATCATGTCACGGTACCGACGACGTTCATGGCCGTGGCAAAACGGGTGTTGCCGACCAGCCTTCTCGACCGGCTCTGTGTCTGGGCGGCCGACAACGAAGAATAGGACTTCAGGCCGGTGATGCGGTGCCTCCGCTGCCGGCCTCACGAGGAAACCAAGATGGCAGACTTCATCAACGTGCTTATCCCGATCGGAATGGCGGCTGTGGCCATTGTGCTTCTGCTCGGGATCTGGAACATGTTCCGCAACGGGCCCGCCAACCGGTCCCAGATGCTGATGCGCTGGCGCGTGGGACTACAGTTCCTGGTTATTGTGCTTGTGATGGGCGGGCTCTATTTTTTCGGCTCCGGTCACTGAATACCGGATTTGAACGCAACAGGGGGCGGGCACAATGGTCGTGCTGAACAAGATCTACACCAAGACCGGAGACGACGGCACCACGGCGCTCGGGTCCGGTGAACGCCGTCGGAAGAACGATCTCAGGATCGAAGCCTATGGAACCGTCGACGAGACCAACGCGGTGGTTGGCCTGGTCCGGCTGCAAACCGCGGAAGCCGCGCCGGAGATCGACGTGACGCTCGGCCGGATCCAGAACGACCTGTTCGATCTCGGCGCGGACCTGGCCACGCCCGAGACGGATCAGGATCTGGGGTACGAGCCGTTGCGGATCACCGACGCCCAGGTGGATGCGATCGAGGAAGCCATCGACAGCCTCAACGCGGATCTCAGCCCGTTGCGATCATTCGTGTTGCCGGGCGGCAGTCCGGCGTCGGCGCATTTGCATCTCGCCCGAACGGTTTCGCGCCGCGCGGAGCGTCTGATGGTGGATCTCGGTGCCCGGGAACAGGTCAATCCCGCCGCCGTGCGCTACATGAACCGTTTGTCCGACTATTTTTTCGTCGCGTCACGCTTTCTGAACGCCAAGGGGACGGACGACGTTCTGTGGGTGCCCGGGCAGAACCGCTGACACTCGCTTCCCTCGCGAAGCGCCCGATCGCATGAGGCCGCCCACCGGATGTTCATTCCCCTTCATGACCACAATCGCCTTGTCCACGTTCCCCTGCCCTACGTGAACCTGGCCATTATCGCAGTCACCGTGCTGATTTTCCTCGTGTTCCAGGACGCCGGAGAGCAGCAGGCCGTCGCCGCGTCGTCCTATTCTTTCGGGTTGATCCCGGTGGTGTTCTTCGACCTGCGCGACCTGGCGCCACAGTTGCAGGTGCTGCCGGAGTGGACATCGGTCGTGACCTACGCCTTCCTGCATGGCGGGTTCATGCATCTCATCGGCAACATGCTGTTCCTGTGGGTGTTCGGAGACAATGTCGAGGACGCCATGGGCCATCTGCGCTATCTGGCCTTCTATCTGGTCTGCGCGGCTGCAGGCGGTCTCGCCTATGCGGTCATGGACGTCAATTCCGAGGTTCCGCTGATCGGTGCCAGCGGTGCGGTGTCCGGCGTGGTCGCGGCCTATCTGATGCTGCATCCGAGGGTTAAGGTCTGGGTGCTGGTGCTGGGGCGCATTCCGGTGCGCCTGACGGCGGTCTGGCTGCTTGGAGCCTGGATCCTTTACCAGGTCTTCAATGCGATCACCGCGGCGGACAGCCAGGTCGCCTGGATCGCGCATATCGGCGGCCTGGCCGCCGGCGCCGTTCTGGTCCTGGTGCTGAGGCGCCCGGGCGTGCCGTTGTTTGACCGAAACCTGGCCTGAACCGCGTTCTTGTCGTCAACCGGAACCGCTACGCCGCCTTCCAGACCGCGTTGGCTTGCCGGCAGGCGACGCCCTTGCGGCGCATGGATTTCCCCGACGCCAGCCTGATCACTTCGTTATAAGAACGACAATAGGTTCCCCTGGTGGTTTTCCAGGTCCTGGTCGGCGTGACCGAACCGCTTGCGCCGCTTTTCGCATTGCGCCAGTTCAGCGTTTTTCCGGAAACCGAATTCTCGAGGGCTTTTTGAAGATTTCTGGTGGCCAGGGTCTGGTCCGAGCGCTGCAATTCAGGCTCTGCGGACAGGGATTCAGGCTCGGGGCCCACCTGTCCGGATGTTGCCGAACAGGACGATACCGTCCCCGCGAACACAATTAGGACCGCTACCCTTTTGGGGAGCCCACCAAATATTCCCGCCAATACCGATCCCGCCTCTTGGATCTATTTCCAGCCGTTCTGGATCGCTTCCTGTTCCTGACCCCTGGAAAGCGGCTTTCCGGAAGGTTCACTGTCGCCGGAAAATTGGCGACCGCCGAATAGTCGCTGCAGAAGACTGCCAGATCCAGGCTTTTCTTGGGCAGAGTTGCCAGAATCGTTGTTGCTTGCGGAATTGGCCGGGGAATTTGCAGTGCTGTCGTCACTGTCCGGAGCGCGTGTCTCGGACTTGCTTTGCGATGACGCGCTGCGATCACTGTCCCTGTCCCGGTCAGAACGACTGCTTCGTTCATTGCGGTCCGACTTGTCATTACGGTCGTTCTTGTCGCCGCGGTCCGACTTGTCATTACGGTCGTTCTTGTCGCTGCGGTCCGATTTGTCACCGCGGTCGCTCTTGTCATTGCGATCCGACCTGTCGCTGCGGTCCTTGCCCCCTCCGCCACCACGTTCGCCGTGCGATTGTGCGGCAGCGGAAATGCTGTCCTTCATGTCGATCAAGGGGCTGAAGAGGACAAGAGAGAACACCATAACCGCTGCCACAGCACCCGGCAGTACGCTAATCATCACAGAGAGGCGGTCTTGCAATGTTATCTGGCGGGTGGGTTTCATCAATTCGGTTTCTTGCGGTTTCTGTTGGGGGCAACGTTGCGAGAGAGCTTTTTTGCTGCCGTCGCTCCCATAACACCCGAGTGTTCTTTCTTCTTCCCGAGAATAGCCCAAAAAAAGTCGGGATAAAAAAGTTTAATTAGGTGTTGTTAGTCGTGAGAGCGGTTTTGCGGAGAACTCCTTGCCTGAAGAAATGTTAAAGACGGAGATGATCCGTCTGCTCCCGAAGCTGAGGAGTTTTGCTTTAAGGCTGTGCCGGAATGCGGATCAGGCGGATGATCTGGTTCAGGCGACCTGTGAGCGTGCGATCCGGTCGCTTGACCAGTTCGATCCGGCGACCAGGCTTGACAGCTGGATGTTCCGAATCCTGCAGAACCTCTATTTCAATACGGTCCGGGACACCGCCAACCGGGCAAGGCTGTTCGATCTGGCCATGCTGGATTTCGAGGAAAGCTATGACGGCGCGAAGGCGGCGGCCAGCAGTCTGGAGCTGCAGCGGGTGCAGGTCTTTATCGGTGAACTTGAAGAGGACAGCCGTGATGTCCTGTTGAAGATCGCCGTGGAAGGCCGGAGTTACAAGGACGTGGCGGAGGAACTCGGCGTTCCGATCGGCACCGTGACCAGCCGGCTGGCCCGGGCGCGGCTCAAATTGCGCGAATGGCTGGAGGCCAAGGATGCCGGGCCGCAAGCCAGGCTTCGCACTATGCCAGGGGGTGTGGGATGACTTTTGACGAAAGGCGCGAGCAGATCCTGCTTGCCAAGGATATCGGCAAGGTACTGGACGGGGAATGCGCCGAAGAAGAACGCGCGGCGCTGCGCGAACGCATCGAGAAACTGGATGGCGGCCCGGAGCTCATGCAGCAGATGGCGGCAGACAACTCGGCACTCCAGAAAGCTGTACCAGCCGCCGTACCCGATGCCTCGATGGAGCGCTTCCAGTCGCTGATCGACCGGGAATTTGCCAGGCGCAGCCGTCCGGCAGGCGCGGGCGCGCCGTGGACAGGTGTCGTCGCGCAGATGGCGGCGGCGCTTGTGCTGATCGCCGGCACCTTCGCCTTCACCACCTACTGGATGCAATCGCGCATGGACGACGCGGTGTCCTCGCTGGCCGCCCACATGGAAACCGAACGGATCCTGCTGGCGCAAACGGTGCAGGAGGCCCTTGAGACCAAGGTGAGCGGGGAACCGGTCCTCATCGGCCAGGAAGGCGCCTGGAGCGAGGTCCTCACCCCGATCAAGACCTACCGCAGCAAAAGCGGGCACTGGTGCCGGCAGTATCTGCGCCAGACCACGTTCGGCGGCCTTGACCTGTCCATCAGGGGAACGGCGTGCCGGGACGTCAACGGAACCTGGACCACGGTATTCGCGGAGCCGGTGTCCGACAAATTCTCTCCGGAAACGCCAGGCATCTAAAAAAACACCGGGGACCTTCGGGATCCCCGGCCAGGGTCTGGCGTAAAGGGTTTTGCGCCCGCCAGACCCGATTTTCCAAGCCTTGCTGCGCTGCCGAACTATCATCATTGCGACGCATGCTTTTCCAGGCACGGCAAATTGCCGCCTTAGACCTTTTACCGCAATTGACAGCCGCCGCATCGGTCAGTACCGTCCCGCGCCATGCGCCACGGTTGGCTCATTTCCGCCATTTGTGACCTAACGTCATCTGGGGGATGTGGCCTGAAGATGCGGTGCGGTGAAAGCCGGCCCAGCAAGAGGTTGAGACCAAATGAAAATCCTCGTACCCGTGAAGCGGGTCATTGACTACAACGTGAAGGTTCGCGTCAAAGCGGACGGTTCCGGCGTCGATCTCGCCAACGTCAAGATGTCGATGAATCCGTTTGACGAAATCTCCGTTGAAGAAGCCCTGCGGCTGAAGGAAGCCGGCAAGGCGAGTGAAGTGATCGTCGTCTCCGTGGGGCCGCAACAGGCTACCGAGACGCTGCGCACGGGCCTCGCAATGGGCGCGGACCGCGGCATCCTTGTCAAAACCGACGAGACCACGGAACCGCTCGCTGTCGCGAAAATCCTGAAAGGGATCGTCGAAGCCGAAGAGCCGGGTCTCGTGGTCGTGGGCAAACAGGCCATCGACGACGACTGCAACCAGACCGGCCAGATGCTGGCCGCCCTGCTCGGCTGGAGCCAGGGAACGTTCGCTTCCAAGGTCGATCTCGGTGACGGCACCGTGGACGTCACCCGTGAGGTCGATGGCGGCCTGCAGACCGTCAAGCTGAAGCTTCCGGCCGTCGTTACGACCGACCTGCGCCTCAACGAGCCGCGTTATGCGTCGCTGCCGAATATCATGAAGGCGAAGAAGAAGCCGATCGACGAGAAGACTCCCGAGGATTTCGGTGTCGATGTCGCGCCGCGCCTGACCGTGGTTTCCACCGCCGAGCCGGCCTCGCGCCAGGCCGGCATCAAGGTCGGATCGGTCGGCGAGCTTGTCGACAAACTCAAGAACGAGGCCGGCGTCCTTTAAGGACCGCTGCAGGAGGAAAACTCTCATGACAACACTTCTTGTGGCTGAACATGCCGGCGGCGCACTCAACGACGCCACGGCCAAGGCCCTGACCGCCGCGGTGGCTCTTGGCGGCGATGTTCATATCCTGGTGGCCGGAAAAGGCGTCCAGGGCGTTGCCGAGGAGGCTGCAAAGCTTTCCGGCGCAGCCAAGGTCCTGGTGGCCGAAAGCGACGCGCTCGAGCATCAGCTGGCCGAGCCGACCGCCGACCTGATCGTCGGCCTGGCCGGCGATTATGACGCCATCGTTGCCCCGGCGACCGCCAACGGCAAGAACACCCTGCCGCGCGTTGCCGCGCTGCTGGACGTGATGCAGATCTCCGACATCACCGCCGTCGTCGATGCCGAGACCTTCGAGCGTCCGATCTATGCGGGCAACGCCATCCAGACCGTCAAGTCGGGTGACCCGAAAAAGGTGATCACCGTGCGGACGTCCACGTTTGCCGCCGCTGAAGCCGGTGGTTCGGCCACGATCGAAACAGTCGGTGGTACCGACGGAGCCGGGCTTTCGGAATTTGTCGGCGAGGAACTGTCCAAGTCCGACCGTCCGGAACTGACCTCCGCGAAGATCATCATTTCCGGTGGCCGCGCGCTCGGGTCTTCGGAAAAGTTCCAGGAAGTCATCATGCCGGTCGCCGATGCCCTGGGCGCCGCGGTCGGTGCGTCCCGCGCCGCCGTCGACGCGGGCTACGCCCCGAACGACTGGCAGGTGGGCCAGACCGGCAAGGTGGTGGCGCCGGATCTCTATATTGCCTGCGGTATTTCCGGTGCCATCCAGCACCTCGCCGGCATGAAGGACAGCAAGGTGATCGTCGCGATCAACAAGGACGAGGAAGCGCCGATCTTTCAGGTCGCCGACTACGGCCTGGTCGCGGATCTCTTCGATGTCCTGCCCGAATTGAAGGCTGCCGTCGAGTAAGACCTGCGGCAAATTGATCACGGACCCCGGGGTGAATGACAGTTTTCGCTCCGGGGTTCTTGCTGTTCGGCGCAAGACTTGCCAAAAATAGCCGCAACCCGATCATTCGGGATGTTTCTAAGGATCGGATTTTACGGATGGCAGTCGAAATCAAGAAAGTCGGCGTGATCGGCGCTGGTCAGATGGGCAGCGGGATTGCGCATGTGTGCGCACTTGCCGGCTTCGACGTGGGTTTGAGCGACCTTTCCATGGAACGGATCGAGTCGGGCCTTGCCTCGATCAACGGCAACCTGGCCCGCCAGGTCTCCAAATCCCAGATCAGCGAAGATGAACGCAAGGCGGCACTGGACCGGATCAAGCCGGCGGAAGACCTCGACCTTTTGCGCGACGCGGACCTTGTGATTGAATCCGCCGTCGAAAACGAGCAGGTGAAACGCAAGATCTTCTCCCAGCTCTGCCCGATCCTGAAGCCCGAAGCCATTCTGGCAACCAACACCTCGTCGATTTCCATCACCCGGCTTGCCGCCACGACGGACCGCCCGGAGCGGTTCATCGGCATTCATTTCATGAACCCGGTCCCGCTCATGGAGCTTGTGGAACTGGTTCGCGGCATTGCCACGGAAGACGAGACCTTCGAGGCGTCGAAAGGTTTCTGCGACCGGCTGGGCAAACAGATCGCCGTGGCGGAGGATTTCCCGGCCTTCATGGTCAACCGCATCCTGCTGCCGATGATCAACGAGGCGATCTACACGCTTTACGAAGGCGTGGGTTCGGTGGAATCCATCGACAAGGCCATGCGCCTGGGCGCCAATCATCCGATGGGACCTCTTCAGCTGGCCGATTTCATCGGTCTGGACACCTGCCTGTCGATCATGCAGGTGCTCTATGAAGGCCTGGCCGACACCAAGTACCGCCCGTGCCCGCTGCTGGTGAAATATGTCGAGGCCGGCTGGCTCGGCCGCAAGACCCAGCGCGGTTTCTACGATTACCGCGGAGAGCATCCGGTTCCGACCCGCTGACGCAATGAATCTTGCCCGTTACTGCCTGACCAATGCCGCGCCCGATCCGGACAAGACGGCGCTGGAAGTGGTCGGTGCGGGCGGAGCTCTGCTGGAGCGGTGGAGCTTCGGCGCGCTGACGCAGGCGGTGCTTGCGGTTGCCGCCGGCCTGCAAGAGACCGGGCTCCGCCGGGGGGATCGTGTTCTCCTGCGGATCGGACATTCCAGTGATTTTCCGCTGCTGTTCTTCGGTGCGATCGCCGCGGGTGGTGTTCCCATTCCCACGTCCTCGCAACTGACCGGCACTGAAGCGGGCGCGATCCTGGCGGACAGCGGTGCCCGGCTTCTTCTGCATGACGGCGGCACGTCCCTGCCCGGCGACCCGGGTGAGGTGATCTTTATCGGGCCGGAAGCGATTGCCGAACTCAAACGCACGCCACCGGGCGGGTTTGCGGACACGGCATGGGATGATCCCGCATTCCTGATCTATACCTCCGGTACCAGCGGCAAGCCGAAGGGTGTCCTGCACGCGCAGCGGGCGGCGGCCGCGAGACGCCCCATGGACCGTGGCTGGTACGGCATGTGCGCCGGGGACCGGTTGTTGCATGCCGGAGCCTTCAACTGGACCTATACGCTGGGGGCGGGCCTGATGGACCCCTGGGCAAACGGGGCGACCAGCATTGTCTATGACGGTCCGCGCGACCCGGATCTCTGGCCTGACATCCTGACCGCCAGCCGCGCAACGCTTTTTGCCGCCGTGCCGAGCCTGTACCGCCGGATCCTGAAATACGGCGCGGTCACGCCGCGGAGCTTTCCGGACCTGCGTCACGGACTGACGGCCGGCGAGGCGCTGTCCGCAAGTCTTTACGAGGACTGGAAAACCCGAAGCGGGCGTGACCTTTACGAGGCGCTCGGCATGAGCGAGATCTCGACCTATCTGTCCAGCGGTCCGGACGTGCCTGTGAAACCGGGCTCCCCCGGCAAGCCGCAGGTTGGTCGCAAGGTCACGGTCCTGAGCGAATCAGGCGATGCCGGGGAAGCCGCGGCAACGAACGAACCGGGTCTCCTGGCCGTACACCGGGAAGAGCCCGGGCTGATGCTGAGCTACTGGAACAATCCGGAAGAAACCCGGGCGGCCTTCAGGGGCGACTGGTTTCTCACGGGTGACCGGGCGCGGGTGGATGCGGACGGCTACTACTGGTATGAGGGCCGGGCCGACGACCTGATGAACGCCTTCGGCTACCGGGTGGCGCCGGAAGAGGTGGAACGCGTCCTGGCCGCCGATCCGCAGGTCCAGGAGGTCGCCGTGACCTCGGTGCCGACCCGCGACGGTATCAGCCTGATAACCGCTTTCGTGGTCCCCGTGGACCCGGCCGGTTTCGACACCGACCGGCTGGCTGCGCACGCAGTGGAGAACCTCGCGGAATACAAGCGGCCGAAAGTCTATCGCGTGCTCGAAGACTTGCCACGAACACCCTCCGGCAAGGTCCGTCGCTCCGTCCTCCGGCACGAGCCGGGCAGCTGACGGAGCTGCATGTGTTAACGCCCGTTTAAGGCGCGGCCGATAGAGTGCGCGGGAATCGAGGAGTTCCAGATGGACAGCATCGGCATTGCCAACACATTCGTTGCACAGTCCCAGGCCGAAACGGCCCAGGCGCTGCAATCCAAAATGCTGAAAATGGCCGCCCAGCAGGATGCCAATCTGGTGGCGCTTCTGCAGCAGGGTGCCGACAACCTGCAGTCGGCCCAGGCCGCGCCCGCACCGGGCCTTGGCGGCACCGTCGACGTGACCGCCTGATCCCGGCACCCCTTTCCGTTTCTTAACCCGATACAGCCGCCCGGACCGTTCCGAGCGGCCTTTTCGTGTCGGCTTCCGGCCCTGGGCTGCCCAGTCGCGATTTGCGTGCGCGGTTCCAGCCGGAGCGTAAATCGTTTTCTTTCAATGCCTTGGCGTGAAAAGTGTTAAATTTTAGATAAATTTCACGCAACCCTCAGTATTCGATTAACTCTGACCTAAGGTAAGTGTTCGTCTTTACCTTTAAGTTCAGCTATTTGTTTCAATATGATATCGCAGTATCGTATCCAAGGATTGGAACGAAGATGCCTGAAGCAATAGGATATGGATCAAGTCAGGCGTTTCAGCCGACCGTAGACTCTTCGAGAGCCAAGCAGATCGCCGAACAGGCAGAGGTAATCAAGGCGAAACGGTCGGAAGCAGCTGCGGAAAAAGCGCAAATCGCAGCGCAGTTCAGCACAAACCGGGCCGAGTATCTCAGTCTGAAAGCTGAACAGCTGGAAAGCCGCGCAGAAACGCGCCGCCTGGAAGAAGGGCTCGGGACCCAGATCAACATTCTGGCCTAGGAGCCCGCAGGACCGGAGAATGCCGGCCGCAGGCGTAACCCCATCACCACGCCAAGGGAGTACCGTAATGGCGAGTGTATCCGACAGCACCTCCTCCTCGGCCGCCTACAGCGCCGCAAGTGTTCGAAATGAACTGGCCGCCAACGCGGTCAAGGATCAGAACGATCAGGAGCGGCAGGTTGCGGAACGGCTGGAAGACGCCCAGGCGACCCAGGAAGAGGACCGCCGCGAACAGCGCCAGATTCCGGGTCTCGGCAACGCCGTCGACATCACGGTCTGACGGCTGGTACGGCGCCGTCAGGCGCCGGTGGGCTTGATCACCGATTCAATTAATGCCTTGGCCTCGCCGGATGCCCATTCGGCGGGGCCATACATTGTTCCGATCTCGCACCCCTCGGGGCCAACCAGGATCGTGGTCGGCAATCCGGTCGCGCGGGCAACCTTTCTCAGGTCCTGAAGCAGCTTGTTTGAACTGTCCTGGTAGAACGCGAGGTCGCTGACACCGATTTCGGACAGGAACGCCTTCGGCTTGTCCGGACCGCCCCGGTCGAGATTGACCGCAACCACCTCAAATCCGTCGCCGCCCAGATCCGCCTGCAGCTCGTCCAGCGCGGGCATTTCCGCGCGGCAGGGCGCGCACCAGGTGGCCCAGAGATTGAGAAGGACCGTCTTGTCCCTGAAATCCGCCAGGGTCACCGGCTGGCCGTCCTCCCCCGCAAATGTCAGATTCTGAAGGTCGAGCGGCTCACTCGCGGGCAGGAACGCGGCCACTTCTCCGGTCGCGAACGGCTTGGCGGCACCGGCCGCGTTCAGTGCCGCTGTGCAGCTTTGCGTGTCGGCGATATTGCCATTCGGTCCAACGATCACGTATAGAGCCGCTACGGCGGCCACTGCACCGGCGAGCCCGGCGGCAAAAAGGCCGCGTCTGGAGCTTTTTGCGGGTTCGGTTGGCTTGGTCATTCGTTCACACCCCTCGACGGGGCGCCTTCTAAAGGACAGGACATGAGCAATCGCATGTGGGGAGGCCGGTTCGCCGAGGGACCGGACGCCATCATGGAGGAGATCAACGCCTCCATCGACTACGACCGGAAGCTATATAGGCAAGACATCGACGGCTCGAAAGCCCATGTGCGCATGCTCGCTGAAAAAGACATCGTGACGCGGGACGATGCCGACAAGATCGTTCAAGGTCTAGACACAATCCTGTCAGAGATCGAGACAGGTGAATTCACCTTTTCCAGGGCGCTGGAAGACATCCACATGAACGTGGAAGCACGCCTGGCCGAACTGATCGGTCCGGCGGCCGGCCGTCTTCACACCGCGCGCTCGCGCAACGACCAGGTGGCCACCGATTTCCGCCTGTGGGTGCGTGACACGCTGGACACGCTGGACGCCCAGCTCACGGAGCTGATGCAGGTTCTTGCCGAGAAGGCCGAGACCCATGCCACGGTCGTCATGCCCGGGTTCACCCATTTGCAGTCGGCGCAGCCCGTGACCTTCGGTCATCATCTTCTGGCCTATGTCGAGATGTTCGGCCGCGACCGCGGCCGGGTGCGCGACGCGCGCAAGCGCATGAACGAATGCCCGCTCGGTGCGGCGGCCCTTGCCGGAACGTCCTTTCCGATCGACCGCAAGATGACCGCTGACGCCCTCGGGTTCGACCGTCCGTCCGCCAATTCCCTCGACGCGGTGTCGGACCGGGACTTCGTGATCGAGGCTCTTGCTGCCGCGTCGCTGGCGGCCATGCACCTGTCCCGCCTGGCCGAGGAAATCGTGATCTGGTGTTCCGCGCAATTCGGCTTCGTCAAGCTGTCGGACAAGTTCTCGACCGGCTCCTCGATCATGCCGCAGAAAAAGAACCCGGACGCCGCCGAGCTGGTCCGTGCCAAGACGGGCCGTATCTACGGTTCCCTGCAGGCGCTGCTGGTGATGATGAAGGGCCTGCCGCTGGCCTATTCCAAGGACATGCAGGAAGACAAGGAACAGGCATTCGACGGGCTGGCCAGCATTTCCCTGGCCCTGGCCGCGATGACCGGCATGGTGCGCGACCTGGAGCCGGTGGTGAAGGCCATGAAAAAGGCCGCAGGGTCCGGCTACTCCACGGCGACGGATCTGGCCGACTGGCTGGTGCGCGTGCTCGGCCTGCCGTTCCGCGACGCCCATCACGTCACCGGCCGGATCGTGGCGATCGCGGTGGAGAAGAACGTCGAGCTGCACAAGGTGTCCCTGGAAGAGATGCAGGCGGTCGAACCGAAGATCACCGGGGAAATCTTCCAGGTGCTTTCGGTCGACAAGTCCGTGCGCAGCCGCACAAGCTATGGCGGAACCTCGCCGGTCAATGTTCGAAAACAGGCGCGCCGCTGGCTGAAAGAGCTGGCCAGGGGCTGAAGCCCTTGCCGAATGCGCCGTCTCATGCGAGGAGAAGAGCCGGTGCTAGCATTCGAAACGCAGCCCGCGATCCCCGGAACGCGGGCCAACCGGTTCAAAGAGGCGGAATGGCAATGACAACCCGGTTCAAAATCCTGGCCTTGCTCGGTCTTTGCCTGAGCGTGACCCTGACCGGGTGCGGTAGAAAGGGCGGGCTGGACGATCCGAGCGCGGCCGCGTCGCAGGCGGAAACCGCCGTCGATCCTGCAATCGCCCCGGCGCCGCCTCAAACGGAACCGCCGGAAAGCGAAAAGTCCTTCCCCCTGGACTTCCTGATCCAATAAGACCGGCATGGCAGCCATTCGGCTGCGCCCAGCTGCATGAGGGTGTCCCTTGCACCATTTTGATTACAGAGACGGCGTGCTCCACGCCGAAGATGTGGCGATCGAAGAGATCGCGCGCGCGGTCGGCACGCCGTTCTACTGTTATTCCACCGCAACGCTGTCGCGCCACTTCGAGGTGTTCTCCTCCGCGTTCGACGATATCCCGTCGCTGGTCTGCTACGCCATGAAGGCCAATTCGAACCAGGCGGTTCTGAAGACGCTGGCGGATCTGGGCGCCGGCATGGACGTTGTCTCCGAAGGCGAATTGCGCCGGGCGCGGGCCGCCGGTGTGCCGGCGGACAAGATCGTCTTTTCCGGTGTCGGAAAGACGGAGGCCGAACAGGCCCATGCGCTGGAAGAAGACATTCTGTGTTTCAACGTGGAATCCGAACCGGAATTGCTGCAGCTGTCCAAGGTTGCCGACCGGATGGGCAAGACGGCCCGGGTCTCCATGCGTATCAACCCGGATGTCGATGCCAGGACCCACGCCAAGATCGCCACCGGCAAGGCGGAAAACAAATTCGGTATTCCCTGGCAGCGGGCCCGGGAGGTCTATGCCGAAGCGGCCGCGCTTCCGGGCATCAAGGTTTCCGGTATCGACATGCATATCGGATCCCAGATCACCGAGCTGGAGCCGTTCGACAATGCCTTCGCGCGGCTGGGCGGCCTGATCGCCGAACTGCGCTCCGAGGGTCATGTGATCGACCACGTCGATCTCGGCGGCGGTCTCGGCATTCCCTATGTCACCGACAACAATCCGCCACCGCATCCGGACGCCTATGCCGAAGTGGTCAAGAAGCATGTCCGGGAGCTCGACTGCAAGGTGATGTTCGAGCCCGGCCGCATGATCGCCGGCAATGCCGGCATCCTGGTGACCGAGGTCATCTATGTGAAGGAAGGTGCGGACAAGACCTTCGTGATCGTTGATGGCGCCATGAACGATCTCATCCGGCCAACTCTTTACGACGCCTATCACGAGGTTCGCCCGGTGCAGGAGGCGGATGCGCAAACCGCACGAATCAAGGCCGACATTGTCGGCCCGGTCTGCGAAACCGGGGATTTTCTTGCCCAGGACCGGGATATGCCCAGGGTAAAGGCCGGCGATCTGCTTGCGGTCTATTCCGCCGGAGCCTATGGCGCGGTCCAGTCCAGCACCTACAATTCGCGCCTTCTCGTGCCGGAAGTGCTCGTAAATGCTGGTCAATTTGCCGTTGTCCGGCCACGGACAAGCTACGAGGACCTGATCGGCCTGGACCGGATTCCGGATTGGCTCAAGGGTTCGTGACACAATCTTCGGACAATTAGTTGTTCCGACAGGTTGCCGGAAGGCCTCCTTTGCCTCACCTTAGTGGGGGTGGACAGGTCCTGCGGCTGCGTAGCGTGATCGACTGGCAGCTTTCGGGATGACAACCGGAGGCCCCATTGAGCCCGACTGACAGCAATCAAGATCCCATCAGGCCACAATCCCCCGAGTCCTATGGCTGGCGGGCCTTCATCAAGGCGCGCCTCGACCGGCTTGTCGGGCAAAGCCGCTGGGCCCTGTTCGTGGAACGGCTCTGGCGCGCGCTTCTGCCTGTTTTTGTTGTCGTCGGGTTGTTTGTCGGCCTGTCCTGGCTTGGCCTCTGGCTGATCCTGCCGGCCTGGGCGGGACCTCTCGGCGTGATCGTCTTTGCCGGCGCGGCACTTTATGCGGCCAGGGACCTTCTGAATCTCAGATGGCCGTCGCGCGAGGATGCGCTCAGCCGGGTCGAGAAGGCCTCCGGCTTTCAACATCGTCCCCTCACCGCGCTCGAGGACGAACTGTCCGTCGGGTCCGGCAATCCGGAAAGCCAGGCGATCTGGGCCCTGCATCAGCGCCGGACGGCGGAAGCCGTTGCGTCGATCCGCACCAAGGCTCCCGATCCGCAAGCCTTCCGGCGGGATCCCTGGGCCTTGCGTGTGATCGCCGCCAGCCTGATTGTGATCGGGTTTTCCACGGCGAGCGGTGACCGGATGGTCCGGCTCGGCTCCGCTTTTCAAAACCCGTTCAAGACCGTCGAACCGCCCAGCCGGCTCGATGCCTGGGTCACGCCGCCGCTCTATACCAGCGAGCCTCCGGTCTACCTGACCGGCGAGAGCGCGCAGCTGCGCGATCCCGGTGCGCCCGTGTCCGTGCCCGAAGGGTCCGTCCTGGTGGTCAGAAGCCAGGGTGCCGGCGAGCTGGTCATGACATTTGCGGGTGCGGATGGGGCCGAGCCCCGTGTCGTCGCGCCGGAGGCAACCGCTGAAACCTCCGATCCGGAGCTGGCGAAGCTGCTGCCGGTCGAACGCCGCCTGGAGCTGGAAACGACCGGGGTGGTGGAACTTCTCAACGGTGAAGAGCGCCTGTTGAGCTATGTTTTCGCGGTCCGCCCGGACGATGCACCGACAATACGCCTGACCGACGACCCGGAGGAGCAACTCAGCGGCGCCCTGAAATTCGCCTACCTGGTCAATGACGATTACGGTGTGGTGGCTGCAGAAGCCCGGATCACGCCCCTGCCCAATCCGGACCACGGCAACCGCGTGCCCCGGCCACTCGTGGAGGCGCCCCAGTTCCCGTTGTCGCTGCCCTCCCGAGCCGGCACGGCCAAGACGGCCGAGACCATCCGCGACCTGACGTCCCATCCCTGGGCGGGGTCCGAAATCGACCTGACGTTGATGGCGCGGGACCAGGCCGGCCAGGAAGGCATGTCGCCTGCCTACCGGATCACGTTGCCGCAGCGCCGGTTCGGCAAGCCTCTGGCCCGGGCAGTGGTCGAGCAGCGCCGCAATCTGGCGCTGGACGCGCAGAACCACGCCCAGGTCATCACCGCGTTTGATGCGCTGATGCTGGCGCCACAGCACTTCGGCTTCAAGCCGCGCAACTATCTGGGCATGCGCTTCGCCTATGGAGAACTTGTCCAGGCTCAGACGGACGAGGACCTGAAAAACCTGTTGCCGCTGCTGTGGGACCTTGCCCTGTCGATCGAGGACGGGGACCTGTCCGCCGCGGAGCGGAAGTTGCGCGAAGCGCAGGAAGCCCTGCGCAAGGCCCTTGAGGAAGGGGCAAGCGACGAGGAAATCGCCAAGCTGACGCAGCAGCTGCGCGAGGCGCTCAACGAATACATGCAGGCGCTGGCGGAGCAGATGCGCCAGAACCCGCAGGCCATGCAGCCCTTCGACGGCAATCAGCAGTCGCTCAACCAGCAGGACCTGAGCGAGATGCTGGACCGGATCGAGGAGCTGGCGCGCACCGGCTCACGGGACGCGGCGCGCGAATTGCTGGCCCAGATGCAGCAGATGCTGGAGAACCTGCAGGCTGGCCGGCCGCAGATGATGCCGAACGGCATGAGCAGCGAAATGATGGAGATGCTCAACCAGCTGGGCGAGATGATCCAGAAACAGCAGCAGCTGATGGACGAGACCCACAAGTTCAATCAGGACCAGCAACAGCAGCGCGGCGGGCAACAGCAGCAGCAGCAGGGCCAGGGCCAGCAGATGACCCGGGAGCAGCTTGAACAGATGCTGCAGCAGCTGCAACAGGGTCAGGGAGACCTCGCCCAGCAGCTGCAGGAACTGATGGAACAGCTCAATCAGAACGGGATGGGGCAGAACCAGGCTCTCGGGGAAGCCGGCGAGTCGATGGGAGATGCCCAGCAGTCGCTTGGCGAGGGCGAGGGCCAGCAGGCCCTCGGTCAGCAGGGCAATGCGCTCGATGCGCTGCGCCGTGGCGCACAGGGCCTGACAGAGCAGATGATGGGCCAGGGCGAGGGCGCGGGCTCCCCCAACGGCCCCTCGCCGCTGGACGAGGATCCGCTCGGACGGCCGCGCCGTACCGAAGGACCCGATTTCAACAACCGGGTGCAGATCCCCGACGAGATCGACGTTCAGCGCGCCCGCCGCATCCTGGAAGAACTGCGCCGCCGTTTCTCCGACCCGTCCCGTCCGAAGCTGGAACTGGACTATCTGGAGCGGCTGCTGAAGCGCTATTGAGCCGGAAATTTTGTTTTTGGGCGACAGAATCTCGACTGTATTTGTAGATCAACTCAGTGATTTACATCGGGTACGCTACTTTTTGAGAGAGCTCGCGCTTTTGCCGTGTTTCAGCAGCAGTACTTTTTCTTTAGCTTAATCAGTATCTTACCTGCCGAAGTTACTCTCAATGACCTGCCGAATCCATTTGTTGCGAGCGCCCGATAGCGAGTTGTTGTTGTCTTGTCAATATTAAAACCATATATTTGCTTAGAATATGATTCGACGGTGCACATATGGATTGGGTCGAAGACACGCTTAGCAGGAGTGCTTACAAATTTCACCTTTCAGGCGGTCAAAGACGTTTGAAAGAGGCAATCCTGTATGTCTGCAAGGCATGCGAAGACTTGGATTATTTTGGCGCCATAAAACTAAACAAGATTTTGTGGCGGTCAGATTTTCAATCGTTCAAAGATCGTATGGTCCCTGTTACGGGGCGGCAATACCAAAGGTTAAAGATGGGCCCCGCTCCCGTTGAAATGCCGCCGGTAATTAATGAAATGTTGCGCGATGGGTTACTTCGAATTGAGTTGCGTGAGATGGGCCAATTCACTGAAAAACGGCATATCGCATTAGAAGATCCTGTAATGCGATACTTCAGCCCAGAAGATTTAGAATACATTGATGAGGCAATTGAACATTATCGAATTATGACCGGAACTGAAACTAGCGATAGCTCGCATGGAACAGCCTGGAAAACTCGAAAAAATGGCGATCCTATGCCTTATCAGTCAGCATTCCTAGAAGACGCTCCACTGCCGGACGAAGCACTTAAAAAGTTCGAGTTGATGGGGATAGAAAGGCGCTGGCGGTCGCAGTAATGCGCCAAATTATCGCAACGAAAAATTTCGATGAAGCTGTAAAAAAACTCGGTGGCTATCGTTCAATTGATGCCGCGATGGAACCGATTATCGAAAGTTTGATTCACGATCCCTATGGATTTCCGATATTCGAAAGTGACCTAGTTTCTTTTCGGTATGCGAGAGTGCAACGGATCGGAAACGATCCTCCGCTGGTTGTGATTTTTCAAATAGATGTAAACAAAAACGTAATTCTAGATCACGTCGAAGAAGACAACTTCGGTTATTGAGCAGGGAAAGCTAAATCTTGCTTGCGTTTTGCTCGCGAAAAAAATCCTCAAAATAAACTGTGTGAGTTCACAATCACTTCGGTTTGCAGTGTGCTTACTGAATTACGCGTAGCGGCGGGTTTCCCGGACCGCCTCGCCGGAGATGGCCTTGCGGACCGCCTTGCGGATGTCGGCGAGCGAAAACGGCTTGGTGATGACGTCGTGCACCAGGGATTCCAGGCCGTTGGCGCGTTCGCGCTGGTCGGCGAAGCCGGTCATCAGCAGGATCGGCAGCTGCGGATGGTCGCGCGCCGTGTGCAGGGCCAGGGCAATTCCGTCCATGACCGGCATCTTGATGTCCGAGAGAAGAAGATCGAAGGCACCCTTTTCCCGGGTCAGGGATTCCACGGCTTCTCCGCCATCCTCGACCGCCTCGACGGAATGGCCGTCGAGTTCGAGCGCGCGCTTCACGAAGCTGCGAACCGCTTCATCGTCTTCGGTAAGAAGAATGCGAGCCATGCTCACTCTCCTGTGTTGCCGTCGGCCGTGCCTTCCTCGGGCACGACAACGTATCCAATATAGGGCAACTGCCGCCAAGCGTGGCCCATATCCATACCATATCCGACGACAAACTTATCAGGACAGGCAAACCCGACATAATCGGCAGATATGGCAGCTTTGCGGCGCTCCGGTTTGTCCAGCAAGGCGGCAACCTTGACAGAACGAGCGCCCCGGTCACTCAGCCGTTCGCGCGCAAAGGCGAGCGTGCGGCCCGATTCCAGAATATCATCCACCAATATTATATCGCGCTCGTTAACGTCACTTTCAACATCGCGCAAAATCCGGATGGTATCGGACCCTTCCGTCCCCGCCCCGTAGGAGGACAGATGGATGAATTCCATTTCCGGCTGCAGGCCCGCGCGGTGCATGGCGCGCACAAGATCGGCCGCGAAGATGAAGCTGCCCTTGAGAACGGCCACCACCAACAGGTTCTGCGGTCTGCCTTCGGCGATTTCCTCCGCGAGCGCGTCGACACGCTGGGCAATGGCGTCTTCATCGAAGAGGGTATGAATATGTGCGGTCATGGTTACTCGAGAACTATCTGGCGCTTGCCGCGCTCGACAAAACGGACTTGGATGTCGGAAGCATTTCCGGGCGGGTCGGCTAATATCGTTCTGAACCGGGTTTCGTCCAGTGCATTCAGCGATTTTGTCCGCGGTTCCACGGTCCAGGCATAGACTTCCTGCATGTCGGAGCTGCGGATCGACAGCCGGACCGCGGGAACGGTGTTGCGTTCCTCGAGCAGGTTGCGGATCGATCCCTCGACGACCAGCACCCGTTTGCCGTCCTCGACTTCCGTGAAGGTCCTCAGATTGCGGAACTCGAGACCGCGCAGGTTGACCTCGAGACCGATCAGCTGGAACAGGCTGGCAAGATCGGGAGATTGCTTGACCACGTTGTCGCGCATCAGGATGAACATGGCGCAGACGGCGAGCGCCCCGCCGAAGAGCACGATGCCGCCGATCCGCCGGTAGTTGCGCCGGAGCAGCCAGTTCAGCAGCGCGCCGATATGGTTTCGGCGGAACTTGTTGGGATTGACGATGATCTTGGGCCGCTTGGCCATGGACTCGATGTCGGACTTGTTGCCGGTCTCCTCCGGCTCGTCCTCTTCCATGTCCGCGGCAAATTTGTCTTCGTCGGTGCTGGCACGTGAAGTGGCCGGTTCCGGAGCAAAATCGCCGGGGTCGTCGTCTTCTTCTTCGGTCGCCTCCGCGGAGGCGGGACCGTCGTCATCGGAGTCGGCAGCCCATTCCGCCTCGTCCTTGCCGGAGTCCTCTCCGGGTGCATCGGCGATGTCTTCCGGTGTGTCCGCGCCGCCTCGGAATTCGACCGAGCCGTCCTCGTCATCCTCGGGCGCGACGAACCAGCGGTTGCCGCACTTGGCGCATTTGACGCTGCGGCCTTCCGCGCCGACGGCTTCCGCACTAATTTCGTAGGACGTACTGCAGTCCGGACATTTGATCTTCATGCGCGAAGACCTTTCGTCATGGCATGCTCAAACGGTTCTGACGGGAACCGACAGGGTCGAAATCCGGCACGAAATATTGGACAAAGGCCAGCAAATCGGATGTCGGGGTTTCAGGTCCCTACTGGACCTTTATATGTTTAATGCAGCGTTAACGGCCAGGCTATAGAGCGGGATGCAATTAAGAACCGTACCCACCATTATGATTGAGCACGGCAACCGGTGCAGTCGACAGGAGTGATTTCGTGATCCGCTTTGAAAATGTCGGATTGAGATATGGCATGGGCCCGGAGATCCTGCGTGATCTGAGTTTCGAGATCGAACCGCAGTCGTTCCAGTTCCTGACCGGTCCCTCGGGTGCGGGCAAGACCAGCCTGATCCGGCTCCTGTTCATGTCGTTGAGGCCGACCCGCGGGCTCATCAAGGTGTTCAACCGGGACCTGAGCGTGCTGGATAAACAGGAATTGCCGAAACTCAGGCGCAAGATCGGCGTCGTCTTCCAGGATTTTCGCTTGCTGGACCACCTGACCACCTATGAAAACGTCGCCTTGCCGCTGCGGGTCGTCGGCAAGGAGGAAGCAGAGTACCGCTCGGACGTGATCGACCTTCTGAAATGGGTCGGGCTCGGCGACCGCATGCATGTGCTGCCGCCGGTCCTGTCCGGTGGGGAAAAACAGCGTGCCGCGATCGCGCGGGCCCTGATCACGCGCCCGGAAGTGCTTCTCGCCGACGAGCCGACAGGCAACGTCGACCCGCCTCTTGCCCGCCGTCTGTTGCGTCTGTTCATCGAATTGAACAAACTCGGCACGTCCGTCGTCATCGCGACTCACGACATCGCGCTGCTGGAACAGGTGGATGCCCGCCGCATGGTGCTTGCGGACGGGCGCCTTTCAATATTCGACTAGGCGGCACAATGGTTCAGTCCGACGACACCGATAAAACCAAGGGCGCTGCTGCCGCAGTCAAGCCGCCGAAACGTACCGAGCGTCCCAAGCGCAAGAAGCGGCCGGTGCGCAAGGCGTCACCGAAACCGAAGCAGGAGCCCCAGGGCGACGACGCGAAGCTGCGGCCCGCCGCGGCGATCGTGCCGCCGCAGTCGGTGGCCGGACGGGCGCTGACGCTGGTGGTGGCGATCATGAGCTTCCTCGCCTGCCTCACGGTCGGCGCGGTGTCGGTCGTGTGGGATGCCGCCGATGCCTGGCAGAACGACCTGGTGCGCGAAATCACCATCCAGATCCGGCCGGTTGAAGGCGTCAACATGCTGCGCGAGATCGACAAGGCCGTCGCGCTGGCACAGGAATTTCCAGGCATCGACACTGTCCGGGCGTTGTCGGACGCCGAGACAAAGTCCCTGCTGGAGCCCTGGCTCGGGGAGGGGCTGGAGCTTGAAGGCCTGCCCGTGCCGCGGCTGATCCAGATCACAGTCGGCGATCCGACGCTGCTCAATCTTGCCCAGCTCAGGTCGGTCGTGTCGGAAAACGTGACCGGTGCCAGCGTCGATGACCATTCCGTGTGGACCTCGCGCCTGTCCGCCATGGCCGGAGCGGTCGTCGCGGGCGGTGTCGCCATCATGGTCCTGGTGCTCGGGTCGATGGTCCTGAGCGTGGTCTTTGCCACGCAGGCGGCCATGGCAGGCAATAAGGACGTGGTTTCGGTGCTGCATTTCGTCGGAGCCGAGGACAGCTTCATTGCCCGTGAATTCCAGAGGCACTTTCTCATGCTTGGCCTCAAGGGCGGTGTCTCGGGGGGGCTGGCCGCGATCCTGAGCTTTGCGGTCCTTGATATGTTCACCCGGCAAAGCTCCGGCCAGGCGGGGTCGGACCAGCTGTCGGCGCTGTTCGGTGGCATCTCGGTGAGCCTGCCCGGATATCTTGGTGTTTTCGGTGTCGTCTTCCTCGTCGCCATTCTCACGGCGCTGACGTCGGGCCTCGCGGTCAAGGCGCATCTGGCGAAAGTGGATTGATTTTCTGTGTAAATGCCGTGAAATTGGCCGAATCACCTATCATAGTCGCGCCATGACACATGCTGACACAGTCATAGACCCTGCTTTGGAGGACGGTGCTCCGGTTTCCGTGGAGCGTGGCGCGACCGTGTCCGCGCCGGCGCCCAGAAAGCGGTTCGGACTGCGCATCGTTTTCGTGGCTGTCCTGACCGCGTTGCTGGCCGGCGCAATCGGACAGTTTGCACTGTTTGCCCACACGATCGCGACGGCCAAGGTGCCAAGCTCCGCGAATGCCGATGCCATCGTTGTCCTGACCGGAGGACACGCCCGTGTCAGCGAAGCGGTGCGCCTCCTGGAAGAGGGCCGGGCCAACCGGCTGCTGATTTCCGGCGTTCACCCGGGCACCACCCGGGAACAGCTGGCAGCGGTGACCGCATCGGCCATGCCGCTGGAAAAGGCCAGCGTCGATCTTGACCGGGTCGCGCTGAACACGGCCGGAAATGCCGCGGAAACGGCGGCCTGGGTCAAGAAAAACGGCTTCGGTTCCCTCCTCGTCGTCACAAGCGCCTATCATCTTCCCAGGGCCGAGGCGGAACTGTCCGGCGCGTTGCCGGATGTCGATCTGATTGCCTATCCGGTCTTCTCCAAGGACCTGAAATTGGAGTCCTGGTACCAGGAACCGGCGACGATGCGGCTTCTCATGCGTGAATATGTGAAGTATATCCTCGCCCGACTCCGGATTACTGTGAAGGGGGCGCGCTGAAGCGGGCCTGATCGCGGCATTCCGGCCGACCGCCCAAGATCCGCGATTACGGTGCCATGCTTCTTCTGCGTTCTACCCTGTTTCAGGTCCTGTTCTATTTCGTCACCCTGGTTCTGATGATCCTGTTTTCCCCCGTGATGCTGCTGCCGCGCCGGTGGGGATGGTGGGTGGTGCCAACCTGGTCGAGGATCCTGCAACTGCTGATGCGGGTGTTTGCGGGCATCCGGGTCGAGGTTCGGGGTAAGGAAAACCTGCCCGAGGGCGGTTTCATCGCGGCCATGAAACACCAGTCCGCATGGGAAACCGTTGCGATGATCCCGCTCTTCACCAGTCCGACGTTCATTTTGAAGCGGGAGTTGCGCTGGATTCCGATTTTCGGCTGGTACACGGCCAAGTTCAAGCAGATCCCGATCAACCGGGGCAAACGGTCCGAAGCGCTGGCGGCCATGATGGAAGCGGCCAAGGAAGCGATCGCGGAAAAGCGCCAGATCCTGATCTTTCCGGAAGGTACACGCCGGCCTGCCGGTGCCGAGCCGAAGTACAAGTTCGGCATCGCCCATCTCTACCGCGACCTGAAATGTCCGGTGGTACCGATCGCCCATAATGCGGGCCTCTATTGGCCGCGGTCGTCCTGGACGGTCCATCCGGGAACCGTGATCGTGGAAATCCTGCCGCCGATCGAGGCAGGTCTGAAGCCGGATGCCTTTTACCAGCGCATGGTGTCCGACATCGAAACGGCAAGCGACCGTCTGCTTGAGGAAGCCCGCCAGGCAAGACGGCCGTCGCCGGTCCTCGACCAGGTGGATGCGCGCAGGCAGGCTCAGGCCGGTTAAGCGCGTGAACGCATGAAGTCCTGCGGCAGATGGCGCGGGGCGCCCGCCGGGGGAGAATGATGTCCGTATGCGCTTTCACACGGATGGTGCTTCCCGGGACGGTATTTCAAGTAAAAAATAAGTAACTCACAAAACACGGGGCTGTGATTTCTTTTATTTGTAATAACTTTTCCTTCACAGGCGAGTTATGACTATTTTTTGTTTGTATAAACTTCCCATATTCGGTGTGTCACGACGTATACCGGTCAGATGAGGCCGCTCAGCAAGAAAGAAGAGTGGTTCTGTCCGGTCAAACCAACACACGGAGCTTTAACATGCGTACAACCAGAAAAATTATCGCCACCTTGCTGACGGCCGGCGTCGTTTCCAGCGCTGCGATCGGGTCGGCATTTGCGGATTTCCCGCGCCAGGCCTATGGCGACTTGTCCGGCGACGAACCCGTGTCCGTCCGTCAGATGCAGATTGCCAATGAAAAGGCCCTGCGCGCCGCGCGCGGCAATCGTGTCCAGATTGTCAAACCTTCTGCGACCGCGGATTTCCCCCGCCAGGCCTACGGCGACCTCAACGGTGAAGAAAGGGTGCCCGTGCGCGAGCTGACGAATGCCAGGCAGGGCGGCAATGTCCTGATCCTGCCTTTCCTGGGCGATTGGAACGGCACTGCCAAGGCCGGTTTTCCGCACCACTGACGGCGCGACACGATCGTTGAAAAAGAAAGGGCCGTGCATTGCGCACGGCCTTTCTTGTTTGCGGTCCGCACGGTTTCCGGCCGGGCACGCCGCGCAAGATCCCGCACGGCGGATTTCAGTTTTCGGGCAGGCCCTTGAGGCGGTCCGCCAGCCAGGCCAGCCCGGTGTCCCGGATGCCCATCTCCGCCAGGTGAGCCGCGGTGTTGATGATATATTCGGGGTTCTCGCCTGATTTTCCGACGGCCCCCCTCACGATTTCAAGCTGATCTTCCAGCGGCAGTGCGCCGGCATATTGCTGATGGCTGTGGTCGACCATGTAGACCAGGGCCTGGACCTTCTCGCCACTGTCGAATTCGATATGATGATGGTGTTCCTTGTAGACCATGGTGGTCTGTTCACGCGCGCGCAGATAGTCCAGCACCTGTGGCCAGATATCTTCGGCAACCTGGTAGGCAATGCCCTGGCAGGCGCCGCCATTGTCCAGCCCGAACACCAGTCCCGGCCGTTCCTGGGTGCCGCGATGGACCCAGGAATAGACGCAGAGCGACCGGTGAGCGCCCCTCAAAAGGGCCCGTTCCGCACGCAGGAAGTCAAATCCGGGGTTCCACATCAAAGACCCGTAGCCAAAGACCCAAAAATCGCTCATATCGTCCTGTCTCTTGTTCCCGCTGATGCGGAGATAACAAGCCGCACCGGCCAATTCAATGGCGCCTTCGATGCTGCGCGTTTGTGCCGGAACCGATAAACTCGAAGCCGGAACCCTCTACAAGGAATCGCTGATCCGTGTCCGAAACCGAACCCAAACCACCGAAGCCCTCGAGGCGGGGCTACATTCTGCTGATCGTCGCGTTGGTGGTCGTCATCGTGGGCTGGTCGGCCGCCTGGCTCTACGGCCGGTCCGTGCTGGCCGGACAGCTCGACCTGCAGATGCAACGGATGGCGGGACAGGGCCTCGACCTGACATGCGCCGATCTTGGTATTGCCGGTTTTCCATTCCGTTATGAAGTCGCCTGCAGCGACATGCAGAGCGCGGACCGCAGGGGGACAACGGGCTCGCTCGGCGGCCTGAACGCTGTCGCCCTGGTCTACAATCCCTGGCATGTGATCCTGGAGGCACGGTCGCCGGCCGCGATGGCGGCGCCGGTCACAGGCCTGACCGGGGATGTCAGCTGGGAAACCGCCCGGGCCAGCGTGAAATTTTCAGAAAGTGCCCTGGGGGCGCTGGATGCGGTCGTCGACAAGCCGGAGGCTGCCTTCGGGACCATGATCTCCGCGGGGCGGTTTTCTGCCGACAAGGCCGAAATTCATCTGCGCGAAGCGCCGGACACCCAGGGGATGCTCGAGGGGTTCGTCACGATCGACAGACTTGCGCTGAACTCCGTGCCGGAACTCGATCAGACCCTGATGCTGCGTGGCCATGTCAGGATCGATGGCGGCATGGTGCTGTTGGCCGGCGCGGATCTTTTCTCGCTGGTACAGGCGCAAGGCGGAGAGCTTCCCGTCAGGCTGATGCTTGCGGAGGCGGTGCTTGGGCAGAGCAACGCGGCTGCCAGCGGCGATCTCGTCCTTGCGGGTGACGGGACGGTGTCCGGGACGCTTGAAGTGACAGTCGGCAACGCCGAGGCGCTGTTGCAGTCCCTGCGGCCTCTGTTTGCACCCGGAGACCAGACCTTTGCGCTGCTTGAAGGCGTTGTCAAAAGCCTCGACGCGGCGGCGACCGAGGTCGACGGCGTCCGGTCCATCAAGATCCCGGTTACAGTGACCAGTGGCCTTGTCCAGGTCGGTCTCCTGCCCGTGGCCCGGATCCCGCCGCTCTTTCCCGCCGGTATCTGAGAGGATCAGCCGAGACGGCTGCGGGTCGCCTGGTGCGTCAGCACCCGTGTGGCCACCGGATTTCTTCCCGGGAGCACACGGGGGGCGCCTGGACTACGATACCGGTTCAGCCTAGTCGCCCGCGATGCGGTCGATCGGGATGACGTAGCTCTTGCGGTGGTCCGGCTCGGCGATTTTTTCATAAAGTGCGACGGCCGGCGTGTTCTTGCCCGGCACGAGCCAGCGCAGGTGAAGCCAGCCACGTCTTTGTCCCTCGCTCACCAGGGATTCGATCATCTTTCGCCCGATGCCCTTGTTGCGGTGGTCCGGATGCACATAGATGTCGTCGAGCTGGCCGATGCGCAGCCCGGTGATCAACTCGGGCAGGTCGAAATAGACGGCGAATCCGACCAGTTCACCGCCGCTCTCGGCACCGATCACCTCGGCGGTTTTGTCCGCCAGGATGCGTTCGGCGTAATACTCGTCCGGCCTGCGAGGGGCTCCGCGTTTGAGAGCCTGGGCGTTTTCGGCGATGAGCGGTGCAAGCTGATGGGCATCATCCAGCCCGAGAGCCCTGATCTGCGGTGTTGTCATGTAATCCCCGGAAAGAAAATCGACTGAGGTTCGGCACACAATGTCCTGAAACAGGATCGGGATTCAAGGACAACGATCAAATATGATTTGCGTCATGACCGGCGCCAGCGCCTGCTTTCGCTCTTTCGCCCCTTGTCATTTCATGCAATGAGCGATGTCGACAAGACACGGAAGGGTGACATGACGGAAACAGGCAGGCTCAAGGCAACGGGAATCGGACTGAGCGCGGTGCTGATGTGGGCGACTCTCGGACTGTTTGGCGCCGGATCAGGCAACGTGCCGCCTTTCCTGTTGAACACGCTCTGTTTCGGCTTTTCCGGCCTTCTGGCCCTGGCGTGGCTGCTCGTGACCGGAAAAACGCGCCTGCTGCGCCAACCGATCGGTGTCTGGGCCTTCGGAACATTCGGGCTGTTCGGCTTCCATTTCTTCTATTTCACCGCAATCCGGAACGCACCGCCGGTCGAAGCCAACCTGATCAACTACACCTGGCCCTTGCTGATCGTTCTGTTTTCCGCCCTGTTACCGGGTGAAAAGCTGCGGCTGCACCACATTCTCGGCACCGTGCTCGGTCTTGCCGGCGCGGTCCTGCTGATCACCGGCGGGGAAGGTGTCGAGTTCGCCGGCGGATCCATGCTCGGCTATGGAGCCGCGGTGGCCTCCTGCCTGTTCTGGTCGAGCTACTCGGTGCTGTCGCGCCGTCTTGGCGCGGTGCCGACCGAAGCCGTGGCAGGCTTTTGCCTGATGACGGCGCTGTTGTCCGGCGTCTGTCATCTCCTGCTTGAGGAAACGGTCTGGCCCGCGGCACCGCTGCAATGGGCCTCTGTCCTGGCCCTGGCGGCCTTTCCGGTTGGGCTTGCCTTCTTCACCTGGGACATCGGCGTCAAGCGCGGGGATATCCAGGTCCTGGGCGCGGCCGCCTATTCCGCACCGCTGCTGTCCACGCTGCTTCTGATCGCGTTCGGCTTCGGTGCCCTGACCCTTTCCGTCGGCATTGCGTGTCTTGCAATCACGCTCGGCGCCGTGATCGCTGCCAAGGACATGATCTTCAGATCTCCGGCGAAACGGGCCAAGAGCTGATGTGACCCTTTTCCGGGGCCGTTCCCCCTTCGGCGAATTCCCCTGCATGCTGCGATCCTCTAGGTTGTCGGGAAATTCGTTCTCTTCAGCTCCAGGGATCGTTCCATGACGTCACAGCTCAGACCCCGCCGTTCCGCACTCTACATGCCAGGTTCCAACCAGCGCGCGCTGGAAAAGGCGAAGACGCTGGACGTGGATTGCCTGCTGCTCGACCTGGAAGACGCCGTTGCGCCCGACGCAAAGGACCTTGCCCGCGACCAGATTGTTGCGGCGGTCTCTGCCGGCGGCTACGGCCAGCGGGAAGTGGTCATACGCGTCAACGGGCCCGATACGCCCTGGGGCGAACAGGACCTCGCCGCCGCGGTCAAGGCCGGTCCGGACGCGATCCTGGTGCCGAAGGTCAATTCTCCCGCCGACTTGCAGCTGGTCGCGCACAAGCTTTCCGTTCTGGGTGCCTCCGAGAAGGTGAAGCTCTGGGCGATGATGGAGACGCCGGAGGCAATGCTGAACGCCGGTGCCATCGGCGCCTGCGGCAGGGATCCGGCCGTGCGGCTGTCCTGCTTCGTCATGGGCACCAATGATCTCGCCAAGGAAACCCGTGCGCGCCTCACGCCCGGCCGCGCGGCGATGACGCCCTGGCTGATGACCTGCGTTGCCGCGGCCCGGTTCGGCGGCATCGACATCCTGGACGGCGTCTACAACGCGTTTCAGGACGAAGACGGCTTCGCCGCGGAATGCGCGCAGGGCGTCGACATGGGCATGGACGGCAAGACGCTGATCCACCCCAAGCAGATCGGCCCCTGCCACGCCGCCTTCAGCCCGTCCGAGGACGAGGTTGCCTGGGCGCGGCTGATCAACGCCGAATTCGACAAGCCGGAAAACGCGTCCAAGGGCGCAATTCAGGTGGACGGCAAGATGGTGGAGCGGCTACATGCGGAGATGGGCAAGCGGGTGATCGCCATCGCCGACGCCATCGCGGCCCGTTCCTGAGATCACAGCGAGTCTTTCCATGAAACTCTACCGCTTCATCACCGGTGTCGACGACAGCGAATTCTGCCACCGGGTGACCCAGGCCCTCAACAAGGGCTGGCAGCTCGCCGGCTCACCGTCCCTGACCTACGATGCCACCCGCGGCGCCACCATCTGCGGCCAGGCGGTGACCAAGGAGGTCCCTGGGGATTATTCGCGGGACATGAAGCTCGGCGAATATTGATGTCGTGATTGCTTGCCGGATAGTGCCGGTGTTTCTGCCTTGAATGCGGCGAGTCTGTTCAGGCATGTCCAAGCTTACCTGAGAACCGATGGTATTCGCAGACACGGCTGAAGGTAAGAAAGAATTGCAAGCAGAAAGCCTGAGCCCAAGCAGAAGGCCACGAACCAGGTGGAAAAAAGTGAGACGACCCAAAGCAGCATTGTCAAAAACAGCATCACGGCAACAGATAAGACTCTGATGACTGTTTTGGATACGAACTCCAGCGCGGATGTCGTTCCTGAAAAATATCCGCGCAGGTCCGAAACGAACGGCAGACTGATCCGGAACAGAAGAGCCCACCAGAGGATGGTGAAGAACGTGACCACAGGTTCGCTGCAAATGCTCAAAAACTCGTACTTTGCGATTTCCCAAGGTGTGGCTTCTCGGACCGAGAATCCGAAAAATGTTGTTTCATAATCTGGATAGTTGATCGGTTTGCCATCTTTCTCGACAACCGCACCTGTTTCGAATCGTGGAGGGAGAGGTTGATAGAGCAAACCGTTGTGTGTGTCGTAGACAACGCAGCTCTCAATTCTTTTGTCTGACGCGCAAATAAGAAAAAGCGCTACCGAAGTCGGGGTTGCGGCGCGAAGCCTGCCCTTTTTGTTGACGATGATAACCTGTTGCGGATCGGCAACGACGACACCGTCTCCATTGAGGATCTTGAGAAACAGCTTCTCGCCGTCGGGTCCGGAGAGCTCCAGCTGCTGCGTATAGTAAGGCGAATGAGCAAACGCGCTCGCGCAAAGACACAGATAGACGCAAACAGGCTGAAGAAAGAGCTTAGCGAGACGGCTTGATAAGTGGGGCAATGGACAAATCCGGATGAGGCATGAAGGTTTGATTCATGCTGGCGTCCAAGTTTGCAGGTGCCGTGCGGAAGGTTTGCAGAAACTGTGCATTCCCAAGAGCAAATTCAGCGCCATCAACCAGGTCTGCCGAATGGAGTTCACGACGCTGGATTGAGCCTAACACAGCCTCCACGATGACCGCGATTCCCTGATCGCCGCCGTTGCACATGCAGGGCCCGAACCGTGCATCTGCCGCCTATTGAGCGCGCGATTGCTGCCTAAGAAGCTCCGAAAAGTCAGCCATGAAAGCCGAGAACTCGGTACCGAGGTAATGGTAGAGCTCTGACGTGCGGATCAGGCGCGCCATGGCCGGTTTTTCCGAGATATCGCCTTTGCCCAATTCCGTCTCGACCAGGATGTCGCTTGCGAGAAAGCCATCCAGGAGATGGCGCTCATAGTCCATCCAGAGATCCGCGGAACTGGAGTATTTGACGAAGTTGAACTGATCGGCGTTGGCTTGTGCATATTCTTCCTGCCACCATCGCCCGATCACGTAACCGATCTTGCTTGTTGCGCTCAAGGTCCCGGATCCTTGGATCCAGATCGCTTCGCGGGCCTGCAGCACCGGTTGTGCGGACCGGACGAACCCGGTTTCGTAGGAGTCCTCGACGAGACGCAGACGGAACAGTTCCCCGCTGACGTCATGCGCATTGAAGGCAACGACGCCACGTCGGCCCGGATAGGGGGCTGTCGTCAATTCGCAGCCAAGCTTTCGGTAGAGGCGTTCGACCTGTGGGACGACAACCGCATTCAGCGCGAGGTCCTCGACGATTGCGACAGGTCCCGGACAATAGGCCAAGGCTGTTCCCGCCATTGTCAGGCATCCCGCGAGGAGGCCGACAAGCCGGATGAATTGTAACAATCTGGACCTTTGCACCGAGGTTTCAGGCATGGTGCGCCAAGTATCACCGATTTTCCTTTGCCTGCAATAGAAAACGCCTGACTATTTAAAGATGTACTACCGTAAGCTGCACGGTTATATTGAAGCAGCCGCGCAAGTATTGGTTCACTTTCTTTTCCGGAAGTGGAAACACCAGTGTTTCAGACGGTGTTTTCCACGATCACCGCGATGCCCTGACCGCCGCCGATGCACATGGTGGCCGCGCCGAGGCTGCCGCCGCTGCGTTTGAGTTCGTAGACAAGCTTGGTCATGATGATCGCGCCGGTGGCGCCGATCGGGTGGCCGAGGGCGACCGCACCGCCGTTCGGGTTGACCTTTTCCTCCGGCAGTCCGAGCAGGTCGTTGACCGCGCAGGCCTGCGCGGCAAAGGCCTCGTTCGATTCCACCACATCGAGATCACCGGCGGCAATGCCGGCCCGCTTCATCGCGATTTGCATGGCCGGAACCGGACCGATGCCCATCACCGCCGGATCGACACCGGCGATGCCGTAGGAGCGGATCTTTGCGAGTGGCGTCACGCCGAGTTCCCTTGCCTTGTCGGCGCTCATCAGGATCAGCGCGGCGGCGCCGTCATTGAGGCCGGAGGCATTGCCGGCCGTCACCCGGCCGTCTTTCCTGAAGACGGGGCGGAGCTTCTCCATGTCCTCGATTTTTGCTTCGTGACGGACATGCTGGTCCGTGTCGAAGACGGTTTCCCGGCCCGGTCGTCCCAGGGTCAGGGGCACGATCTGGTCCTTGAAGAAGCCTGCCTTGATGGCTTCGCTGGCCCGGCGGTGGCTTTCCAGCGCAAAGGCGTCCTGGCGTTCGCGCGAGATGCCGTGTTCCTCGGCGACGTTTTCCGCCGTCACGCCCATGTGGCCGATGCCGAACGGGTCGTGCAGGGCGCCGGTCATCATGTCGACGATCGGCGCATCGCCCATTTTCTGGCCGAACCGGGCACCGGGCAGAGAATAGCCGGCACGGCTCATGTTTTCCGCGCCGCCGGCGAGCGCAACCTCGCCGTCGCCAAGCGTGATCGCCTGGACCGCGGAGACGATCGCCTGCAGGCCGCTGCCGCAAAGCCGGTTCATGGTCAGCGCCGGGGCGTGATCGGGAACACCCGCCTGACGGGACGCAACGCGCGAGAGATACATGTCGCGCGGCTCGGTGTGGATGACATTGCCGAAAAAGGCCTGGTCGATCACGCCCGGCTCGATCCCCGCCCGCTCGATCGCGGCCTTGGCGACCGTGGTGGCCAGGTCACAGGGCGGGCTGTCCTTCAGCGCGCCGCCGAAACTTCCGACCGCCGTCCGCGCGGCGCTTGCAATCACGATGTCTGTCATGAATCCATTCCTTTAACGTCAACTTCCGTCGACCTTGCCTCTTTTGTCCGGCGACTTCCAGTCGGCAAAACGGTGAGCATCTGCAGCATGCGGGCGTCAGATCTTCAACAGGACCGAGCCTGCACGCTCCCCGGCGGCGATGATGTCATGGGCTTTCGCGCAGTCGGCGAGGTCCAGGACATCAGAGATCCGGAATGTGAGGGCGTTCTTCTCCAGAAGGTCCGACAGGTTGCCGACGGCCGCGGCGCGCTCGGCTTCGGAGAGAAGATAGACCAGCACAAGGTCGAGGTGGGCTGCCTTGAACATCAAGGGATAGAACGGCAGCACCGGGGTCATGTCCTTGGCCGAACCATAGGCGGCGATGGTGCCGCGCTCGGCAATGACCTTTGTGTCGGTCTCGGCATTCCGGCCGAATTCGACCTCGACGATCCGGTCGACCAGCTTGCCGCCGGTGGCTTCCAGGATCTGGTCAGCCAGATCGTCGGCGGTATAATCGAAGACATGCGCCGCGCCGGCGTCGCGGGCCGCCTGCAGTCCGGCGCTGCCGCGTGCGGTCGCAAGCACCGTTGCGCCGCTGGACGCAGCCACCTGGATCGCCAGATGGCCGACGGTTCCGGCGCCGCCGCTGACAAGCACGGTTTTCCCCGCGACGGGTCCACCGGCGAGCACCGCATGCACCGCGGTCAGGCCGGGGATGCCGAGGATGGCGCCTTCCTCGAAGGAGACGCTGTCCGGCAGTGTCACGGCCTGGATTTCCGGAACGGCGATATGCTCCGCAGCCGTCCCGAAGGCGCGCTGCCACTGTCCGTTCCAGATCCAGACCCGTTGGCCGATCCGGGCCCTGGAAACGCCCTCGCCGACTGCCTCGATCACGCCGGCGCCGTCGCTGTGCGGGATGATCTTGGGAAAGGGTGGCTCGGTCACGCCCGGACGGCCTCCGGCGCGGGCGCGTATATCCGACGGATTGACCCCGGAGGTGGAAAGGCGCACCAGGACCTCGCCGGCAGCGGGATCGGGTGTCGGCAGGTCCTCGAGTGTCAGGACCTCGCCTGCCGGGCCGAACCGGTCATAGGTGATCGCGCGCATGGCTGTCTCCCTGGAATTTTCTCACCGGACTACCGGCATAACGGTCGACGGGCCCGAAGGGAAGGCGGCAGGCAGCGCTCACGCTCTGAAGGTGGCGTCAAACACCTTCTCGTAGATCTGCTTCACGGCGGCCGTTTCTTCCCAGCCCTGGCGGTAGAGATTGGAAAGGCCCGGCGCGGCATTGACCTCCAGCACCACGGCGGCGGTGTCCGGGCGCTGCTCGAAGGGCGCGATCAGGTCGACGCCGGCATATCGCAGGCCAAGCGCACGAACCGCCTGGCGGGCCATGGCGTGAATGTCGGGGGTGAGTGCGGCGGTGATGATCTTGGCCGTGCCGCCGGAAGAGAGATTCGAGACCGGCAACAGCGCCACGGTCTGTCCGGCTTCCGGCACGCTTTCCAGCATCAGGGCCTGCTGGGAAAGTTCGAAATCAATGCGGCCGTCCGAGGGGTCGATGCCCGGATGCGCGTCGACCAGCTCCGCAAGACTGCTGGTGCCGTCGCCTGTGACCTGCGGAGCGTGGCGCTCGAACGCACACAGAACCTCGCCATCAAGCACGAGGACCCGGAGGTCGGTTCCGCGGATCTCTTCCTGGACCAGCATGGCCGGGTGGCTCTTGGCCAGGATCGTGAGAGCGCTTTGCAGCGTGTGATAGGTGTCGACCCGCATGACGCCCCGGCCTTCCTGGCCTTCGTTCGGCTTCACATAGAGCGGGAAGCCGGTGTCCTCGGCAAAGTCGAGCACGTCTTCCGGCGGCCGCTTGCCGGTGCGGACCTCGTCGCCCTGCACGAAATGGCTGGCGGGCACGGCAATGCCGGCCTCTTTCAGGAACCGGCAGGCATAGGCCTTGTCGTTGGCGATTTCGGCGGCACCATAGGGGTTGAGGTCGAACCGTGTGCCCTTGAAGAACCAGCGCCGGCCGGAGCGGTTTTCAACATAGCCGGCATGGCCGTGCGGATCTCCGGTCGTCAGGCTGAGACCCTTGCCGGCGCAGTAGCTTTCGAGCAGCTGGCAGACGACCGACCGGCTGCCCGGGGTGGTGTCACCGGTCACGGAACTGTCCGGTGCCCGTCAATTCTTGTCCTGGCGCGCGTTGGCCAGGTAGTCGATCTTGAACAGGTCGGGATTGGTCGGAGCGTTGGACACGACATTGTAGACCGCGACCGAGGTGTCATAGCCCTGCTGGTCGGTGACCGTCCATTGTTTCAGGGCGTAGTCCTTGGCATCGAAGATCAGCGTCAGCGTGCCCGAATTGAACTTGGTCTTGTCGAAAATGGTGACCGTGACCAGGTCCTCTTCCACCAGCACGTTGGTGACATTCGTGTCCCGTTGCAGGTCGATGCTGTCGGACAGCAGGAAGCGCAGCGGCGTCTGCCCCAGCGGCCAGATGTCCTGGGTGTTGAGCTTGCGGTCGCGCACGGAGACCGACTTGCCGTCGGCGACGATGTCGAGCACGGACGGCTTGTTGTAGTAGAATCGCACCTTGCCCGGCCGGGCCATGTAGAACTTGCCGTCCGACTGGGACCCGTCGGGACCGAACTGGATGAAGTCGCCATGCATGGTCTTCACCGAGTTGAAGTAGGAATTCAGATCCTTGAGCGTCTTCTGTTCCTGCTCGGTGAGCGCGCTTGCCGGAAGCAATGCCGAGAGGGACAGGACTGCGGCCAGGCCTGCTGCCGCTACGGGCTTGATCAGACGAAGGGCGAGGCGTTTCAACATGATGCAATGTCCTAAGTCGTTTTCTCTGTCACACGGTTCCCCTTAGCTAGGGATCGTGTGTGGCAAAGCTTTGGCATCCTTGTTCATAATTCCACAAAACTTGCCGGAAGACGTATCAAAATTCCTCTTCGACGCCGTTCTGCACGAGAATTTCCCGCTTGCCGGCGTGGTTGGCCGGGCTGATCAGCCCTTCCTGCTCCATGCGTTCGATCAGCGAGGCGGCGCGGTTGTAGCCGATCGACAGGCGCCGCTGGACATAGGAGGTCGAGGCCTTCTTGTCGCGCAGGACGATGGCCACGGCCTTGTCGTAAAGGTCGTTGCCCTCGTCGCCGCCGCCCAGTCCGCCACCGCCGTCATACGGGCTGTCGCCTTCGTCGTCCTCTTCGGTCACCGCTTCCAGATATTGCGGCGTGCCCTGGACCTTCAGGTGCTTGACGATGTCCTCGACCTCGTCGTCTGAAACGAACGGACCGTGGACACGCTGGATACGGCCGCCACCGGCCATATAGAGCATGTCGCCCATGCCGAGCAGCTGTTCGGCGCCCATTTCACCCAGGATCGTGCGGCTGTCGATCTTCGAGGTGACCTGGAAGGAGATCCGGGTCGGGAAGTTTGCCTTGATCGTGCCGGTGATGACATCCACCGACGGACGCTGGGTGGCCATGATCAGGTGGATGCCGGCGGCACGGGCCATCTGGGCGAGGCGCTGGATCGCGCCTTCGATGTCCTTGCCGGCCACCATCATCAGGTCGGCCATTTCGTCGACGATGACGACGATATACGGCATTGCCTCGAGCGGCAGTTCCTCTTCCTCGTAGATGGGCTGGCCGGTGTCACGGTCGAAGCCGGTCTGGACGGTGCGGGTGAAGCTCTCGTTCTTTTCCAGCGCCTGCTTGATGCGGGTGTTGTAGCCGTCGATGTTGCGGACGCCCATCTTGGACATCTTCTTGTAGCGGTCCTCCATCTCGCGGACGGTCCACTTCAACGCGACGACGGCCTTTTTCGGATCGGTCACCACCGGGGTGAGGAGATGCGGAATGCCGTCATAGATCGACAGTTCCAGCATCTTCGGATCGATCATGATCATCTTGCACTGATCCGGAGTGAGCCGGTAGAGCAGCGACAGGATCATGGTGTTGATCGAGACCGACTTGCCCGAACCGGTGGTCCCGGCGACCAGCAGGTGCGGCATGCGGGCGAGATCGGCGACAACGCTTTCGCCGTTGATGGTCTTGCCGAGCGCCAGCGCCAGTTTCGACTTTGATTTCTCGAAGTCCTGGGCCGCCAGAAGTTCCCGGAGATAGACGGTCTCGCGCCGCGCATTGGGCAGCTCGATGCCGATGGCGTTCTTGCCCGGAATGACGGCGACGCGGGCGGAGATCGCGCTCATGGAGCGGGCGATGTCGTCGGCAAGGCCGATGACACGCGAGGACTTGATGCCCGGTGCCGGTTCCAGTTCATAGAGCGTGACGACGGGGCCGGGGCGGACCTCGAGGATCTCGCCGCGGACGCCGAAATCCTCCAGGACGCCTTCCAGGATGCGGGCATTCTGTTCCAGGGCGTCGGCCGACAGGCCCGGCACCTTGCCGCCGGCCTTCGGTTCGGCGAGGAAGCGCAGCGGGGGCAGCTCGTATTCTTCCGCTGCTCCCAGGAAGGATGGCTGTGCTTCCTCGATCGCACGCTTGCTCTGTTTCGGGCGCGGGGCTTGCGGGACGACCCGCCCGGCCTGCGGAGCAGGTTGCTGAGGCGCGGCCCTGGCGGGCTCCGGTGCGGCGATGCCGACGGGCATGGCCTGCTGGCCCGAGACCGGTCCCTTGTCGATCAGGAGGTCATCCGGTTCGAAGGTGTCACCCTCCTCCGCATAAGGGTCGCCGGCTTGCGGATCGTCCGGATCGTCGTCGGGATGGCGGCCTCGCTCGTAGAACTCGTCGAGCCCGTCGTCGTCCCCTTGCATCAGCCGGCCGGTCAGGGCCCTGCGGAACGCCTTCAGGCGGCTGCCCTGGTCGCCGTCCTCGGGTTCATATTCCGCTTCAAGCTCGTCCTCGGACCAGTCCTCGTCCTCCATAGGCCGCGTGCGCCGCAGGCCGGTCAAGCGGCGCAGCTGGGCGGCGGCAAGCAGGCCCCAGTGTCCCATCTGGCCCATCGCCGCGCTGGCCAGCATGGCAAGTCGCGATTCGCCGTCCTCTTCATCGAAGTCGAGCTCGTCCTCGATCGACTTGCCGTGGCCCGTGGGGGTCTGGCCGGGTTCAATGCGCTGGGCAGGGGCACCGGCGGCGCCGAGCCAGCCGGCCGCGGCCAGCAGGAACAGGACAGCGGGAACGCCAAGCCCGAGACCGCCGACGATGGTCGCCGCGCCTCCGGTCATGTTGTCCGTGATCACGGCCGGAACGCTGTGAACGGTGTCCCCCAGGAAGCCGCCGAGACCCGTGGGCAACGGCCAGCTTTCCGGCACCGGCAGCGCGGCGAGCGCACCGGCGGCGAGGCCGGACCCGACGAGCCAGAAAAACAGCCGCTTGCGGCCGATGCCAAGCGCATGCCCGGTCAGGAGACGCCAGCCCCACAGGACCAGGGGAACCAGGAACACGGCGGTGGCCAGACCGATGGTCTGCATCAGGATGTCGGCCAGGATCGCGCCGGGCGTGCCGAGCGCGTTGCGGACCGGATCTCCGGTAGCGTGGTTGAGGCTCGGGTCGCTGACCGACCAGGTCGCCAGCGCGGCCGCCAGCATCGCGGCGAAGGCAATGATGCCGAGACCGGCGGCGCCGACCAGGTTGCGCCGGAGGAAGCGCTTGAACGGGCTTTCGGTGTCGAGAAGATCGACCGAAGACCTGCGGCCGTTGCCGCGAACTGCGCTGGCCCGTCTCATTGCGTGTCTCCCATCCAGTTTGCCAAACGGTCGAGGGCGATTCTGGCCTGTTCCAGGGGTGCCGCCAGGCTGATCCTGATGTAGTTCCGTCCAGGATTGCTGCCGTCCGACTGATCCGAGGCCAGGAAGCTGCCCGGCAGAACCTTGAGGCCGGCGTCGCGCCAAAGGGACCTGGTCACCGAGATGCCGTCGCCCCAACGGCTGACATCGAGCCAGAGGAAAAACCCGGCTTCCGGTGTCACCGGACCCAGGATCGGGCCGAGGATTTCTTCGGCGGCAGCGAATTTTTCGTTGTAGAGCCGGCGATTTTCAATGACGTGGGCCTCGTCCTGGTAGGCACGCACGGCCACGGCCTGGGCCGGGAGCGGCACCTGCGGCGCGGCCAGACCCCGGAATTTCGCCCATTTTCTCAGGAAATCCGGGTCGCCTGCGGCAAAGCCGCATCTGAGGCCCGCCAGATTGGAGCGCTTCGAAAGCGAGTTCAGCACGATGATCTTGGCAAAGCCCTCGCCCATTTGCACGGCGGCTTCCAGAATGCCCGGAGGCGGGGTCTTGCGGTAGATCTCCGAATAGCATTCGTCCGCGAAGATGAAGAACCGGTGCTTGCGTGCCAGGGCGATCAGCCGCTGCCAGTAGGCGATGTCGGCGACATAGCCTTCCGGGTTGGTCGGCGAGGCGACGTAAAAGGCGACGGTGCGGTCGAGCAGATCCGTATCGAGACTGTCCAGATCCGGCAGAAAGTTGTTGCCGGCGACCGCGTCGAGCAGAACCGCCTCGCCGTCGGCCACATGGGCCGCTGCGGCATAGGTCTGGTAAAACGGGTTGGGCAGGATCACGGCCGGATGATCCAGGCCCTTGTCCAGCTGGTCGCGCGCAGCGATCGCACCAAAGGACAGGCCTTCACGGGAGCCGTTGAGCGGCAGCACGCCGTCTTCCGGGTCGATTGTGCCGCCAAGCGCATAGCGCTTGTCCAGCCAGGTCGCCACTGTCCGCCGGAATTCCGGTGACCCCTTGATGGGCGGATACCGCCGGAAGTCCGCCATGTTTTCCGTCAGAACTTCCGCGGTAAACTCCGGAATCGCGTGTTGCGGCTCGCCAATGGTCATGATGATCGGGTCGAGACCCGGTGTCTCGCCGTCCAGGAGATCGGCAAGACGTTGAAACGGATTGGAGCTCGGCAGGGAGACACCGCGCTGATAGGGCTTTGGGCTGGCAATCATCTATGATCCGGCAGTCGTGACGCATAACTTTGCGACGACCCTATCGCCTGCTTGGTAAATCTCTTATTAACCAAGCGGGCCGGGGACAACACATTCCGACAATTGTTCCGCCCGGTGAACTTTACTAATCTCGGCCTTCACACCTTGTCATTGACCGCAAAGAGCCTCTCATGCCGGCGAGAAAAGATCCGATCTCCGTTGTCTGCTTCGGCGATTCCCTGACCTGGGGCTTCAACCCGGTGGACAAGTCCCGGTACGGCCATGACATCCGCTGGACGCGGCTCTTGCAGGGCGAACTCGGGCCGGATTTCTATGTGATCGAGGAAGGCGTCAACGGACGCACGACCGTCTTCGAGGACCCGGTCAAGGGCGACAAGAACGGGCTCAAGCACCTGGAAACCGTGCGCAAGACCCACATGCCGATCGATGTCCTGGTCATGATGCTCGGCACCAACGACCTGCAGGCGCGTTTCGGCATGAACGCAGACACGATCGCGATCGCCATGGGCCGGCTTCTGGATTTCGCACGCCGTCCGACGGATGACGCGGAAGGCCGGGCACCGAAGGTGCTCCTGATGGCACCGCCGCCGCTCGCCCCCATGGCAGGCACGCCTTTCGTGGCGCAATTCAGCGATCAGAGTGTTGCCGAATCCCACCGCCTCGCCGCGTGCTACCGGGAAAAGGCCACCGAATATGGCGCGGCCTTTTTCGACACGGGCACGGTGATTTCGGCAAGCGCGGTGGACGCCATCCATTTCGACGCCAAACCGCAGGCCGGACTGGCCGCGGCCGTCGCGGTGGAGGTGCGCAAGCTGGCTGATTGAGATCTGATAGCCAGTTTTTCGGGGGGCAGACTTGTACCCGCGCCGATCCTGGCAACTCCCCGAACCTGGGCGGGAAAGACCGTGTCTTAGGGGATATTCCGATACCTCGATTACTTCTACAATTTCAGGCGCGCATTAGGCTTCGATTCAGACTGTAAACCTATAAGTTGTGGTGGCCGCCATTGGGTGGCTTTTGGACGTATAGATTTATGGTTGGAGGTTTCCGAATGTTTCGCAGCATCGCTGCCTTATCCGCTTTGCTGATGGCCGTTTCTCCCGCCCTGTCCCAATCGTCCTCATCAGCCAGCGACCATGTGCGCAGTCTGGTGGTGAATGGATTGGACGTGCCGACGGTACAGCAACGCGTGTTCAATGACCTCTTCAGATTGGCGCCATCAGGCAGGCTGACGCAAGACATCGCCGACACCGTGGCGCGACGGGACGAGGCCAAAAAACGTCAAGACACGCTCTCCAAGATCCTGCGGAATGACCTAGACGGCGACGGAAACGTGTCGGCCAAGGAAATCGACCGCGTCAGAGGAATTCTTCAGGGACACGAGCGGGTCTCCTTCGAAACCATGGTGCTCGAGGTCGATTCCGATGAGGACGGTATATTATCCGGAGCGGAGATTGCGAACCGGGTCGATGCAGAAATTGCGGAAATGCGGGAGTCGGCCGGACGTCGCGGACTTCAGGCAACGGCGTTTCTGGAGTTCGACATCGACGGCGATGGCGTTGTGGATGTTGAAGAGGTGAAAGCCTCAATCAAAAGTATCGCCAAGGACGCACTTCAGGCGAAGGAGCAGCATCTTTCAAATTACTCCGGCGATCTCAAAAGCCGGAAACCGGTCAGGACCTGCAATCTGCCTGCACCTTCAGCCAATGCGCTGGCCGTATATATTGGGGGCGGCCGGGGAATCTCACTCTCCACGGCGGCTGTCGATGGTCTTGATGAAGAAACCAGCTTCGCAACACTCGAGATCGAGAAGGGGAGCAAACCGCTTTACATTGTTGCCGTTCCGAGCGGTGTGACGGTTCTACGCGTTACCGGCGCAACCGAGCGCGTGGAACGTTTTGTCGGCGCCGGTAGTAAAGCTGTTGGTGTGATAGGGCTGCCTGCGGAGATTGTGGAATTCGTGTCATCATCCGACTGCGATATTCCCTCTGCCAGTCAACCGGAGACCATAGACTGGAGCCGAGCAAATTCAGCGCTGACATATGCTCTGGAACGGAAGGTTCAGATGATAAGCGACTCCAGGTTCGGTAGATTGAAGGTGCCGTCCGGCCAAAACAAAAAGCCAGTGCCGGCAACGTCAGCCAGTCGCTACAACGCCCTTGTGATCCGCAAGGGGAAACAGCGCTTTCGCATGACAGAGAATGGTTTTGAAGAGACGAACCCCTTGGCAAGCGATAGCGAGACTGAGCCATCAGCGATCGCAAATATTGTTCGAGAGTTTCTCGGGACCTACCCGGGGGGAATTGAAATTGTCGCACCGGAAGACATTCTGACCAGTGGCAAGGCGGAAACGTATGACGTGTTGCCAAACAATGCGGGACTTGCCCAGCTGATGAAGAGCGGTGCGCTGAGAAGGTTGAGAGACGGTTCTTTTTCGATCGACAAGCCTTTTGCCCGATTTCCTGCAGGGATGAGATCGCACAACTTCCTATTGCGATCAGGCGTTCCGATGCCCGCAGGTCGGCTTGAGCACGGCGGAATATTCATCGAGGAAACCGGAGAATGTCGGGGCAGGTGCTGAATAGCGGCTGGTGGAACACAAAACCGGCGCTGCGCACGGATATGATCAAAAATCCACCGTCAGGCCTTTGATCTCCCAGTCGTCGTAGCGGGTCGGCTCGAGTCCGCCGCGGCCGTTGACCTCTTCGGGCATGGCTTTCTGGCGTGCATCGATCTCCCGGCGGCGGTCCTCGGCTTCCTGCAAGGCGCGCTGGGCCGCCGGCGGCAGCTCTTCGAAGCGCTTCTTCGGGGCTTCCGCGACACCGGTCTTCAGGGAGGGGGCGTCGTTCTGGCTGTAGGCCGTCGTCGGGCTGTCCGTTTTGTCCGTCATGGGTCTCGGCTGATCTGGATTACGGTTCTGTCATGTCTATATAGGGTAATCTTGCCAAGATTGGCAGCACTCCCCATCTTTTGGACGAGCCCGGGCGGGAACGGCCCGGACAATTCGTGACGACAAGGACCGGAACCCGGCAGCGATGAACTACATTCGCACAGCAATGCTTCTGGCGGCAATGACCGCCCTGTTCATGGGCATCGGCTTCATGATCGGCGGGCAGGCGGGCATGGTGATCGCCCTGGCCATCGCCGCGGCCATGAACCTGTTCAGCTACTGGAACGCGGACAAGATGGTGCTGCGCATGCACCATGCGCGGGAAGTCGACGAGCGCAGCGCACCGGATTTCCACCGGATGATCGCGCGGTTGGCGCAGAATGCCGGCCTGCCGATGCCGAAGGTCTACATCATCGACAATCCGCAGCCGAACGCCTTTGCCACGGGCCGGAACCCGGAAAACGCCGCCGTGGCGGCGACGACAGGGCTGCTCGACATGCTGTCACCGGAGGAAGTCGCCGGAGTGATGGCCCACGAACTGGCGCACGTGAAAAACCACGACACCCTGATCATGACGATCACGGCGACGATTGCCGGCGCGATCTCGATGCTGGCCAATTTCGCGTTTTTCTTCGGCGGAAACCGCAACAACCCGCTCGGCATCGTTGGCATGCTGCTGATGATGATCGTGGCGCCGATGGCCGCCATGGTCGTGCAGATGGCGATCTCGCGAACCCGGGAATACGCGGCCGACCGCATGGGCGCCCAGATCTGCGGCGAGCCGATGTGGCTGGCCTCCGCGCTGGGCAAGATCGCCGGCGGTGTGGAGCGAATCCACAATCCGGACGCCGAGGCGAACCCGGCCACGGCACACATGTTCATCATGAACCCGCTGTCCGGAGAGCGCATGGACAACCTGTTTTCCACGCACCCGAACACACAGAACCGGATCGACGAATTGCGCAAGCTGGCGGCTTCCGGTCTCGGCACCGGCGGTCCGGGGTCTTTCGGCCGCCAGGGTTCTCATGGAACCGGGCCCCGCGCCGGTGCAGGTCCCTCCTCCGTGCCGTCGAGCGGCTCCCGCCATCCGAAAGGCCCCTGGGGCTAGGCCGGACAGGAACAGGCAAAAACCGCTTTGACGGTGGCAGCCCCGGCTCTAGAATGATGCTAGCGCGCCGCAGCCGGAGGACCGGTCTGCGGCGCTTGGTTTTGAGACAGGCCGGTTTTCTCCGGCCGACGACGCGATTGGAATGGCTCCGTGACCAGACGGCCGAACAACAAACAGAAAACCGCGGCCGGTCCGGCTCAGGAAAAACCGGAAAAGCCGGGATTCGCGGCCCGCAAGGTGGCCGCGGACATTCTCGGCAATGTCGTTCACAAGAAACGCCCGCTCGATGGCGAGCTGGATGCCGCGTCCGGCCATTCCGGGTTCCGCGCGCTTGCCGGAAACGACCGCGCGCTGGTTCGCGCCATTGTGGGTGCCGCCTTGCGTCACCGCGGTGAGATCGCCGAAATCCTCGAGCGCCTGCTCGACCGGCCGATCCCGGAAAAAACCGGCCGGGTGCTGGACATTCTGCACGTGGCGATCGCCCAGATGCTGTTTCTCGACATTCCGGATCGCGCCGCCGTTTCGCTGGCGGTCGACCATGCCGGCCTGGACCGCCGCGCCCGGCCCTACAAGGGCCTGGTCAATGGCGTCCTGCGCCGGTTGGGGCGGGAAAAGGACGAGGTGACGGAAGATCTCGATCCGACCCTGCTGAACACGCCGGACTGGATGCGGGAGAGCTGGGAAGAGTCCTATGGCGCGGAGATCGCGCGGGACATCGCCGCAGCGCACCAGGCGGAAGCCGCGCTGGACCTTACCGTGAAATCGGACCCGGAGGCCTGGGCCGACAGGCTCGGCGGTGCCGTTGTCGGGGCCGGCAGCGTGCGGCTCCTGAAGAAAGGCGCGGTGGATGCGCTGGACGGCTTCGAGGACGGAAGCTGGTGGGTGCAGGATGTCGCCGCGGCCCTGCCCGCGCGCCTGCTCGGCGACGTCAAGGGTCTGAAGGTCGCGGACCTGTGTGCAGCCCCCGGCGGCAAGACGGCCCAGCTCGCGGCGGCCGGAGCGGACGTGACCGCCGTCGACATCTCCAAGGGCCGCCTGAGGCGGCTTGAGGAGAACATGGCCCGGCTCGGCTTCAGCGTGACCACGTCCGTTTCGGACCTGCGCAAATTCGAGCCGCAGGAACCGTTCGACGCGGTTCTGCTCGACGCGCCCTGCAGCGCCACCGGCACGATCCGCCGGCATCCGGACGTGCCCTGGATCAAGAAACCCTATGACATTGAAAAGCTGACCGAAATCCAGCAGGAGCTGCTCGACCGGGTGATCAACTGGGTGAAACCGGGCGGCTTGATCGTCTATTGCACCTGCTCGCTCGAAGCGGCCGAGGGGGAAGCGCAGGCAGCGGCTTTCCTGGAGCGCCAGGCCGGCAAGGTCGAGCCGGTGGCCGTCGAAGCCGCCGAGGTTGGCGGTCTTGAACACCTTGTCACAAATACGGGGTATATGCGCTGCCTGCCCTGTCACAAGGCGGCAAGGACTGACGATTTCGATGGTATGGATGGGTTTTTCGCTGCCAGATTCAGGCGTCTTTAACGCTGCATAAACCGTTCACTTGCAATGATTCTCTAAATGAAATGCTAACCTTAATGGTTCGTTTTCGTATTTTCTTGGTCGGAGAGTTCCCATAGACGCGCATGAACCATCATTATCGGGGATGGTTTGGTGAATATCGCAAGCCTCAGTGAAAGAAGCCGAATCTGGCGTCTTGTGGCCCTGCATGTTTGGCAACGTTCCCTGAAATGGATGCATGGCGGACCGCTGTTCCGCATGCAGCCGTTTTCGGCTGTGCCGGCGCGTCTGCTGATCGCGCCGCAGGATCTGCGCACCGCGGATGCGACCAACGCCGCCGATATCTATGGCGGCCGGTTCCTGTTTTCAGGGCACCTTGTGGAAACACAGGGGCGCTCGCCTTTCGAACTCAAGGCAGTGCACGAGGACTGGCAACGCGAGTTGCACAGTTTCGGCTGGTTGCGCGACCTGCGCGCGTCCGACAGCCAGATCTCCCGGCAGAACGCCCGCGCGCTGGTGGAGGACTGGATCCGGTATTCCGGACGCTGGCATGACATCGGCTGGGAAGCGTCGGTGGTCACCCGGCGGATCCTGTCCTGGCTGGCGCATTCGCCCTTCATCCTTCAGGACGGCGACCATGACTTTTACCGGAGTTTCGTCAAGTCGCTCGCACGGCAGGTGCGCTACCTGCGCCAGACCATCAACGAGACCGAGGATGGTGTCGAACGGCTGCATGGCGCGCTGGCGATCGCCTCGGCCTGTATCTCCATGGCGGGCCAGGGCCGGTTTGCCCGTCAGAGCATCCGCCGTCTCGACCAGGAACTGACCCGGCAGATCCTCCCTGATGGTGGCCATATTTCCCGCAACCCGCGGGCGCTGATCGATATTCTCGCCGATCTGCTTCCCGTCCGGCAGGCATTTGTCGCTCAGGGGCTGGAAGTGCCGCCGGCGATGCTGCAATCGGTGGACCGGATGATGCCGCTGCTGAGGTTCTTCCGGCATGGCGACGGCGCCCTGGCGCATTTCAACGGCATGGGATCGACACCCAGCGATCTGGTTGCCACCATCCTTGCCTATGACGATGCAAGGGGCGCACCGCCCGTCAATGCGCCGCATTCCGGGTACCAGCGGCTGAGCGGTGGAAGTTCGGTCGTTCTGATCGATACGGGCCCCTCTCCTGCCCTGAACGTATCCTCCGACGCCCATGCGGGCTGCCTTTCGCTGGAGTTTTCCTCCGGCGCCAACCGGATCGTGGTGAATTGCGGCGTCTCGCCAAAGTCGAACCCGTTGTGGCGCCGGGTCAGCCGGTCAACAGCGGCCCACTCGACCGTCGTCGTCGAGGACACCTCGTCCTGCCGTTTCCTGTCCGACAGGCCGTTCGGCCACATTCTCGGAGCCCCGATCCTTTCCGGGCCGGCAAAGGTGCCGGTCGCCCGCGAGGACGACACCATGGGCAGCCGGGTCACCGCGTCCCATGACGGCTATGCCGCCGAGTTCAACGTGATCCACGAACGCGACCTGAGGCTTGCCGGCGACGGCACGGTGCTGGACGGTGTCGACACCCTGAGCGCGGTCGGGCCGATCGACCGGGAACATCACTACGCCATCCGTTTCCACCTTCACCCGAGCGTGCGCAGTTCGCTCGTCAGGGGCGGTTCGGCGGTGCTGCTGGTCTGCCGGGACGGCGAAGCCTGGGAATTCGAGGCGCCGGGCAACGAGGTGATGCTGGAGGAAAGCATCTATCTGTCAGATGTCTACGGTCACAGGAAGACGGATCAGATCGTGGTTGCCGGATCGCTTCAGGAGGCGCCGTCGGTCAGCTGGCAGTTCCGCAAGACGGCCGTCGCCAAGCTCAGCCGCCGTGGCACCAGCGATTTCGATGACCTGGAAGAACTGCCCCTGGAGGAAGAATAGCGGCGCTTCGACTTCTGATGAGCTTCCGATTTGCCTGAAGACGTGCTAGGGCGACGCCAACTCTCCCAAGGCGTCCCAATCGCGAGGCAAATTCATGGCCATTGTGTCCAAAGCCGTTCCCGTTCCGGAACTCGTTCCCGTCAAACGCGCGCTCCTGTCGGTCTTCGACAAGACCGGCCTGGTCGATTTCGCCAGGGCGCTTGCAGAGCGCGGTGTCGAACTGGTTTCCACGGGCGGGTCCTTCAAGGCGCTGAAAGACGCCGGGCTGGCGGTCAAGGACATTTCCGAGGTGACGGGCTTTCCCGAAATCATGGACGGGCGGGTCAAGACCCTGCACCCGAATGTGCATGGCGGTTTGCTGGCGATCCGCGACGATGCCGACCACCAGGCTGCGATGAAGGATCATGGCATCGGCGGCATCGATCTTTTCTGCGGCAATCTCTATCCGTTCGAGGACGTTGTCGCCTCGGGTGCCGACTATGCGACGGGGATCGAGAATATCGACATCGGCGGGCCCGCCATGACCCGCGCCGCCGCCAAGAACCATGCCTATGTGACCGTTGTCACCGACCCGGCCGACTACGAAGCCGTGATAGCCGAACTCGACGCCAATGGCGGCCAGTCGCCCATCGCGCTGCGCAAGAAACTGGCGCTGAAGGCCTTTGCCCGCACCGCAGCCTATGACGCGGCGGTCTCGAACTGGATGGCGGAGCAGCTGGACGAAGCCACACCGGCGCACCGCGCCGTCGGCGGGGCGCTTGCCGAAGTCATGCGTTACGGCGAAAACCCGCACCAGACCGCAGGGTTCTACAAGACCGGCGAAAACCGTCCGGGCGTCGCCACGGCGAAGCAGCTTCAGGGCAAGACGCTGTCCTATAACAACATCAACGACACGGACGCGGCCTTCGAACTGGTCAGCGAATTCGACCCGGCCCGCACCAGCGCCGTGGCGATCATCAAACACGCCAATCCCTGCGGCGTCGCGGAAGGCGCGAGCCTGAAAGACGCCTATGAAATGGCACTGCGCTGCGACCCGGTCTCGGCCTTCGGCGGCATTGTCGCCCTGAACCAGACGCTGGACGCGGCCGCGGCCGAGGAAATCGTCAAGATCTTCACCGAAGTGATCATTGCTCCGGACGCGGACGAGGCCGCCCGCGAGATCATCGCCGCCAAGAAGAACCTGCGCCTGCTGGTCACCGGCGGTCTCGCCGACGCCCGCGCCAAGGGCCTGTTCGTCAAGTCCGTGGCCGGCGGTCTCCTGGTGCAGTCGCGCGACAATGGTGTTGTCGACGATCTCGACCTGAAGGTGGTGACCAGGCGCGCACCGAGCGACCAGGAACTGGCCGACCTGAAATTCGCCTTCCGCGTTGCCAAGCACGTCAAGTCGAACGCCATCGTCTATGCCAGGGACGGGGCCACGGTTGGTGTCGGCGCCGGCCAGATGAGCCGTGTGGATTCGGCCCGCATTGCAGCGCGCAAGGCTCTGGATGCGACCGAGGCGGCAGGTCTCGGGGAGCCGCTGACCAAGGGCTGCGTGGTCGCTTCCGACGCGTTCTTCCCCTTTGCGGACGGCCTGCTGTCTGCGGCCGAGGCGGGTGCCACCGCGGTCATCCAGCCGGGCGGTTCCATGCGCGACGACGAGGTCATCGCGGCGGCCGACGAGGCGGGCCTTGCCATGGTCCTGACCGGCATGCGCCACTTCCGCCACTAAAGCGGAACAGCTCCGGAAATGTCTCTGTGTTCCGGCCCGTTCAGGGCCGGGACCGTCCCGTTTGAGACCTTCCGCCCGACGCTCCCAAAATACTGGAAAACCTGACGGGATAACCTTGGAACCGTTCACTCCTTGAAGACCTTGTTAACACCGCTTCGGTATTCTGGAAGAGGTTGGGGCAGTTCATCTGCCGCTTTCTTGAGAATTGCGGAGACTACGGGTGTTTAAAAAAGCGAAGGTCACAACAAAGCTTATCGGGGCCAGTGCCGCCGCCCTGACGGTTGCCCTTGTGGTCGGCATCAGCTTTATCGGCTGGAAAGCTTCGGAGATCACGAGCGACCTGGCCAAGGCCGAAGCGGAAACGGTGGCCCGTGAACAGGCCGAATTCGTCCGGCGTGGTCTGGAAAAGGGGCTCAAATCGGCGCAGGCCCTTGCAAGCACGCTCGAAGGCATGAAAAAGGGCGGCATCGCCGACCGTGAAGCCTGGAGCGCCGTTGTCGAGAACCTGGCGCTTACAAACAAGGACCTGTCGGGCGCCTGGGGCGTTATTGTCGGTGACCAGCTCGACGGCAGGGACGCCGAGTTCAAGGGCAATGAAACCTGGGCCGTGAACGGCGCGTGGCAGCCCTATTACTTCCGCAAGGCGGATGGCACCCTTGCCTACCGGACGATCGAGGAAATCGCGGTCGGTGACATGAGCGATGCCGGCCAGCTCTGGTTCAACGGCGCGTTTGTTCCGGGCAAGGACTATGTCACCGAGCCCTACAGTTGGGAAGCCGACGGCAAGACCGTCACGGGCGTCTCCTTCAGCATTCCGATCAAGAATGGCGGCAAGACCATCGGCGTCGCCGGCGGCGACATTCTTCTGACGCCCCTTTCCGAGGCGCTCGGCAGGCAAACCCCCCTCGACACCGGGTCGGTCCATCTGGTCTCCCAGAACGGCGTCTGGATCGCCCATCCGGATCCCGCGGTGCTCGGCAAGTCATGGGCGGAAGGCCGTTCCGATGCGGATCTGGCGGTTCGCGACGCATTGCTGGCAGCGGTCAAGGCCGGTGAACCTTTCGCCTATGACGGCTATTCCAACACGCTTGGCACCAACGTGCACCGCATCGTCACACCCGTCGAGATTTCCGGGACGGATGCAAAGATGGCGGTCGTGGTCAACGTGCCGCTCGACACGCTGAATGCGGCCTCGTCCGAAATCACGGCACTGATCATCGGTGTCGGCATCGTGCTGCTGATTGTTGTTGCCCTGTCCATCTACCTGGTCGGCAACACGATTGTCCGCCGTCCTCTGGAACGCGCTGTCTCCAGCATCCAGGCGCTGATCGACCGCCGTTACGACGAGCCGATCCACGACACGGACCGCGCCGATGAAATCGGCGAAATCAGCAAGGCGCTGGAAGTGTTCCGCGACAAGGCCCGGCAAGCCGAGGCGCTCGCCGCCGAACAGGAAGAAGCACGGCGCCAGCAACTGGCCCGGGCGGAGCGGATCAGCGAGCTGTCACAGAATTTCGACCGCCAGATTTCCGAGCTGACTCAGACCGTCATGACCCAGGTGGAAGACCTGAACGCCGCTTCCGGCACGTTGACGGCCGGCGCGGACGATACCAGCGACAAGTCCACGGCTGTCGCGGCGGCCTCGGAAGAGGCATCCTCCAACGTTGAAACGGTTGCCTCGGCCGCCGAGGAGCTGATGGCATCGGTCGGTGAGATTTCCCGCCAGATGACCCAGTCGACGGAAATCGCCGCTCATGCCGTCGATCAGGCCCAGTCGACCAACAGCAAGATCGAGGGGCTGGCGGAAGCCGCCAACCGGATCAGTGAAGTGGTCAAGCTGATCACGGATATCGCCGAGCAGACCAACCTGCTGGCCCTGAACGCCACCATCGAAGCGGCCCGCGCCGGAGAAGCCGGCAAGGGGTTTGCCGTCGTGGCGGCGGAGGTGAAGGAACTCGCCAACCAGACCGCCAAGGCGACCGAGGAAATCTCGCTGCAGATCCAGTCGGTCCAGACGGAAACCGCCGGTTCCGTCGAGGCTATCAAGGGTATCTCCGAAACCATCGAGAAGATGAACGAGATCTCGTCCTCGATCCAGAGCTCCGTGGAGCAGCAGGGCCTGGCCACGGACGAGATCGCCCGCAACATCCAGGAGGCCTCGAACGGTACCCAGGAAGTCGCCCAGAACATTGTCAAGGTGGCGGCATCGGCCGACGATACCGGCAACGCGGCGCGCCAGGTGTCGGCGTCGGCCAACGTGTTGCAAAGCGAGGCCGGCAGGTTGCGCCAGGAAGTCGAAGGCTTCCTCGCCAATGTCCGCCAGGTCGGCTGACACCAGGTTTCAAGCTGATTGGGAAACGCGCCGGTGAAAGCCGGCACGTTTTTTGTTTGTCTCAGACAATCCAGCCGGAAAAGCTCTAATCCGTTGAATAGGTCTCCAGGACAAATTGGGATCCTTCAAGTCTTTCCCGTAGGAAAGGCTCGAATTCGTCCGAAGGACTTTTCAGGTACTCAATGATGGCTTTCTCGACCTTGGCCAGTGCGACTTTGTGGCGTCCGTACAGTCCATGATACCCCTTGGAGGAGAGAAACTGTTCGCCTTGTTTTTCTTCCAGCCATGCGAGCTCCGCAAATTGGTCATCTGTCCAGCGGGATGTGATATTGCGATCCCAACCCGTTTTTAGTCTTTCAAGCAGTTCGGGATCGCTCAAGACCGTCTTTGCATAATCCAGCAACAACGCGATCGGCAGTGCCGATAACCGTTCTTCCTTCTTGTTCCGTGGAAAGCCGACATAATCAGAACTCATGCCATCTCCCGCTCGCGCACCTTCAGGAGCAACACAAGGCCCACGCCGAAGAACACCAGGATCACCGACATGCCGGCCGGCTGGCTGCCGGAAAGGCTGGTGACGATGCCGACGGCGAGCGGGGCCAGAAAGCTGGTGACCTTTCCCGACAGGGCCAGGAGACCGAAATACTGGGTCATGTGTTCCGCCGGCGCCAGCCGCACCAGCAGGCTGCGGCAGGAGGCTTGCAAGGGGCCGGACACCGCGCCGATGACCGCGCCGAGGCCGATGAACATCTGTTCCGGCAGGGAGGCGAACAGGGCGCCTTCCGGAGCCGCTGCCGTCCTGACGACAAAGAAGACGGTGTCCTTGTCGATGGAGATCATGCCCAGCCCGCAGAACATCAGCACGACCAGCGCGAAGACGATCACGGGTTTGGCGCCGAAACGGTCGTCCATGGGGCCGCCGAGCACAAGGCCCAAAGTGCCGGTGATGGTCAGGATGATGCCGAACGTGCCGATTTCGATGGCGCCCCAGCCGAGCTGGCCACCCGCATAGATGCCGCCAAAGGCGAACAGCGCCACCAATCCGTCCTTGAAGATCATGTTGGCCAGCAGGAACCGGAAGATGTTGCGGTTGGACCGTGCCTGGGCAAGGCTTGCCTTCAGGCTGTTCAACCCGGCACGAATGGCGGGGCCGAGGCTGGCCTGGTGCGGCACGTCCGGCACGAACAGGAACATCGGCAGGGCAAAGACCAGATACCACAATGCGGAGAACGGGCCGGAGGCCCTGTCGCCCTCGCCGGTGGCCGGGTCGAGACCGAAGAGAGGCGTCATTCCAAGCAGCGTCTTGCCTGTGTCCGCGCTGGCGGCCAGGAACCCGAGAGTGATCAGGAGCGTGATCAGGGCGCTGGCATAGCCCATGGCCCAGCCGAAGCTCGACAGTCGGCCGATCCTCTCCGGGGGCACAAGAGACGGCATCATCGCGTTGTTGAAGACAGTCGCGACCTCGATGCAGAAGGTGCCGATGCCGAAGGCGACGAGTGCGATCAGGATACCGTGCGCGCTTCCTGGCGCGGCCTCCCAGAAGGCCCAGCAGCAGATCACGAACGGGATCGAGAAGACAAGGATCCAGCGCTTGCGGCGGCCGGTCGCGTCGGCGACGGAACCGAGCACGGGGGCGGTGAGCGCAATGCCGAGGCCCGCGGCGGCGGTGGCATACCCCCAGAGCGCCTGACCCTCCGCCGGTGTCGCGGCCAGGGCCGAAGCGAAATAGGGGGCAAAGACAAAGGTGGTGATCAGCGTGAAGAACGGCTGCGCGGCCCAGTCGAACAGCGCCCAGGACAGCACGGCCCGCGGGTCGGTCTTGGCCGGAGGAACTTCGGAAGTGACGGTCATTTTCGAAGGTCCTTAAGAAAGGCGGCTGACGCCGCTGAAGTGCCAAGCCAATCAACTTGTTCAGCGTCATCCTGAGGAGGGCAAAGCCCGTCTCGAAGGATCGGCCACTTGTGTTGGAATTCGCCGCCGATTCTTCGAGACGGCGCTTTGCGCCTCATCAGGATGACGAGGGCAGTGGGATTAAGTCCATCTTGAATCTGCAGCCGGCGGATACTCCGCCAGCCGCAATTGTTGACGCCACCAGGCTCACGCCTTGCCGCAGATTTCCGACAGAAGGCTGGCCGCGACGGAGAACTTGGAAACACTCAGGCTGCCGTCGAGGATCTCGGTGACCGCCCGCTTGGTGCGCACCACCTGGGTTTCGTGATTCTCCAGCCAGCAGGAGAAGCCGCCGTCGCGAACCGCTTCGACCGCCAGGGCCCGATGGGCACCGAACAGGGTCGCGCGGGCGCGGTCGAGCGCCAGGCCGTCGAAATAGTCCCGCACATCCAGATCATTGGCCCGTTCGTGCATGGAGCCGATCTGGAAACTGTGCGCGACCTGGTAATAGGCGGTTGCTGCCGTATCGAGATCCGCGCCGGTTTCCTCCGACACGATGACGATGTCCGGGATCGCGTTCTCGGCCAGCAGCCAGGCAATCCGCCTGGCCAGCGGCTCGGGAACGCCTTTCTCGACGAAGTCGGCAGCGCGCTGGTTCAGGACGGCGGCCGGTTCCTCGGGCAGCACCGCTTCCAGCCGGCCGCGCAGCGCGGCGATGCCGGACCGGAAGCGTTCGACCACCGCCGACAGGCCCTTGTCGAAGGAGACGTTGCGCTTGAACCAGACCACCCGTTCCAGCAACAGGCTCTGGACTTCCGAATAGAGTTCAAGCTGCAGGTCGCCGTCGATCTTCGTGTCGAGCGCGTCGATTTCCGTGTTGAGATCGGTCAGGTCGTAGCTGTTGCGCACGGCGACGAAGCCCTGCGCGATTTCCGTCGTCGTGGCCCCGGTCTGATCGATCAGGCGGGTCAGGAAGGTGGGTCCGCCGCGGTTGATCATGGAATTGGCCAGCATCGTGGCAATGATCTCGCGGCGCAGCCGGTGACCGTTGATCTCGTCCTGATAGGTGGTCGCCATCTGGTCGGGGAAATAGCGGAACAGCTCGCGGGCGAGATAGTCGTCATCCGGAACCGAGCTTTCCAGGAGCGCGTCGTATAGCGTGATCTTGGCATAGGCCAGCAGCACGCCGAGTTCTGCACGGGTCAGCAGCTGGCCGGCCTTGCGCATCTCGTCGAGCGTGGCCTCGTCCGGGAGCTGTTCGACAACCCGGTCCAGCAATCCCGCCTGTTCCAGCTGGCGCATCATGCGCACCTGGTAGCCGAAATCCTCCATGCCCTGCAGGTGCGTCATGGAGATGGCCAGGGTCTGCAGGTAGTTGTTCCTGAGAACAAGGTCGGCGACCTCGTCGGTCATCTCGGCGAGCAGCGTGTTGCGTTGTTCCAGGGTCAGCTTGCCGGATTTCACCGCGGCGCCAAGGGCGATCTTGATGTTGACCTCCATATCGGAGGAATTCACCCCGGCGGAATTGTCGATCGCATCGGAATTGCAGCGCCCGCCTTTCTTGTTGAATTCGATCCGGGCCAGCTGCGTCAGGCCCAGGTTGGCGCCTTCACCGATCACCTTGGCGCCGAGCTGCGGCGCGGTGATGCGGATCGGATCGTTGGCGCGGTCGCCGGCATCCGCGTCGGTTTCCGTCGTGGCGCGGATATAGGTGCCGATGCCGCCGAACCAGAGCAGGTCGACCTCCATCTTCAGGATCGCCATCATGACTTCCTGCGGCGGCGCGCTGGATTTCGGCAGGTTCAGGAGCGCCTGGATTTCCGGCGACAGCGGAATGGACTTCAACTGGCGGGAAAAGATACCGCCGCCCTTTGAAATCAGGCTTTCATTGTAGTCCTTCCAGGAGGAGCGGCCCATGTCGAACAGGCGCTTGCGCTCTTCCCAGGTGGTTGCCGGGTCCGGATCCGGGTCGATGAAGATGTCCCTGTGGTCGAAGGCGGCGACCAGTCTGGTGGCTTTCGACAGGAGCATGCCGTTGCCGAAGACGTCGCCGGACATGTCGCCGACACCGGCAGCCGTGAACGGCTCGGTCTGGATGTCGCGATTCATCTCGCGGAAATGCCGCTTGACCGCCTCCCAGGCGCCGCGGGCCGTAATGCCCATTTTCTTGTGGTCGTACCCGGCGGACCCGCCGGAGGCAAAGGCGTCGCCAAGCCAGAAATGCCGGCCTTCGGAAATGCCGTTTGCGGTGTCCGAGAAGGTCGCCGTGCCCTTGTCGGCGGCAACGACGAGATAGGGATCGTCGCCATCGAAGCGGTTGACCTGCTCGGGCGGCACGATCTTGTCCTCGTCGAGGTTGTCGGTGACGTCGAGCAGCGCGTTGATGAAGATCTTGTAGCTCTCGGTGCCTTCCTTGAACCAGGCGTCGCGGTCGCTCATCGGCGGCAGGTTCTTCGGCACGAACCCGCCCTTGGCGCCGACCGGGACGATCACGGCGTTCTTGACCTGCTGGGCCTTGACCAGGCCGAGCACCTCGGTGCGGAAGTCCTGCGGCCGGTCCGACCAGCGCAAACCGCCACGGGCAACCATGCCGAAGCGCAGATGCACGCCTTCCACCCGCGGGCTGTAGACGAAGATTTCGCGGAACGGACGCGGCTGCGGCAGGTCGTCGATCATGCGGCTGTCGATCTTGAAGGCAAAGACCGGCTTTGGCTGACCCTTGCCGTCCAGCTGGTAAAAGTTGGTGCGCAGGACCGACTCGATGGCATTCTGGAACCGGCGCAGGATGCGGTCGTCGTCGAGGCTGGCAACTTCTTCCAGATTGGAGGTGAGTTCACCCTCGAGCCGCTCGGTGCCCAGGTCCCGGTCCTTTTCGGTGACGGCCGGGTTGAAGCGCAGGTGGAACAGCTCGACCAGCTTGGCGGTGATCAACGGGTAATTGTTGAGCGTCGACCACATGTAGTCTTCGGAAAAGCGGATGCCGGCCTGGCGCAGATACTTGGACAGCGCGCGGATGACGGCGATGTCGCGCCAGGCAAGGTCGGCGGTGAGAACGAGGCGGTTGTAGCCGTCATCCTCGGCCTGCGCGGTCCAGACCGCGATAAACATGCTCTCCAGCCGGGTCTGCAGCTGGTCGGTGAAGTCGATGTCCTCGCCGCCACGTGCCTCGAGTGTCATTTCATGCAGATAGGACATGGGCGCGTCGGCCGGGGTGATGCGATAGGTCCGCTCGTTGATCACCCGGAAGCCCATGTTTTCCAGCATCGGCACGCGCGCCGACAAGGGGATCGGCGACCCGCGGTGATAGACCTTGAGTGCCAGCCGGTTTTCCCTGGTGCCCTTGGGCCGGTGGAAGCTGATCGTGGTGTCGTTGCGCTCCGAAAGCGTTTCCAGCTTGACGATGTCGTAGAGCGCGGACTGGGCGTTGTAGACTTCCTTGTAGCCGCCATGGAAGGACAGTGCGTAACGGTCGGCCAGTTTGCGGGCCCGGGCCGGTGCGAATTCCTGCTTCAATGCATCCCGGACACTGTCGGACCAGGTGCGTACCATGTCGGCAACCGCCGTCTCCAGCTCTTCCTGCTCCGGCTGCGGCGTCTCACCCTTGTCGCGGCCGATGATGTAATGCACCCGCGCCAACGGTCCTTCCGGATAGGTCACGTACCAGGCGGATACCCGGCCTTCGTAAATGGACGCCAGGTAGGTGCCGACATTCAGGCGCACCTCCGTGGAATAGCGGTCCCGCGGAACGAAGACGAGTATGGAGACATAGCGGTCAAACTTGTCCGGACGCGACAGCACGCGGATACGCGGTCTTTCATCCAGCTGCAGGATGGCAATCGAGAAGTCGAACAGGCGCTCGCGCTCGATCTGAAACAATTCGTCCCGGGGGAACGCCTCCAGGACGTTGCGCAGCGCCCGTCCGGAATGGCTTTCGGACCCGTAACCGGCCCGGGCCAGCACGCTGGCGACCTTGCGGCGCAGGAACGGGATCGTGCTGGTCGGTTCAGTATAGGCGGTGGAGGCGAACAGGCCGACAATGCGCAATTCACCGATCAGGTTGCCGTCGTCGTCGTAGAGTTTCGCGCCGACATAGTCCATGTGCACGCGCCGGTGCACGGTGCTCTTGACATTGGCCTTGGCAATGATCAGTGGTTCCGGCTTCTTCAGGAACTCGCGGATTTCCGGCGTGATCTGCACGAATTCGGAGCCGCGTCGCAGGACCCGGACATCCGGGTCGGTGAGGAGACCGAGGCCGGTGCCCTCATGGGGCGAGAGTTCGCCTTCCTCGACGCCGCCTTCGAACGTGTATTCGCGCATGCCCAGGAAGATGAAATTGTCGTTTTCCATCCATTCCAGGAAGTGGATGGCCTCCCACAGGTCGTCGCTGCTGCTGGGGATCTGGGTGGTCTTGTAGGTGTCGATGGCCTCAGCCAGACGTTCCTGCATCGGCTTGAAATCGGAGACCACCGAGCGGACGTCTTTCAGGACCTTGTCCAGGCGCGCCTGCAGGTCGGCCCGGGCGTCGTCGGAATCGATCCTGGTTACATGGATATGGATCAGGCTTTCCTGGCGGTCGGTGCGCTTCGGCGGTTTCTTGCGGGCGACGGACGAGGTCAGCTTGCCGTTTTCGTCGCGCTCGACGATGTAGATCGGGTGGAGGACCAGGTGCACTTCCAGCTTGCTTTCCTGGAGTTCGTCCATCACCGAGTCGACCAGGAAAGGCATGTTGTCATTGACGACTTCAATGACGCTCAACCCCTTGATCTTCTTGCTGTCGGCCTTGAAAGCGGGATCCGAAATGCTGACGCGGTGGGTGCCGAGTTCATGATTCTGGAAGTCCTGCCAGGCATCCCGGACGAACCCGATCAGCTCTTCCGCCGAATAGGTAACGAGATCTTCGGCCGCGCCCCTGTCATAAAAGGCGTGGGAGAACTCGGCGAGGGCGGGATCTTCCTGGCTCAAGGTTGCTTGGACCGCGTCGATGAGTTTCAGTTTCTCGACGTCGTGTTTGTCCGGCATTTTCCATCCCCTTAGGCGATCGTATGGTTTGGCTCTGTCGCATTGTCGGTCTAGGTTATCCTACGACTTAAGTTCATATTGTCGCGACATAAAAGGTTTCATGACGGGAGGAGCAAATTGTCAAGTAAAGTCACGGCCTTGCAAATCGATTCAAATGAAACATTAAGTGAAAAAACGCGAGCGTATTTCGACGTGTGCGAGGAGAAACTGGGTTTGGTGCCCAATGTCCTCCAGGCCTATGCCTTCGACGAAACGAAGCTGCGTGCCTTCACCGACATGTACAACGACCTCATGCTGGCCGAGTGCGGTCTCAGCAAGCTGGAGAGGGAGATGATTGCCGTTGCGGTATCGGCGGTCAACCGCTGTTTTTACTGCCTGACCGCCCATGGCGCCGCGGTGCGCGAACTTTCGGGCGATCCGGTGCTCGGCGAGCTCATGGTGATGAACTACCGGGTGGCCGACTTGTCCGACCGGCAGCGGGCGATGCTCGACTTTGCCGTCAAGTTGACGGAAAGGCCTGCCGAGATCCTGGAAGGTGACCGCCAGGCGCTTCGGGATGTGGGGTTCACGGACCGTGACATCTGGGACATCGCGTCCGTGACGGGGTTCTTCAACATGTCCAACCGCGTCGCGGCGGCATCCGACATGCGCCCGAATGATGAGTATCACTCAAGGGCCCGTTGAGCTCACGGCTCCAGTCTCGGCGGTGACAAGGCCGTTGTTTGGGTGTATGACGCTCCCGACTTATCAAAAGGAGAGGAGCGGGCCATGGTCGCGCGCGTGTTCATTGATGGCGAAGCCGGTACGACGGGTCTGCAGATCCGCGAGCGTCTTGCCATGCGCCGCGACCTGGAGCTGATCTCGATCCCGGAGGAAAGCCGGAAGGATCCGGCCGCCCGGGCCGACCATCTCAACAAGGCGGACGTTGCCATCCTGTGCCTGCCCGATGCGGCGGCCAAGGAGAGCGTTGCGCTGATCGAGAACGACACCACGCGGGTGATCGATGCCTCGAGCGCCCATCGTGTCGCCGAGGGCTGGGCCTACGGTTTTGCAGAGATGGACGCCGACCAGGGCGATATCATCGCCGCCGCCATGCGGGTTGCAAATCCGGGATGCTGGCCGCAGGGGCTGATTGCCGCCGTGCGGCCGCTGATCGCAGCCGGGCTGATTCCCGCAGGGTTCAATTTCACCTATCACGGCATTTCCGGCTATTCCGGTGGCGGCAAGGGCATGATCGCCGACTACGAGGCCGCGGGCACCTCGGCCAACGAGTTCGCTCCCTATGCGCTCGGCTTCAATCACAAGCACCTGCCGGAGATGACGGAATACGCGCTGCTCGACTCGGCTCCCTTGTTCACGCCGTCTGTCGGCAACTACTACAAGGGCATGCTGACCGCCGTGCCCCTGAACCTGGCCGGTCTTGCCAAGGTGCCGACCGGCGAAGAGCTGCATGCCGCACTGGCCGATCATTTCGCCGCGAGTGCCGGCGGCTTTGTCGAGGTCGCACCGCTGGAGGCGCTGGAACGCGCCGACATCCTCGACCCCCAGGCCCTCAACGACACCAACACGCTGCGCCTGCACGTCTTTGCCAATGATGCCAGGGCGCAGGCCGTGATCCTTGCCGTCTATGACAACCTGGGCAAGGGCGCGTCCGGCGCGGCCGTCCAGAACCTCAACCTGATGCTCGGTGTCGACCAGACCACAAGCCTTGCCGCTTGAGCCATCCTTTCGGGAGAAAAACATGGAAAAATTCGAAACCCTGACCGGTGTCGCGGCCCCTCTGCCGATCGTGAACATCGACACGGACATGATCATTCCCAAGCAGTTCCTGAAGACCATCAAGCGCACCGGTCTCGGCACGGCGCTGTTTCACGAGATGCGCGCCAATGACGACGGTTCGGAAAATCCGGATTTCGTGCTCAACAAGGCCGCTTACCGCAACGCCAAGATCCTGATTGCCGGTGACAATTTCGGCTGCGGCTCCTCTCGCGAGCATGCCCCCTGGGCACTGCTGGACTTCGGCATCCGTTGCGTGATCTCCACCAGCTTCGCCGACATCTTCTACAACAACTGCTTCAAGAACGGCATCCTGCCGATCCAGGTTTCGGAGGATGAACTCGACACGCTGATGCATGCGGCCGAGCGGGGTTCCAACTTCACGCTGACCATCGACCTGGAAAACCAGGAGATCCAGGGTCTGGAAAGCGGCGACATCGCCTTCAAGATCGACCATTTCCGCAAGCACTGCCTGATGAACGGTCTCGACGACATCGGCCTGACCATGGCCAAGGCGGACCAGATCGACACGTTCGAAGGCAAGATGGGCGAGAGCCGTCCCTGGGTGTGAGGGTATCTCACCGATTGTTTGGCAAAGCCGGGTCATTTGGCCCGGCTTTTTCTATTTCCGACTGCCTGGCAGGCGTATCCTGAAAAGACGTTGTTGTTTCAACTTGATATGAATTAACGATGTGACTAGCGTCGTTTTACTGCAAGACGATTGATTTTATTGGCCGCTGCCTTTCCGGCATTGCCAGCCGAAACGCATCATTCGATACGGGACATACATGAACAACGGATCCCCGCCAACCATCACGACCGTCAGCGAAGTCCCAAGCCGTGAAACGTTTCTCGAAACCTTCAGCGGGCCGGAGCGACCGGTACTCATCAAGGGATTGGCGAAGGACTGGCCGGCGCGGGGCAAATGGACTCCGGAGCGGTTGCGGGCCGATCTGCACGGAAACCCGAGTGTCAAGGACAGGGGTGTTTTTTTCGTCAGCCGGAAACCGGTCCTCGAGGACGACATCGTGATGCCGGACTTCCTTGAGGAAATTTTGAGGTCGGACAAGGTGATGCCGGATTCCATTGCCTGGCGCTTCTGGATCAACAGGAAGCACAACCGGACGGAATTCCACTACGACACAAATGCGGAAAACGTGATCACCGTCCAGGTGAAGGGGCGCAAGGAATGGGTGCTGGTGTCGCCGGAAACGCCTCTGCCCTGCTATCCCTTTACCAATTTCACGCTTCTGAAATCGGAAGAGAAGCTTCTGCGCTCCAGGGACTATTACAAGTTCGACCTCGAAGAAGGCGACCTGCTCTACGTTCCGCCCTACTGGTATCACCGGGCGGTTGCCAAGGAAGACGTGAACATCAATATCAACTGGACCTTCACGAAACGCGCAACGTCGATCCTGTCCCGGGAATTCAAGCGGGACATCGAACGGATCAGGGTGCTGGACTCCTTCAAGAACCATAAATGGGTCTTCGTCCGGAACGGCTACTCAAAGGTGATCGGGGCGATGCCCAAGGTGGGCGGCATCGGCTGGGGGCTGAAGGCCTTCATCCGCGCGCCCTATACGCCAGGCCGTACGGCGCTGTTCACGCGCTGCTTCAAGGAACTGCTCAGCGTTCCGGGCATGCTGATGACGCTTTCCACGGTTCGCGCGACGCTCAGGAAGGTCGACAAGACCTGATCGCGTGGCCGTCGGTGCCATGAGCGTGCACCCTCGAGGTTGGTCGCGGGCGTCTCACACAGGCTTGAAGAGCTGTTTGATGAAATCTTCAGCCCGAAGGGCTAAATCCTTTCCATGACCTTGTCTTCCCTGGCCCCCTACGCGCCCTGGACCAACCGGCGCGGCAAGTTGTGTCCGTTGCGCCTGGCGGTTTTTCTCTGCCTGTTGCTGCCCGCGGTCACGCTCCTGTCCGGCCTCGCCTTCGGACCTGTTCAGGCCGAACCCTATGAGGCGGCGCTGCATGCCAGCGGGGACTGGGCAGTGCGGTTCCTGCTGCTGAGCCTTGCGGTGACACCGCTCAGGAGGATCTTCTCCTGGAACCGGATCGCAGGTCTCCGGCGCATGATCGGGCTGTCCGTTCTGGCCTATGCATTGCTGCATCTCGGCCTCTATGCAGCCCAGGAGCAGTGGAATCTCCTGAAGGTCGCTTCCGAAATCGGTCAACGCATCTACCTGACAATCGGCTTTGCCGCGCTGCTCGGCCTGTCGGCCCTTGGCGCAACCTCCTTCGACACGGCAATCCGCAAGCTTGGCCGCAACTGGCAGCGCCTGCACAGCCTTGTTTACGGACTCGGGGTTCTGGCGCTGGTGCATTTCTTCCTGCAGTCGAAATCGGACGTCACCGAACCGACCCTGATGGCGGGACTGTTCGTGCTGTTGATGCTTTACCGGGGGGCCGTGAAGGCAGGGGTCGACATCTCGAACCCTCTGGTCCTGGCAGGCGGTGCAGTCCTGGCGGCGCTCGGAACGGCGGGCATTGAATATGCCTGGTACGCGCTTGCCACCGGCATTCCCGCGGACCGGGTTTTCGCGGCGAATTTCGACATCGCGACAGCGATCCGCCCGGCCGTGTGGGTCGGCCTTGCCGGGCTGGGGATCGCGGCTGCGGCGCTGGTGCAGGCGGTTGCCGGACTGGTGCGACCGAAGTTCGGGCTGAGGCGGGTGTAAGATCACTCTCGGACAAGTATCCCTTTGTCGTCATCCCATGGCTTAAACCACTGGTGTCCGGTTTAACGCGGCTCAGTTTCAACAGGTCATTGATTCATTGTCGATAGTTACGCTTGTCCCGATCCGGGACACGCAGTGCCTTGCCGCTTGCACCCCTCTCCCCCCTGGAGGGCTGGGCAATCGCAATTGAAGAAAACACCCCACAGACATCGGTGTCACCCCGGGCGAACAAAGTGAGACCCGGGGCCCACTCGTTTGCAGAGTGGAGAAGCAAAGGCACCTTTCGAATACGCACCGTACGCTTGGGTATGCGGATCTGCGAGTGGGTCCCGGCTCGCGCTGCGCTTGGCCGGGATGACTCCAAAGGTAACGTATTTGCCAAGGGCTTTGACGAGGAATTGCAAATGCGATTGCCTTGCCCTTGGAGGGAGAGACTGGAACAAGCGGGAAAGCCTGTTTGCGTACAGAGGCTCCTGCTTAACCGGACAGCAGTTGGTTTGACCATGGGCACCATGCCGTTGCGGGCCCGTTCGACAGGGCGGTTGATTTGGTAAAGCAACGGCATGGATTGCCGGATCAAGTCCGGCAATGACGAGGCCCGGGAACATTTTCTCTGGTTGGGAATGATGGGAGCCCGCAAGCCCCCTCAAAAAGGCCTACGACTGCTTTTCGTCGTCCTTGACACGCCGCTCGGCGTTGAGCTGCTCCAGTTCGGCCATCTTGTCGCCGATCGGCTTCAGCGCGGACACCGTGTAGCGGAAATGGCTGACACGCTGGTCGAGCAGGCGCTGGGCGAGCTCCGGATATTCCTGGATCATGCGCTTGAAGAGGGCCCGGCGAATACGGATGATACGCACGGCGTCGACGGCCTCGGCCCGGCAGGGGCGCTTGTTTTCGGCCAGAAGGGCGGTTTCGCCAAGAAGCGTGCCCTGGCCGACCCGTTCGATTTCCTCAAAGCCGTCGGCGCCCTTTGTCTGGAGGCTGACCGTGCCGTCGGTGATCACAAGACCGCCATCGGCGCGGTCGCCCTGGTCGAACAGGCGCTGGCCGCTGCTGTAATCCATGCTTTCGGCGCTGAAGGCGAGCAGGCGCAGCTGATCGTCCTGAAAGTCCGAAAGCATCGGGATTTGTTTGAGAATCGCAATGTCTTGGGCAAGGCTCATGCCCCAGATTTACGCTGATTACCCGTTACGGCACAAGCTTATATCCACCGGCTTCTGTGACAAGAAGCTCGGCATTGGACGGGTCCCGCTCGATTTTCTGCCTGAGGCGGTAGATGTGGGTTTCCAGCGTGTGGGTGGTGACACCGGAATTGTAGCCCCAGACTTCATGCAGAAGCACGTCGCGGGTGACCGGTTTTTCGCCGGCGCGGTAGAGGAACTTGAGAATGGAGGTTTCCTTCTCCGTCAGCCGAACCTTGGAGCCGGCGTCGTCCTGCATCACCTTGGCGGCCGGGCGGAAGGAATAGCGGCCAATGGCGAAGGTGGCGTCTTCGCTCTGCTCGTGCTGGCGCAGATGGGCGCGGACACGGGCGAGCAGCACCGCGAACTTGAACGGCTTGGTGACATAATCGTTGGCGCCGGCCTCGAGGCCGAGGATGGTGTCGCTGTCGCCGTCATGGCCGGTCAGCATGATGATCGGCGCCTTGAAGCCGCTTTTGCGCAGAAGCTTGACCGCTTCCCGCCCGTCGATATCCGGCAGGCCGACATCCATGAGCAGCAGGTCGACATGTTCTTCCTTCGCCATGGCGATGCCGGAAGTTGCCGAATCCGCCTGGATGGTCTCGAACTCGTCATAAAGCGAGAGCTGTTCCACCAGCGCTTCGCGCAGTTCGTTATCATCATCGACAATCAATATCGTGCGGGCGGTCATCGTCGTCGTTCCTCGCCAAAAGCCTAAAAACCGATCACGTCAACTTGCGCAATGGACACAAGCGTGTTGCTGCCCCTATGTGCGCGTGAAATTCTCGCCATACAAGCGGTGCGGCGTCAATTCTTCTTCACGCGGGGTTTAGGGGTGGTTTATCAAGACCTTCGCACGAGACGGCGCCAGGGGACAGGCAAATCATGGGAACAGCCAAAAAAGCCACGGATATGCTCGAGGTTCACGCGCTTGCCCGCGACCGGACAAAGGGTGTCCTGCGCATCGGCGAGATCACGGTTCCGTGTGCGCTCGGCAGATCCGGCATCGTGACGCGCAAGCGCGAAGGCGACGGCGGCACGCCGTCGGGGCGCTTTGCCCTGCTGCATGTCTATTACCGGCCGGACAGGGGATTGCCGCCCAGCACGCTGCTTCCAATCGAGCCGCTGACACCGACTGCCGGCTGGTGCGATGATCCGGCCAGCCCGCGTTACAACCGGCCGGTCGACCTGCCCTTTGCCGCGAGCCACGAGACAATGTGGCGCGACGACCGGCTCTACGACATCGTCGTCGTGCTCGACTGCAACCTGTCGCCGGCGGTCAGGGGCAAGGGCAGCGCGATCTTTTTCCATATCGCGCGGGAAGACTACCGCCCGACGGAAGGCTGTGTGGCCGTCGCGCCGCGGCACATGCGGCTGATCCTGTCGACAATCACCGCCGGCGCGGAAATGGTGATCCGCGCCTGAGTGCCGCACAGGTCGGCCTGTTTGCGGCAATCAACGGGATCATGGGTTTGCCGCGACCTGCGGCCGATAGATGATGAAGCTGCCGCTGACCGTGATCGAGGTGCGGACACCGGCATCGTCGGTCGTGGTGGCGGTCCGCACGCCCATGTCGTTGCGCTTGACGGTCTGGTCGTCGGTCACATTGCTTTCCAGAAACGTGGCGACGTTGCCATTGACGCTTTCCAGGATCGCGGTGTGCCGCGGCTCACCTCGCGACAGGGTCTGTTCCTGCCAGCTCCCGTCCGGCTGCGTGACCCGTGTGGTGACCTCGAACCGGGTGAACTGGAAAACGTCGCCGGGCCGGGCGTCGGAAAGATTGCTGACGACGCGTCCCCATTCATAGGTGGAGGCCGGCTTGATGAAACCGACATGCTGGAATCCGTTGTCCACAAGGGTCCAGCATTGGCCATTGCCTTCGACGCGGCCCAGTCTCTGGGTCGCGAAATCGATCAGGCGCTGTGCTTGCTGTGCGTTTGCGTCGGGCATTCACAAAGTCCTTTCTTCTGCCCCACAAGCGCAAAGACTAGAGGTGGCGGCCCGTCTCCACTGTAACGGGCATCACATTTTTTTTGCGTCCAGTGGTGCGGGGCACTTGCCTCGCGCGTCGAGTGGCTGGGCAGGCCCTGGCATATGACTGCAACAGCGTAGGCCTGGCCGGATAACTCTGGTATCAGCAAGGGGGACGTTGAGAAGGAATACAAGCATGCGCTGGAAAGGCCGCCGCGGCAGCAGCAATATCGATGACAGGCGCTCGCGCGGCGGGGGCATGCGTGTGCCGCGCGGCCGCAGGGTGCGTGCCGGTGGCGGGCTTGGCCTGACCGGCATCCTGATTGTGCTCGGCATTGCCTGGCTGACCGGGGTCAACCCGCTGACATTGCTCGGTCAGCTCGACGGTGGCGGCTACCCGCCGGCTTCCTCCGGCAGCCAGCCTCCACGAAGCGCCGCCGACGACGAGACCGCGCAGTTCGTTTCCGTCATCCTGGCGGATACGGAAAACACCTGGGGCGAGATCTTCCGGGACGGCGGCGGCACCTATCCGGAGCCGACGCTGGTGATGTTTTCAGGTTCGGTGTCCTCGGCCTGCGGCTATGCCAGCGCCGCGACCGGTCCTTTCTATTGCGGGGCCGACAGCAAGCTCTATATCGATCTCGAATTCTACAAGGAACTGGCGTCTCAATTGAACGCGCCGGGAGATTTCGCCCAGGCCTATGTGCTGGCCCATGAGGTTGGCCATCACATCCAGAACGTTCTTGGCATTCTGCCGGAGTTTCACAAGGCCAGGCGTACGATGGGCAAGGCGGAGGGCAATGCGCTCTCGGTGCGGGTCGAATTGCAGGCTGACTGCTTCGCCGGCATCTGGGCGCATTATGCTGCCCGCCAACGCGGCTTTGTCGAGGAAGGCGATATCGAGGAGGCGCTCAACGCCGCCAGCCGGATCGGCGACGACACGCTGCAACGCCGGTCACAGGGCTATATCGTTCCGGAAAGCTTCAACCACGGCACCTCGGCGCAACGGGCGCGCTGGTTCAAGAAGGGTTTCCAGGCCGGGCAGCTGGACGCCTGCGATACGTTCAACGCGTCGAATTTGTAGGAAGGCGCAGGAACACGACAGTTCCGTCGCGAGAACGGAACTGCGTGGATCTCAGGGTCACGGCCCTGACGGCCTACTTGATATGGCAGGCCTTGTCGGCGAAGCCCTGATTGCCCGGGTCCATGATGAGAGCGATGGCGGAGATGGCGCAATAGGCCGATGAAACCGAGCCTTCCTGCCAGCCCGGCCAGTAGCTCCACGTGTCCCCCGCGCAGAAAAACGGCAGGGAGGTCGAGAAGGTCGTGATCTGCTCATAGACATCCGGCGTTTCCTTTGCCGTGTCCGATGCCCATCCGCCGACCTGATGCGGCATGTATTGCCACGCGATCGTCATGCCGCGGTCTACATATATGTCCTTCTCATTGCCTGGATGCAGGAGACCGAGACCGTTGATGGCGGCATCGATGCGCTGCTCCTGGGTGAAGGCGGCGAAGGTGACCGCCTCCGTTCCCCGGTTATAGGCACCCGTCAGGACACCCGTGTGGGCGGTGAAATCCTCGGACGGGTACCAGATCTGACTGATGATATCGTCCGTCCAGGAAATGCCGCCATAGATCTCGTCTTCCGTTTCCCAGAACCTGTTCCTGCCCTGCCAGCCGACCTTGATGGCGGGAGTCCAGAGATCCGGTGTCGGATCGTTCGGCCAATGTCCTGTTACGCTGAAGGCCTCAAGCCCGGCAAGGAACGCGGCGGGCATGTGCTGCTTGTTCAAGATGCCGTTCAGCAGCGACGGGGCCATGGTGGAAATGCAGAAATCGAACTCTTCCCTGCCGTCGTTCCACTCGCGGCCATGATCGCCTCCCTTGAGACCGACAACTGTCCGGGCAGAGTCCGCGTAGACTTCGGTCACTTCGGTGTTGAGGAAGACGAGGTCACCGACCTTCGGCGTCTGTCCCTGGACATCGCCCGAGCCATATATGAGAGAATCCGCCTGCACATCCTGCAGAAGCAATTGCTGCCAGATGCGGTCCATGCCGCCGACAGGCTGCATCAGGCTCGGCTGCCAGTCGATATTGTAGCTGTTGAAGAGGAAGGATCCCGGAGACAGTTCCGGATTGGCCGCCGGGTCCCCGACGAAGCCGGAATCGAGAATGGACTCAAGGCCGAGCCGCTTGCGCAATGCGCCCGCATCCCGCCAGCCGCCGGGCACGTCGCTGTAACCGATGCGCGAAGACATGGCGTCGATCACCAGATTGCAGGGATCGTTGGGGTCGGTGCGTTTCAGATCCCCGAAGATCTGCATCAATTCGGCGATCTGTTTTTCCGAGTTGCCGCCGAGCTTGCAGGCCTCCATGTTGACCTTGGCCATCATCTCCGCCATTTCGGAAAAGAGGCTGTATGTGACCTGACCCATGGCGACCGGCTGCCCGCCGTTGAATTTCTCGCTCTGAAGAACATTGGACATGGACTGGAAGAAATAGGGTTCCAGCGCAACGCCGATCTCCTGGCACAGGGCAATGAGATTGAAGTGATTTGACGGAATGCGGCCCGGGCCCGCATTCAGGAAAAGCTCCACCGGATCGCCTTGGTAATCCCTCTCCTGCCAGAGGTCATCCATGAACGTACAAACCTGTTCCTGCGGCGCCGGGCTGCCGGACCGTTCCTGGTAGCGGTCGGCGTACATTTTCGGGAACAGCTTGTCGGGATTGTATTTGGCGAACCACCAGTCCTTGTATTTCTCATCGGAGGGGCGTGCCGTCAGACTGCGTCCGCCATAGCGGTCATCCGCCTCGAAGACGGCGACCTTGAAACCGGAATTCGCCAGCACATAGGCCGAGGTCAATCCGGCGACGCCGGCGCCGAGGATCGCGACCGACTTGCCTTTTCCGAAGTCAGGTCCAAGATCGGGGCGGCTCGTCTGGTAGCCCGCCCTGGCCTGCCAGAACCCCGATAGCAGGGGAGGAGCGGCAAGCCCACCCGCAAGAGCCGTGGCACCTTGCAGGAAACGCCGTCTGGAAACGCCTGAAGTCATGATGAGGTCCTCCTAGTCGACCGATTGGGACCAGAATCTCGGGCCAAGTCAACTCAGTTGCCGTATTAAGCATTAATTACTAAAGGTTGAGTCAAGGGTGGCTGCATCCGGCGCCTGTCCTGCATCACCAAGTCCTCAAGCGGACAAGGAAGCCGCAGCGAGCACGGAGACATAAGGCGTCGGAACGCTCGCCGTTTACGCATATCTGATCCGACATCCTGCCCCACTGGTAATTTGCGATGATTTCCGCCATATAGGGACCAATGTCCGCAAGATGGCGGGCGCTTTTCCTCAAGTTCAACAAGAAGTGCACCCGGTATGGCGTCTGAAACCAGACCCTTTTTGAAGATGAACGGCCTTGGCAACGACTTCGTGGTCTGGGACGCGCGGGAAAAACCGCTGCGTCTTGGCAAGGATGTCATCGCCGCGCTGGGCGACCGGGAAAACGGCATCGGCTTCGACCAGATGATCACCGTGGAGCGGTCTTCGCTCGGCGTCGACGCCTTCATGCGCATTCACAACCAGAATGGTGGTGAGGTGTCTGCTTGCGGCAATGCCACCCGTTGTATCGGCCGCCTGCTGATGGAAGAGGCCGGCAAGGATCTGGTGACCATCGAGACCGCGGCAGGCCTGCTGCATGCCTTCGATGCCGCCGGGCCGCGCAGTGTTACGGTCGACATGGGTGCGCCGCGTCTTGAATGGGACCAGATCCCGCTCGCCGAGGAATTTGCCGACACGCGCGCCATCGAGTTGCAAATCGGCCCGATCGACGACCCGATCCTGCACACGCCCGCTGCCGTCAACATGGGAAATCCGCATGCGATCTTCTGGGTCGACGATGTCGAGGCCTATGATCTTGAGCGGATCGGGCCGCTTCTGGAAACACATCCGATTTTCCCCGAATGCGCCAATATCTCGCTGGCCCATATCTTCGACAAGGACCAGATCCGGGTGAAGGTCTGGGAGCGTGGTGTCGGCCTGACGCTTGCCTGCGGCACGGCCGCCTGTGCCGTCGGCGTTGCCGCGGCACGCGACGGCAGGACCGGCCGCAAGACCACCATTCACCTGCCCGGCGGCCCGATCGGCATCGAGTGGCGCGAGAGCGACGGCCATGTGCTGATGACCGGCCTGACGGAAGTGGAATTCGAGGGCGAGATCGATCTGGATACGCTGGCCTGGCGCAAGACCGGCGCAGGCGACGCGCCGCTGGAGGCCGGAGCCGCGTCATGAGCGTCGATGTCGTAACCTTCGGCTGCCGGCTCAATTCCTACGAGTCGGAGGTGATGAAGCGCGAAGCGGAGGCTGCGGGCCTCAAGGACGCCATCCTGATCAACACCTGCGCGGTCACCAACGAGGCGGTCCGCCAGGCGCGCCAGGCCGTGCGCAAGGCCAAGCGCGACAACCCGGACGCGCGTGTGATCGTCACCGGCTGTGCCGCCCAGACCGAGGCCGACACCTTTTCGTCGATGGACGAGGTCGACCTTGTGCTCGGCAACACCGAGAAGCTGGAGCGCAAGTCCTATGCCGATGTCGCCGCCTTCGGCATTTCGGAATCCGAGAAGGTGCGCGTCAACGACATCATGAGTGTCGAGGAAACCGCCGGTCACCTGATCGACGGCCTGACCGGGCGCGCCCGCGCCTTTGTCCAGGTCCAGAACGGCTGCGACCACCGCTGCACCTTCTGCATCATTCCCTATGGCCGCGGCAATTCCCGCTCCGTGCCGATGGGTGTGGTCACCGACCAGATCAGGCGTCTTGTCGACAACGGCTACAACGAGATCGTGCTGACCGGTGTCGATATCACCTCCTATGGCGCGGATCTGCCGGGAATGCCGAAACTGGGCACCCTGACGGCCAAGATCCTGAAGATGGTGCCGGAACTGAAACGCCTGCGCCTGTCGTCGATCGACAGCATCGAGGCCGACGACGACCTGATGCGGGTGATTGCAGAGGACGAGCGGCTGATGCCGCATTTCCACCTGTCCCTGCAGGCGGGCGACGACATGATCCTGAAGCGGATGAAGCGGCGGCACTTGCGCGCCGACACGATCCGGTTCTGCGAAGAGGTGCGCCGGATGCGCCCGGACGTGGTCTTCGGCGCCGACATCATCGCCGGCTTCCCGACCGAAACCGAAGAGATGTTCGAAAATTCGCTGAAGATCGTCGACGAATGCGGTCTCACCCATCTGCATGTCTTCCCGTTTTCGCCGCGCCCGGGCACACCGGCGGCGCGCATGCCGCAGCTTCCGCGCCAGGTCGTCAAGGACCGCGGCGCGCGGCTCAGGGCAAAGGGGGAAGAGGCGCTGGGACGTCATCTGGCGGCGGAGGTCGGCGGCATCCGGCCCGTGCTGATCGAGAAGGAAGGTCTTGGCCGGACGGAGCAGTTCACCCAGGTCGAACTGACGGGCGGTTCTGCCGGAGAGATTGTCGAAACGAAAATTATCGGCCATACCGGGCGTCATCTTCTGGGCGAAGCCCTTTCCAGGGCCGCCTGAGCGGCGGTTTTCGATGTAGCTTGAATAGGCTGTCCTGTGAAATGCGTCGGACTGGGCTAAAACCAGACAATTGTCGTCATCCTGAGGAGGACCGAAGGTCCGTCTCGAAGGATGGGCGGCATACTCGGAGCAAGCGGCCCATCCTTCAAGACAGCGCTCACGCGCTTCCTCAGGATGAGGCATTAGGTGTGGTCTCGCCGGTGGTGGCGCGATGCAATGACGGACAGATCTTTAAGGCGGGTTCATGAGCGAGAAAAAGCGCGGGTTTCTTGGACGGCTCTTCGGCGGCAAGGACAAGCCGGAAGATGCTGCGGACACCGCCGCTGGTCCGGTAGAGACCAGCGAGGCGGCCCCTGCCCCGAGCGAGGACCCCGGTTCGCCGGAACTTGAGACCGAGATGGAAGTTCCGCCGGCCGGCTCGCTGAGCCGGCCCGCGGAACCCTTCAGCGTCGCGGACGGTCCGGACCTGGTGGACGATTTTTCCGCCCCGGTTGTACCGGTTGCCCCCGAAGAGTCCCTGCCGACCGATGTGACGGGCGAGGAGCCGGGCGCGGAGCAGGTTACCGAACCGGCTGAAGTGGTGCCGTCCCCGCCGCCTCCGGCACCGGTGGCAGATCCTACGCCCGCTCCGGCGCCGGAAGAACCGAAACAGTCCTGGTTCCAGCGCCTGAAACAGGGCCTGTCCCGGTCGTCTGCCTCGCTGACCGAAGGCATTTCCTCCATCTTCACCAAGCGCAAGCTGGACGCCTCCATGCTGGAGGAGCTGGAGGACGTGCTGATCCAGGCCGATCTCGGCGTCGACACGGCGATGGCGATCACCGAGCGTCTGTCCGACGGCCGCTACGACAAGGAAATCTCGCCGGAGGAAGTCCGCTCGATCCTGTCGGAGGAAGTCGAGAAGGTTCTGGAGCCGGTGGCGAAGCCGCTCGATCTCGACACCGGCAAGAAACCGCACGTGGTGCTGATGGTCGGCGTCAACGGCACCGGCAAGACCACCACCATCGGCAAGCTCAGCCAGAAGCTGCGCTCCGAGGGCAAGTCGGTGATGCTGGCCGCCGGCGACACGTTCCGGGCAGCCGCTGTCGAGCAGTTGAAGATCTGGGGCGAGCGCACCGGCGCGGAGGTGATCGCCCGCGATACCGGCGCGGATGCCGCCGGCCTCGCCTTCGACGCGATGAAAGAGGCGAAGGACAAGGCCGTCGACGTTCTCCTGATCGATACGGCAGGCCGCCTGCAGAACAGGGCGGAGCTGATGGATGAGCTGGAAAAGGTCATCCGCGTGATCCGGAAGCACGATCCGGAGGCCCCGCACACGGTTCTGCTGACGCTGGATGCCACCACCGGCCAGAACGCGCTCAACCAGGTCGAGATCTTCGGCAAGGTCGCCGGCGTGACCGGCCTGGTGATGACCAAGCTCGACGGCACCGCCCGCGGCGGCATTCTTGTCGCGATCGCCGCCAAGCACGGCATGCCGGTGCATTTCATCGGCGTCGGCGAAGGTGTTGCCGATCTCGAACCGTTCTCGGCGAAGGATTTCGCCAGCGCGATTGCCGGGCTGGCCTGATACCACGCGGAATTTAAACGGGGATCAGCTTTTCTTTCCGGCCCGTCGCGATCTGAAGGCCGTCACCTTGGCGCGGTTGCCGCAGATTTTCATGTCGCACCAGCGCCGTTTCTTGTTCTTTGTCAGGTCCACGAACCAGAATGTGCAGGTCTCCCCGGCACAGATGTGTGTGTCCTGATGCTTCGCCGTTGACAGGAAATCCGCGATTTCCAGAGCGATTGGAAACAGCAGATCCCCGGCGTGCTCTATGACGGCGGAGCCTTTCAGCTCCGGATCGCCTTTGCCGCTGCTCAGTTGGAAAACATAGTTTCCTCGCCTCAGTATCCGGTTGACCGGTTCGACGTCCGCGTCGTCGAAATCCCAGGTGGTCCGATGGATTTGATCGGCAAGGAAGTCCCGAAACCATTCGCGTAAGGCGACCGCGTCACGTGCGGCGGCATCCAGGTCGCGCATTTGCACGTCCCTGAGGCACGATCGCGCCTGGTCAGCGCTGATCAGGCCCGTTGTCTCCAGCCATGTGATCAGGTCCTCTCCGGTTCCAAGCCATTCGATGTCTTCACCGTTTGGCGCGCCGACCGAATTCAGAAAGTCCAGCGCCGTGTGGTCGGCAAGCAGAATGGGCGGCGGCAAATCGTGCGGCATAAGACTGTTCCTGAGGAGACTTCACGCGAAAATGAAACCGTCAATAAGTGATTTTGACGGTTATCAGGATTGTGCGTAACCGTCAAAAATGATTAATAGTGGTTACCGGAAGATGGCTTCCGGCTATGCTAACGGAGACCAACGGAATGACCAGACTTCTGCACATAAATGCGTCACCGCGTGGAGAGAAATCCCAGTCGGCATCGCTTGCAAATGCCTATCTGCAGCAGCGCAAATCGAGGGCACCCGGGCTTGAAATCGATGTTCTGGATCTTTGGAAAGAGCATTTGCCCGATTTTGACGGCGACAAGAACGCGGCCAAGCTGTCATTCTTCGGCGTCGGCACCATGACGCCCTCGGCGCAAAGCGCTTGGGATCAGATCGTCGCGGTTACGCAGCGTTTCATCGATGCGGACGAATATGTCTTCAACATTCCCATGTGGAATGGGGGCATACCCTACAAGCTCAAGCATTATATCGACGTCATCACCCAACCGGGCCTGCTGTTCGGATTCGAGCCGGAACGCGGCTATTTCGGGCTTTTGGAAAACAAGACGGCCAATGTATTTTATTCTTCAGGCGTTTTTGCCCCCGGAGCGGACAAGAAATACGGCGCTGACTTTCATTCGACATACATGGACTGGTGGTTCGGACTGGTCGGAATTGAGAACGTTGTCGAGACCCGCCACCAGCCGAGCATCCTGACCGGGAACCCGGCAGGCGATCTGGAGCGCGCTCTGGAGCGCGCCCGCGCGGCGGCATAAAGGGTTTCGAACCCGGAAGGCGGTCGCAGATCAAGGCGGCCGCCAAACCAGCCGATCGGACTTCCGCTCGCCGATGACCGCCGGAACCTGCGGCGAACATCCTCTTCGTCCGCGAAGGCCGGTCGGTCCGGAGCCGGTCACAATTCACGGGCGCGATAAAAGGGCTGACCTGAGCCGAAGCCATGCAGGTTTCAGTCGAATGCCTCGATCTGGGCCTTCAGGAGCCTGGCGTCGTCGCCGGCGAGCCGGCCGGCGAGCGACCAGTAGACAAGGCCGGAGACGATCCCGGCTGGGGTGAAGATCAGCGCGGTCTTGAAGATTTCCCAATCGACATTGAGGAACATGACCGGCAGTCCCACGAAGGCCAGCGCGGCGGAAAAGAGCACGTAGAAGACGGCGCTGCGGATCGTCCGTTTTTCGCAATAGGCAATGAACAGGAGCGACGGCACCATCGTGTAGAGCGTCACGAACATCAGCAGGACCAGGTAGACGACCATGTTCAGGCTGAGACCTCCGTCGCCGCCGCCCGACAGGGTGTTGATCACGATGTGCAGCGTGAGGCTGGCCACCAGGGCGCTGGCGGCATAGCCCGTGAAAATCCGTTTTCTGAACAGGAGGCCGATCACGGCCCCGGCTCCCAGTCCTCCGGTGCCATCACGAACCCTTCGAACTGAAAGCCCGGCGCAACGGTGCAGCCGACCAGCGTCCAGGCGCCGAGCGAGCGGGCCTGCTGCCAGCCGTCGCGCGGTACGATGCCTTGGGGGCGCTGACCGGAAAGGAGGTCATTGCCCAGGGTGAGGACGTCCTTTGAAGAACCGTCGGAACTGATGGACAGTTCCAGCGGTGCACCGGCGTACCAGTGCCAGGTTTCGACCGCATCGACCTTGTGCCAGCGGGAAAGAACACCTTCGGGAAGCAGGAAATAGATCAGCGTGGACGCCGCGCGGCCGCTGTCATCCGTGACGCTGTCACGGAAGGTTTCGGCATAATAGCCGCCTTCCGGATGCGGCTGCATGTTCAGGAGAGAGACGACCTGATCGGCTGTCAGGTCGGGAGAAACGGTCATTGCGGTCCCCGGCTCGGCTGATGCGTTGAGCGCCGGGAAGGAGGCTGTCAGGAGGGCTTCGTCCCGGAGCAGAAGGCAAGATCATCGATGGTTTCGCGCAAGGCCGCAACCACTTCCTCGTAGAGCACCTGCATGTCGAGCTTGTGGCCGCCGCCCTGATGGACCGGGATTGCCTCGGCCTGGCTGACGATCCGGTGGACAACATCCTTGGCGCGCTGCTCGGCGGAACGCGCGAGATGGGCTTCGGAACTGGCTGGTGTCATGGCGTCTGCCCCTTCATGATCACGATGACGTGCATATGGGGGCAGGTTCCGCCGGTTTTAAGGCGCGGGGCGCAGAAAGCCTGAAAAAACTCTGCAACCCCAGCGTTTGCGCAGCGGTTTCAGGCGTTGTCCTTGCGGGTGCGGATTTCGGCAAATATCTCCGCGGCCGGCTTGCCCTCCATTCCAAGCGCGGCGGCAACTGATGCTTCCCCGGCGCGCAGGAATGGATTGGTCGCCTTTTCCCGGGCCATGGTGGTCGGCAGGGTCGGTTTGCCGCTTGCACGCAAGGCGGCGACTTCTTCCGCCCGGGCCTTCAGATCGGCATTGTCCGGTTCGATTGTGAGCGAGAAGCGGGCATTGGCCTGGGTATATTCGTGACCGCAATAGATCGTGGTGTCGTCCGGCAGCTTGCGCAGCAGCTTGGAAAGCGACGACCACATCATTTCCTTGTCACCCTCGAAGACCCGGCCGCAGCCGAGCGAAAACAGCGTGTCGCCGGTATGGGCAACACCGATCGAGGGAATGTACCAGGAGATCTGGTCAAGCGTGTGCCCGGGCGTGGCGATGGCCTTGACCTCGTAGGGACCGCACAGAACGTCGTCATCGTCCTCCACGGTCTGGTCGAACTCGGCGATCTTCTGGCGGGAGCGTTCGGGCCCGATCACCGTGGCGCCGGTTTTCTGTTTCAGCTCCCCCAGGCCCTGGACGTGGTCCCAGTGGTGGTGCGTGATCAGGATATGGCTGAGCGTCCAGCCGGTTTGCTTCAGCGCCTGCTCATAGGCGGCGGCACTGGGAACGTCGACGGCAATGGTGGTTCCGGTCTGCGAATCGTGCACAAGCACGCCGAAATTGTCGTCGAGGCAGGGGAACTGGTGAATTTCGGTGGTGTCGCGCAAGGCCATGGGCGGGCTCCGTTTCGGGGATGGCTTCTCGAAACGTAAAGTGGCAAAGAGCACCTTCAAGGGCAAGGCAAGAGATCTTGCGCTGATGGCTTGATCCATGTTCAATCCAGATCCCAGAACTCACCGAGCCGGCCGGAATGTATCTCGACGTCGTCCATCTGCGCGCATTTTACGATTTACCGCTCGGACGGCTGCTGCGCAGCCTGATCGGGGCGCCGATCCGCAAGATGTGGCCGGACATGGATGGCAAGAGCGTGCTCGGCATCGGCTATGCCGGCCCGTTCATGCGGCCTTATCTGGACAGTGCCGAACGCGCTATCGCGGCCATGCCCGCCCCCCAGGGCGCCGTGCCCTGGCCGCGGGAACGCGACAGCACCAGCGTCCTCGTGGAAGACGACGACCTGCCTTTGCCGGACGCCTATTTCGACCGTGTCATGCTGGTCCATGCGCTTGACCACTGCTCCGACCCGGCGGCTCTCCTGAGGGAGGCCTGGCGGGTGCTTGCACCCGGGGGACGGCTGATCGCGGTCGTGCCCAACCGGCGCGGATTGTGGGCACAGTCGGAACTCTCTCCCTTCGGCTATGGCCGGCCCTATTCGGGCGGCCAGCTCAAGGACCTGCTGAAGAGCTGCCAGTTCAACGTCCTGGACGACAGAGAAGCCCTGTTCATGCCGCCCTCGCGCAAGCGTGCGATCCTGCGCGCGGCCCGGACCTGGGAAAGCATCGGCCGGCGCATCTGGCCGGTCTTTGGCGGCATCCTGGTGGTCGAGGCGGAAAAGGTCGTCTTCCAGAGCCTGCCGTCGGGCGGCCAGAAAAGCCGGCTGCGGGTGCTGCGCCCGGTCTTCATCCCCGAAGGCGTCGCCACGGGCCTGAAACCCGTCCGCTCCGTGCACCGGCGGGTGGACGCGAGATAATCCCATCTGCCGTCATTCCGGACAAGTGAGGCAACGCCGAACGCTGATCCGGAATCCAGACATCATTCGCGCCGAAGGCGCGCCGTTCATTTGGAGTTCGCTTCGCTCACGAGGATCCGCTGGATTCCGGATCGGCACGCAGCTTTCGCTGCGCTTGTCCGGAATGACGGCGGTGCGGTTTACTTTCTACCGTTTCAGCAGGAAAACCGCCTGTTCGGCGACGATGTTCCAGACCCACCAGGGGGCGTTGACGGGGATCTTGTTGCCCTTGGCGCTGAGAGCAATGGCCTTTTCGACATCGGCATCCAGTTCCCGGCACAGGTCGACAAAGTCGCGCAGGGAGCAGAAATGGATGTTGGGCGTGTCGTACCATTCATAGGGAAGGTACTTGGTCACCGGCATGCGGCCGCGGAACAGGAGCTGGGCGCGGTTGCGCCAATGGGCGAAGTTCGGCAGCGACACGACCACATGCTTGCCGATACGCAGAAGCTCGCTCATCACCTCTTTCGGTGCCCGTGTCGCCTGCAGCGTCTGGCTGAGAATGGCGACGTCGAAGGCCCGGTCGGGATAGTCGGCCAGGTCGGTGTCGGCATCGCCCTGGATGACGGACAGGCCCCGGGCGACACAGCGGTTCACGCCTTCCTGGGACAGTTCTATGCCGCGCCCGTCGACATTGCGCTCGCGCACCAGAAGATCGAGCAGCTCGCCGTCCGCGGAGCCGATGTCGAGCACGCGTGCGCCTTCGGGTACCAGTTCAGCCACCACCTTGTGGTCGCCGCGCACTTCACCGGGACGGGTCTGAGTGGGAGCAAGGTTCATCTCAGGCCTCCTCGCCCGGAGCCGGAATGCCGCGGGCATGCGCGGCGCCGGTGATGAAGCCGTGAATGGTGTCGAACATCTCCGGGACATCCAGCAGGAACGAATCGTGGCCGCGGTCGCTCTCGATCTCGACAAAGGAGACGTTCGCGGCGGCCGCGTTCAGCGCCTTGACCACCCGCCGGCTTTCCGAGGTCGGGAACAGCCAGTCCGAGGTGAACGACATGACGCAGAAGCGCGTGTCCGTGTTCTGGAAGGCATTGGCGAGGGTGCCGCCGAATTCCTCTGCCACGTCGAAATAGTCCATGGCGCGGGTGACATAGAGATAGGAATTGGCGTCGAAACGGTCGACAAATGTCATGCCCTGGTGGCGCAGGTAGCTTTCGATCTGGAAGTCCGCGTCGAACCCGAAGGTCTTGCGCTCGCGGTCCTGCAGGTTGCGGCCGAATTTCTGATGCAGCGATTCGTCGGACATGTAGGTGACATGGGCCGCCATGCGGGCAACCGCCAGACCCTTGGTGGGGCGGACGCCTTCCTCGATGTAATTGCCGCCACGCCAGTTCGGATCCGCCATGATCGCCTGGCGGCCGACTTCGTGGAACGCAATGTTCTGGGACGTGTGCCGCGCTGCCGCGGCAATCGGCACCGCGGCGAAGACCCGTTCGGGATAGCTGACAGCCCATTGCAGCACCTGCATGCCGCCCATGGAACCGCCGATCACGGCAAACAGCGTGTCGATGCCCAGGTGATCAACCAGGCGCGCCTGGGCGCGGACCATGTCGCGAATGGTGACCACCGGCATGTCGAGCCCGTAGGCCTTGCCGGTCTCCGGATTGATCGTCGCCGGCCCGGTGGTGCCGAGGCAGCCGCCCAGGACGTTGGCGCAGACAACAAAATAGTGGTTGGTGTCGATGGGTCGTCCCGGACCGACCATCAGGCTCCACCAGCCGGGCTTGCCGGTCACCGGATTGGTCGAGGCCACGTATTGGTCGCCCGTGAGGGCGTGACAGACCACCACCGCATTGGTCTTGTCGGCGTTGAGCGTCCCGTAGGTCTCGTAAGCGATCTGCCACGGGCCCAGCCGGGCTCCGGAATCGAGTTCCAGAGGCTCTTCGGCAGGAAACCTGGCGAGCTTGCTCGAGGGCGAAACGGCCTCGCTCGCCTTCAGATCTTCCGGTGTGGCGGTACTGGGTGTGTCTGCGGACATGGCTTTCAGAGTTTGCGTGTACGTCCCCGGCGGGTGTCCGGCATCCTGTGGCACTGCACAAGGCCAGACTGGCGAGGTAGCCGTGCGGAACGCGCCGAGTCAACGTTTTCTTTTGCGTTTGCGCCATCACATGCCTATGACTATGCGCCGCCGACCCTTTAAGAAAACCGGAAAAACGTGATGTCTCAATTGCCCGGCAGCGGACTGTCGCTGGAGGATCTTCGGGAGCGCGTCGACGAGATCGACAAACGCATTCACGAAGCCTTGATGGAACGTGCCCAGGCCGAGGCGGGCATCCTGGCTGCCCGCCGTGCGGCGGGCGAGGGCGCGGCCCTGTTTCACCCGGACCGGGATGCGGACATGATGCGCCAGATGGTCGAACGCCATCGCGGCGAGCTGCCGCTTGCAACGGTCGAACATCTCTGGCGCGATCTCATCAGTGCCTGCACCAGCCTGCAGGCGGATGCGGCGGTTCACCTGGACGGCAGCGCCGAGCTGATCGAGATGCTTGACCTTGCCCGGTTCTATTTCGGCTTCTCCGTGGAACTCGTCCCGGCCGCGGATGCGGCCGATGTCGTCGGCGCCGTGACGGCGTCTGACGGCGATCTCGGCCTGGTTGCCCTGACCGACCGGGCGGAACTGCCGTGGTGGCGCGGCCTCAGCGAGGCCGGCGCCCTGGTCCGGGCGCGCCTGCCCTTTGTCGTTCTCGACGAACGACCGGCCGACCTGCCGGCCCTGGTGCTGTCGAAAGCGGACAGCATGATCGACAACGCCGACGTGGCGGTCTATGACGCCCGCTGGTCCGATATTCTGCCGGTCAGGCTGATGGACCAGGGCATCGAGGTGCTCAGTTTCTTCCGCTCCGCAAGCGGCGTCGATGCGCTGCTGGCGATTTCCGGGGACCTGAGCGAGGAAGATGTCCGGGTTGCCTGCAGCGCCGCCGGAGCGGAGCCCGACGTGCTGAGACGTGTCGGCGGTTACGCCGCACCGATTGACGGCGATCCGGAAGACAGTTTTGCTGGCGAGGACGAGGAGCCTCAGGAATGAACGAGATGAGCGCAGTGACACAGGCCGACGAGACCCAAAACCGCCCGCAGCCGAAGCCGGGCGTTCTGGACATTGCCCCTTATGTTCCGGGCAAGTCGAAGGGCTCCCACGGCAAGACCGTCCACAAGCTCTCCTCGAACGAGACGCCGCTGGGCACCAGCTCTGCCGCGAAAGCCGCCATCGAGGCCGTGGCGCAGAACCTGGAACTCTATCCGGACGGGGCCGCCACGGAATTGCGGAATGCGATCGGCGAGGTCTACGGGCTCAATCCCGACCGGATCATCTGCGGCGCCGGGTCCGACGAAGTCCTGAGCCTGATCGCCTATGCCTATCTCGGCCCTGGCGACGAGGCGATCTATTCCGAGCACGGTTTCCTGGTCTATGACATCGCCATCCGCGCGGCCGGGGCGACGCCGGTGATCGCGCCGGAAAAGGACCTGACCACGGATGTGGACGCCATCCTCGCACGGGTGACCGACAGGACGAAAATGGTGTTCGTCGCCAATCCGAACAATCCGACCGGCACCTACCTGCCCTTCGAGGAGGTCCGCCGCCTGCATCAGGGGCTGCCGCCGCATGTGCTGCTGGTGCTGGATGCGGCCTACGCGGAATATGTCCGCCGCAACGACTATGAAAGCGGCATCGAGCTGGCGGCGACGAGCGAAAACGTCATCATGACCCGGACCTTCTCCAAGATCTACGGTCTCGCCAATCTCCGGCTGGGCTGGGGTTTCGGCCCGGCGCATGTCATCGATGCGCTCAACCGCATCCGCGGCCCGTTCAACATGAACGGCATGGCGATTGCCGCCGGAACGGCTGCCGTCCGGGACCGCGACTTTGTCGCGAAGTCTGTCGAGCACAATGAAACATGGCTGCCCTTCGTGACCGGGGAGCTGGAAAAACTCGGCCTCAAGGTGACACCGAGCGTCGGCAATTTCGTGCTGGTGCATTTTCCGGACGAGGACGGCAAGCGCGCGAAGGATGCCGATGCCTACCTGCTGGAGCGCGGCTGCGTTCTGCGTCTGGTCGGCAATTACGGCCTGCCCAACGCGATCCGCATGACCGTCGGCTCCGAAGATGCCAACCGGACCGTGATCGGCCATCTGAAAGACTTTTTCGAAAAGAACTAAAAAAATCACATGACTGCTGCCCCCCTCTTCGAGCGCATGGCCCTGATCGGTATCGGCCTGATCGGGTCTTCCCTTGCCCAGGTCGCCCGACAACGCGGCCTGGTGAAGGAAATCTCCATCTCCACCCGCTCTCCGGAAACGCTCCGGCGGGCCGAGGAGCTGGGGCTGGGCGACCGCTATGAGCTCGATGCCGCCGCAGCCGTCGAGGGAGCCGACCTGGTCATCCTGTGTGTTCCCGTGGGGGCGAATGCGGCGGTTGCCAAGTGGATATCCCCGGTGCTCAAGAAAGGCGCCATCCTGACCGATGTCGGCTCGACCAAGGGCTCGGTGGTCGAGCAGGTCAGCCCGCATGTGCCCGATGGGGTGCATTTCGTTCCGGGGCACCCGATCGCCGGTACGGAACAGTCCGGCCCTGATGCGGGCTTCCCGACACTGTTCGAGGATCGCTGGTGCATCCTGACGCCCCCGGAGGGGACGGACCCGGACGCGGTAGAGAAGCTCAGCGCTTTCTGGCGGGGCTGCGGTTCGGATGTCGACCGGATGGACCCGAACCATCACGACCTGGTGCTGGCGATCGTGTCGCATCTGCCGCACCTGATCGCCTACAACATCGTCGGCACGGCGGATGATCTGGAAACCGTGACCAAGTCGGAAGTGATCAAGTATTCCGCTTCCGGTTTCCGCGATTTCACCCGCCTGGCGGCGTCCGACCCGACCATGTGGCGCGATGTCTGTCTCAACAACAAGGACGCGATCCTGGAAATGCTGGCGCGGTTTTCCGAGGATCTGTCCGCCCTGCAGCGCGCGATCCGCTGGGGTGACGGCCAGATGCTGTTCGACCTGTTCACCCGCACCCGCGGCATTCGCCGCTCGATCATCGAGGCGGGCCAGGAAACCGAGGCACCGGATTTCGGCCGTCACGGCAAGGGCAATCCGGACGGCCCGGCGGAGTAGGCCCGGACGGTTTTCGGGTATCGCAGGGTCTTCGGCCGCAAGCCTGTTTGCATAAACCCCTGCTCAAGCGTCATCCTGAGGAAGCGCGTCAGCGCTGTCTCGAAGGATAGGCCGCTTGTTCGGAATATGCCGCCGATCCTTCGAGACGGGCCTTTCGGCCCTCCTCAGGATGACGCTGAAAGTGAAGAATTCAGACTTAACTCGTCCGGTTGACGATGAACGCGGCAAGGGCGCTCAAGGTATCGGCCCTTGTGCCGTAGGGCGCCAGCAGCAGTTCCGCTTCCGCCTGCAGCCGGACCAGTTCCGCCCGGGTTTTTTCAACGCCCCAGAGCCCGACCAGCGTCGCCTTGCCGGCCTCGGCGTCCTTGCCGGTGGCCTTGCCCATGGCCTCGGGGCTGGCTTCGACATCCAGCAGGTCATCGGCCAGCTGAAAGGCAAGGCCGATCACCTCGCCGAACCGTGTCAGGCGGTCGATATCGGCGTCAGAGGCGTCTGCGAGGCGGGCACCGGCCCGGCAGGCATAGCGCAGGAGGGCGCCGGTCTTCATCGATTGCAGTTCGCGGATCTCGGCCTCTGTCCGGTCGCGGTGCTCGGAGTCGAGGTCGAGCATCTGGCCACCCGCCATGCCGCCGACGCCTGCGGCGCGGGCCAGCTCCCGGGAAAGCGCCAGCCGCACGCCCGCGTCGGAGTGCACGGCTTCCCCGGTGATGACGTCGAAGGCCAGCGTCAGCAAGGCGTCCCCGGCCAGGATGGCGGCGGCCTCGTCATAGGCCTTGTGCACCGTCGGCTGGCCGCGGCGCAGGTCGTCGTCGTCCATGGCGGGCAGGTCGTCATGGACGAGGGAATAGCAGTGGATGAGTTCCAGCGCGCAGGCCGCCTTGACCACACCGTCATCCGTGCGGCCGAACAGCCTGGCGGCTTCCAGCACGAGAATGGGCCTGAGCCGCTTGCCGCCGTTGAGCGCGCCGTGGCGCATGGCGGCCAGCAGCCGTTCCGGGCGCGCCGTCTCGCCGGGCAGAAGCCGCGCGCTGAGGATGTCTTCCAACACCGTCCCGATATTTTCGCCGTGTTTCGCAAGGTGCTGTTTCAGGTCAAGGGTCACGATGGGCTCCGGTCGGGGCATTGCTGCCGACAACTTTTTGAAAGACCGGGTTTCCCTGAGACCTATTGTCTGTATCGTCAAGGCTTGAATTTGAAAAAGTGGCCGGTGCGACCAGCACCGTCGATTTCGAACCGGATTATTTGGAGACCCATTCATGAGATTGCTTTCCGGCCTTCTGCGCAGCTTCATCAAACGCGGGCGCATGCGCGTCATCGATGTCGATGGGGGGGCGCATGAATTCGGCTCCGGAACGGATGGTCCGACCGTGACCATCCGGCTGCACGACAAGAAGCTCTACCGGTCTTTGTTCCTCAATCCCGAACTTGCGGCAGGCGAAGCCTATATGGACGGCACCCTGACCATGGAAGAGGGATCGACCTGTTACGACTTCATGTTCCTGTTCTCGATCAACAGGGCGCCGCTCGGCGCGCACCCGGTCCAGGGACTGCTGCGCAAGGGCTGGAAGGCCATGCGCCGGCGCCAGCAGAAGAACAGCGTCGAACGGGCCAAGGCGCAGGCGCGGCATCACTACGACCTGTCGACGGAGCTCTACCGGCTGTTTCTGGATGACGGCCTCAATTACAGCTGTGCCTATTACACGAGCGCCGACGACACGCTGGAAGCGGCGCAACACGCCAAGCTGACGCATCTGGTGGCCAAGCTCGACCTTGAGCCCGACATGGACGTCCTGGAGATCGGCGGCGGCTGGGGGGCGCTGGCCATTCGCATGGCCGAGGCCGGCGCGCGCGTGACCTCGCTGAACGTGTCGCCCGAGCAGGTGAAGATCGCCGAGGAGCGGGTGCGCGCGGCGGGCCTTGAGGACCGGGTCACCTTCGTGCTGAAGGACTACCGTGAGTTCGAAGGCAGGTTCGACCGGGTGATTTCCGTCGGCATGATGGAACATGTCGGCATCGGTCACCTGGATGCCTATTTCGGCAAGATCCGGGACTGCCTGACGGAAACGGGATATGCGGTGATTCACTCCATCGGGCGCATGACCCCGCCGGGCACGACCGGACCGTTCATCCGCAAGTACATTTTCCCCGGTGGTTACGTGCCCGCCCTGTCGGAAGTTTTTGCCTCGACGGAACGGCTTGGGTTATGGGTCTGCGATGCGGAAATCCTGCGCCTGCACTATTACTACACCATTCGCGACTGGCGGCAGCGGTTCGAGGACAAGCGTTCCGAGGCGGCGGCGCTTTACGATGAAGCCTTTTGCCGGATGTGGGAGTTCTACCTCTGTGCCGTCGAACTGGGGTTCCTGCATGGTTCGAACATGGTTTTCCAGCTCCTTGTGTCGAAGGAGCGGGACGCCGTACCCATTGTCCGCGACTTCATTGTCGACAACGAACGGAAACTGAATGGCGAAAGTTAAGCCGGCATCGGGGGGGAGGCCCGGCTCGGGAAAGACATCAGGCGGGAAGCGTGGTTTCTGGGGATTGTTGCGCAGGAGGCTCCTGCAGCTTGTGCTGATCCTCCTTCTGCTGCCACCCGTCCTGACCGTGATCTACTCCGTCGTGCCGCCTGTGAGCACGCTGATGATCGGCCGCTACGTTCAGTTCCTGTGGGTCGACCGGCAATGGGTGCCGCTGGAGGCAATATCGCCCAACCTGGTCCGCTCGGTGATCACATCCGAAGACAGCGGCTTTTGCGAGAATGACGGCGTCGAATGGGACGCGCTTCAGGACCAGGTCGAGGCGCTGAGCGAAGGCGAACGGCCGCGCGGGGCCAGCACCATCACCATGCAGACGGCCAAGAACCTGTTCCTGTGGGGTGAGCGGTCCTATATCCGGAAAGGGCTGGAACTGCCCCTGGCGCTGATGCTGGACGCGATCCTGACCAAGAAACGGATCCTGGAGATCTATCTCAACATCGCCGAATGGGGCGAGGGCATCTTCGGTGCCGAAGCCGCCGCCCAGGCCTGGTTCGGCAAGCCTGCGAGGGATCTCACCAGAACCGAGGCTGCAAGACTGGCCACGTCCCTGCCCAATCCGCTTGGCCGGAACCCGGCCAAACCCTCCAATGGGCACCGCCGCCTGGCGGCGACAAACCTCGCCAGGGTCAATGGCGCGGGGCCGATTTTCGGCTGTGTTCTGGGGAAATAGGCCGGGGTGGGTGGTCCTTCCCACCAGCCTGGTCTACTTAGACCAAGAATTTTTTGTCTATGGGGTGGCAAAACGCTGGCGTTGCCTGTATAACGCCGCGCATTCCAACACGTTGCGTGACGCCACGCCCCGGGCTTACCCGGTCCGGGCCGCGCTGTTATGGACCACGGAGAAAAGAAAAATGGCCGTTCCAAAGAGAAAAACCTCGCGCATGAAGCGCGGTTTTCGCCGTTCTACGGACGCCCTGAAGCAGCCGTCTTACGTTGAGGACAAGGATTCGGGCGAACTGCGCCGTCCGCATCACGTTGACCTGAAGACCGGCATGTACCGGGGCCGTCAGATCCTTACCGCTAAGGACGAGGCATAACACCTCTCCGCTTTCAGCGCGCTGAAAGCAGACGGTGTCAGGCTCGGGTCCCTTTCGGACGGATCGCCGCATGGCAAAACGAGATCTAGGCTGGCCTTGTTCCGACGGGCCGGCCTTTTTCTTTGTCTTTTGCGGGCCATGCCTTGAATAAGCTTTCAAGATCGTGTCAGCTCGCCGCCATCGGCCCGCACCGGGCCAGTCCTGCCGGGAGCCTGCCATGCGCCTTTTCTCCGCCGTTCCGTTCACGCTGTTTTCCCTGCTGATCTACAACGCGCTGGCGTTCACGGCGGCGGCCGGGGATGCCGGGTTCTGGGCGCAGCCGATCATCACCATCGCCATGGTCTCCGGCGCGACCTTCCAGTTGCTCACCAGCGACGTCCTGATCACGCTGGGGCTTTTCTTCCTGTTCATCGAGATCCTGAAGGCGACCCGTATCGGCACGACGGCGCTGCTCGACCACATGTTTTCCGTGCTGGTCTTCGTCGCCTATCTGGTCGAGTTCCTGGTGCTGCAACAGGCGGCCACGTCCCTGTTCTTCATCCTGATGGCGATTTCCCTGATCGACGTGATCGCGGGTTTCTCGATTTCCATCACCGGCGCGCGCCGGGATGTGTCCTTCGGGCATGGCGAGATGCACTGAGGATGAAACCGAATGCCGTCATTCCGGACAGGTGAGGGCGCAGCCGAGCGCCGATCCGGACTCCAGACATATTTCGCGCTGAAAGCGCGGCCAAAGCTTTTGTCTGAATATGGAGTTCGCTTGCGCTCACGCTGACGCGCTGGGTTCCGGATCGGCGTGCAGCCTTGCTGCACTTGTCCGGAATGCCGGGGGGAGAAAGTGCTCCCAGGTTGTCATCCCGGGCGCAGCGCAGCAGAGACCCGGGACCCAGGACTCCCGGGCGAAACTTGATTGATTCCAGCGGTTTATGAGGTTCCCTGAATTCCCGATTTCGCGGGAATGACAGACGGGGAAAGTGGCACCCTCAGGCCTCGCCCTCTTCCACGATGGCGTGCTTCTGGATCAATGGCAGCTGGGTCAGGGTGAAGACGAGGGTGATCGGCATGATGCCGAAAACCTTGAAGCTGACCCAGAAATCGGTCGAGAAGCTGCGCCAGACGATCTCGTTGATGATCGCCAGCACAAAGAAGAACACGCCCCAGCGGAAGGTCAGCTTGCGCCAGCCCTCGTCGGTCAGCTTGAAGGCGCTGTCGAAGACATAGCCGAGCAGGGATTTTCCGAACAGAAGTCCGCCGAGCAGGATCGAGCCGAACAGGCAGTTGACGATGGTCGGCTTCAGCTTGATGAAGAGCTCGTCATGCAGCCACAGCGTCAGCGCGCCGAAGACCAGCACGACGACGCCGGAGACCAGCGGCATGATCGGCAGGCGTTTTGTCAGCCACAGGGACACGACCAGGGAAACCGAAATGGCGATCATGAAGGCCGCGGTCGCCAGGAAGATCGGTTTGCCGACGGACTGAAGCACCGGAAAGGCGGCGGCGATCTGCTCACCGCGCGCGTTGAACAGGAAGAAGACACCGAGCGGCCCCAGTTCCAGCGCCAGCTTCAGAAGTGGCGACAGTTCCTTGCGGGTCGGGTCGTTCGGGCCGTGTTCGAATTCCATGTTTTTTTGTTTGCTCCTCGTCGGGTGTTCCCGGGAAATAGGGGCAGAGTGTGGCGCGCGTCAAGGCATTGCCTCCACAAACACGGCTCACCGCGCGACTTGGTGGGTTATTTCAGCGAATTTTGAGCAGTTTTTTTGCAGTCCATTGAATTTGGGTCGGGCTATCGAAAACTTGTCCAGTAAAGGTCTCCGCCGGATTGCTTCCCGCGGTTATTCATCAAGATTTTTGCTTGAGGCACGTTCTTTCAATGTTGCTCGGTCTTGCCTTGATCGGTTTGTTTTCCATGTCGCCGATCTTTTTTGTCAGGCTTCAAACGGCCTTGAAACTATCGGCCGCGGCCTTTCTCGGACTGCTGTTGTGGTGGCGTTTGACCCCACCTTCAGAGCCGGAGGGGATGGGGCTGGGGGGCGTGCTGGCAGGACTGATTGTCGCCGGTATGTGCCTCGCGGTCGTGTTGCGTCTTCTCTTTACGTTTCTCGTTTATCTCTTCAACAGGGGGTTAGCGATCCGGGATGCCGAAACCGCTTCGCCTGTTTGGCTGGACGTGGTCTTCGGTCTCTGGGCATCGGGAATTCTCTCGTTAATAGGCTTTATCGCTCTCGCGTGGCAAACCCGCGACCTTGCGAATCCCTTCTTGGTGCATTTGATCCTTGCGATTGCCGGTGCGACCGCTTTCACCGTATCGGCAGTCATGGGAGCAATGGCACCGCTGGCGCGGCCCTTGCATTTATCAGCAGGTATTGGAACTGGCGCATCCATCTTGGTCCTGACGGCATACAGCTGGGCTTGGTATCCGCAAATGATCAATGACGCGATTGCAAGAAAAGTCGGTGGGGGACCTTTTTGCCTCTATTCTCCGGAGGCGAGAAAGGCATTGCCGCAAGGGGCGCGACTAACGTTCCTGACGCTGCCCAAGCGCACCCGCAATGGCCATTTCCATCTGGTTTCGCCTGAAAAGAGGTGGGACTGGAGCTACTACTTACGGGAATTCGACTCCGAAGCGCCGAGTGATCCTTACTGGTTCCAACGGTTTTGTCTCGGTGAGCTCGATCCGCGATGAGCCGTTGGCGGAAGAGTCAAATAGAAAGGCGCCGCTGGGGCGCCTTCCTGCTTGTCTGCTGAGCTGGCAATTCAGCCGTTGGCGATGTACTGGCCGCCGTTGATGGTCATCACGGCACCGGTCATGAAGGCCGCGGCGTCGGACGCGAGATAGACCACGGTCTGCGCAATTTCCTCCGGATGGCCGAGACGGCCGACCGGGATGTTCGAGACGATGCTCTCCAGGACCTTTTCCGGCATGGCGGCGACCATGTCGGTGTTGATGTAGCCCGGGCAGACGCAGTTGACGGTGATGCCCTTGAAGGCGTTTTCCTGGGCAAGCGCCTTGGTGAAACCGATCACGCCGGCCTTGGCGGCCGAGTAGTTGGTCTGACCCATCTGGCCCTTCTGGCCGTTGATCGACGAGATGTTGATGATGCGGCCGGAGCCGCGGCCGCGCATGCCGTTGATCACCGGCTTGGTCATCGTGAACATCGAATCGAGATTCGTCGACAGGACGGCGCGCCACTGGTCGAAGTCCATCTTGTGGAACATGCCGTCACGGGTGATGCCGGCATTGTTGACCAGCACTTCCACCGGCCCCAGCTCGTTTTCGACCTGGGCAATGCCCGCCGCGCAGGCGTCAGGATCGGAAACGTCCCATTTGTAGACGTGAATGCCGGTCTCGGCCTTGAAGGCTTCCGCCTTTTCGGTGTTGCCGGCATATGTGGCCGCCACGGTGTAACCAGCGTCTTTCAGGCCCCGCGAAATCGATTCGCCGATACCGCGCGTGCCTCCCGTGACCAATGCGACCTTGCTCATTCCCCTTCCTCCTGACTTCCAGTTCCGGACCCTTCGGGTCTCAAGGTTTTTCAACGTTCTTCGAAGATCTGACCTGTTCGGTCACGGCCGGACGAGCCGGCCATGACCAATTCCGATTGTTTCCGGTCAGCGCTCCAGGCACATGGCAACGCCCATGCCGCCGCCGATGCACAGCGTCGCGAGGCCTTTCTTGGCGTCACGGCGGTTCATTTCATGCAGCAGGGTGCACAGGATGCGGGCGCCGGAGGCCCCGATCGGGTGACCGATGGCAATCGCGCCGCCATTGACGTTGACGATGTCCGGGTTCCAGCCCATGTCCTTGTTGACGGCGCAGGCCTGGGCGGCGAAGGCCTCGTTGGCTTCCACCAGGTCCAGGTCGGCGGCGTTCCAGCCGGCCTTTTCCAGCGCCTTGCGCGAGGCCGGGATCGGACCGGAGCCCATGATCGCGGGATCGACGCCGGCGGTCGCCCAGGAGGCGATGCGGGCGAGCGGCTTGAGACCGCGCTTTTCGGCCTCCGCGGCGCTCATGACCAGGATGGCGGCGGCGCCGTCATTGATGCCGGACGCATTGGCCGCCGTTACGGAACCCTCCTTGGCAAAGGCCGGACGCAGCTTGGCGACGCTGTCCAGGGTGGCGCCGTGGCGGATATACTCATCGTCCTCGACGACCTTTTCGGCGCGGCGCTCGACGACCGTCACCGGGGTGATCTCGTCCTTGAACTTGCCGGCCTTCTGGGCGGCTTCGGCCTTGTTCTGGGAGGCAACGGCGAATGCGTCCTGCTGGTCGCGGTTGATCTGCCATTTCTCGGCGACGTTCTCTGCGGTCTGGCCCATGTGGTAACCGTTGAAGGCGTCCCAGAGACCGTCCTTGATCATCGTGTCGATCATCTTGTAGTCGCCCATCTTGTAGCCGGCGCGCATGTGAGCGCAGTGCGGCGACAGGGACATGTTTTCCTGGCCGCCGGCCATCATGATGGTGGCGTCGCCGGTCAGGATTTGCTGCGCTGCAATGGCAACGGTGCGCAGGCCCGAGCCGCAGACCTGGTTGAGGGTCCAGGCGGTGGCCGCGTCGGAGATACCGGCCTTGATGGCGGCCTGGCGGGCCGGATTCTGTCCCTGGCCGGCTGTGAGCACCTGGCCGAAAACGACCTCGTCGACGTCGCCGCCCTCGACACCGGACTGTTCCATGGCCGCTTTCATGACAATGGCACCCAGGTCATGCGCGGGGGTATTTGCGAAGGATCCGTTGAAGGATCCGACAGGTGTGCGGGTGGCACTGACAATGACGATATCGGTGAAAGCGCTCATCATACTCTCCAGGACTCGTGGCCGATCGGCCGTAGTGGACTGGTGCCGCAAGGGCACCTTTTAATCCTTATTGATGCGGGAACTAGAACTGCACCAGCTGGTCGTGTCAACCGTATCAGTCCTTATCGGCGACCTGTTTTCGCATTTGCGGCATCATCCTTTCGTCACTGCACATAAAAAGGGTGGCACGATCCGATACGATTGGCTTAGTCTCTTAGTTGGAGGAGATGACAAGTCTGCGAAAGCCTTGTCGTCAAATGGGAAACCAGAGCGGGAGGACCTCCCGTTCATGCCCAAAAAGGCAAACAGGCGGAATTCACGGATGGCCAAGACCAACGAGCCGACAATCATCAAGAAATACGCCAACCGGCGGCTCTACAACACGGGCACCAGCACCTATGTCACGCTTGAGGACCTGGCGGTGATGGTGAAGGGGGAGGAGGACTTCGTCGTCTATGACGCAAAGTCCGGCGATGACATCACCCGGTCCGTGCTCACCCAGATCATTTTCGAGCAGGAAGGCAAGGGGCAGAACCTGCTGCCGGTCACCTTCCTGCGCCAGCTGATCCGTTTTTACGGTGACAGCATGCAGGGCCTCGTGCCGAGCTTTCTCGAGTATTCCATGACCTCGCTGACCAAGGAGCAGGAGAAGCTGCGCTCGCAAATGAGCGAAGCCTTCGGCGCGACGGCCTTCGACGCGATCGAGGACCAGGTCAAGCGCAACACGGAAATGTTCGAGCGGGCGATGAAGATGTTCATGCCGTTCCCGACCGGCGAAGGCGGCAGTCCCGCCACTGCCGCGAAGGAAGACAAGTCCGAGCCATCGGACCTGGACAACATGAAGAAACAGCTGGAAGAGATGCAGAAGAAGATCAACCAGCTGAGCGACAAGAGCTGAATTATCGAAGGACCGGACGTGAGCATGGCCGGGCCGAAGGCAATCGCATAGGGCAGAAGCCTGCTCCCTCTTCCTATGGGAGAGGGTAGGGGTGAGGGAACAAATCCCTGAAAGTTGCGGAGAGGCCTGCTCCCTCACCCGGACCGTTGCTCCGACCTCTCCCAATGGGAGAGGTAACTTCGGTGACTGCGGACAAGGCGCCGGTCAAATGCGATATCCCTGCGGCCAAGTCCCTTGAACCGGGCCGTCCGATTTCGGTCGTCTCCCTTGAAACATGCCCCGATCAGCTGGACCGGATCGAACTCTGGTTCGCGGACGCTTGGCCGGGCTGGTACGGCCCGGGCGGGCAGGGAGATGCGCACCGGGACCTCGACAGATGCCTCGCCTCCCGCGATCGGCTGCCGCGCTGCCTGGTTGCGTTCGACACCGGGCGGCGGCCGGTCGGCACCGTGTCGCTGCGCGACTCCTCGCCGGGGTCCGACCGCTACCCGGGGGCATGGCTCACGGCGCTTCTGGTACCGGAGACCTGCAGGCGGGCGGGGATCGGAACCGCGCTGGTCGCCGCAGCCGAACGGGAGGCCCGTGAGGTCGGATTCGGCGAAATCCACGCATCAACGGCCAGCGCGCAATCCCTGTTTCTGGCCAGGGACTGGCAGCCGTTGGATACGCTGGCCTATCCGGAAGGTGAGCTCGAGGTTTTCCGGAAGGTGTTCAGTCTGGCTTGAATTGCGGCAGCAACACATTCAGCGTCATCCTGAGGACGCGCGAAAGCGCTGTCTCGAAGGATTCGGCCACTTGTTCCAGAATCTTGCAGCCGATCCTTCGAGTCGGGCCTGTCGGCCCTCCTCAGGATGACGTCTCATTTGGGGTAGAGACCCTTTCGCCTCAGCCGCAATCGGCGACCAGACCCGCCGCTTCGATACCGGCGACGGCGCAGGCCTCGTCATTGTCAGACGTGTCGCCGGTGATGCCGACGGCCCCCAGAGTTTCACCGTTGCCGTCCTTGACCAGGACACCACCCGGAACCGGAACGATGGCGCCGCCGGAAACGCCGTTGAGCGCGTTGACGAAATGCGGGCGCGATTCGGCATTGTCATTCAGCCATCTGGTGCCGGTGCCGACGGCCAGCGCTCCGATGGCCTTGCCGGCAGCGATCTGCGGCCGCATGATCGAGGCGCCGTCCTGGCGCTTGAGAAGAACGGCATGCCCGCCTGCGTCGAGCACGGAAACCGTCAGGGGCTTGAGGTTCAGTTCAGCCGCTTTTTCCATCGCGGCAGAGGTGATGATCTCCGCCGTAGACAAAGTGAGTTTGCTCATTCGATGACTTCTCCTTAAGGTGCTGGCCGTCATTCGATTTTGCTAGCAGACCGGGCCTTGGGCGCATAGGCGAAAAACCCGCGAAGCATTTTCGGCAAAATGGATAAAATGCTTCAGCGGGTAGGAGAACCTCAGTGAATCGCGATTTTCAGGCACCAGGCCGCTCCCCAGTCTTTGCGCGGGAAGCGGCGGCGGCAACCTCGCATCCCCTTGCGACCAGCGCGGCGCTTGAAACTCTCCTGGCGGGCGGCAATGCGGTCGACGCGGCGATCGCGGCCGTTGCGGTGCAGTGCGTGGTCGAACCCCATATGACCGGTGTCGGCGGCGACTGTTTTGCCATCGTCATGGAGCCGGATGGACGGTTGACCGGCTTCAACGGCTCCGGTGCCGCACCACGCGCGGCAACGCCCGACAAACTCGCCGAGCTTGGTGTTGCCGAAATCACGGACACATCGCCCCATGCGGTCACCGTTCCGGGCGCGGTGCGCGCCTGGGAAACGCTGCACAAGGCGCACGGAGCGGCGCCGTTCAAATCGCTGTTCAAGCGGGCCATTCATTATGCCAGGGACGGTTTCCCCGTTGCGCCGCGCGTCGCGCACGACTGGGTGAAAAACCTGGACAAGCTTCGGGCCGATCCGGTTTCCGCGGCGCGCTACCTGATCAAGGGCGAGGCGCCGGAGACGGGCACGATCCTGAAGTATCCGCATCTGGCGGACACGCTTCAAAAGATCGCCGAGGGCGGCGCCGATGCGTTCTACTCCGGCGACATTGCCAAGGACATCGTGTCCGCGTTGCAATCGCGCGGCGGGCTGATGACCGAGGACGACCTCGCGGCCTGTCATACCACGGCCGTGTCGCCGGTCTTGAGGGAGTACAAGGGCCACACGGTGGCCGAATTGCCGCCGAACGGCCAGGGCATCATCGCCCTGATCATGCTCGGTATCCTGGAAAAATTCGATCTGCAAGGGTTCGACCCGCTCGGCCCGGAACGGTTCCACCTGGAAATGGAGGCCGCCCGGCTTGCCTATGCGGTGCGCAACAGGTTCGTCACCGACCCGGGTCACATGGATGTCTGCCACACGCGCCTGATCGGTTCCGATTACATCGATCAGCTGGCCCGGGAAGTTTCCCTCGACAAGCGCATGGCGAGCGTTCCGGAAAATGCCCTGGTGCCGCAGACCGATACGGTCTACCTGACGGTGGTGGACAAGGACGGGTTGTCCGTCTCCTTCATCAATTCCCTGTTCAGCGATTTCGGCAGCGGCATCGTGGCTCCGGACAGCGGCGTGTTGCTGCACTGCCGGGGCAAGTCGTTCCGGGCCGCGCCCGGACATGCCAACTCGATCGATGGCGGCAAGCGCCCGATGCACACCATCATTCCGGCGACGGTGCTCAAGGGCGGTGCGCCGTTCCTTTCCTTCGGGGTGATGGGCGGCCAGTACCAGGCCTGCGGTCATGCGCATCTGCTGACCAACATCATCGACTACGGCATGGATGTGCAGGCCGCGATCGACTTCCCGCGCATGTTCTTCAACATGGATACCCACGCTCTGGAGGCCGAGAAGCTGGTGCCGCCGTCGACCCTGGAAGGCTTGAAGGCCCTGGGGCACACCGTCACTCCGGCATCAGGGCCGATCGGCGGATCCCAGGCGATCATGATCGACAGGGCGCGTCATCTCCTGACCGCCGGTTCCGATCCGCGCAAGGACGGCCACGCGGCAGGGTACTGATCCTGCCGGCTTGCGGGCCGCGTCAATTTGAACCTTGAGTTCCGGGACCCGGCTGTGTTGATTGGGCACGGACGCGCCGACACTCGACAGAGGTTTCAAGATGCCTGGACTTTCCCGGCGGGAATTGTTGCTCGGCGGCGCCGGCACGCTGACCGCCTTCGCTGCCGGCGGGCTTGGCGCGCGCCAGGCGCTGGCCGCCGATCACGCGCTCACCCTGGCCAGTCTCGACCATGCCATCCTGCCGGACAAGACGACCCGGAACATGATGAGCTTCGCGCCGGACGGGCCGCCTCCGGTGTTGCGGTTCAGACAGGGCCGGAAAACAACCATCGATGTCCGCAACTCCCTGGACGAAGCCTCGGTCGTGCACTGGCACGGGCTCAGGATCGCCAACGGCATGGACGGCGTGCCGTACCTGACGCAATATCCGATAGAGGCAGGCCAGTCCTTCCGCTACGACTTCACGCCGCCCGATGCGGGCACTTTCTGGTACCACCCGCATTGCAACACGCTGGAACAGATGGCCCGGGGCCTCACCGGTGTCATGGTCGTGGAAGAGGACGAGGATCCGGGCTTCGACCGGGACCTGCCGCTGAATATCCGGGATTTCCGGCTTGGCGGCGACGGCCAGTTCATCGAATTCTTCAAGGCGCGCAACGCGGCGCGTGGCGGCACTTATGGCACCGTGCCGACGGTCAACTGGTCCGTTGCGCCGGTGTATGACCTTCCGGCGGGCAGTCTTGTGCGGCTGCGGCTTGCGGTGACGGACGTGACGCGCGTCGGTAGCTACGAGATCAGTGGTGGCGAGATCAGTGGTGGCGAGGCGCGGGTGATCGCGCTGGATTCCAACCCGCTGCCCGGGCCGGTGGCCGCGAAGGACATCATCCTGTCACCGGGCCAGCGGGCGGATATCGCCCTGCGGGTTCCCGACCGGGAGGACGAGGTGGTGCGCCTGTTGCTCAAGCGTCCGAACGGCGACCGGGAGCTGTGCTCCTTCCGGCCCACGGGGCAAAGCGCCGGCCGGGACCTGCGGGAGCTGAAGCCGCTGCCGCCGAACCCGGTGCCGGAACCGGACCTTGCCAATGCGGAGGTGCTGGAATTCGTGTTCGGCTGGTCGCCCGAAGGCGACGCGCCCCAGGCCAGCATCTGCGGCTCGCTCGGCTATACGTTCTGGTCGATCAACCGCACCGCCTGGCCCGGCGACCTGCCGGGGCCGTTCGATCCGTTGGCGACGCTCAAGCTTGGCAAGTCCTATGTCCTGCGGCTGCGCAACGAATCGCCGAACGACCATCCCATCCACCTGCACGGCGTTTCCTTCAGGCTGCTGCGCTCGAACAAGCGGAAACTGCCGCCGATGGTGACCGACACCGCCCTGTTGCTGGAAGAAGAAACCATGGATGTGGCCTTGGTCGCCGACAATCCGGGGGACTGGGCGTTTCATTGCCACGTGATCGAACACCAGAAAACCGGCCTGGCCGGTTTCCTGAGGATCGACGGCTGACGGACAGGTGTCAGACAGGCAGGCTTCAGGCGGACAGGGACACCGTATAGGAGCGCTCGTCGACGTCTTCGGCGGCTGTCCGGTAGGAGGCGTGGTGCTGCCGGCGCTCCAGCTCCGTTTCCAGCGCCAGGTGACGGCTGGCCAGAAGCTGTGTCGCATATTCGGCATGGGCGCCGGCGTGCAGGCCGCGCTCGAGTTCCGCAGCGGCGATATGGGCCGGCATGTCGATGCCGCCAAAAGCGCTGTCGGTGGTGTCGAAAAGCTCCGGGTTCGGGATGAACTCGGCAACCGGCTTCTGGCGGATGCGCAGGGCCGGTACGGCGGTAACGGGGTTCACTCGCATTTCGAAGTCTCCGTGGCGGGCCAGTCCGTGGCCAATCTGGTCGGAGGTCCGGAGAGTCCGGATCTGTTTTTCAATATAGGATGAACCGCAACGGAAAAATGTGACGCGCGTCACATTCTGGTCGCTGCCCTGTTCCACTTGAGAGGCGAGCAGCCGGGTTCCGCATCGCTGCCGCGTGAAGCAGCGATGCGAAGACCCGGATTGGGATACGGCGCGGGATTCACTTTGCGCTGAGGACCATCAATTCGATCCGTTTGAGCTCCCGCAGGATCCTGTCCGCCTGCATCTGCGGCGCCAGACTCAGTTTCAGCGCGGTTGCGAGAAGCATCAGGACGGCTGCGGTCAAGCCCCATTTGACGGCGCCCAGAACATCCTGCGTGCCGTAGAATTGGACGGCACACCAGACGCCGGCCAGGAACATCAGACCCTGGAGCGTCATGACGACCCAGGTGACCCAGCCCAGCTTTCCGGTGAATTGCTTGAGCCCCAGCGCAAAAAAACCGAGCTCCCGCGTCTCTTCCACAAGCCGCTGATCCTCGTCTTTCAGCGCGTCTTCGATCAGTCTGTCGAGCTTATCCATTTGCTTCTCCTTCGAGCAGGTCGCGCAGCGTCTCGCGCGCTTTCATCAGCCGGGTCTTGACGGTGCCGACCGGCACATTGAGGGCGGTCGCCACTTCGTTGACCCGAAGGTCTTCCAGATAAAAAAGGGCGACGGTTGCTTGCTGTGTCGGGGGCAGCTTTTTCAACGCGGCAAGGATTGCGTCTGTTTCGAGCCCTCCGGGCTCTGGCGGTTCCGGCGCAACTTCGGCTTCGGCCGCATAGGCCTGTGACAGCTTGCGGCCCTTTTGCCGGTCCTTGATGTGAGCGGCGACACGCCGGGACACGATGCACAGGGCCCAGGGCAGAAAGGCGCGTTCCTGCCGAAGCGACGGCAAGGCCCGGATGATCTGGATCCACGCCTCCTGCACGATGTCCCGGGCCGCTTCCCGATCGCCGGAAAGACGCGCCGCGTGCGCATGGAGTCTGGGGCCGCGCAGCTCTATCAGGCGGTTCAGGGCCTGCCGGTCGCCCCGTTTGGCGTCGAGGATCAGGAACTCCTCCAGTACACGCGTCTTTTGGTGTCGATCCTCGTCCATGCCAGCCTCGGTTTGTGCCCTTCTGCAGCATAAGTGCAGTTGGCGCCGATTTCGGTTCATTGGTTGCCCGGATTTTTTCGTGCCGATGTCGTTGGGCACGGTACCGGCGCCGGATCAGGCCACAGGCAGGCTTGAAGGAAACGTGTTCCGGCCCATGAAGACAGCCATGGTTCTCCGGTCTTTGGCAAAAAAGAACCCGGAGCAGGGCCCCGGGCTGAAGGTCTCCAGTGGTACTTCTGGAAAGTGGTGCGCCTAACGCTCGGCCTTGAGCAGATGGCCGGCAACGCGGCGGCGCGGCAGGGCGGCCACGGCGCGATAGCTGTTGGCGCCATTGAGGGCTTCGTCCGGGCGTGGTGTGCCGGCCTGGATGTCGTAGTCGCGGGTGGCGATCAGTTGCGCCAGAAAAATCGAGTTGGGGCGATAACGGGAGGCAAAGGCGGCCTGGTCGCGCTCCAGTGTCGGCTGGTGCGGCACAGGAAGATGCCTGCCGAAATCATCCGCGCGACGCTCGGTCTCCGTTTCTCCCACGGAGGGACGCTTGCGCCTCACATTGGCACGGCCAGCGGATGTAACCGGGTTCACTCGCACGTTTTAACGCCTCGTTGTTTCAGAATGGCACACTTGGTGTGGCCTTTCCTGAAACGTCGCAATCACCATGCCAATATAGGCGGGCGTTAACCTTTTGTCCGCAGAAAACCGCCGATCCGTGTTCACAAAAGTTAACAAGGTGGTGCGAAACAGGACAAAAGTTAAAGAGATGCGGGGATGGCGGGGGCTATTTTCTCAATTGGAGACGGGACGCGTAAGGGGACCAGAGGACCGGGCAAGAGGGTGCCCAGGCCGAGTGTGAGGGCCGGGTGCCTGGGCCGGGTTTCAGAGCCGGACGTCAGGACCGGGCCTGGACCGGAAGACGGAAATCCCCCGGGGCCAGCCGGCCGTCTTGCAAGAGATGCTGAAGGGAGAGGGCGACGGACATGGCGTCGTCCAGGGCGTCATGCTGGCGTCTCTGCCTGCCTTCCAGTCCGAAATAGTCCGCCAGCTTGCCGCTGGTCGTTTTCTTCAGGTCCTCGTAGGGCACGCCGGCCTTGAGGACCAGGGCGGAGGCATTGCCGAAGCGTTGCGGCGGCAAGGCCGGCTCGCATCCCGCGATATAACTGCTGATCGCATAGAGATAGAGTTCGTCCTTGCCCCAGGACCACAGTGTGCAGTCGCCGGCGAAATCTTCAAACCGCGTCAGGGCGTCGATCATGGGAATGCCGTCCCGGTCGACCGATGCCTGGTCAATTCCGGTCAGTTCCGTGAAGAACGGGTCCAGCAAGGCCTTGCCGCCAAACCGGTCCTTCGGGGCGATCAGCACCTGGAACTCGTCCAGCAGGGCAAATTCCGGAGCCAGCGAGAGCTTGACGGCGCCGATCTGAACAACGGTCGGATCGGGATCGAGGGGGCCGCCCCAAAGCCGGCTCATGGCGCCGGGAGCGGTGAGGAATTCGCAGTCGAAAATGATGGCGTGTGACATCCGCAGTGGCTCCGTCGGCTTCGGGTTGGAAAGGAAGATGCGTCAGATCAGCGCCATGACCACCGTCGTGATCAGAAGCAGTACGGTCGAATAGAACGTGAGGGCGAAGCCGAAGGCCCGTCCGCCGGCGCCTTTCGCATAGCCATGCCAGAACAGGGCCCGGCCGATCCAGAACAGGCCTGCCGCCGCGGGAAGGGCCCCAAGATAGTGCGCAGGAGCCAGAATGGCGAAGCAGCCATAGACACTTGCGGCCAGCACGGTCTGTTCCAGCGTGTTCTGCAGCACCGCCTGCAGGACACTTGCCTCGGCCGAGCCGGAGGTCAGACCGCTGCCGTCGATGTCTTCCGGTGTGAAGAACCGGTGCCTGGCAAGGACACCGATCGACGCGAGCAACCACACGCTGATCGCGAGCGTGCATATTGCCAGGAGCTCAAGCCGTCCACCGGTGCCGGCCTCCGCCGGAAGACCTGCGGGCAACAGAAAGGCGCCCGCCGCCAGGGCCAGGCCGGAGACCAGCAGGGCGGCGGCCATGCCCTTGAAGACGGAGGTCTGTTTCTGAGAAAGCTGCATGTCCCCGGCACCGGATCGAAAGGCTGAAGGTGGAGACGACAGGGAATCACATGAGCGCGCAAAAGAAAAGCGCGGCCCGACGGACCGCGCTTTGCAAATTCTCGAAAGTGTCCCCTGCCTTAAGCGGCGAGGGCACCCTGCGCCTTGTCGACCAGAGCCTTGAAGGCGTCCGGCTGATTGATGGCCAGGTCGGACAGAACCTTGCGGTCGACCTCGACACCGGCCTTGGACAGGCCGTTGATGAAGGTGCCGTAGGTCATGCCGTGCTGACGGGTGGCGGCGTTGATGCGCTGGATCCAGAGCGAACGGAAGTTGCGCTTCTTGGCCTTGCGGTCGCGATAGGCGTACTGTGCGGCCTTTTCGACGGCCTGCTTGGCAACGCGGATGGTGTTCTTGCGGCGGCCGTAATAGCCTTTTGCTGCTTTAAGAACTTTCTTGTGACGAGCGTGGGCGGTTACGCCCCGTTTGACGCGTGACATTTAGATGATCTCCTTCGGGGCTGGCTTTATGCGTAGGGCAGGAACTGCTTCACGATCTTTGCATCCTGGTCGCTCAACGTGGTCGTGCCACGGGCGTTGCGGATGAACTTGTTCGTGCGCTTGATCATGCCATGACGCTTGCCGGCCTGCGCGGTTTTCACCTTGCCGGTCGCGGTCACCTTGAAGCGCTTCTTGGCGCCGGATTTCGTCTTCAGCTTGGGCATTTTGCATCCTTTCTTTGGTAAGCCCGCTTGAAAACGGGCTCTTCATTCTTGGTGCATTCAGAGCCGACACGGCATGCCCTTGGTTGTCGAAGACGGTCTGCATCGGAACACAGGAATCCAGTCCACGACGAGCCGGACGACTCTGGACCGGGCGCTTATATGGGAGGTGTCCGCCGAATGCAACCGGAATCCGGGCCTGGAACGCAAGATCTTGATGCCCGTTTTCCGGTTGCGGGTCGCAATGCAGTGCAGATCCCGGACTAGGCGGCTTTCCGTGCCTGAGCCCGGGCATCGTCCAGCCTTTCGGCAAACGCTTCCGGCGCCGCCGTTGCCGTGCCCTGAACGTGGACGAATTCCACCGTCTCGATACCCAGAAACGCGAACAGGAATTTCAGGTAGGGTTCGAGAAAATTGGCCGCGGCAAAAGGTTCTTCCTGCAAGTAACCCTCGGCGCCGTAAGCGCAGACGATGACCGCCCGGCGGGCCCGGACCAGCCCCTTGAAGCCTGTTTCATCCATCGAAAACGTATGCCCGATCCGCATGATCTGGTCGATCCAGGCCTTCAGGGCCGCCGGAATGGAGAAATTGTAGATCGGGACCGCAAGAAGCAGCGTGTCGGACCCCTGGATTTCCGCGATCAACGCATCCGACAGGGCGGTTGCCGCCTTGAGGTCGTCGGACAGGGTGTCCTGCGGCGCGTAGAAACCCTCGATGGTGTCTTGCGCAATGAACGGAATGGACCCGTCGGCCACGTTGCGGGTGATCACACGGCATCCCGGGTTTCTCTGTCTGTATTCGGCTTCGAAGACGTCGGCGACCGCGGCCGAGTGCGAGCCCTCCAGCCGGGAACTTGAATTGATGCGGAGCAACTGTGTCATGAACCTGCCTCCTTGTTGAATGGCAAGTTCGATGTAGTTTGATGCTGTTTTTCAAAAAATAGATCGAAATGCACTTAACTCGTGCGTAATGTGCATGAATGGAGCTTGAAACACTGAAAACCGCCCTGCTGGTTCGCGATCTCGGCAGTTTCGCCGCCGTTGCCCGGCTGCTCGATCTGGACGCGTCGAGCATTTCGCGCGTGATCGCGCAGTTGGAACAGGATGTCGGGTTCCGGTTGTTCCAGCGCAGCACCCGCAGCCTTGCCCCAACGGGGGAGGGAGAGCTCTATCTCAACCGGATCGCGCCACTGGTGGAAGAACTGGAGGCTGCCGGGGAGGAGGCCTGCACAAATGCGGTGGCGCCGCGCGGCACCTTGCGCCTCACCGCCAGCATTTCCTTCGTTCAGGAATGCCTGATGCCCATCCTTCCGGAGTTTCGGACTCGGTATCCGGAGATCGATCTCGAAATCCTGGCGTCCGACGCCAATCTGGATCTCAGGGCCGACGGCATCGACCTTGCCGTGCGTTTCGGCCAGGTGCCGCAGGGCGACTGGATCGTTTCGAAATTGGTGACAACCAGCTACCGCGTGGTGGCGTCGCCGGACTATCTGGAAAGAACGGGCAGGCCCGCGCATCCCGAGGACCTGTCTGAGCGCGACTGCATCCGGTTTGCCATCCCGGGCTTCAAGACGCTCTGGCAATTTCGGGAAAAGGACGCGGAGCCTTTCAGTGTTCCCGTCGGAGGCGCAACGGTGATCTCGAACGCCCTGTCCATCCGCTCGGCGGCACGGCTCGGCATGGGCGTTGCGCTCCTGCCCATCATGCTGGTGCAGCGGGATCTGGCAAAGGGCACCCTGGTCGATCTTTTCCCGGATCATGCCTGCGCGGCGGCCTCGTTCGAGACGGCGGCCTGGCTGCTCTATCCAAGCCGGTCCTATCTGCCGCAGAAGGTCAGGGTCATGATCGACTTTCTGAAAGAGCGGTATGGGCGGTGAGGCCACCGACCAGCGAGATCACTGATCAGGTGTTCGACTCGATAGCCACCCGGGCTTTGACCCGGTCCCAAAAAGGCAAGGCCGAGTTGCGGCAGGTCTGTCGGTTCTGCCGGATAGTTGCCCTTGGCAACCTGTCAGTCAATTTGACGAGTTCTGACTCCAGGTAGTCTGACAGAATTGACGATAGAGTTAGGTCGTTCGCCTTCATCGTCGACCTGTTTTATCAGTACTAATACATATTCTTTCGCGTAAGTTGTAGTTTATCTGACTTTGGTCAAGTTATTTTAAAGCAAATTCCCTAAAGTTTCCGGAGTTCTTGACTGATTCCACCGGTAGCGGAGTGAGCCGAATGCTCGATACGGACATGACGACGGAGACGGACCGCGAGTCGCCGTTTGCCTTTGACGAACTGTTCTTTTCTAGAACCACCGACAGCGGCATCATTCTGTCCGGAAACAGCGTTTTCCAGCGGGTTAGCGGTTACAGCTGGGATGAACTCATCAACAAGCCCCACAAGATCATCCGCCATCCGGACATGCCGAAAGCGGTCTTCTGGCTCTTGTGGGACACGATCAAGAAAGGCCGGCCCATCGGCGCCTTCGTGAAGAACAAGGCCAAGGACGGGCGCTATTATTGGGTTTTCGCCATTGTAACGCCGATTGAAAACGGCTTCCTTTCCGTTCGTGTCAAGCCGAAGGGCGCGCTGTTCCAGGCCGCCGAACAGGAATACAGGGCGCTGAGATCAAAAGAGCTCTCTGAAAAGTTGAGCTCGGACGAAAGCGCCCGGCTGCTGCTCGGCCGTCTCCAGGAACTCGGTTTCAGGGAATATGCATCCTTCATGTCGGCCGCCATGTGCGAGGTCCTCATGGAGCGCAACCAGCAGATCGGACGCGAGGAAGACAAGAGCATCAGCCTGTTCAAGAAGCTCATGGCTTTCGCGAAGTCCCTTCTGGAAAAGGCCGAGGATATCTACCGGATCTACGAGGGCAATGAATATGTCTCCCTCAACATGCGCATCCACTCGGCGCAACTCGGTGACGAAGGCGCGCCGCTGTGTGTCATCTCCAACAACTACACCGCCGCCTCCAAGGAAATCCAGGGAACGATGAAGCGGTTCATGGAAGGTGGGGAACAGGTCGCACAGGCGATCAACGAGGGCCTGTTCCTGGTCGGCACGTCCAAGATCCAGCGGGAGGTCTACGACGAATTCACAAAGGAAAATGACGGGGAAGAGAAGAACGGGGAACAGGCTTCGAACCAGCTGGAAATGGACCATCTCGACCAGCAGCGGCAGGCCTATGCAGTCAAGGCGGCAGACGGTCTGAAGGCGATCGCGAAACAGGTTACGCAGTTCCAGGATGCCTGTCAGGAAATGCGCCAGCTTGTCCTGGGGCTGGAGGTGACGCGGATCATGGGCAAGATCGAGAGCGCCTCGTTAAGTGCTGCACAAGTCAGTCTGAACAACCTGATCGATGACCTCGGCATCTTTCAGCGAGACATCCTGGACGGTCTCAAGGACATCAACATGGCCAGCAGGTCGATCAACGCGACCATAGAGCAGCTCCTCAACGAGACGGCCTAACCGGGGCCCGGGGCCATGGCACCCGGGCTTCTGTCGGGGGCGGCCTGCCCGTCAGGCATTCACATCGACGACCACCCGGCCCTTGACCTGGCCTTTCAGGATATCCGCGCCGAGTTGCGGCAGATCATTGAGCGTCGCCGGACGGATCATAGCTTCCAGCTTGTCCATGGGCAGGTCTTTCGCCAGCCGCTCCCAGGCCTTCAGCCTCGCGTCATAAGGTTTCATGACGCTGTCGATGCCCAGCAGGTTGACCCCGCGCAGCAGGAACGGAATGACCGTGGCGGGCAGGGCCGCGCCTCCGGCGAGGCCGACAGCCGCGACAGATGCACCGTATTTCATCTGGCCGAGGATTCTCGCCAGCATGGGGCCGCCAACAGCGTCGACGCAGCCGGCCCAGGTCTCGCTTTCGAGCGGGCGCTTGACGGTTTCGGCGACATCGTCGCGCGGTACAATGCTGCTGGCGCCGAGAGATTTCAGATAGTCCCAAGTCGCTTCCCGGCCGGTGACCGCTGCGACCTCGTAGCCGAGATTGGCAAGGATGGCGGTCGCGACCGAGCCGACACCGCCGGCGGCGCCCGTGACCAGGACGGGACCGTTCTCCGGCTTGAGCCCGTGTTCCTCCAGCGCCATGACCGCGAGCATGGCGGTGAACCCGGCCGTGCCGATCGCCATGGCGTTGCGGGTGGTCAGGCCTTCGGGAAGCGGCACCAGCCACTCGCCCTTGACCCGCGCCTTCTGCGAATAGCCGCCCCACCAGGCCTCACCGACGCGCCAGCCGGTCAGCACCACCTTGTCGCCCGGCTTGTACCAGTCGTCGGAACTTTCCTCGACCGTGCCGGCAAAATCGATGCCCGGCACATGCGGGTAATTCCTGACCAGGCCGCCGCCGGGGCCCAGGCAGAGGCCGTCCTTGTAGTTCAGGGTCGAATATTCGACATTGACGGTGACATCGGCTTCCGGCAACCGGCTCTCGTCGATCTCCTGGATCGCGGCATGGGTCTTGCCGTCTTCGTCCTTGTCGACAATCAGGGCCTTGAACGTCATCAGCTGTTCTCCAATTCCGGTTGTTGTCAGGCTGCGGCTTCGGCGGCCGGGCCGGACCAGTCGATCTGGCAGATTTCAGCACTTCTGCCGTCGAAATCCCAGACCCTGCCGTAAGCGCGCACACGGCCTTGCGTGGCCGTGGCGACCGTGATGTCCGATCCCATCCAGTATTCGGTGTTTGTGACGACAATGTCCTTGTCCGGGTTGGCACCGCGTACCGGCTCCACCTCCCCCTTGATCGCCTTGCCGACGATCAGGCGACGCTTTTTGCCCGCGTTTTCATAGGAGACGGGAGCCCGTTCCGCACCCAGGAATTCGCTCACCAGAACCTTGAAGAGTCCCGTGGTGCCCTTGGCCTGGCCGGAAAAGATCCTGATGAGGCCGTCATAGGCGGCGTCGCTGGCGCGTTCGTCGATATAGGCGGCGGCCTTCCAGTTGCCGCGGGCCATCAGGCCCGGAATTTCAAGCACCAGGCCGACATTGAGACCGGAGAGATCCTCGCCCTCATAGTGACCTTCGTCGATGCGCACGCCCGCCCAGGCCTGGCAATAACCTTCCGTGGGCGGATGCTTGCCGAGCGAGACCACGCAGGGACAGAAGACGGTGCAATTGCAGTTGAGGATCAGTTCTCCGCGAATGGCCCATCCGGACATGGTTTTCTCCCTAGTTGATTGTTGTGATTGCGGACAGGAGCAAGACGACTGCTCCCGACAAAATGAGAAAGACACCGAGCGGTGCCGTGATCCTGGCACCGACGGCCGGCAGTTTTTCGAGTGTCATCAGCACCATGGCGAGGCCCATGAACGCCAGGTTCATGGTGCCGGCGACAAAGGCGAGCAGCATCAGCGCCCAGCAGCAGCCGAGACAGACGGCGCCAAGCCTCACACCCAGTTTCGCACCGCCTGTCGCGCCGGCCTGCCAGTGACTGAAGAAGAAGGTCATCGGGCTCTGGCAGGCGTTGAGGCAGGCCTCCTTGAGGCGGCTGAACTGGTAGGCGCCCGCAAGAAGCAGAAGAAGGCCGTTGAGCGGTGCCGAGACCGACCGGCCGAGCGTCGAGACCAGGCCGAATTCCGCCAGCCGAACCTGCAGGAGCGCCGCCGCAACGGCAAAGCCGAGCCAGACGGTCACGTAACCTGCGAGAAGGGCTGCGACCGGCTGCCCTCCGGCGCCTGCCGTCCGGTTGATCTGGGCAAAGGTGCGGAAGGCCGGGAAGGCGGTCGGCGCCATCATGGCGAGCGCCATCAGCGACCACATGATGAGGGCGGAGCCAAAGCCCGCATCCGCCGCGGTTGTCCGGCAGAGTGACAGAAGAAAGGCAAGGCCATCGATTTGCAGGGCCGCCGGCACATCGCGCGTCTGCATGGCGAACAGGACGCCCCAGGCGGCGAGCACGCTGCCGTAGAAGGCCAGCCACAGGCCTCTCTGACCGGCAAGCAGCCGCGTCATGGTCTCCATCGGATCCTCCCGAGATCGTCTTTGACCTAACGCTGCGCGCCCAAAGCGTAAAAGTCAAACATTTAATTGTCAGACATTTAAACATTTTGAATTGACCCTGACCTTTCTCCTCTTTAGGTTCGACGGGGATGAAGGGCAGACCGGCCGGAGGCGCGCTTGGCGATTGAATTCAACACGATTCAGAAAGAGGGCCTGTCGGTCCAGATCGCCAATGCCATTCGCGATGCCATCCTGGAAGGGCGCCTTGCCGGCGAGGAGCGCCTGCCGAGCGAAGCCGAGCTGGCCGAGCGCTTCGACGTATCGCGCTCGACGGTCCGCGAGGCGCTGAAGCGCCTGGCGGCACAGAACCTGATCCGGAGCGAGCGCGGCTCCTCGGGCGGAGCCTTCGTCAACCGCATCACATGGGACGAGGCCCAGGACAATCTGGTGACGACCACCCGGCTCCTGATCGGCATGAACGATATTCCCCTGGAAGACGCCATCGAGGCCCGGTTTGCGCTGGAAACCTCGGCCTTGCCGCTGGCGGCCGAAAAGCGGTCGCCGGACCATCTGGCGGACATGCGCAGGGAAATCGCCCGTCAGCGCGACGCACTGACCAGCGACGAGGCGTTCTGCGCCTCGGACGTCGCCTTTCATTCGGCGATTGCCTCGGCAACCGGCAATCCGCTGCTGGGGTTTCAGTTGTCGGCCGCGTTCGAGGCCATGCAGCCCCTCATGAACATGCTGGTCTACAAGCTGCGCGACCGCGAGCGGATTGCCGACCTGCACGAAGCGCTGGCAGATGCGCTGGAAGCCGGGGACGGCGGCATGGCGCAGCAACAGCTCGAGGCCCTGTCGGCCTATACGCGCGATCTCGCCGCGCAACGGCGCCGGCCGAGGCCGGCCTGACGAACATTTCCGGCTTTGCCTGCCGCCCGGACATCTCGCGCTTGACCCTCATTGATCGGAAAACGCTCTAACGACGGGCGGGCACGTTCGTGCTGCGCGGTGTTCGGCACGAGGTGACGCAGCGAATTTGCATTTTCTTACCCAAAAGTATAATATAGACGAAAGTCGAAGATCGAATCGTCGCCGGAACGGCCCGCAACGACTTGGCGGGGGCGGCACAGCCAACGGAGCAAAGACATGAAGTTCTGGAGCATTGCCGTCGTCGCGCTGATCCTTGCCGGTGTTGCCGCCACCAAGGCCACCAATCCGAGCCTCGCCCTGACCGACCACCAGGTCGCTTCCGGCGTGCCGGTCACGACCCTGCACACTCCGGCCACGCCTTGACGAGGAGCCGGACAGCGACCGGACCGGGGCCGATCGACCGCTGGAGCGTTTTCCGATCAATTAGGATCATTTGACCGAGACGGTTTGGCGCACTGGCCAGGCGGGTCACCCGCGGTGGTGTTTCCCACCGCAAGGGTGGGCCAACGACGCCTGTGCGCCAAACCGTCCGGCCCAATTTCAATTGCTTCTCATACGCATCCGGGCTGTTGCGGGTGATGGTATCCGGCCCATCGGCAGCGTTGCGCCGCTTGCCCGATGCACCGCATCGCGCTTCGCGACGCGCCTTGCCGACTGAACCGGATACACTCATCAAATGATCCTAATTGATCGGAAAACGTTCTAACCTTTGGTTTTGCCGAATGGCACCATGGCAAGGTCTGCCTTTTCACGGGTTGAACCCTTCGCGACGGCACTCTGTAGCCATGACTTGAGATGCGTGCTGCGCATCGGCTTGGCGAAATGGAACCCCTGGGCCAGAACAAAGCCGAGTTCCAGAAGGGCCAGGGCCGTCTTTTCGTCTTCGACACCTTCCGCCAGAGGCGTCATGTCGGTTTTCTGGGCCAGCAAGCAGCTGATCTCGCAGATTGCCCGGCATTTGGCACTGTCCAGTATGTCCCTGACAAAGCGTTGATCGACCTTGAGCTCCGTGTAAGGCACATGGACAATCTGTTCGAGTGAAGAGTAGCCGGTTCCGAAATCGTCGATGGAAACGCCGAAGCCGGCCATCCTCAAGCGCGTCAGGATGTCGATGGCGGTGCCGACATGAGACGAAGCGGCTGTTTCGGCGACTTCCAGAATTAGCTGTGCGGGCTGCAAGCCGGCGTCGTGGACGACCTGCAAAATCCTGTCCGGGAGGCTGATATCCTCGAATGTCGCCGCAGACAGGTTGACCGAGCAAGTCAGGTGCGGTGCTATTCTTGTGAAATCCTTCTGGTCCCTGCAAGCTGTCTCAATGACGAAGTCCGTCAAGGTTCCCATCGCTGCCGGATCGGACTCCAGAACCGGAATGAAATGCGCAGGAGATACCAAGCCGTGCTCAGGACGGTCCCACCTGATCAGGGCTTCCACGCCAATCACGCTTCTGTTGTCGAGGCGCAGTTGCGGCTGGTAAACCAGAAAAAATTCTTTCCTTGCCAGGCCTTGCAGAATGTCTTCTCGCAGAAAATGTGCCGGCTCGTTGGTTGAGGCCGCTTTCGCGAGGACCGTCGTTGCGAGCTCGGCTTCCGCAAGTTCAAGCGTTTTCTCCAGTTCCATCAGCCCGATCGGCTTGTTCATCACGTCAAGCACCGCGAGCTTGTTTGCGCGTGCGCCCTCACGGGCGGCGTTCAGGATTGCCGGGTCCTGACCGCTCATCAACACGAGCAAGGCATTGGTGCCTGTTTCCGCAAGGAAACGGATGCATTCGATGCCGTTTACATCCGGCATGAACAGATCGAGAAAGATCAGGTCCGTTTCAACCGAGAAGCGGTCCGCAAATTCCCCGGCGTTGGTCGCGACGGTGACGCTGTGTCCGAGATCCTCTATGGCCTCCCGGACATAGTCGGCAAATTCGGCTTCGTCATCGTAGATCAGGACCTTCATGACTTGCCCCCTTCATCGAGATTCCTGCGAATCGCGGCGGCCAGACGGCTCTGGGTGTAGGGTTTGACCAGCAGATTCTCTTCGGAAGTGTCCAGATTCGACCGGCCTTCGCCCGGAAATCCGGACGTCAGCAGCGTTTTTAGTCCCGGCCGGATGGATTTCGCCTGACGGCACAACTCGATCCCGTTGAGCGCTCCCGGCATGACAATGTCGGTGAAGAGCAGATCGATGCTTTCATGGTGGCGCAGGCTCGACAGCGCCTCGGCAGGGGAATGACAGGTCGTGACGCAATATCCGAGTTCTTCCAGCGTTGCCCTGGCGAAGGCCGCAAGCTCGGCTTCATCGTCGACGATCAGGATATGTTCCGAGCCACGCGGCAGCACATGAGCCTCCTGCACGGTGCCGGTCTCGAGACGGGCACCGTCCTCCACAAGCGGGAGATAGATCCGGAAACTGGTCCCCATGGCCGGTTCGGAATAAATTCTTACTTCGCCGCGAGAGCGTTTCACAAACCCGTAGACCATGGCCAGGCCGAGGCCTGTGCCCTTGTCCTTGGGCTTTGTCGTGAAGAACGGTTCGAAGATACGAGACCTGATTTCCTCGGGAATGCCGGGGCCTGTGTCGGAAATCGTGAGGCGGCCGTAATGCCCCCTGGCGAGATCCTGCAATTCCGGGGCGGGGCTTTCCTCGACAACGGTCTCATCGAGCGAGATCGTCAAGCGGCCCGAGTTCTGCATCGCATCGCGGGCGTTGACTGCAAGGTTTATGACGACGTCCTGCAAGTCGCCCATGTCGACATTTGCGATGAGCGGGCCCGATGCAGGGTTTATGGTCAGGTCGATGCTCTTCGGAATCGAGCCGCGCAGCAACGCTTCCACATTCTCGATAGCCTCGTTGAGATCGCAGGAGACGGTTTCCGCGTAATAGTCTTTCTGCCGCGAAAACGTCAGAAGCTGCTGGGTGATCTTGCTTGCCCGCCGCGACGCGGCGTGGGCCTTGGCAAAATAGCTTTCAAGGTTCGTCCCAGGTTCCGCCTTGCGCAGCCCGAGTTCGAGATTGCCCATGATAATGCCAAGCAAATTATTGAAATCATGAGCGATGCCGCCAGTCAACAGGCCGATCGCTTCCAGCTTCTGTGCTCTGTGCAACTGGTTCTCGAGCCGTTCGTGTTCGGTGAGGTCGGTCAGGGAGCCGATGAACTGAATGCCTTCGGCCAGATCAATCCTGCCAACACCAAGCGTGAGAGGGAACTGTGTCCCGTCCTTCTTTTGACCCATCAGGCGTTGGCCGTGCCCGATGATGCGTTCTTCGCCTGTTTTCTTGTAGGCCGACAGATAGTCGTCATGCCGGGAAGAATGCTCAAAAGGCATCAGCATGGCGACGTTCCGGCCGACAACCTCGTCGGCCCGGTACTGAAACATGCGTTCTGCTTCACGGTTGAATTCAAGGACGGTGCCGACCTTGTCGATGAGAACCATGCCGACAAGCGTGTTCTCAAGTGCCGCGCGGACGCGCGCCTCGGCGGACTGAAGCTGCTCCCTGGCGCGAACCGCTTCCGTAATTCTGCGTCCCGTTCCCCGATAGCCCTGGAAAACACCCTGATCGTCGAAAAAAGGCACCCCGGATATCGAGATAACCTGCTCGCTGCCGTCATTGGCCCGAAGGCGATAGGTAAACTCTCGAAACGGTTGCTGGTCCCTGATCAGGGCGTCGAGCGTCTGCCATTTTTCCGTGGTGGTGTCCTCAGACGCAACTTCGTTGCGGGTCTTGCCGAGAACGTCCCGCCTGTCGATGCCGGAAAGATGGCGGTGATTGCCCGCAAACTGAGACATGCGGTTGCTGGAATCGGTTTCCCAGATCCAGTCCGATGCCGTTTGCGTGTAGTCCCTGAATTTTTTCTCGCTTTCGCGGATTTCCCGCTCTCTTTCCCTGCGGGCGGTGATGTCCGTCCGGATTTCCATGATCCCGCCGTCGGGCAGACGTTTTTCCGACACCAGCAGCCACTCGCTGGAAGTCAGGCGTTGTTCGTAGGGCTGTTCGGCAGGATGCGCATGGGACGCGAGCCGCTCCTGCAACCAGTCGTCCTCGCGCCCGATCGCATCCAGATAGTGGCGGTTGCGAAGGCCTTCCTCCAGGATCTCCTTGAACGGGCGTGCGAGTCGAACCGTCGAGCCGTCCTTGTCGTAATATTCCCGGTAGCGCCTGTTGCAATAGACGAGCCGGTCCTCCGCGTCGAAGACGGCAAGGCCTTCTGACATGACGTTGGCGACATCATCAAACAACGCCGTCAATCGGTGGGCATCGCTGTTTCTTTCATGTTTGTCGCGCAGGTTCTCGATCTGGTGGATGACAAGCCGGGCAAGTGCGGCGAGACCCTTCTGCTCGTGTTCGCCGAACAGCCTCCGTTCGGGACCGGCAACCGATACGGTTCCAATCCGATACCCTTTGCGCGTTATCAGGGGTGCGCCCGCATAGAACCTTACGTGCGGAGTGCCGGTTACCAGCGGGTCGTCCCTGAAACGGCTGTCTTCCAGGGCGTCAGGCACACACAATGGTGTGTCCTGAAGGATCGCGTGATCGCAGAAAGAGCCCGCCCTGGGGAGCGACGCCGTGTTCAAACCGATTTCCGACAGGAAATACTGTGTATCCCGGCCGATAAAACAGACGTAGGCAATGTCGACTCCGAAGAGCGCCACCAGTGTCTGCGCCGTGTCCCTGAAGATGGGGTCCGCTTCGGTTTCAAGATACTTGAAGCTGTCGATTTCCTTCAGTCTCGCGCACTCATCGTCGACTTGTCCGGTATCTGTCATTGTCCAATCAGCAAATATTATTCAGTGTGATCTGCTTGTTGCAGCCATCATTGCCGAGAATACTTTCAATATGGTGTGTGGCAACAGGCATCTTTCAGTAAAAGTTCTCAAGATGACGCAGATGCGGATTTCAGTCATAGGAAATTTCTGATCCGTTCCGTGTGCAAGGTTTTTGCCCATCCGGATGCCTGAGGTTCCCCGAAGGAAGTGTCTGGGCTGAAGACCGGGCAGGCCTCTGGAAAGCCGTGACGCGTAAGACGAGCGGGTCAACAACACCCGCCTGATCCGCCGCATGCATCTTCCCGTGGCAGGGAAGATCAGTGCCGATGCGCAGCAGTCCAGATGGTATCAGGTGTCTTCTGAAAATCTGAGCTTGTGTCTGTCTTCCGAGGTGCCGTGGCCGATGGCGACGGCATAAAGAACGACTTCCTCGTTTTCCGGACAATGGCACAATGCGCCGACCTCATCATCGAAGAACCCTCCGATGTTCAGGGACTGGGCTCCCAGGCCGGTACAGGCAAGGTTGATGTTCTGCGCCACGTGGCCGGCTTCCAGCAGGACATACCGATAGCCCCTGTCTCCGTATTTCTTGAGCGAACGGGACATCCTGCTGGTTATGACGATCAGAGCCGGTGCGAGCATCGGCGGATATTGACCCATGAACAGGTAGCGCATGAGCGGGGCGGGGAGCGTGAGGTCGCGGTTGCGTTCCAGACCTTTGAGAAGAGGCTGGTAATGGTAGATCCCGTTGCTGAGCCCGGACGTGTTTCTGGACACAAGATACAGCTCGAGCGGATACATTCCGCCGCCTGAGGGAACCGGGCGTTCCAGAAACTCGGCGGTGTTCCAGTGGTCCTGTCCCCAGACGCCATAGCCATGGAACAGGATGCCCGACACCGTTTCGAGCGAAATCGGATCCTGTGCGAATTCCCGGCACGAACAGCGATTGGCGAGAACATCGCTCAGCCCTGTCGTGACCCGTGGCGGCGCCGGAAGCGGCTGAAACGGTCTCGAGGGGGCTTCCGCCCCGGGTTCGGGAACGTCATCGGCGCCGCTGGTCTCTTCAGCGTTGTGTGCCCATCGCGACGAATTGCGATGGTAGGTCCAGGCGAGTTCAAAATCGGAGAAGGCCGGTGGATGTTTCATCTGTCGTTCAGGCGAGTGGATGAGGATAGGGGTTCAGGGTGTGGGGTGTCGTGGGCGCGAGGCCGAGATGTTCCGGGAACCGGTAAAGACGGGAGGCGGCCAGCCGTCGCTCGCGGAAGCCGAAATGCATCGGCTGGTAGTCCGGGATCACGACGCGCGCGACGCTTGCTCCCACCGTCCGGGCATCATCGGACGTCAGATTGGCATAGAGGAGGTCAGTCCCCTGGGCGGCCAGTTTCGCGGACAGGTCCTCCAGACAGTCGATGGTGGTCCGCGGCCCGGTCTGCGAAAGGCTCCAGTCGATGCGGCCCGGCGGAGCCTTTCTGAGAAAGTCGAACTGCGCCAGGGTTTCGGTCGATGCGTAGAGCAGGTCGTGATCTTCCAGTTCGGTCACGCCGGACGGGTCGCGCACCAGGTCCTCCATGCGGGAGCGCACCTCCGGCTGCCGCAGGCGCATGCGCAAGGCGGGCCGGACCTGGCAGGCCTCGACCAGAGCCCCGGCCGCGGCGCGGGCCGGATCGTGGCCGGCGCCGAGCCCGACCACCGCCGCCGGTCCGTCCGACCACAGGCCGGTGCCCGGCGCCGGGGCGAAGGCAATCCCGATAAAGACGTGAACGCCGTTGTCGGTCGGTGCCTGGAACAGCTCCAGGCTGATGTCCCGGCGCGCATGGGCGGTCACGAGATCGCGGATGTCCGGGTCCGGATGGTCCGACGGATCGACGGCACGGCAAGGCAACCGGTTCAACCACGTGGACAGGAAGGCGTCGCGTTCGATCACTTCATAGGCGCCGGACAGAATTGCGTCCGCCAGGGTCGGTCCCGCGGCCAGGCCGTTTGAGGTGATCGGGAACAGGAACGGCTCGTCGCCCTGTGTTTCATATGCCATCAGCACGGCAAGCGCGGGAACCGCCCGCTCGCGGCCGTCCACCAGAGAGCGCATCGCCACCCATCCAAGGCTGCAATCGGGCTCATAGGGGTCATATTTGAGACCCGGGTATTGTTCGGGTTGAAACAGCACGAGCCGCGCCGGGTCCAGAGACGGCATGTCCAACCGGTCGGCGCGGCCGCGCTGAATGCGCTCCTCTCCCCAGCTGCTGGCGGCGTACCGTTCGATGGCCTCGCCCATGGCGCTGAGCCGTGCCGCCGCATGGGTGAAGCCCTTGCCGGAGGCGACGACCGGACTGTCATCGGTCTCGAGAAAGCGGTGATTTGCAAGCTCGGCACGCCAGACATAGGGCCTTTGCGGCTCCGACAGGTCCTTGTGAATGCGGTGGAGCTTGCGAACGATCCCGGTCAGGGGGCTGACCAGCTCGTCGATATGGGCGGCCAGATCGCCGGGTTTTCCGCAGCTCAAGTCCTGCAGGAGGGGGTGCTCAGGGGGCTGGAAGTTTTTTTTTGAGCAGACCGGGCAATCGGGCCGGCGCAACACCTTGTGAAAGGTCCAGCCTGTCTGAAAGGGAACGTATTCCAGCAGGTGGTCGACTGCGTTCGCGCGGCCAAAAGCAAGCTTTGTCTTGATGATCTGGTTGACCGCCTCTCCGGCGAGAATCTGCGTCAGATATCCGACAGACCCGCCGGCATCGTAAACAGGGTCGGGCCGTGCGGCGACAGCCTCTTCATATGCCAGGTGGGCGGTGAAATCCGACGCACACGCCGCCACCCGCATCCGGGCGCAGGTGAAGCAGGCGGTTTCAAAGGGGAAAACGAGCGGCCCGAGCAGGCTCGAAGCGGTCCCGACGCGGCAGAACAAGGCCGGCACGCCGAGTTCGTGGATCACCCTGTTGACCCGGTGATCGATTGCCGGGTGCGCCGCGCCGAAGGCCGAGACGACGAAATCGTAGGAAGCAAGATGCTGCAGAAGCGCATCTTCCTCCAGCCCGACCGGCGAGTCTTCGCTGCCGTCGATTATTTCGGCAACGCCGACGTGCAATTCCCCCAGGGCGCGGACGATTTCCCGTGCCAGCCTGCCGTTGCCGAACACGGCGACACGGAAAGCGGACAGGAGGGATCTGGATTCGGCGCGGTCCAGCCCGACGGTTTCCAGGTAGTCGAGAAACGGGTCCGCGCCGGAGCCGGGCGCGTCGGAATACAGCAGGCCGACCTTGTTCAGCTCCGAAAGAAGGCCGGCCAGCATGTCCGTGCCGGACAGACCCGCCGCCACCGCGATCTCCGATACGCTGTGGGTGCCATCGAGCAGAGGGAGGATTTTCTGCTCGAAAAGGTCCGCCGAGGACCCGCTCAGGTCCACGGCAGCGTGAGGTGCCTTGATTGTCAGGCGGTCCGTGTCGCGCCTCAGGACAGCGCCTTCCGGTACCAGCCGGAAGGCGAGGTCGTCACCGTTGTTCTTGATCACGTCTTGTCTCGTCCGGCCAGTGTGCGGGATGGTGTTGAAACCGGCTGGATCAACCGCCCATGCGGCTGAAGCGGCTTACCCTGCCGCGCAGACCGCCGACCGAGCAGGGACCGCAGGAGCATTCGACGTCACACGGCTGGCAGACCACGTCGCACAAGACCTGGCACACCGTGGAGCAGCGCACGACGATGCAGCGGAAGCAATCATTGATCCCGCACATGTTGCCCCAGTCCGCGGCAATGACGTCACGGACTTTCTGGAATGCCTTGATTTCGTCGACGGTCAGCTCGGTCGCCACCGGCGCTCTTTCCGCGACCATGTTGTCAAGCAGGGTTTCGATACGTTCTATGCGAAGGGAAAGTTCTTTGGTTTCATCGGACATAATAATCTCCAACTCACTAACTAAAAATGGTTGTATTAACGCAGCGTAATTATCGCATAAATTGTGTTGATTGCCTAGCTGTTTTTACCGGTTGCATGAGCGACAGGACGCGGGATCCGCATGAACCGGCGTGCAGGCCGGGGCGGGGAAGTTATCGTAGGCATACCAACCCTGCTTGTGCCGGGCCCATGAAAGACCCGGGGACAGAAGGCGGCAAATGAAACGATGAGGTAAAGGCTGGTGACCCCGGCGCGATTCGAACGCGCGACCCTCAGATTAGGAATTTAAAGCGAGCCGTACGCCGCCTTATCCGTTAGCTCTATTAACCTCAGAAGTCATCAATTTCCTCTTGATATTCAATTAATTATCGTATAGCGTGCGGTTGTTGCCAATTGCAACCGTTAAACACTTCGTTGCGCCAAAACCGTTTCAAAAACCGTTTCAAAAATCTCAGGTATCATGACATGGCCGATATGCGTATCCTATTGAACGATAAAGCAATTGAACGTCTTATGCCGCCCGATAAGGGACGCTACATTGTCCGGGATACCGAGCTAAAAGGGTTCTTCCTTATGGTCGGAGCCCGAAAAAAGACCTTCATGGTACAGGCGGATCTCCGAAAACTAGGCAAGCGCGCCTCCACGGTTCGTCTCGCCATTGGCGACACGAGGGAGCTCTCCACGCGTGCGGCGAGGTCTGTTGCGAAGGAGTATCTGTCCCAGCTCAGCCGGGGTATTCATCCCAGGAACGGTGAGAAAGCTGCCAAGGCTTCAAACGCTTCTGAGATAACGAACGGCGAAAATAACGAGGCATCCGGCATCACGCTCAAGCAAGCCTGGGCTCGCTACAAGATTGCCATGCAGCGTAAGAACCGGAGCGAGCGCACGATCGAGAGTTATAGGGATCACGTCGAGCGGATCTTTAAGGATTGGCAGGAGATGCCCCTGAAGCAGTTTGGCGATGATCCTGGCCGGGTTGCCGCCAAACATGACGAGATTGGTGAGAAGCACGGTCCCTACATAGCCAATGGCAGCATGCGCACTTTCAGGGCGATCTACAATCACGCTCGAAAGACCAATCGGGAACTGCCTGCAGACAACCCGGTCGACAGCGTGGACTGGAACCATGAGAAACGCCGCGATAGCGGCATGGGTCTCATTGACCTGAAGGAATGGTTTATCGAGGCTGCCCAGCTTGAAAATCCCGTCCGACGCGAGTTTCACCTGTTTACACTGCTGTCCGCGTGCCGGCCGGCCGCGTTAAGAGAAGCGAAACCAGCCCATCTGGATTTTCGCCGCAGGGTGCTTCACATCCCCCGTCCGAAAGGAGGTGCGGATCGTGCCTTTGATATCCCGCTGTCGAGGGAGATGGTCTGTTGCCTCCTGCGATGCATTCGATTTGGTCGGCAGATGCACCCGTATGAGGCCAATGACTGGCTGTTTCCCGCAGACAGTGCCACTGGTCATCTGGTTGAGCACAAGGAAGATCGCGCGACATTGTCGAAATGGGGCAATGAACTGCGCCAGACCTATCGCACCGTGGCGACGCCGGCGGGTGTCTCGGAACTGGACGCAAGGATGTTGATGAATCATTCGGTTCCTGGCGTGAACTCCGGGTACATTACACGGCATAAGCTGCTTGAGGATCATCTACGAGCGCAGCAGCAGTCAATCAGCGATACGATGTTTTCAGTGTTTCGCAACACGTTAAATGAGAACCGTGAAATTCAAGATTGGCTTGGGATCGGTGCGGCACGTCGTCAGCTCCTTCGTGCAAAAGAATATTCTAGACACTCTGAACAGAATGAAATCGTGCGAATGCGCGTTTGGGCCGCTTAGCCAAATAAGTCTAACTGTATTGCATTTTGCGATACAATTCTCTATATATGCAACAAAGGAGACCTGCCATGGCTACCGTTGCCGACCGCAAGGAGCATCCGATATCGATGCGTCTGCCTGAATCGGATGTCGCAATGATCGACCGGGCCGCCAGCCTGCGCGGCCGCTCGCGCACAGACTTCGTGCGCGAGGCTGCCGTGCGCGCTGCCGAAGAGGTGGTTATGGAGTCAGGTCTCATTCGAATGAGCGCGGAGGGTTTCGCCGCTTTCATGGATGTCGTTTCCGCCGATACGGCGCCTATTCCTGAGATGGTGGATCTGGTCCGGCGAGCCGCGCCTTGGGAGACCAGCGGCACTTCGAAGCCGTAATCCACTGTGCTCTCCGCACCGGAGCCGTTGAATGCGGCGCATGTTCTTACCGATTTCTCCTGTGGCAAGCCCGCTCTCGATCATTGGCTGAAGACCCGGGCGCTCTCCAACCAGCAGAAGGGTTTTACGGCTGTCATGGTTGTGCATGATGATGGCCGAGTGGTGGGGTACTATGGGCTCGCGCCGACATCGATCGTGCCCACCGTCATGCCGAGATCGATCCGCACCGGTCAACCGCCTGATCCCGTTCCCTGCCTTCTCCTCGGACAACTCGCAACCGATTTGGCCTGGGCAGGGCAGGGGATCGGCACCGGCCTCGTCAAGCATGCATTGGAGCGCAGCGTTCAGGCGGCTGCTCTCATCGGTGGGCGGGCATTGGTGGTGAACGCTGTCGATAACGAGGCGGCGCAGTTCTGGCAGCGCCGCGGTTTTGTACCTTCCCGCGGCGATCCGTTTGTTCTCTTCCGCTCCACTGCCGCCATTGCGGCGTCACTCGAGGCTGCAAGAGCTTAGTCACCAAGGGGAGTGAAGGTGCACACGGGGCGTGCCAATAGGTACTAAGGCGAGCGAATGGCTCTTAGTGACCGTCGCAGAGAATCGCGATACCCCGAAATAGGCGTACACAGAACGCCCGCACAAGCCGGACGAAAACTTACGACCAAATCTCTAGCGAGATCATCACTGAGATGGAAGCTGGCCGCGTGCGTGAATCGGCGTCACGGATTGACCCCGGTGGTACGTACAATTTCAATAACTTACGACGCCGATCGGCAACGGGGCCTCTTGCCGATTCACAACATTCGCTTAAGGCGGCTATATGATAGGACGAGCGCCGCAGGATAGGCGGGCAGAACTACCTCACTATCATTCGATCGACTTCTCGACAAAGCCGAGCGTATTGGCATTTTCGACCAGCGTCCGCACCTTTGCGCGATCGAGTCCGCCGGGCACTTCTGCTTCGATCTCGAGCCTTAGCCTCACTTCGTTACCTGGTAGCGTCGTGAGCTGTTCGACGATCGCCTCGACAATTTGGTGGATATCCCTTGCCGGCCGTTCCGGCGAGATCATTACGGTGCCGGTAAACCGCGTTGGCTTCCGCTCTGAATGAGGCGAACCGGGAGCCCCGTCCGTTGCTTGCTCTTCGAATTTTTGCGACTTCTCACCAGGCGCCTCCGAACCGCCGGTCAGGCCAGGCTCTGCGGGGGCCGGCCTGTGTGCCTCAGCAACGTCAGACTTCACGATGATGCTATCGCTGTCGATGACCACAACCGCATTGTCGGTTCGTTCGATTGCAAGCCCCAGATAGGCACCTGCATTCTCATCCCATCGCTCGGCGTAGGCGAAGGGTCCGGGCAGCATGCCGCTGACGGCTGCCTGTACGGCCTTAATCAAGACGTCCCGGTTCTTCAGTCGCGGTAGATAGATGTGGCGGTTAAGATACTCCAGCAAATCCTTCAATGACAGGTGTGGTTTGCCGTTCCAGATGTATTTCTGGAGATCGCGATCGAGGCGCGATGGTCCCAGTTCGGTGAGCAGCCCTTCCTCGGCCACGAGCTTTTTGCTCACCCGCGCCAATAGCCCGTCCTGTGCCGGAATCTTGCCCGACATCCACTCGACATCGGCCTGGGCACTCTCCTGCGTCGGATAATGCAGATAGCACCACGCCTCCTTGAGACGCGTCTTTATCGTCTCGGTTGCTTCGGCCAGCTTGGCCTTAGCGAGCGCACTGTCACTCTGGGTGAGGTTGAGCCGATCAGTGTCGCGGACGATCTCGCCCCACGCTAGGGAGGTGCGCACGGCGTCTTTCAGGTTGTCGAGCTGGCGGGCGTCCGCAGCGATAAACACCAGGGTGTTGCGATACACGCGCGGTGCGCTGCCACGCTGCATCAGGATGTCCTTCGCTTCGATCAACGCTTCCGAGGTGTCGCGTCCGTTGTGCGAATGCGCGACCCCCAATACCACGGCCCGCACGCCGCCGGCTTCATCGGGCACCTCGGCCGAGGAGGCTGGCGCGACCTGCCGGGCGTCGAAATGCCCACGATCCGCGAGGCCATTCACATATTTGCCGAGTTCCGCGTCGATCGTCACGTCAACCAACGCCGCTTCGATCTGCGCTGCCTTATCCGCGGCAATTCGGTTGAGGCTGGCCGACATGGAGTACCAGTAGCGGCCAAGATCGGCGTGCATGAACTTGGCCTGGTTGGTCAGCCGCCGAAGTGCGTCTCCAAAAATTGCCGGGCGCTCTCCCGGCTGCACGACTCCAAGATTGATCTGCTTGTCGTCCAAACCGGTATTCTGCTGCTGGTGCGTCGGCGCGGTTCCCATGAAGATCGTTCGGGCGACCCGCCTGGTCGCCGAGTAGCGGTTCAGGTTCGGCGCCGATTGATCGATCTTATAGGGCGTGGACGTTGTGCCATCGACATCACCGGCGATGATCGACTGCCAGCTTACGTCGAGATAGTGCAGCAACTCCGGCTCAATGCGCGGCGAGCTAACCGCGACGCTTCCTGGCATGATCATCACCGACGGGTCGCCGCTCATCCAAAGCTCGTGGACGGCCTGCGCCATCAGACGGAGTACGCCTCGCGTACGTTGGAATTTTTCGAGTGAACCCCAACTCGTGTAGAGTTGATCGAACAACTCGGGATGGATCGGATAAGCCTTCTCCAGCTTGCGGCGGTAGTCTTCGTCCGCGCAGCCCTGCGGGAAATCGTTGGCGTTCTCTCGATAGAGCTTGGCGAACTGCTTCAGCGTGTTGTCACGGTGATGGAATTTGTCGCCGGGGATGTCCTTGAACAGCCGCCGCCGGACGATTTCATAGCTCTCTTCCTGGCTCGCCGGCCGCCACGAGGATTCCACACGGCTGAAGGTCTGCTTGAGGCGCGCTAGCGCTTCCTGGCCCCCTTCGCCACCCACCTCGATCTGCGAGGCGGGTAAGGAGGCGACGAGCAGTGTGCCGGGGCTAGCCTTCACCGCCTCCGTCAGCGACTGAACGAAGGACAAATTCGCATCGAACGACCCCGACGGCAGCCCCTCGACCTTGTAGATCTGCCGGAGGTAGGCGACCCATTCATCGATCAGGATTAGGCTCGGCGCATATTTCTTGAAGAGCGCCTCCAAGAGGTTCGAGCCCGGTGCGATGCCGCTGGCGTCGTTTCCCGCCACCATGGCATAGGCGTCAGCGCCGCCAAGCTGCCAGGCGAGTTCACCCCAGGTCGTTCGGATTTTCCGATCACCCTCGGCGTGGAGCACGTCCTGCGGTCCTCGCGATGTGCCGACGAGCACAGCGCGATTGACGCCCTTCGGCACGCTAAGGCCCTGCTTTTCGAGCAACTGGTCCAGGCCGGAGAGATCCTGGACCGGAGTCGGGCCGCCCATGTGATAGAGGGCCAGCATCGAGTGTGTCTTGCCGCCGCCGAAGTTAGTTTGCAGTTCAACGACGGGATCGCCGCCGCTGCCGGACAGCCGCTTCGCTGCCCCGATCAGCAGCGCGCTCAAACCTTCCGTCAGATAGGTGCGGCTGAAGAACTGGCGCGGGTCGCGATATTCCGGCGGAGCGCTGCCCGAATGCACCTTGGCGAGATCGGCTGCGAATTCGGCCTGCTGGAACTCGCCGGTGGCAACATCCTGGTGCGGCTCGACCACCTCGCGCCACGGCAATAGGCCGGCCACGGTCTCGACCGAGATTTCGAGACGCTGGGTTTTCCGTCGCTCCTCGTTGCGCCGAAGCTCGGTGAACTTCGTGCGCAGAATAGTGTCGCGCATCTTGCCGAGCTGCTCGGCCGTCTCGCCGGCGCTGATCGCCTCCATCAACCGACGCATGGAATCGAGCGCGCGCTCGGCGTCGTCGTAGGTGAAGGTCGCGTTGTGCGATAGCTTGTTCCGAACGTCGCCCAGCTCATTGACCAGCGAGCGTTCGGCACGGCCGAGCACCGCTTTGAACGCCTCGCTCCAGAAGCGATCCATGACGTTGAACAGCGCGGCCTGGTCCCAACCGACCGCGCCGCTGCTGTTAGGACGCAAGTTCGGCAGCTTTTCCAGCACCTGGACTTGCCAGTGCCCCTTTAGCGAGGTTTCGAGCCGCTTTTCGACGAAAGGAATCAGCGCCACCGGCAGCAGTTCCATTCCTTCAAATACATATTGGCGCGTGCTTTTTGCCACGTTCCGTTCCCCCTCAAATATCCAACCGGATCTGACGATCGCCGCGTGCGTCGTGGATGGACGCCGCGGCCTTTGTCAGCTCAGTCCAATCGGCGATCAGGGCGTTGTAGGCCGTGGCCTCCTTCGCATCCTTCCGCTTGTTTGCGCTGATGTCGTAGAGGCAGTAGGCGAGATCCTTCACCGCCACGGCCTGGGTGCTGATCTTCTTCAAAAGGACGGCGGTATCGTGGGAGATACCGTCCTTCTCGTGCAGGCGGATCAAATGCTGGAGACACTCCCACACCGTCAGGTGTCTGTCCTCTTCCGGATCCCAATCCTTGTCGAGTTCGTCACGGGCGAGGATGCGGACCTTGCCGGCGGCGCTATCTATGATCCCGGCGTGCTTGACGCTTTCGACCGCGATACCGCGCGCACGGGCAAGGTTGTCAGCCACACCATAGTCCCCCTTGCCTTTCCCGTGCTGCTCGAACCAGGTGATGGCGAACCGGGTGTCCGCGTCGAACTCACCCTGGATGCCCCCTAGGTACTCGTCGAGTTCTTTGTTGATGAGCTGAAGCGCGGTTTTCACGCTCATCGGATTGTCGTCTGACTCCAGCACAGTCTTGTAGCGCGAGAACACGCCCATGCCGGGGCCGATGGCTGATTGTGGCATATCCGCCGGCGCGATGTTGGCGGCCTGAAGCTCGGAGATCGATGGCGGCAGCTCGCGCTTCAATGCACGGATGAACTCAGCGCGTGTAATGCTTTCTGCCGTGGTTTCCTTCTTTCGACAAACGAGGACGACGGAGTTGGCAAGAGCATTGGTCCCCGAGGCGATCATGCGGTTCGCCATTTCGGTACGCATCGGCCAAGTACCAACGACAGCGTAGCCGGCTTCGACTACTGCTTGCAGAAAGGTGGCCCAACCTGTCGAGCTGATGCCCTCTTGATCAATCTCGCTCTGCTTGAATGCGTAATAAATCGTCGCCGGAAACGCATCCGATGATTGGGCCGCCATATTCGCGATTGCACGGCTCATCCCATCAAGGAAAAAGCGTTCGGCAGACTCGCGCCCCCCATGCCGATACGGCGTTGCTACCAGCTCCTCGGCCTTGGGCGTGGCGAGAACGGAAAAGACCTCTGGATATACCTTCTGGATATTTGGCTTCATCCAGCAGTAGAAAAAGTCCGACAAATCCGCATAGCCAATATTGTCATAATAGGGCGGATCGCACGAAATAACGGTCCCCGCTGGGTATTCGGCGGTCTGCGCGTCCTGATTACACTCGATACCCGGTGAAAATGGTAGAAACCGGTCCAAAACCTTGGAAACCGTTGTCGCGCTCACGAGAAAATCGCCAGCAGCACTTGCAAATGGATTGGCCTCGAAAAAATCCCACGACATGGGAATAGCCTGCCGACTGAACATATTCTTTAGCTGCGTCTTGTCCGCTGCCCACCGGCAGATCGTGTTGCAGCTGTCGGCAAGTCTGCTACCCGCCAATCCAAGATAGACGCTTACTGCCTCAGCATAGGCTTGGGCTCCGCTACCGCCATCGCGCAAAGGTACGCCATCGTTCTGGAGTCCGACGGCCAAACCATCGACCTCAATTTGTTCCCGTGCTTCCTGTACCAGATCGCTGAAAGTGTTCAGAGCCACCAACTGGCGATCAGTGAACAAGTCGCCGAAAGTCGCTAGGCCGTAGTCCACCGTCCAGAAATTGCGAGGATCGTTCGGGAGTTTGGTTACCGGTTCCCATACAGGCTTTGCCGACAGGGCGATTGTTTCGTGCATCTCCGTAGGCGCGACATAGGCTCTGCTGCGATTACCTTCCGCAACAATGGCGATCAGCGTTTGGCCCATTTTGCCGGCACGCCCATTACTCTTCACATAGTCAGGAGTGATTGCAGCATCTGACATAAGGCAGCGGAAATTCGCGCCGCGACCTGCCTTGGTCCCCTCCTTGGCCGCCGCGATCTCGGCTTTGGTTCCGCCATGCCTGACCCGATAGGAAATGGACTTCGCCTGCTTATCGACGATGGGCTCGACCCACGCCTCCTTGCCGGTCTTAGTGCTGAGCAGGAAGCTCGATGCGATTGGTACCGCAACATTCGAGAACGCTGGATCGGGACTTGGCACCGTGCGCGCCCAGATCCAACCAATCACTGTCGCCCTGGCCCCCCCATATCCCTTCGTCAGTTCAATCTGCGGATAGAGATGCCCGATGCGTTCCCATGCCTTCTTGCGCATCCACTCGCCGTAATATTTGACGTCCTCCGCTAGACCCTCGGCGTTACGATAGAACTGCCGGTCCTTCGCGCCCCGATGGACCGGCTCCTTGTCCTTGAACTTCGGCGGGATCTCGATCATCGCCTTGCCGATCATCACCGCGACCGGGTTCAGATCAGACCCATAGGCGGGCAGACCGAGACGCTGCGCCTCCAGCGGGATTGACCCGCCGCCCGAAAACGGGTCATAGACTGGCGGCAACTCGCCGCCGCAGCTCTTGCGGATTTCGACACGGGCCCGTTTCAGCACCTTCTCGTTAGTCGAGTTCTCCCACTTCACCAGGTCCTCGATGATGGCGAAGAGCCGCTTGCGCTCAATCTCGACCGCTACGTCCTCCAGCGTCGGCTCTGGTGAAACCGCCGCCGTCCCCTGCGCCGAAGCCTTGCTCTTCTCCCAAGCAGCAAGGCGCTCCGGTAGTTCCGCTTCCGCCTGAGCACGGAGTGAGGAGTTGGCGAGCAGTTCTTCGGCGTGAGACGAAGGGTCATCAACCAGCTGGGCAAAAAGAACAGCTCGACACGCAGCTAACGGCCGCCGCGCCCACCACAGATGCAGCGTTGACGGATGGCCATGCCTGATCGACTTCTCGCGCGCAGAGGCCGCATTGATCGCTTCGAGCGGAATGGCGACTTCGATGAGTTTCTTTTTGTAAGCTGTCACAGTTCCACCTCGATCCAATCGAAATCAGGAAACGGCTCGCCCGGATGCCGAAGCCTTAGCTCGCCCATCAAGGAACCGTCCGAAAAAACACTGCCGTAAAATGTCCCGCCATCCAGATCGGCGGGCGTGTCTCGCCGCTCCGATGGTTCCAGCGCCATCAACTCTGAAGCACCAGCCGGCTGTACCGCCGAACTCAGAGCGCGCAGGACTTTCAGATCAAGGCCGACAAGTTCGATGTCGATGCCATCCCGGAACCAGGGGAAAGGCCAAAACGGCCAGTCTCGGAATTCACGCCAGAATTTGCGGCTAGACAGGTCGGGATACCTCGGCGCCACAGACGCGATGCTGACAGCATATTGGCGTCCACCCACGGATAGAAGAGGAAACTCGTATCGCCGCGGCTCCTCTTCGTCTTCCCGAAGCCGAGTAGCCGCGTCGTCCAATCCCATCAGCGATAGCCACGAGGAATAATTAGCCCGGCGAACCGCGTCGCGGGGGAATTCGACAGGATTTTCAGAGATCTCCGGTTCAGGGTCGACGAAAGCGATAAGCGATGTCTCGCCGGAAGTATCTCCGGTTTCACGTAGGAAGGTGCCGATCGCAAAGCTCTTGATTGGCTGGGGGGTGATATATTTGTCCCAACCGTCGAGCTGGGTCAGTCCCTCCCTCAGGGCGCCTTTGATTGGCGGTTTCCGTCCAGGAGTCGAGAACCCACCCTTGCACTCGGCGAGCACCCATTCCTGTCGTGCGTTTTCGGCGATGAAGTCTGGTGCCTTCGTCTTGTCTGCTGGCCATTGCCTATTTTGCGTGGTGGCGCGTTTCCTCCATTCGGTTTCAAAGCGACCGACATAGGCGTAGCCGGTGTCCTCCAGGAACAGTAGAGCCATACCTTGTGCAATCCGACCGGCTAAGCCAGTGCCGGCGAAGTCAGCATAGAAATTTGACATGCCCTCGTTCAGGCACCATTCGCTCGCGTCCCAATCGAACAGGTGACCGTTTTCGAGAAGAAACCCGGTAGCCCCTACCCACCGAATTGGCGCGGACGGCCACCGCAAGCAATCAGCCTTCTTGACCGCGTGGGCGAGACGCCAAGCACTGAAATTCACGGTGCCCGATGCTTTCGGTAGCGGTCGTGTACGACCGTGGGGCTTCTCCACCTTGGCCTTCGCCAATTCATGGACGGGGAGGTTGCTGTGCCCGTTAAACGCCTGAAGGACCCGTTTGGAAACGCCACCCCAACGAGCCATGTGGTCGAGCGGCAACGCCATAGCGCTAGTCGTTGAGGTCATAAACGAGCCTGTATGTTGCGGGATGAATGGTGATCTCGCCGTTGTCGCGCAGCGCGCGTAGGTGAGTCCCCGTCATCTCGACGGGCTCGCCCTCCGGGTTGACGAGAATGAATGAGTACACGTCGGGCTTCAGATCGAGCAGGCCCCAGATGTCAGCTTCGATCTGAAGCGCGTCGCGCTCCAGACAGTGTTCCTTCGGATAGTAGTGGCACAACACCTCGCCGCTTGCCGAGCGGCGCTCCCACGGAAATCTCGCACCATTGGCGCGGCCGATCCAGCTTCCATCCGAATTGAAAAAGCGGTCGTTGCCGTCGGCCTTGTAACCGTGGGCGAGCGCGAAACGCGCCATGACGCTGGGACGTGGAGGCTTGGGGGCAACACGGGGCTTGGTGGCGATTTCAGCGTCAATCAAGTCATGATCCAGCTCTTTGGGCTGCGGCTCGGGTTCGGGCGGTGCGGTGGATTCATCGTCCTCCGACAGATGGACATCGTCCTTCGCGATCGACGCAGCATCCTCATCAGCGCCCGCGGAAGGCTCCCCTACTACACCGTCCTCAATCGGTGCGGCTTCGGGCGGGAGCTCGACAGCCGACGCAACGGTTTCTTGCTCAGGGCCAAGCGTGAAGTTCTCCTCGAGGTAGTCCTTTATGTCCTCAGGCGATCGATCGAACGCATAGGCTAGGGCTGCGCGAATATCGGTAGTCAGGTTCCTTCCGATCTCCTCGGGCACGCGCTTGGCGAGCTTCGCCTTCGGTAGAGGGCCAACGAACAGTTGACGGTCCAGCCAAAGGACGTCGGTAAGCCGCGCGGTGCCAGCGGGCATACCATCGAGGTAGGGAATGACCTCCAGTTTGGGCGCCTGGACCCAGCTTGTCTCCGCAATCGCTTCCGCTAGTGCTCTCACACGCTCGGTGTCGGCGGAATCGGCAAACTCGATCCGCCCGAGCTGAACTCCGAACGCTGTCAACCAGGCGCGCCGGTCTTCAAGACCCGTAAGCGACGAAGGCTGGTTGAAGCGCTCTTCGACGAGGTCCGATAGCGCAGCCATTGACGCAAACGGGACAGCCTGAACCGTGTCGGCCGAGAGCTGACGGAGATCCGCAGTCCTGCGTTTTACCCAATTGTGAAGGTGCCCGTAAGTGAACAGGCTTTGCATGCTGAGCATATACGCGAGCGTGTCCACCGGAACCCATTCGCCCAGCAGGTTCACCCAATGGCCGCACTCTTCCCAGATTCGCGTCGGGTAGCGTCCCAGCAGGGTGCGAACGCGACGCGCATCGTCGGGCGACAGCACCTTTTCTGATTCCAGAGTGCCCAGCCATTGTAGCGCCAGGTCCGCTGACGGACGATCAGCGACACCGATGCGCCGCCATAAGCTGAGATCGACCACCGAGACCCGGACTGTCGCAGCGCCAGGAACATCCTCTTCATCCCCGGCTAGGAACACTCCTCCCGACGTGACCCACGTGCCGTCGTGGGCAAGTATGAGTTTCTCGGTCCTGAAGGCATCCCTGATGCTCTGCGCGTCCGTGGTCGAGCTTCCGTCAAACATCTGATCGAGACGGCGATACCATTTCTCGACTTCGTGGCTAGGAGCCCTGTCCGACTTTGCCAATGCGCGCAGCCGGTCGAGCAAGCGCTCCGGGCCGCTCGGTGTATTCCGGACGCCGAGCAAGTCCAGCAGCGGGCGGGTCGTTTCCCGGTCGAGCAGCCCCTGCACAAAAGGCTCGACATCGATCAGTGCTTCCGTCTCCGGGGTGCGCCGCAGAAGATCGCCGGGTTTATGCAGGAAACCGCGCACATCGCGAAGGCACGGCAGCTCCCGAAGCCGCGATGCCCACGTCGGAAGTAGCCCGCGGCGCAATACGGTTCGTCGATGGCCGTTGGAAGCTTCCTCAACGATTGTCGCAGATGCCTTCTGTGACCAGAAATCGCTCTTCTCCGCAATCAGTCTCTCCGCGACGGCAGCCCATATGCCGTCGTCCGTCTTTGCTGCGCGCTGCCAATGCGTCCAAAGCTCAGCTGGAAAGTCCCAATCGTTAATATAGAACCACGGGTCCTTGTACCGATACTCAACCCGTCCCGAGAATGCTCGCTTCTTGAGCTCGACATTCAGCGAAGACTCGCGTCCCGAGAACGTCCGCGTCTCTGCAAGGGGTGGGAATGTCCGCAGCCCCGATCTGCCCGACGAGATCCATTGGAGCCACTCGTCGCGGGTACAGGACTTGAAGCTCGCAACATAATCGGGATGTAGAAGCCGAGTTTTCTGGATTGCCTCTGGCAACAGCTGTTCCAGCGTGCCGTGCTCATCGAACAGCACGGCCTTTTCGATAGCGCGAAGCTTCAGGTCAGCACAGGCATACCGAAAGGATCCGCCGATGGTGACCCCCAGCTTAGCTGCGATTTGGGCAAGCTGGACGCACTCGACCAGCTTTGGCTGATCAGAACTGAAGTAATCGACGGCGACGCGTTCGATCACGGCATTGACGTCGCTGGTCCCGTCAAGGCCGATCTCCTCTAGCACCGCGAAGGCTGCCTCGACAGCGTCGCCTCGCCCAGTGTCCTTGGCACTCCTGCCGCGACGCTGTTCAGCGAGGAAGCGCGTCCAGTTCTGGTTGAGTACTATCAGATGGTCGGCCAGGAACTCCCAGTCCTCGTCCGACTGTAGCAACTTCTTCTCGCCGAGTCGTACGACCTCCGAGGCTGAGTAGAGCACTTCCTTGCCTTGGACCGGAACGACGCGTAGTTGATCGGCGTTGCGGCATTGCCAGCCAGTCACCTCGGGCGCGATATACGACCACAAATTCAGCAGGTGTCGCCACGTGGACGGTCGGGGGAGATGCTTGTTACGCAGTTGCTCAAGCAGATCGGCTTTCGAAAATTCCTCGACTAGGTTCCAATGAACCAGCTTGGTTCGGTCTCTCGACGACACATGCTGGCAGAGCGCCGGTCGCGACTGTTTATCGAGCAAGGCCATCGCCTGGTCGGCGGGCCAGATATCAAATATCGGCTGTGGGACAGCGATCGCCCCGTTGGCTGCGGCGACATGGCCTTCTTCGGTGAGCAGGACCGGCCGATCTCCGATCGCTTCATCAAACGCCAGCTCGACAATGGCAGCACAAGTCCCTTCTAGCGTGCTCGCCTCTCGGTCGACGTCTGGGAGAAACCCGTAGGCATCCGCCCTCTCTCGCGGACTGGCTTTGGCTTGTTCGAGCCAATCTGCCATCGCATTGGCGGCGAGCTCGCCGGTGCGCTTCAGCAGCCAGCGATTGGTCGGCGACGTCTCTGGATCTTTGATCTTAAGTCGCGCAGGATCCTGGATGAAGGGAGCGTTGCAGGCGAAGGGAAGCGGGGTCTCAACACCGGTCGGCAGGACAACATAGAGTCGTCCTTTCGCTCCCAGGACGATCTCCACCCGGCAGGGTGGAAAGTCGCCGCCGTCCTCGGCGCCAATCATACGCTCCTTACGGATCTCGTCGAGCGCATCGACCGGAAACTCCTCTTCGGCCGAGCGCACCAGCAGGAAGGGATCATCCGCTTTATCGTCAAGGGCCATCCATTCGCTGTTGGCGATGGGACCCGGGCCGAGGCTTTGCCAATGCACTGCCTCATCGCCGATTTGAAGGCGGCGAATTGTCTTGAAGAAGAGCAGCGACACCGGGCTTTTCAGCCATTCGTCGAGGTTCTTTTCGACCTCACGGCGCAGCAAGGGGTTGGAGATCGCCACCTCGACACGCGTCGTTCCCGACGTGGTGCTCGCGCCGTCGATCCAGCGCGGTTCGGTGAACCGGGTGCGTTCGAAGGCGATAGCGAGAGTCGGCGTGAAAAGCTCGACCCGATCACCCAGGCTGAATGTGCTCTTGAAGCCGATTCCCCGAAAACCGATCGTATGGAGGGCGCGCTTGTTCGAGTAGCCGAAGCGGCAGATCGACGCGAAATGAGCTTCGATGAAATCCTCGCCATCATGCTCGAACACGAAGCGATCATTCTCGATCGATACCCGCGCTTCCTTGGCGCCAGCATCGTCGGCGTTCTGAAGCAGCTCCGAGAGAATGTGTCGCGGGCTTTGCACCTGTTTGAAGAGCTGGTGCCAAGGACCTGCGAGCTCCGGGTCCGCTTCGAGCTGGTCCCAACGTCTCGACGCGCTTTCCCGTATCCGATGGAAATAGCCGGGGGGAGCGGCGGCGCTGGCCGCTATTTGACGCCCCGCGCTCATAGCGGCCACTCAAGTGTAGAGGGAGTGGCTACCAGTTCTGGTCCGCGCGGTGGGGAGCTTTTGCGCCAGCCACCCTTGACCGTTTGGATCGCGGAAATCGCCAAGCGTTGCGCGGCAGCCAGCTCGCACAGTTCGGACACGTGCCAAAATACCGCCCAGTGCCCTTGATTATCCGACGAATATTGCCCCGTAGTCGGGGGGCGATGCAACATGCCATTCGAATGCTTGCCGTTTCCGCTTTCCTCACAACCGACATACCATCCCACCCAGGACACGATAAAACTGTCCTTCGCCGGTACGTCCTCATGCGACGGATATATGAGGACAGGAACACGCTGATCGGCGCGCAGTTCGTCGACTTTGCGGAACAGCTCCCACTTGCGCGAGCCAAATGCAACGAAGCCGGTATTGCCGGAGATTTCGGCTCCCGATTGAAGGTGCTCCAGCGGAACAGGGGCGAGGATGGAGAAGTCCTGGATATCAATCACGACAACCCCCTAAGCTGGCTCTTGCGCCCGCTCCAGCAGGCGACGAAGGTCGAATTGAATTGCTGTTTCAAGGAACGAGGGCTCCCGCTCGACGAGCGGGCCACGCACGTAGCGCGGTTCATGGGCGAAGCCGTCGGCGACCGCTACGATCGCCAGAATGAATTTCTCCGGCTCGTGCAAGGACGTGATGACTTCCTGGCGCGTGATCATCACGGAATTTGCACCATCGATGCGACCTTTGACTTCTATGAACCGAAGATGCCCCGATTTCGGATCATGTGAAGCAATGTCGTAGCCAACCTTCTGGCCGGAGACATCGACAGGAGCGTGTCCCAGAGCGCGTTCCGCCGCCATCACCGCTTGCATCGCGGCAATCTCGATTTTCTTGCGGGCGGCGGGATCTTCCGCGAAATGGTCTGGAACTCGGGGGGCATCCCGCGCAGCCAGAAGGCCATGCGGAATGACCACCATGCCACCGCGCACACGTGGCGGTTGGGATGAAATAAACCGCTCCTGCTCAAGCTGGTCCATTCGGCGCTTCTGCCGCTCCGCGAGGTCCTCGGCACGACGCTGCGCGTTCTGCCAGTTTAGCCGGGTTCGCTTACCGGCCTTTTCTTCTTCTTTCAGTTCGAAGGCACGCGAGTCCCAGTAATTGATCTCTTTTTTCAGTCGGGCCCGGACTTCCTGCTCGACCTTCTCGACTTCAGGCAACCGGCGGGCCTTGACCTCTGAGACATGTTCCTGGGCCAGTTCCACCGTGGCAAACCTGATCGCAGACTTCTCCAGTTCGCTGGTCAGCCATTGCTCGTCGAGCAGGTCACGCACAGCGTCGATCTCTTCTGTCTTTGCCGGTCGCAGGTTGAGATGAGGCGCGATTCCGGCGTTGACAGTCGTGCCGGCTCGGTCGATTGCGGCGAACTGGAGGCGCTGCGAGATTACATGCGGCTTCCCTGCGCTTGTGGTTCGGCCGTCCTGTACTGTGTGCTCCAGAAGGAAGATTGCCGAAATCGCGTCGCCCGGATCGGTCTCATCGACCATGATTGCACCTTGGCGCATGATCTGCTCATATTGCTCGCGGATCAGGCTGATTACGGCCTCCAGAAGCGGGTGACCGGGGCAGATAAAGGAAGCGACTGGCTGCTGGTTGATGTGGGCCTTGTCGAAACAAATCCGCTCATATTGTTTCTGAACAGGCGCTCCGGTGCCAATCTGCCGATCGCGCTCGCGGATGCGTACCGGAACGTGCGTGATCTCCCAGCGCCCATCTTCGCGACGCTTGAGACGGCCACCGAGATGCTGGAATGCCTCAATGAAGAAACTCTGGATGTGATGAGGCTGGAGCCGCTGTGCTTCGGCACGCTCCATTTCGAGTCGCAGCTCATCGACCTTGGCCGCGGGCATAGTGTCGTTGGTCAGCGCCCGCCGCCGAAGTAACTCCAGCAGATGGGATTGATCGACTGCTCCATCTACCTGGCGGAAGAGATATGCTTTCACATCCTCCTGCTCGCTGTACTGCACTGCCTGGAGGAGCAGCTCCTTGAGCGACGTACCTTCAAAAAGCTCACCCAGCACATCGTAGACGCGACCGCCCAATGCCTCCCGTGCCGTCTCCAGCTTTTCTAGGAGCCGCGCATAGACTTCACCTTCGCGCGTGTCAGCCGCCACGAGATTCCACAAGTGACATACCTCGGACTGCCCGATTCTATGGATGCGACCGAACCTCTGCTCGATCTTGTTGGGATTCCATGGAAGGTCGTAGTTGACCATCAGATGCCCGCGCTGAAGGTTCACACCCTCGCCGGCTGCGTCGTTTGCGATAAGGACAAGCAAGTCCTTGTCCTGCATGAATCGCTCGATAACTTTTCGACGTTCCTCGCGCGATACCCCGCCATGAATCACGTCGACTGCCTCGGGATTGCCAAGGCGCGCACGTACCTTGTCGAGAAGATAGTGAAGCGTGTCTTTGGGCTCTGTGAAGATGATCAACTTACGGCGATTCCCCGCCGCGTCAGTCATGAGATCATCGTCGAGAATACGATTGAGTTCGGTCCACTTCGTGTCCACGCCGGAACGCAGGACGCCCATGGCTTTGGACTCGAGGTCTTTCAGCGTCTCGACTTCCAACGCAAGCTGTTCGATCGTCTCAGCCGTCGTCGCGCCAGTTGAAATCAGATCCTCAAGTTCGTCGATCTCCTCCTGGCCGTATTCCTCGATGTTGCCCAGCATATCAGCGTTGAGCGCCGGCTCAGCGACTCCGGCACGGCGCCCTTTGGCCGCCAGCCGCGCTTCGCCCAACTCTGTCTCCAAACGCTCGCGACGGCGTTTCAGCGACTGGTAGATTGCTGCCGGAGATGAAGCGAGGCGCCGTTGCAGGATCTGTAATGCGAAACCAACATTGTTGCGCTTCTTGTTATCCCCTTCGGCGAACCGCTGCACACGGTTCATTTCGGTACGCACATATTCGGTGACGGCAGTATAAAGGGCGGCCTCGCCTTCGGAGAGCTCGTACTTGACTGTGCGGGCACGGCGCGGCGGGAAAAGCGGCCGGCCGTCGAACTTGAGCAATTCCTCCTTCGTCAGCCTCCGCATCATGTCTTCGGTGTCAGCGTAATGTACGCCGTCCCGGAATCGGCCTTCGAAACGATCGCCGTCGAGCAGTGCCATGAAGAGTTGGAAGTCCTCCTCCTTACCATTGTGTGGGGTCGCCGACATGAGCAGGAGATGGCGACAGACTTGCCCAAGCTTCTGCCCGACTTGATAGCGGCGTGTATATTTCACCTCGCCGCCAAAATACGTCGCTGACATACGATGTGCTTCGTCACAGACGATCAGGTCCCATTCGCGGGCGCTCATGAGCTTCTCCTGAAGCTCCTCGTTGCGCGCCAACACATCGAGCCTGACAATTAACCGGTCTCGATCGCTGAACGGGTTGCCCGACCGCGAGGTTTCGATCATGTCACGTGTGAGGATGTCGAATTCCAGATCAAATTTTTGCCCGAGTTCGTCTTGCCACTGCTCAACAAGACTGCCAGGCGCGACGATCAGGCATCGTTCGAGATCACTTCGTGCGATCAACTCCTTGAGGAGCAGGCCGGCCATGATCGTCTTACCGGCACCAGGGTCGTCTGCGAGGAGGAAACGCAACGGCTGGCGCGGCAGCATCTCGCCGTATACTGCTGAGATCTGGTGCGGCAACGGATCGACCAGGCTCGTGTGAATGGCGAGGTAGGGGTCGAAATAGTGTGCCAGCTTGATGCGGTTGGCCTCGGTCACGAGACGCAAAAGCGCGCCATCGGCATCGAACGACCAGGCTCGACCGCTCTGCTCCACCTCAAGGCGATGCTCATCGTCGCGATAGAGGACCGACTCCGCCACCGTTCCGTTATGGTCGCGGTAGACGACGTTAATCGCCTGGTCGCCAATCCAGTCGACCGAAACGACATGCGCCGGCCTCGCCGAGGCAATACCGCAGATCGACGCGCCGTTCTTTACATCCTCGAGTTTTGCACCCATCAGTCGACGCTTCCCCCCGAAATCTTCATAGCTGAAGCTCCGCCTTTTCCAGCGCCGCCTCAGTCTCCTTGCGGTTTAATGCAACGATATGCTGCGTACGAGGGCTTTGCTTTGCCGCATCCACAAGCAAGCCAAGTCGCTTGAGAACATAGAACAGCATTGCATAGCGAACCGAAAGAACGCCGCTCCCGTGGTCGAACCCGTAGTCTTTGGCGACAACCTTTTTCTGGCTCTCCGTGAGATCGGGATGCGGACCGATGACCACGTCGAAAAAGTTGTTCCAGAGCCAGTCCTGCTCGCCAGTTGCCCCGGGGTCGCCTTTGCCGCCGACTTCAAGCGTCCGTGGCAACAGGAAGTCCTTGAACTTGTGCTCAAGGTGACAATAGGCGCGAACATGCCAACGGAACCCGTCATAGCCAAACGCATGCGGCGTGATCCTTCTCCAAATCGGATCCGGGCGAACTTTGTTCATAGACTGATAGAAGACATCCACCGAGACGCCTTCGCGCACGGCATCGAGAATCTTGCGCAGAACCTCGATGTCGACATCCCGCTTGGGCGTTAGCGCAACATCGGTCTTGGGGAGTTCCGCAATCCAGGAATCACTTGATGGGACGGAGCCTTCGGCAACTGAACGAAGCTGGGCGAGATAGACATAAGGGTCGGGATCCAGGAAGCGCAGGACAAACTTCTTGGCAGCAACATAGCGCTTGCCGCGCTTGTCATACTCCATGTTTCCGGGCGCCCTCTCCTGATAAAGCGCCAGATCTTTCGAAGCCTGCGGAACCGACACGCCAAAAAACTCAACGATGTCGGCGCGGTTGATCGAGCCCTCCCAGAACAGGCGAAACTCAATAAATTCAAGCCTTTGCTCAACACCCCAGCGCACTCACGGCTCCCTGACTGCGAGAAACTATACGATTGGCCACCTTGGTCAGACTATAAACTATATGGACAAGACGGAAAGTCCGTGTAATTATTATTCCCATTATAGCCGTTCGTCAACGGCAGAACATCGCTAATTGCCGAAGGAGAGGGTGATGCCGAAGCGCAGTGCAAACCGTGAGGTAACCAGCAAGAAGGCGGCGAGCGCAGCCGCGAAGGTCTTACGGAACCCGAATAGCAGCAAGGCAGCCAAGAGCGCGGCTGCGTCGGCGCTGACCCAGCGTCCGAACAAGAAGTAACCCGGAAAGGGGGCAGCGATGACGGCCGCGAAGCGATCCACCCTTGTCGTGTATGGTCGCCTGGCAATGCGGGAGGCCCGCCTCGCGGCGGCTCGTGGCGGTCAACATGGCCTCCAGATCATGTCATTCGAACAAGCCGCGGTGCGGCTCGCGGGCGGCTTCACCCGCGCGATCGACGAAGAAAGCCTGCGCGCGGCGATCCAGACGGTCCTCCCTGAAACACCGATGGGCGAACTGGAAGATATCAAGATGCTGCCGGGCATGATCGGCGCGGCCGCCGACACACTGCACAAGGCGTGGCGGGCAGGTATCGATCTTGCCTCCCGGTCAGCTGATCATCCAAGGCTTGAAGCCATCGCTCGCCTGGAGGCCGCTGTTCTCACCGAACTTCCGGGCGGAATGATGTGTTCGGTCGATATTGTCGCCACAGCCATCAGCCGGATCACCCATGCGCCCGCCATATTCGGCTCGATGGAAATCGTCGGACTGACCGAACTGTCTCCCTGCTGGCGGCCTCTGCTGAAGGCGCTCGCCGAGCACATCCCCATGCAATGGACGTCAGGTCCTCGCCCTGTCCCAGCCTGGCTCAAGGAAAGCGGAGTTGCTGTCTCTCGAGGCGATGCTGAGGCGCCGACCATTCGATCCGTCAGTGCCGCGACCGCTTACCATGAGGCAGTCGAGACACTGCGTTGGGTTCGGTCACTGCTCGCGTCGGGCGTATCGCCCGCCGACATTGCCATCGCCACCGCGTCGCCGGCCGACTACGACGATCATTTTCTCGCGCTGCGAGCCGATGCCAATATTGATCTGCATTTCGTTCATGGCGTCCCTGCCGTCACGACACGTGACGGACAAGCGGCAGCGGCACTCGCCGACATCGTCGTGCGCGGACTTTCGCAGTCGCGCTTGCGCCGTCTCGCCGCCCTGTGCCGCGATTCTGCACCTCTGGCTTCCCTTCCCGATGGCTGGATGCGCGTCCTTCCAAGCGATGCACCCTTGTCAACGCCGTCCGCCTGGAACCAACTGCTGGCGCGCCTCGCGCCAGACGACTGGCCTGACGGCATGGATCACGCCCCGGTGTTGCGTGCTGCGGTCGATCTGCTGGCAAAGGGACCGGACGCGGTACAGGAGATCGGCGAAGCCTTCCTCAAGGGCCGGGCATTGTCCATCTGGCGCAAAGCCCTTCTGGCAGGGCCCGCCGGCGCGATCGACAGCACGCTGGAATCATTGAAACAGGATGACGGGCTCGAGGCCTCCGTCTCCGTGGCCTGGATGCCGGCCAGCGCCCTCGCCGCGTCGCCGCGACGCTTCGCTCGGCTGATCGGTCTCAATTCCTCCCGCTGGCCACGCGGGATCGCCGAAGATCGGCTGATCCCGGACCACATCATTCCAACGGGCGAGCTCGACCCGCTTCCCGTCAATCTGGCAGATCGCCGTGACTTTGATACGATCCTCGCCACTACGGGCAGCGACGTCGTCCTCACCCGCGCCCGACGCGACAGCGACGGCCGGCTGCTGGGTCGCAGCCCTCTCCTCGCCACCTATGACGAGGAAGCCTATCTGCGGCGCAACGCCGTTCCCGCCCATGCCTTCAGTGAAACCGACCGGCTGATGGCGCGGCCACAGGAATTCGCCGCCGATCCCCAGGCATTGAGTGCGCGTTCCTGCTGGCGCGATTGGCGCATGGCCGATGTGACAGCTCATGATGGAATGGTCAGGTCTGATCATCCTTTGGTTCTCGCGATCCTCGCGCGGACCCAGTCGGCGAGCTCGCTCAAGACACTGCTGCGCAGCCCCATCAACTTCCTCTGGCGCTATGCTCTCGGTTGGAAATCCCCGCAAGGCAGTGCCGAGCCGCTCGTGCTTGACGCCCTGCAAACCGGCGACCTCATCCATCTGGTGCTCGACGGCGCCCTGCGAAACCTCGAGGCGACAGGCGGTATCGCGTCCGCCGACGTGGCTGCCGTTCGGGCTGCGGTGGACGAAGCTGCTGGTGCGGTGGCGGCCGAATGGGAAAGCGAACGGCCCGTTCCGCCCGCTGTTATCTGGGGCCGCACGCTTGGGGACGCGCGCGCTCTTGCCGGACAGGCGCTTGCCTATGGCAATGATCATTTGCCGGGCAGCCGATCCTTTGGCGAAGTCCCGTTCGGCGGGTCCGAGCCCAAGTCGGAGGCGGCATTGCCCTGGGACGCCAGTGTGCCGGTGATCATCCCCGACACCGGATTTCAGATTGCCGGCTATATCGATCGGCTCGACATCGCTGATGACGGCAGTTGGGCGCTCGTACGCGACTACAAGACCGGTAAGTCGCCCAAAGGCAACATCCGCATGAACGGCGGCCGCGAGCTTCAGCGTTGCCTCTATGCCTTCGCCGTCAAGGCGCTCCTGGGCGACCACATCGCGATCAGTGCCTCGCTGCTCTATCCGCGTGAACCGCTTGACCTCCGGCTTGACGAGCCGGACATCGTCCTGGCGGAGATCAAGGCATATCTGCAGGCGGCGAGAACCGCATTGGCCAGCGGCGCTGCACTGCCCGGGCCGGATACCGGAGGCGACTATGACGATCTCGCTTTTGCCCTGCCGGCAAACGCAGGCGCCACCTACTGCAAACGCAAGCAAGCCGCTGCAATCGAGCGGTTGAGCGAAGTCGCGCCGATCTGGGAGGCGGAATGATGAGCAGCGTGGAAGTCCTCAAGGATGATGGTGCCCGGCGTGACGCTATCAGCCGCCACGACCGGTCCATCCTGGTGGAGGCCGGCGCGGGGTCGGGCAAGACCGCCGTCATGGCCGGCAGGATCGCTGTCATGCTGGCGCAGGGTGTCGCGCCAAGTTCCATCGCCGCGGTTACGTTTACAGAACTGGCGGCCAGCGAGCTCCTCTTGCGCGTCCGCGATTTCGTCGAAGATCTCGCCGCCGGCCATGTCGCACCGGAGCTCCGCGCCGGCCTGCCGGAGGGACTGTCTGCGGCGCAGCGCGACAATCTGATTTCGGCCAGCACGGCGATCGACGAAATCACCTGCTCGACCATCCACGGCTTCTGTCAGCGATTGATCAAGCCCTACCCGGCGGAAGCTGATATCGATCCGGGCGCAGCGGTCATCGATCGCAACCAGGCCGATCTCAACTTCCTCGAAATCGTCGATGGCTGGCTGCGCGAGCGATTGTCTGGCGATCAGGGCGGTGTCCTGGCCGAGATGGTGCTGCATAGCCCGGGAGAGACCGTCGCTCTGATGCATAAGATCGCCGAAGCCCTCCGGCGTTCGAGGAATCTGGTCGCACCGGACGCGATGCTCTTTGCAAGCCACCTGCAAGCCTTCCAGCAGGCGGCCGACGAACTATCGGCCTTTGTGCAAGGTGCCGGCGTCGATGAGCCGGAAACGGAGGTCTTCGCCGCGCGCTTTTCTGAAATGGTGGCTGCCCTTCCATCCGTTGCAGATGGTTCCACGCCCGCCGCACTCGTCGGGCTGCTGGTTGCACGTCCGCATCCCGACCTTACGACCGGGGCAGGCAGTTTTTACGCCTACCGCAAGAAGGGCAAATGGGCGGCGGCGGCCAAGCAGGCCGGGCTTTCCAAGGCAGACGGTGACAGGCTGAACGATACGGCCAGCGGTTTGTACGAGGCGTGCTGTGGCGCGTGGACCGCACTGCTCCAGGCGGTTTCCGGCCAGGTCCTGACGACATTGATAGATGAAGCACGCACAATCCTGGCACGCTATCGCGAGCACAAGCGCGCCAGCGCCCAGCTTGATTTCGACGATCTTATCTACGCCGCGCGCGATCTGTTGCGTGACCATGAAATTGTGCGACAGGCGCTCGGTCAGCGGTATTCAAAGGTCTTGGTCGACGAGTTTCAGGACACCGACCCGCTCCAGGCCGAAATCTTTTGGCGTCTATGCGGTGATCCCGGCGATGACCCGAAGGACTGGACGAACTTCCGGATTAGGCCGGGCGCACTCTTCTTGGTCGGTGACCCCAAGCAGGCAATCTACCGCTTCCGCAGCGCGGATGTCGGTGCTTATGTCCAGGCCCGCACGGCCTTCTCGAATCAGGACGTGGACGGACTCGTTTCGATCTCGACCAATTTCCGTTCCTGTGCCTCGATCCTCACTTTCGTCAACGAACGGTTCGAGGCTGTTCTATCGGCTGATGGCCAGCCCGGCTTCACAGCGCTCGATCCCTTCCACAGCGATCCGGATGATGGCGTCTGCGTCGCGGCGATCGATATCGCGGTTGCTGACGAGAACGGCAAGGCCAGCGCCGAGCAGCGACGCGACGCCGAAGCCGAATCGGTGGCTGAACTTTGCGCGCGGTTGATCGGCAGTCATCCGGTCCGGGATCGCAAAGCCGGTGCACAACGCCCCTGCCAGCCAGGCGACATCGCCCTGCTCGCCCCGACCGGCGCGGAACTCTGGCGTTATGAAGAAGCCCTTGAACGCCGTGGCATCCCGGTCGCAACCCAGGCCGGTAAAGGTCTGTTTCGTCGGCAGGAAGTTCAGGACCTCATCGCGATCACGCGGGTTCTCGCCGATCGTCGTGATACGCTGGCGCTCGGCGCACTGCTGCGCGGCCCGATTGTCGGGCTCAGCGAAGAGGAACTCCTGGACATCGTCTGGGCGCTTCCGCGTTCGGAACAAGAACCCGACCGGATCCCGTGGCTCGACCTCGGTGTCGACCCGGCGACAATAATGCATCCGCTGGCGCGCGATGTGATCGAGCGGCTGCAGGCGCTCCAGAAACGCGCCAACAGCACGACACCGCACGATCTTCTTTCGCAGGCCGTTGATGTCCTTCGGGTACGCCCTGTTCTTCTGGAACGGCATCGCGGTCAGGCAGAACGAGCGCTTGCCAATGTCGATCTCTATCTCAGCCTCGCCGTCAGCTATGCAGTACGCGGCCTGCGGGCCTTTTCCGAGACAATAACGGCGGCATGGATGGATGAGGCCCGTGCCGTGGAAGGCCGGCCTGATGCGCAGGAAGAAGCCGTCGCCCTCTACACGATGCATGCCGCGAAAGGTCTCGAATGGCCGGTCGTCATCCCCATTAACACCATGACAGGTGTGATGGCGCCTGATAGCGCCGTGACCGATCGCCAGACTGATACCTTCTACTGCCCGGTTCTGGGTGTCCCTCCGTCCGGTTACGACGCGGCGCGGCAGGCTGAGAAGGATGAACTGGACCGCGAGCGGGTTCGGCTCTGGTATGTCGCGGCAACCCGCGCCCGGGAGCTCTTGGTCTTGCCGCGGCTCGACGCCACGCCTTCAGCGTCGGCCTGGATCGGCCTGGTGGACCTGTCCCTGACAGAACTCCCTCCCCTTGACGTGTCGCATCTGCCGATCGATCCGATCGTGGTGACAGGCGATGCCGCAAACGACCAGACACGGGAGAGCTTTGACACTGAGGCTGATTTGATTGCTGAAAGGCAGATGCACCTGACCTGGCTTGCGCCGAGCCGCGACGAGACGGCGACCGGTTCGGTGCTTCAGGAAGAAGAGCCGGATATATGGATCGGCTCCGCTGATACTTCGGCACCAGACGCAGAAGCGGCCGCCTCCCTCCAGGGCGGGCGCGCGCGTGGACTTATCCTTCACAAGCTCATGGAAGAAATTCTGACAGGGGAATGCGACGAGGCCGGCGCGGCTCTCATCGCGCGTGCCGCTGACCTCATCCGTGCGCTCGGCGAGGAGCCCGCCTCCGAGCCGGCGAACGGGCTTTCGCCTGAGGAACTGGTCGGTTGCGTTACGCGAACGCTGGCCTTGTCGGAGGTGGCGGCCTTGCGTCCCTCATTGCTCGCTGAATTTCCGGTCTATGCCCTTCAGCAAGAGGATGCCGAGCTGGTTGCGACTGCCGGCATCGCGGACGCGCTTACAATTGATCCGGAAGGTCGGCCAACCGTCGTGATCGACTGGAAGAGCGACGTGAATCCCGCCCAGGAGACACTCGATCACTATCGGGCCCAAGTGCTTGCCTATCTCGACATGACCGGTGCTGAACGGGGCCTGATCGTTCTGATGACGAGCGGAACGGTGATCACCGTCCCGCCTTCGCCCCAGACGATTGCGGCTTAGTCTGGGACGCGACCATGGCCTCCCGCAAACGCCCCGAACCCGCCCAGGACGATCTCTTCAATCCCGAGGTCGAACTGCTGCTGCCGGCTCGGCTTGCGATCGAGGGCAAGGTCCTGGGAAGTCCGATACGCCAGTTGGCGGTTCCGCCGCTGCGCGTGCGCTGCCGGCTGCGACCCTTTTCGATCCGCCGTGCGACGGGTCATGAAACCACGCTGCCGACCGGCGAGGCACTGAAGATTCTCAATGCGAAGACTGCCACCTCGCTGGAGGCGGATCTCATTCTTCTGGTCCCCGGTGCAAGTGAACCTGCGCAGATCGCCAAAGCACTCGATGCCGGCAAAGGCCGGTGGATGACTGCGTTGCCCATCCGCATCGACACGTTGAAGCGCCAAGCGCGGGTCGAACGGCTGGCAGCGGTTTCGGCATCCTGGTCAGGCGCCTTTCATCTCCGGGAGGGACGAGCAGCCGAAAGTGAGCAGCCAGCCCAGCCCGGTCTGCGACGTCCTCAAATCGGCGCGTTGCACGCGGCTTTGGCCCATGCGACGCGATCGAGCGATCCGGCCACCATCGTCATGCCGACGGGCACCGGCAAGACGGAAACCATGCTCGCGCTCAACGCCCACCAGCGCTTCGAGAGACTACTGGTCGTGGTGCCGACGGACGCCCTGCGAGAGCAGATCGCGGGCAAATTCGAGACCTTCGGCGTGCTGAGGCAACAGCAATGCCTGGAAGACAAGGCAGTATTTCCCGTGGTGATGCGCCTTTCGCACATTCCGACGACGGTAGCCGAGGTGGATGAGATCTTCGACAGCGCCAATGTCATCGTCACGACGATGCAGATCGCCGGCCGGGCCGAAGCAGCGGTCCAGGAGCGGATGGCAGCACGTGCCTCTGCGCTGTTTATCGACGAGGCTCATCACATCGGTGCCCCGACCTGGGCCCGCTTTCGGGGTCTCTTCGCCGATCGCGAGCCGCCGCTTCCGATCGTCCAGTTCACCGCCACACCGTTCCGTGAGGACGGCCGGCGCGTCGACGGCGAGTTCATCTACACCTATCCGCTCAAGAAGGCGCAGGCCGAAGGCTATTTCAAACCGATCCGCTTCGAGGCTGTTTTCGGGCTCGATCAGGCGGACGCCGATCTCGCGGTCGCGGAGAAGCTCGGTGAAGTCCTCCAGGGTGATCTGGCCGCCGGCCTCAACCATCTCGCCATGGCGCGCTGTCAGACCATCGACCGTGCCAGAACCCTCCACCAGCTTTACAGCGAGATGTACCCGGAACTTCGTCCGGTCATCGTTCATAGCCAGCAGTCGATCCGTGAACGTCGTGCAAACCTTGCCGCTCTGCGGCGCTTCGAGAGCCGGATCATCGTTTGCGTGGACATGCTTGGCGAAGGTTTCGATCTGCCGGAACTGAAGATCGCCGCCCTGCACGATCCGCACAAGAGCATAGCCGTCACCATCCAGTTTGTCGGCCGCTTCACCCGCCAGGATCCGCGCCTCGGCGACGCCACCGTCATCGCCAACACCGGCATTGACGACATTGATCGTTCACTGGCCAAGCTCTATGCGGAGGATGCCGACTGGAACGCACTGGTTGAGGCACTCAGCACCGCGAAGATCGACCGGCAGGTCCGCCGTTCCGAGATGTTCAAGGGCTTTGTAGGCGACTTGAGCGACATTCCGCTGCAGACGCTTGAACCGAAGATGAACGCCGTCGTCTATCGCACCAATTGCAATGGTTGGGAGCCTTTGCGGGCCGAGGACTTGTATAGTCCCGGCGTCTATCTCGGCATGAAGGTTAACCCACACCAGCGTGTCGCCATCTTCGTCACCCGCTCCGAAGAGCAGGCCGGCTGGACCACGGCCCAGCACGCGACCAATGTCACCTGGGACCTGCACATGATGCATTGGGATCCCGATAGTCAGCTCCTCTATATCAGCAGCTCAATCAAGGGACCGTATGACCGATTGGCCAAGGCGGTCTGCGGTGAGGCCACACGCCGGGTCGAGGGCGAGGAGGTGTTCCGCAGCCTGCACGGGTTCAATCGCCTGATCCTGCGCAATCTTGGCCTGACGCACCATCAGGGACGCGGTGTCCGCTACTCCATGTATATGGGTGTCGATGTCGCCGACGGACTCGACACGGCGAAGTCCCAGTCGCGCATCAAGAACAACGTGTTCGCAACCGGGTTCCTCGACGGCGTTCCCGCCTCTCGTGGCTGTTCAGCCAAAGGCAAGTTCTGGTCGATTTCGCGGGTTCGTGATCTGACTGACTGGGTCGAATGGTGCGCGGATATCGGCAAGGCCGTCAACGATCCAGGGATCACCACCGATGGCGTCTTCAAGAGCGCGATGCGACCTCGCCAGATCAGCGAACGCCCAAATGTGCCGCCGGTCGCGATCCACTGGCCTGAATCGCTGCTGACGCAAATCGAGGACCGGATAGAAATCAGTTTCGGCGCCGAGCCCGTAGCCTTCGCCGAATGCGACATCGAGCTGCTGGATCATGAACGCACGGGTCCGTTGCGCTTCGCTGTGCGCAGCGACACCCATATCGCCGAATTCGAAATCGTGTTTGCCGAAGGTGTCGCCCGCTATCCGCAGCGCTCTGGTCCGAAAACAACCATAAAGGTCAGCGGCAAGGTGAAACCGCTGTCGGAATCCTTCGGCGAGGATTCCCCGCAGATCGACTTTGGAGATGGCTCACTGCTGATCTACAGCCACCTCTATGCCCTGCCTGAAGGCGTCGTGGTCGAACCCTATCCCAACGACCGGATCGAGGCCTGGGATTGGTCGAAAACCAATATCCGCGCCGAGGCGCAGGGACCTGAGAAGCGTGCCGACTCGGTGCAGCGACGCGTCATCGAGACATTGCTCGCAGAGCGTGACGCATATGACCTCATTTTCGACGATGACGGCGCCGGCGAGATCGCGGATGTGGTCACTCTTCGAATAACTGAAGGTCTGGTGCAGGTGACGCTTCACCATTGCAAATATTCCAGTTCCGACACGCCTGGTGCACGGGTGAAAGATCTCTATGAAGTGTGCGGGCAGGCCCAAAAATCCGCCCGCTGGCGTGATCGTCCCAATCGAATGTTCATTCATATGCTGAAGCGGGAGAAGTTGCGCCTCGAGAAGGGCCAGACTTCCCGCTTCGAACATGGAACGGCCGCCTTCCTCAAGAAGCTGAAAGCGAGCTGGCAGGACTATCGCTACGAATTCGATGTGCGCATTGTTCAGCCTGGACTGTCGCGAGCGGCCGTCACAGAGGAAGGGCTGCATCTACTAGCCAGCGTGGAAACCTATCTCCTTGAGACGCGTGCCATGCGGCTGAAGGTAATCGCAAGTAGCTGACCGCTCGAAGAAGATGGAGGGGAAAGCCTTCCCCTGCGACCGAGCCTGTAGTCTTGGCCGACCCCTTCGAGCGGGGGAATCCCCCGCAACGCCCCCTTTGAGAGTGAGAGTGCGGACGGGTTTGCCGTGACGGGATGAGGACCGGAGGAGAAACCTCCAGCGCCCGTCGCGGAGACCCGCGATGTCCAAACAGAACCGTAAATCCGGCGCCCGGAGCAACCGGACCAACCTTTACTCCGAAATCACCGACAAAATCATCGCCGAGCCGGAGGCCAGCCGGGCAGCCGACTGGATCGAGTCCTTCCTTTCGGATGAGACTGGTTCCGCCGACGCCGGCACTGGCGACAAGAGGGCGGCATGATCCTCCTGACTCCCGATCTCCGTGAACGCCTGCTTGCCAACGGCCGTGAGCGCGACGCCGACCACGTGCCGGTCGTCAAATTCTTCAATCCTTTCGGCCAAGGCGTCTGGCTAGCAACCGAGCTCGATCCTGACGGCGACATTCTGTTCGGCCTTGCTGATCTCGGCTATCCGGAACTTGGGCATTTCTCGCTGGGGGACCTGGAATCCATCCGGCTGCCCTTCGGCATGGGGATCGAGCGCGACATCCTGTTTCAGACCGACGTGCCGGTCTCGGTCTGGGCGGAAGCGGCCCGTCAAGCCGGCAGCATCCGCGCGGCCGAGCGCATGCTTTATGCCCGGCATCGAAGCGATGATGTGCGCAACAGGAATTCCGTGGATGCGGAAAACCGGAACGCCTGAATTCTGGCTGCAGTGCTTTACGGGTCTGCGCCGCTCTCAGAGGAAGAGGGCGGCGCGGTTCCTCGTGACGGGTTGTGAGCATTGGCAAGGGGCCTGCTGCCCGTCGGGAGACCAGACCATGACCCGGCATCAGAAGACATTTGCCATGGAAACGCAGCACGCACCAATCTCGGCTGAGGAGCGGGTGGTTATTTACGAAGCGCGCCAGATTCTGCTGCGCCACCTCAACCAGAACCCGGTCCTGTCGTCCTGGCAGGCGGTGCTCGACTATTGCGCCCTTACCATCCGCGGCGAGGTCGAGCGGTTTCATGTGCTTTATCTGGACAAGAAGAACAGGCTCATTTCGGATGAGTGTCTGGCGACCGGAACCGTCGATCACGTGCCGGTCTATCCAAGGGAGGTCCTGAAGCGCGGTCTCGAACTCAACGCCACCGCGCTGATCCTGGTCCACAATCATCCGTCCGGCGATCCCGAGCCCTCGCGCGCCGACATCACGATGACGAAGGAAATCAGAAAGGGCTGCCAGGTTCTGGGCTTGACGCTGCATGACCATATCATCGTCGGCATCGGCCGGGAGGTCAGTCTGCGCGCCCGCGGCGAGATCTGATGGATTGCAGAATGCGCTGACGGAACCCGGCTGCATTCGACCTTCGGTCCCGAAGCGGTGGCTTCCGATCGCAGGGGGCAGGCCACGCTCCATCGAGAGGGAGAGGAGGGCTGGGGCTTTCGCGACGGGTTGAGTGCAGAGAGAGAGGCTCTCGGCGCCCGTCGCGGAGAATATCCCAATGGCACCTGCCAATCAGAAACTCACCCTGTCGCCCTCGCGTGACATCCCCTTCAACAAGCTCGTCCTCAGCCAGTCGAACGTCCGGCGTATCAAGGCCGGCATCTCGGTCGAGGAACTGGCCGAGGACATCGCCCGCCGCGGCACACTCCTCCAGAGCCTCAATGTCCGCCCCGTGCTCGATGAGGGCGGCAACGAGACCGGCATGTTCGAGGTGCCGGCCGGCGGACGCCGCTATCAGGCCCTGGCAATCCTCGTAAAACAGAAGCGTCTCGCCAAGACCGCACCCGTGCCCTGCGTTGTCCGCGATCCGGCGACCAGCATCCTCGCCGAGGATGACAGTCTCGCCGAAAACACCCAGCGCGTCGCGCTGCATCCCCTCGACCAGTTCCGTGCCTTCTTGGCATTGCGGAACAAGGGCATGAGCGAGGAGGAGATCGCGGCGGCCTTCTTCACCACGGTCCAGGTCGTCAGGCAGCGGTTGCGCCTTGCCACTGTGTCTCCCGTGCTGCTCGAAGTCTATGCCGCAGACGGCATGACGCTGGAGATGTTGATGGCCTTCACCGTCAATCCGGACCATGCCCGTCAGGAACAGGTTTTGGAAAGCATTCGCAACTCCTGGCAGAAGGAGCCGTGGCAGATCCGGCGCATGCTCACCGAAACCACGGTGCCGGCATCCGATAAGCGCGCCCGTTTCATCGGCCTTGAAGCTTATGAGGCGGCGGGCGGCGCAATCCTGCGCGATCTCTTCTCCCACGACAATGACGGCTGGCTGCAGGACGTCTCCCTGCTCGATAGCCTGGTTGACCAGAAGCTAAAAGGTATGGCGGACGAGATTGCCGACCAGGGCTGGAAATGGATCGACGCTTCGGTCGAACTCCCCTACGGCCACGCCAACGGTCTGCGCAAACTGACCGGTGCGATGCAGGACCTTACCGAAGAGGAACGGGCGGTCCGAGAAGCACTCCGCAAGGAGCATGACGACCTCGAGGCGGAATACACGGAGGCCAGCGATCTGCCCGACGAGGTCGATCTGCGTCTGGCGGAGATCGAGGCCGCGCTTGAGGCCTTCGAAAACCGTCCCGTCAGCTTCGATCCGGAAGAGATTGCCCGCGCCGGTGTCTTCCTCAGCATCGGCCGGGATGGCGAATTCGTCGTCGATCATGGCTATGTCCGTCCCGAGGATGAGCTTGACGCCGCCGTCGAGGGCAGTGGCTCTGGAAACGGAGGTGACGCCAGCATCGATCACGATGATGCTGGTGTCGGTTCTTCGGCGCGGCGCGCTGTCATCACCATCGGCAGCCAGCCGATGGATGCAGATGACGACGAAGGCGACGTCATCAAGCCGCTTCCGGAACGCCTTGTTACAGAGCTGACGGCCGAACGGACGTTGGCGCTGCGCGACAGGCTGGCGAACAATCCGTCCGTCGCGTTCCTGGCTGTGTTGCACAAGTTCTGCCGGGACGTCTTCTCTCGCTACATGACCTATAGCCCGGCCATGGAAGTCTCGGTGCGCAACACCGGCTTCTCCCTGCAAGCGCCCGGCCTGAAGGAAATTCCGGCGGCACAGGCCATCGAGGAACGCCACAAGGCCTGGGAGGCGCGTATGCCGGACGACGAGGCCGCCCTCTGGGATTGGCTCGCCTCGCTCGAAGGCACCGAGCAGGCGGAGCTCTTCGCTCATTGCGCGGCGTTCGGCGTCAACGCTCTCTACGAGAAGGCCGATCGCTACGGCGGCGGCACCGTCACCGTGCACGGCATCCAGCAGCGTCTCGCCGAGGCCGATCGTCTCGCCCGCGCTGTCGGTCTCGACATGGTGGAAGCAGGCTGGCGGCCAACGGCCGAAAACTACCTCGGCCGCGTCACCAAGCCTCGCATCCTCGAAGCCGTACGCGAAGGGGCGGGCGAGCGCGCCGCCGAGTTGATCAACCATCTCAAGAAGGGCGATATGGCCAAGGAGGCCGAACGGCTGCTGGCTGACACAAGCTGGCTGCCGGAGCCGCTGCGCATGACGGACGCTGGCGATGCCTCGCCGGTCGAGGCGGAAAACGAGGAGGGCGGAGCAGATGAGACTCTTCCGGCGTTCCTCACCGATGATGACGGCGACGATGAGAACGCGGAAGCTAACGAGGATGACGCCGCCCTTGTAGCTGCCGAGTAACGCGATCCCGCCCCGGAGCTGCAAGGCTCCGGGCTTTTTTCATGGTGGCCTTGGTCGGGCAGCAATTACAGGGCTGTTCAAAGGACCCAACACCATCAAGTCAATTGTGCTCCGATGGAGATCCGCCGGTTGCCTGACCTATGGCTTCGCTTCTGCCCATCGTTGCATTCCCTCTCGATCGGCTGGCAGAGGACAGAGGTGGTCGTGCAAACGCATTTCCGGGTTTCCGGCTTCTGACGGACACGGAAACCATCCCCCGCTTCCATTCGCTGACCTTGGTCTGAACGAGGCTTTGTCATTCAACCCGCATGGGGTCGGCTTACGCGCGCGTGCCGCCTCGCGGATTCGGGACGAGCCCGAACGCGCGCGGTGATTGCCGTTCTCGATCAGACACTACGGGCGCCTGTCGCGCGGGGGATGGTCCCCTGCCTCCAACGACAGGAGCCGGAACAATGACCCTTCAAGACGCCACCGCCTTCGCTTCCAGCCTCGCCGCCACACTGATGGTTTCCATCGTCGTTTTCCGGGCTGGCGACGGATCCTTCGGTGCTGTAACCGCCGACGAAATCGACGGCGACGAGGTGGCTGTGATGTTTGAGATCGATCCTTTCTCGTGAGGCGATCGCCTCACGGTCGGCCGAGGTCGTTGAGCCCCGGTTCCCGAAATCACTTGCCGCATTTGACCGTGGCGGGCTCAAGGGCGCTCGAGGAGCCAAGCTCGCTTCCTGCTTCCCACCGACCTTTGACCTTCTTCCAGCTTGATCGCGCCCGCCTTCCTGCGTGGCGCGATTTCTTTTGCCCTGAGAGGGAGAGGGCTGCCGGGACGTGGTGAGCCCGGGCGGTCGAGAGAGCGCTGGCCGGGCTTTCCCGTTGCTGCTCTCGAGGATCTCCTCTCATGAACATGACCGCACCCGTGACCGCCCCGGCCACGCCGATCGCTCCTGCGCCCGCCATCCTGGCCGTCGCCCATGATCTTCTTGAGCATCTTGAACAAGGCCGGCGCGTGGACGCTGCCATGTTGCGCGCCGCAATGGAAATTGCGTTCGGCGCGTCTGATACATCCGGCGCCTGGAACTGGAAGGACGCCTATGACGCTTGCGAGGTGGCAACAGTTCTGTTCCTGCGCAAATACGGCAAGGCGGTTTTCCGTAAAGCCGCCATTCCAGCTGCACGGCTTTCCGTGCTGGAGAAGATCGTGGCGCTGCTACCAACGCAGACGCGCCGGTCCGAAGAGAGCCAGACGCTCCAGCAGTTCAGCACGCCTGTTCCCCTTGGCCTTGCCGCGCTGACGGCGGCTCATGTTGCCGAAAACGATCGTGTGCTGGAACCCTCGGCCGGTACCGGCCTGATGGCGGTTCTGGCCGAGATCGCCCGTGGATCGCTGATCCTAAACGAGCTTGCGGAAACTCGCGCCGACCTGCTCGCTTCTCTCTTTCCGGCAAAAGACGTTACCCGGTTCGACGCCGCGCAGATCGACGATCACCTCGATCCGGGGCTGGTGCCTTCCGTCGTCATCATGAACCCGCCCTTCACGGCGCTCGCGAATGTTTCTGGGCGCATTGCCGATGCCGGTTTCCGGCACATCGCCTCGGCGCTGAACCGCCTCGCCCCGGGCGGGCGGCTGGTGACGATCACCGGGGCAAATGTCGGTCCGGAACTACCGGGCTGGCGCGAAGCCTTTGTCCGCCTGCAGGAGCGCGGCACCGTCGTGTTCTCCGCAGCGATCACCGGATCGGCTTACGCGAAACACGGAACGACCTTCCCGACGCGGCTCACCGTGATCGACAAGGTACCCGCAGTGGAACCGACCCTGTTCCCGTCCTCGCCTGGTATGGCACCGGACGTCGCCACGCTTCTCGGTTGGATCGAAAACGCGGTTCCACCTCGGCTGCCGGTTTCGCTTCCCGAGGGTCCGCGATCACCGGTCCCCTCTGCTGGCCGAGCGGCGCGAGGCGGTCCGGCGTGCCCGGCAAAATCTCGTCCGGCCAGGCCCGCCGTTGCCGATCCCGAGGCCGTTGAGCTATCCTACGAAACCGTCGATTGGACACCGCCTGAGGGCGCCGGGTTTACCGACGCAATCTATGAGGCTTACGGATTGCAGTCGATCCGTATTCCCGGATGTCAGGATCATCCCACAAAACTGGTGCAGTCGGCGGCGATGGCGTCGGTCGCCCCGCCCAAGCCAGGCTACCGACCGTTTCTGCCGGCGAACGTCGTCACCGAGGGAGTGCTGTCGGACGCGCAGCTCGAGACGGTGATCTACGCGGGCGAGGCTCATTCTGGTCATCTTGCCGGCAGTTGGACAGTCGACGAGACCTTCGATCTCGTCCAGGCAGCGCCCGAAGGGGTTGCCGGCGCTTTCCGCTTCCGCCGGGGCTTCATGCTCGGCGACGGCACCGGTGCGGGCAAGGGCCGCCAGTCGGCCGCGATCATCCTTGAAAATTGGCTGCGCGGCCGCCGCAAAGCGGTCTGGATCTCCAAATCCGGCAAGCTGATCGAGGACGCGCAGCGCGACTGGTCTGCCCTCGGTATGGAGCGGCTGCTGGTCACGCCTCTGTCGCGCTTTCCTCAAGGCAAGCCGATCACGCTCATCGAAGGCATCCTTTTTACCACCTACGCCACGCTGCGCTCCGACGACCGTGGCGACAAGGTTTCCAGGGTGAAGCAGATCGTCGAATGGTTGAAGTCCGGTCCCGGCGCCGAGGCCGAGAAGGATTTCAATGGAGTGATCATTTTCGACGAAAGCCATGCCATGCAGAACGCCGGTGGCGGCAAGGGCGAGCGCGGGGATGTTGCGCCGTCGCAGCAGGGTCGCGCGGGACTGCGCCTTCAGCACGCGCTGCCCGATGCCCGCGTCGTCTATGTCTCGGCGACCGGTGCCACCAGTGTGCACAATCTTGCCTATGCGCAGCGGCTCGGTCTCTGGGGAAGCGACGATTTTCCGTTTGTGACAAGGGCCGAGTTTGTCGAGGCGATCGAGGAGGGCGGCGTCGCGGCGATGGAGGTGCTGGCCCGCGACCTCAGGTCACTCGGGCTCTACACCGCCCGTTCGCTCTCCTATGACGGCGTCGAATACGAACTTGTCGAACATCAGCTGACGGCCGAGCAGCGCCGCATCTACGACGCGTATGCCGGGGCCTTCACTGTCATTCACAACCATCTCGACGCGGCGATGGAGGCTGCAAACATCACCGGAAGTGAGGGTACGCTCAACCGGCAGGCCAAATCCGCTGCGCGATCCGCTTTCGAGAGCGCCAAGCAACGCTTCTTCGGTCATCTGCTGACATCGATGAAGACACCGACGCTGATCCGGTCGATCGAGCGCGATCTGGAGGCGGGGCATGCTGCTGTCATTCAGATCGTCTCGACGGGCGAGGCGCTGATGGAGCGCCGGCTCGCCGAGATCCCCACAGAGGAGTGGAATGACGTCCGGGTGGACATCACCCCACGCGAATATGTTCTCGACTATCTCGCCCATTCCTTCCCGGTGCAGCTCTATGAGCCCTTCACCGACAGCGAGGGCAATCTTTCCTCGCGCCCGGTAACCCGGGACGGTCAACCGGTGGAATGCCGCGAGGCGGTCGCCCGGCGGGACGAGTTGATCGAGCGGCTCGCTGCGCTGCCGCCGGTTCCCGGTGCGCTCGATCAGATCGTCCAACGCTTCGGCACAGACACGGTTGCCGAGGTGACGGGCCGTTCGCGGCGCATCGTGAGAAAGGGTGATCGTCTCTCTGTCGAGAGCCGCGCGGCCTCTGCCAATCTCTCCGAGACGTCCGCCTTCATGGATGACCTCAAACGCATCCTCATCTTCTCCGATGCCGGCGGCACCGGGCGCAGCTATCATGCGGATCTCTCGGCAAAGAACCAACGCTTGCGGGTCCACTACCTGCTCGAGCCCGGCTGGAAGGCGGATGCCGCGATCCAGGGCCTCGGGCGGACGAATCGCACCAATCAGGCGCAGCCGCCGCTCTTCCGGCCCATCTCCACGGATGTGAAGGCGGAAAAGCGGTTCCTGTCGACCATCGCCCGCCGCCTCGACACGCTCGGCGCTATCACTCGCGGCCAGCGCCAGACCGGCGGGCAGGGGCTCTTTCGCCCCGAGGACAATCTGGAAAGTTTTTATGCCCGCGATGCGCTGCGCCAGCTCTATCTTATGATCGTGCGCGGCAAGGTCGAGGGCTGCCCGCTCGAACGGTTCGAGACCGCCACCGGCCTGAAGCTGACAGATGCGAACGGCATCAGGGACGATCTGCCGCCGATTACCACCTTCCTCAACCGGCTTCTGGCGCTGACGATCGAGCTTCAAGCCATCCTCTTTGCCGCCTTCGAGCGACTGCTGGACGCCAGGATCGAGGGGGCGATCGCCAGCGGCACTTATGATCTCGGGTTGGAGACACTGACGGCCGAGAGCTTTGTGGTCACCGATCGCCGGACGATCCACACCCATCCGGCGACCGGTGCGGGGACCCGGCTGCTCACCATCTCCGAGAAGCGTCGCAACAGGCCCATGCCGCTTGAGGATGCAATTGCCCGTGCTGAAACGGAGCCCGGTGCCAGGCTGCTGGTCAACGGCAAGTCGGGGCGGGCGGCCGTTCAGGTGCAGGCGCCGTCGATGATGATCGACGATGGCGAGATTGAGCGCCGTGTCCGGCTGATCCGGCCGATGGAGCACAGCCACCTCTCGCTCAAGGTGCTGGCCGACAGCCATTGGCAAGTGGCGGATCGAGATGCGTTCGCTTCGGCCTGGGACCACGAACGGTCCGAGATTCCGGAATTCACCGAGAGCACGTTGCAAATGGTCTGCGGTCTGCTCCTGCCGGTCTGGAAGCGTCTGCCGAACGAGTCAACACGGGTCTATCGGCTGCAGACCGACGAGGGTGAGCGCATCATCGGCCGCCGCGTCTCGCCCGCCTGGGCGGCCAATGCAACCGCGACGGGATCGGTGACGCTGTCTCCCGATGAAGCCTATGCTGCACTGATCGATGGCCAGACGATCCTGGATCTGGCCGAAGGTCTGCTGCTCCGGCGGGGCCGCGTCATGGGGGCAAACCGGATCGAGCTCACCGGGTTCTCGGAAGGTATGCGCGATCGGCTCAAGGCCTTCGGGCTCTTTTCGGAGATCATCTCCTGGAAGCTGCGCTTCTTCGTGCCCGCCGATGAACGTGGGGCGGAGGTGCTCGGCAGAGTGATGGAAGCCTGGCCGATCGAGCGCGTCCTGGACCGTGGGGCGGCCTGATGTCCCGTGTTGAGGCTTCCGATCTGGCGGTGCGTCTTGCGAGAGCGGCCGAAGCGGTGTGCCGCCACTACCTGCCAGCCGGCCAAAAATCCGGCCGCTACTGGCTGGTGGGGGATGTACACGGTTCGCCGGGCCGGTCGATGTTTGTCCGGCTCAAGGGACCGGATCGTGGCAAGGGCGCTACTGGAAAATGGACAGATGCCGCGACGGGCGAACATGGCGATCTGCTCGATGTCATCCGCGAAAGCTGTGGGTTCTCCGACTTTCGCGATGTCGCCGAGGAAGCGCGGCGGTTTCTGAGCCTGCCTCGTCCTGAGCCCGAGAAACGGTCCAGACAACTGTCGTCGGTTCCATCCGGTTCTGCCGCGGCCGCAAGGCGGCTCTTTGCCATGTCGCAGCCGATCGCCGGAACACTCGTGGAAACGTATCTCCGTAATCGCGGCATTACGGCTTTGCACGCAACCGCAAGCCTGCGCTTCCATCCAACATGCTACTACCGGCTGGAAGGCGGCGGCTCGACCAGACAGCTTCCGGCGATGGTTGCCACCGTCACCGATCTCGGCGGGCGTCAGACCGGCGCGCATCGCACCTGGCTCGCGGCGGACGGCTCTTGCAAGGCGGACATCGAGACACCGAGGCGGGCGATGGGAGACTTGCTCGGTCACGGGGTGCGGTTTGGAGTGGCGCAAGATGTTCTCGCCGCCGGCGAGGGGATCGAGACTGTGCTGTCGGCTCGCTCCGCCGGTGTCGAACTGCCGGTGCTGGCGGCGCTCTCGGCGGCCCATCTCGCCGCCATCCTGTTCCCCAAGAGTCTCCGGCGGCTCTATGTCCTGCGTGACCGCGATCCGGCAGGTGAGGGCGCGCGGAAGGTTCTTTTGGCCAGAGCCGCCGAGGCCGGGATCGAGGCACTGGCGCTGACGCCGCGGCTAGGCGACTTCAATGACGATTTGAGGCGCGACGGCATTGACACCCTCCGGGAACGGTTGCGGCTTCAGCTCCATCCCGAGGACGTGGCACGCTTTCTGGCGGCGTGAGGGAGCGGCAGATGAGGACTGTGGCACACCGGTTGCCGTCCTCCTGTCATATCCGGTCCTCCCGGTCTTCCTCGTCGGACACGTCGCCGCCCACGGCCTTCTTGAGAGGGCAGGCGGCCCACAAACGGGACGGCCGGGCAATGGCCACGCCCGGCTATTTTCCGCCGCGCCTCCAGGGAGGCGCTTTGCATCGCGAGGCAAAATAGCCGGACTTGGCCATCGGGACCCTCGCTTCTCTCGGGCTGCCCGGCCGTCCCGTCCGTGGGCTGGTCGCTGCCACGAAGGCCGCGATGGGCGCGGCTCACCCGACGAGGAACCCCGAAATGACCTTTTCAAACGATACGGCAGCCAATGAGCCGGTCCACAGCTCCTCTCAGACCGGTCACGCCCTCACCGAACTCCAGCTTTACGGCTGGCGTCCGTTCGAAGACGAACCCGATCCGAGGCCGCTTCCTGAGGACAGTATGGTCTCCAGCGCGGTCACCGACATCTTCGACGCCCTGATCGCGACACTCGGCGATACACGTCTTGAACCCGAACTCGACGAATTGCTCTGGGGCACGGTCAATCTCTTCCACCGCGCCACGACGCGCACCGAACGGGCACTCGATGACAACGAGCAGGCGCAGCGCCGGCTGCAGCGGGAACAGGACGGCTCGGAGGTGAAGTCCGTCGAGCTGGAGCGCCTGACGGCCGAGGGGCAGAGCCTGATCGAGCGCAGGAACGCGTTGGAGCTCTTCCGGGACCTCGCCGTCGAAGGCTTCGAGCGCCATCAGGGCAAGCCCTGGCAGCCCCGCAATGGTTCGCGTGTCAGTCATCGCAACCTCACCTCGGCGATGATCGACAGCCGGGATTTCCTGGCCGCGAAACGCCGGGCCGAAGCCGAGATGCTCCTGCCGCAGGGGCCGAAGGTCGCCATCACCGGCGGTGTTGACTTCAACGACCACCGCCTGATCTGGGCAAGGCTCGATCAGGTCCACGCCAAGCACCCTGACATGGTGCTGCTGCATGGCGGATCGCCGAAAGGCGCTGAGCTCATTGCCTCCTGTTGGGCGGACCATCGCAAGGTGCCGCAGGTGGCCTTCCGCCCCGACTGGGCCAAACATGCTAAGGCAGCACCCTTCAAGCGCAACGACGCAATGCTGGACGCGCTTCCGATCGGAGTCCTGGTCTTCCCCGGCACGGGCATCCAGGAAAACCTCGCCGACAAGGCCCGCAAGCTCGGTATCCCGGTCCTGAAATACGAGGGTGGCGCGTAAGCGCCTCCTTTTCTTGCATGACAGACTTGACCCAGGAAGTCGTCTCGGGGTCAAATATCCAGACTTGCAGAACCGGCGAAGCTATATAGTCGCAGGCGGAGCGTATCCATCGGCAGCCTGTCGTGATCCCTTAATAATCACCGACGCCGGAGGCTGTCATGACGCTCATTCTGCTCGCCATCTCCCTTTCCGTTACGCTCTGCGTGCTCGCCTTCAACTTTGCGATCTATGCGCTGCCGGTCATGGCCGGGATCTCGGCGTTCCAATTTGTCCACGCCGCTGGCGCTGGTTTCGGCCCGTCGGCGCTCGCGGCGCTTGGTGGCGCGGCATTCTCTGTCGGTCTGGTGATCGCGATCCTGGGGTTTGCGAGGAACCCGTTTCTGCGTCTCGTGGCGCTGGGGGTGTTCGCGGCACCGGCGGCGGTTGCCGGTTATGCGCTTGCTCATGGGCTCGCGAAAAACGCTCTCGAGTCCGAGATTGCGCTCAACCTTCTCTGCGGCACTTGCGGGTTGATCGTGGCGGTCGCTGCAATGACCAATCTCAGCGCGCTCGGCGAGGATGTGTTGTCACGGTGAACGGGCACAGGGAGAGGCCTGGTCAGGCATCTGCTGCTTCGCACGGCAGAGACGTCGGACACCTAGCCGGAACCTTTGGACCTGCCGTTCCAATACGGCTTCAACCGGTCTGTGTCCCACCACCTTGTTCTGGCGGGTCCTGGTCGACTGTGGAATTCGATGAGGCGATAGTCGCTGCGGCGACCCGCGGGTGTCGCGCACAGGAACGGGTTGGTGGGTACTGCCTCAGCGCCGGACCGAACCTTCACGCATACCCCCGACCCGTTTTCCGACCGTTTCCGCAACATGAGCAGAGCCTGGTACCCAAGTCCGAAACCGTCCTCGCCATAGCTCCTGACCGCGGATGTCATGGCGCGGGTGGCAGATAATGAAGTCGTCCGTCAGTGCAATTGGCACTGGGGTGGCCGAGGCTGCCGATGATTTTCTGCCCGCCAGAATGATGTTTCCGCACCGCGTCTCCGAAGACGCTTTCCCGAAAAACCTGTCCCTCCTCTTCTGTGATCCCCTAAGCCCGTTCGGTCTCGGCCGGCAACCCCCGCGGCCGGACCCGTGTTGGCGCCTGCCGCGCCTGCCCGCACCACGTCCCGCCTTGGGGGTCGGGCGGATGCCGAAGCATCCGTGCAGGCCGCTCCCGACGGTCTTGGCCGGGCATCATCGGAGGGACGGTCCCTCCGGTTGAAGCAACGGAGACTAAACATGCAGAACATCGTCATCCTCGCCGGCAACATCGGTCAGGCCCCGGAAACCCGCACCACCCAGAGCGGCACCTCCATCACCCATTTCACCCTTGCCACCTCGCGCCCGCGCTACTCCGAAGGCAAGGTGATCCGCGACGCAGAAGGGCATCGCGTCCAGGACACCGAATGGCACCGCATCACCTGCTTCAACGGCCTCGGCAAGACGGTTCAGGAGTATTGCGAGAAGGGCATGAAGGTCCTGGTTCGGGGCCGCATCCACTACACCAAGTGGACCGATCAGGCGGGTGTCGACCGCTACGGCTGCGAGATCATCGCCGAGACGGTCGATTTCCTGAGCCGCGCCAAGCAGACCGAGACCGAGGACGGCACACCTGATGACCAGGACGAGATCCCGTTTTGAGGCGGGTATCTTCGGCCCGGCGGAGCAATCCGCCGGGCATCTCTTGAACTCCGGAGTTCAGTCAGAAAACGACCGCTAATTCCCTCTTCTTTGTGCATCCACAGTGGCGCGTCGTCGTCCAACTCAATGTGCAAATAAGTGAAAGAGTCACCTTTCGCAGTTCCCACAAAGAACGACAAGAAAGGGGCCGACTGTTGATTGGCGCCTTCTGACATTCGGAATAGCAATAGCGGTCATGATGAAAGACTTGCTGAGCGACGCTTGGGCGCTCGACGAGAGAGCGTATTTATGAATATACCAGCTCTTCATCAGAGCTTAGAACAAACGATGTCTGCAGCTGCCTTCAGGTCGTTAATTATCTGAGTCCCAGATATGCGTAGAGAAGTTATGTCGAGAGCTGCAAGCTGCTCGTCGATTTTCTTATCTTTCTCGCGTTGCCTTCTTCGAGAATGATGCGTCCCGTCACAAAATACAGCGAGACGCTGATCGGGAAAAAAGATATCTATTTCGGTAACCAACTGAAGATCATGTCGAAGCTCGATATCCGCATACGCGTCGTAGAGAGACGGGTATGTTCGCCCATCAGGAAATACAAGCCGCTGCAATTCTGGTCGAAGCCCGCGGTAGAGGAGTTCCTGATACAGGAATAGTTCAATTGGAGTTTGAGCGCCCCAAATTCTTCGCGTTTCAACCTTTTTGAATGGTTGATAAATTGTCTTTAATCTATTTCGAAGAAACCGAATCCGCGAGCGCTCATCAGGCAGAAATCCGTCGAACTCAGATACTTCACTTCGATCAAAGTCTGTATGGAGGTAGTACATTCCGACTACCAGTCCAAGTTCGTCAACGTATCCCTTGCCGCCTTTCAGACCGAGGATGGTGGAAATCTCTGAAAAGGCTTCCCATTGTCCAACGAACGGATCAAAACCTGCATAGGCCCAATCTGTCTCTTGAAAAGCAGCCCCACCCCGATGCGCTTTGATCGAATGAATGTTGACAGTGGTGACTGTTCCACGCTTTGACATCGGAAGATTTGAGATCGCGTAAGGCACCCCGGTTGAAGTGCCATCATCATCCGAGAACAGCGCTAAACTCAGTACGAGTAGAATTGGCTGAAATGTAGCATTGAGAGTAGAGAAATATTCGACCTCAGCGTCCGACGGCTCATCATGCAATATGCCATTAGTTAAATCAGCCATTTTACCTGTGATTGGCTGAATACCCCCAAGTGGCATTAGCGATACATTTATCGGTTCTGGTACCCATTCCCAAGAGACAGCGAAAGGAGATTTTGGGAGCAAAAAGTATTCAGGACGATCTTGCAATGCCTTAGGTCTATCATTTATCATCGGATTTTACCTTCTAATTCCCAATACTTTTGCTTCATTAATTTTCCGCGAGCTAAATATGATGGTGTGACAAGGCGATTATTAAAAAAAATACTCAAAAGGTGAACCAATGGGCGATGGATATAACTTTGCACAATTGAAAAAAGCGATCTTAGCTATGAGCCGTGCGACCGATTGGGAAGTCGCCAAAAAAGAATGGAAGTTGGTAGGCATTTCGGAGGCAAGTGAACCCGAAACATGTCTATGCGGCCATTTTCCTATCGTTGAGCTTTGCACAATTTCAAATAACACCACTGAAAGAACTGTGGATGTTGGAAACGTTTGTGTGAAAAGGTTCCTCGGTTTTCGTTCTGATCTTATCTTTGCTTCTTTGAAGCGCATACGAAAAGATATTACAAAGAGCGTTGGAAGTGATGCGACGGCATTCTTTTATCAAAGCGGTATTATTAATGATTGGGAATATGGCTTTCAGCAAAATACGATGCGGAAACGAAACCTAAGCCCTGCGCAGTTAGCCACTAGACGGAAAATCAACGAGAAGATTATCGCATCGATTGGTCGACGTGGTATTAGCTGACATGCTCCCAGTAAAACCTCCGATTTGATACAAACTTGTTCTGGTAATGTCTGGTCCTAAGAAGCGCGTCCGACGACGCGACCGACTGAAATGGGGACGCTTTGCTGCCCTGTCTGAGGTTGGTTGGTCCCCGTCAACTGCCCGCATCAATTCCAGGTGGCATACGCCCATCGCCAGAGCTAGTTCGTAAATCGTAATGGCCGTCGGATTAGGTTTTCCGCGTTCGATGCCGCTTAAAAATTGCTGAAAAAGTCCCGAACGCGCTTCAAGCCGCTCCTATGTCCGGCTTTATTTCCAACGCAGGCAGGCAAGGTTCCGGCCGACGAGCTGGTGCATACCAATGCGCCGATCAATCACAGTTTGCGTACTTCTCTAGATATCAAAGTCGGGTTTCGATTCTTCCAGGTCGGCAGAGGGTCGTTTCAGCAATTGCGCGGCTTCTACACCGAGCACTTGCGCCAATCTGTCAACGACATCAATGCTGGCGTTATACACGTTGCGTTCCAAGGCGCTGATGTAGGTCCGATCAATTCCTGCTTCATGCGCAAGTTCCTCCTGTGACAGGCCTCTAGCCTGCCGCAATGCTCTCAGGTTTTGCGCGAACACCTCTCGGATTTCCATAAAATCGAGAGCAACGCCTTGAAGAGTATTTCACCACGGAGTATTCTCTACAAACGAGCTGTGCCGGGACTGATCCTCGGGTTGCACTCGTACGCCTGCGCAGAAAACTCTGTGTAATCGGTGGTTATCGCGGGCCGAATTTGTTGTTTTTCACCCGTTCCAATGCGCTGCATGCATCACGCGATGCGTTGGGCGAACCTTACAACCGATCTCAATAATTGTTAAAAAGACTTGGGCACCACTGCTTTCACGGCGGCACGAATTTAAGAGGGGACGCGCGATGACTGAGCCGGGATTTCTCGATCAGGCGCCGGACAAAAATCAACTCACCGACTACGATCGAAAGCACTTCAAGCTTTATATGCGTCTTCTGGACGCCAAGGCGGACGGCGCGGATTGGACAGAAGCCGTCCAGGTCTTGTTCGGTCTCGATCCGGATAGGGACCCCGAGCGGGCACGGCGTATGCACGACAGCCATCTGGCGCGCGCGCAATGGATGACAGAACACGGCTACCGGCTCATGCTGGCGGAAGGCGAGAGGAAATGACCGTGTTTGGCGATGCGTTCCGCGCATCATGTTCTCCCAACCCAAGGGGTTCCCATACTCACTACAACTTATGATGGTTCCGGCCTCCAATTGCATTTTTCCTGCATTTCAGGAGGTTGCCGATGGTGCCGGATGTCTCGCAGTGGCGATCAGACGCTGCGTACGATTACTTTGACGATTCGAGTGTCCCCGATCTTTGCTGGGAAGGCCTAAGACGAAGTCCCAACTATCAGCGAGAGTACGCAGACCTGAAAGCCGAAGGGAGGTCTCCTGACGAGATGGACGCATTGCTCCGCGCTCGCTGGGGGATTTCGTTTCGCAACAAGTCCGGAATTGACGGCTCTGGATGAACCCATTCACTGGGAGCCGGCTGCCGATAAGTCGAAGGTCATCCTGAGAAAAGCGGAATCCGGCTTTGGATCGGACGAACCCAGCCTTCTCACAATTCAAACCCTCCGCAGCGGGATCACCCGCCAGGGCCCTGATGGGATGCATGCCATCCTCGGAAAAGGGCTGAAATCCGTCCATCTTCTGCTTCAGGACGCTCGCTTTACCGAATATCCGCTCTGTATTATATCCCGATTGGACGATGGTGCTCGCGCCCGTCACAGGGCAATTGGGAGGTTGTTGGATTTCCTCGAAGGCAAAGAGATTGGCGCGGACAGCCGGCTCACCCCACAGAAACGCCTTCGGTTCAAATCCATGCTGCGGGCGGTCGATGGCCGCACAAACGGTGCGTCCTACAGGGAGATTGCCGAAAGTCTCTTCGGGGCCAGGCGGGTGGCGTCAGAGCCATGGAAAACCTCTCCCCTTCGCGACACGACCATAAGGCTTGTGCGGGACGGCCTCGCTATGGTTGCCGGCGGCTATCTGGACCTGCTCCGCCGCTAGAAAGCCCGAAAGTTCGAAGGGGTGCGATTTTCGTCTCCTCATCTTCGCACTCCCTCTTCGCCGCGCCACTCCGCCATCGTGACCTCCATCGGCCGCTGCTGACCAGCGGTGCTCACTACTTCCTGGAGGTTCGACCATGCCCGATCCGCTCGCCGGAATGCCGCCGCGCTATCTGCGCACCCCCGAAGCTGCCCGTTTTCTCGGCCTTTCCGGGCGCACGCTCGAAAAGCATCGCACCTATGGAACGGGACCTGCATACCGCAAGCTTGGTGGCCGCGTCGTCTATTCGCTCGAGGACCTGCAGGCCTGGGCCAACCGGGGTGCTGTTACCTCCACGTCTGATCCGAGCGGGCAGGTGCTTCCGGCAAAGCGTCATAATGCGCAGCAGGCAAGCGGTTCGGGCCGCGCTGTGCGATGAGGAGTGCTTTGGTGAACCACAAGGCGCATTCGCCTCACGATCAGCTCGACTTTTTTCGGGCACTGCCCGGAGATCTTGCTCCGCGCGACGCGCAGGATCTGATGGCCTACCCCTTCTTTTCGCTCGCCAAGTCCAGGCGCTTGAAACCGATAGATTTCAAGGCGGGGCCGATCGTCATCTGCGTCGAGGCCGTCGCCGAGCATGGCATGGCGACAATTTGGGATGCGGATATCCTGATCTGGGCCGCCTCACAGATCGTCGAGGCACGAGACGCCGGTCTTCGGACCTCACGTCTGATGTCGGCCACTCCTTACGAGATCCTGACCTTCATCGGCCGGGGTGTCAGCCGGAGGGATTACGACCGGCTCAAGTCCGCTCTCGACCGGCTGCAATCCACCACCGTTGCGACTTCCATCCGTCAGCCGACCGAACGGCGCATGCATCGATTTTCGTGGATCAACGAGTGGAAGGAGAGGGCCGACCATCGCGGGCGCCCTCTTGGCCTCGAACTGATCCTGCCAGACTGGTTCTACTCCACGGTCCTCGAAGATGCGCTCGTGCTGACCATCGACCGCGCCTATTTCAGCCTGACCGGCGGTCTTGAGCGCTGGCTTTACCGGCTCGTGCGCAAACATGGCGGCCGCCAGGAGCATGGCTGGAGTTTCTCGCTCAAGCACCTCCACGCCAAGTCAGGCAGCCTCTCGCCGCTCAAGCATTTCACCTACGACCTGCGCGACATTGTCCACCGCCAGCCCTTGCCTGGCTATCGCCTGGAACTGGACAGATCGCCCGATGCGCCACCGCGCCTGTCTTTCGCTCCGACCGGTGAGGCGTCTGTCTCCCGCGCGCCCCATCAACGCCGCGCCAACACTCGCTCTGGGGGAAAGCTGTGAATTCACTCGTGCTATCAGGGACCCGAACTATCGTGCCATCGGGGACCCGAACCTCGTGCTATCGGGGACCGAAAACGCTTAATTTCGATGCCAGGCCAACAGCTTACGCGTCCCGTAACTTTCCTAACCAGAATTCCTTCGGAATTCTTCTAACGCCTGCGCGATTTTCAAGCCCTGCGGATAAGTTCCTGTACCGCCGTGGAGTCGCGTCATGATCGTCGCGCTGCTCAACCAGAAGGGCGGTGTCGGCAAGACGACGTTGGCGCTTAATCTCGCGGGAGAATGGGCGCGGTGCGGCAAGCGTGTGACGCTCATTGACGCCGATCCGCAAGGTTCGGCTTTGGACTGGTCGGAAGCCCGCAGCCGGGAAGGCCTGCCGAGATTGTTCGGAGTGGTCGGGCTTGCCCGCGACACCCTTCACCGGGAAGCACCGGATCTCGCCAAGAACGCCGACCATATCGTCATCGACGGACCGCCCCGCGTTGCCGGGTTGATGCGCTCGGCGCTGCTGGCTGCCGATCTGGTTCTGATCCCCGTGCAGCCATCGCCGCTCGACGGTTGGGCGTCGGCGGAGATGCTTGCCCTCGTCAACGAAGCGCGCATCTACCGGCCACAGCTGATGGCGCGCTTCGTTCTCAATCGTTGCGCTGCCCGTACTCTGATCGCCCGGGATACGGCTGAAGCTCTTTCGGACAACGATCCTCCAGTTCTTTTCCAAACCGTCGGTCAGCGTGTTGCCTTTGCGAGCGCTGCGCAGTCCGGACGCCTCGTCAGCGAACTGGACAAGGAGACGCCGGGTGCCAGGGAAATCGCAGCCTTGGTCTCAGAGATTGACAGGCTCGGGATTGAAAGGTCCGGCTCATGAGCAAACAGTCCACCCGCAAAGGCTTTGCATCACGGCCAGCCGATCCGGAGCGTTGGGTAAAGGCTGCTGAACGGAAAACAGACGCCGCCGATGCGAGCGTATTTACCGCGCGCCTCACCATCGACGTGACACCCGATCAGCGCGCGCGGATCAAGATCGTGGCCTTCCAGCGCGGGGTCACAGTTGCCGACATGCTGCGCGAGTTGCTCTCGCGTGAATTTCCAATCACCGACGGAGATATGCCATGAGCGAGAAACCGCGCTGTAGTTGGATGGGCCATCCGCTCCCCGACGAGGTCACCGCGGAGATGACCTTGGTCGAACTCACCTGGAAAAAAGGCAAGATCGAGCACTGGATCCGTTTCGGCTGCCAGTCCTATGAGCACATTCTCAACGGCAGCTCCCGCATCGTCGGTTTCTCGCCCGGGTCGATATTCTGTTTTGTCCGGTGGGCGGCGAACGGCTACGGCACGGTGGTCTCCCGCATCGATATCCTGAGTGCAGTCGGACGCGGCGCCCCTTACCAGACATTGCCCTTCGTGCGCCCCGGTGGGGAATTGCTTTTGAAGATCCATGGCTGGCCGAAGGTCGAGCGGGTGCTGCAGGCGATCGATGCGATCGAGGCGCTCGCCATCGATCCCGCGGATGCCTCACCGGACTATTGGCGTCATCTTCACAACCGCCTGACCGTCGGCGAGGAAGCCCATCCCTATACGCGGCCCGAGCATCATGCCTGGCTCAAACGGCGGCGGGTACAGTGATGCGCAGACGCTGGCTCATCTTCGCGGCGACTGCCCTGTCCGCGGCACTCCCCCTGGCACCGGTGGTCTTCGATTGGCAACCACGCCTGATCTGGAATGCGTCGGCCAGTGTGCCGGTCGGGCTCTATTTTGCGCAACCCGTAGGTCAGTTGAAGGTCGGCGACCTGGTTGCCGTTACGCCGCCCACGGCACTCACCGACTTCCTCGCTGAGCGGGAATACCTTCCGCGCGGTATCCCTTTGATCAAGTACGTGCTCGTGCTGCCCGGAACCGGTGTCTGTCGCAACGGGGCGACGATCTTCGTCGGGGGCAAGCCGTATGGGCAGGCGCGGGAACGTGACCGGTTGGGCCGTTCTCTGCCGCGCTGGCAGGGCTGCCGCGGGCTGGGTGAGGGCGAAATCTTTCTCATGAACCCGGACGCGCCGGACAGTTTTGACGGCCGATATTTCGGGCCGCTTCCGGTCACCGTGATTTCCGCAAAGCTCACGCCGGTCTGGACTGAGGAGTCTGCTCGCCTCACGCAATTCCAGAACCGTCGCAGTACTTCTCGATCGAGCGGGTAGGAGTAATGCCATGCGTCACGCTGCCTTCCTTCTCCTTACCGGCCTGTTCTTCGATTGCATTTCGGCAGATGTGGTGTCGGCGGGAACCGCAACGTCCGGGCAACCGATACCAGGCGATCCATATACCGCTCACTTCGCAGAAGCTTCGCAGCGTTTTGGCGTTCCGGCGCATTGGATCCGAGCGGTCCTGGACATGGAAAGCGACGGCAATCCGAATGCCGTCTCCGCCGCCGGCGCCATGGGACTGATGCAGCTGATGCACGGAACCTGGGAGGAGATGCGCGGTCGATACGGTCTTGGCGCCGATCCGTATGAACCGCGCGACAACATCCTCGCGGGCACGGCGTATCTCCACGAGATGTTCGATAGGTACGGCGATATCACTGGCATGCTGGCTGCTTACAATGCCGGCCCAACGCGCTACGACGCCTATCTGAAAGCCTGTCGAGCGTTGCCATCCGAAACGCGGACCTATGTCGCGCTGCTCGCCCCGACACTCGGCGACCAACCCCTCCCGGACGCTGACGGAGCATCCGTGTGTTCCCAGGATTGGCGTGACGCACCGCTCTTTGCGGGTCTCAAGATCGCCAACACATCTGCAAATCGGCAGCAACTCGATGGCAGGTCCAGTGCTGCGCCGAATGCAGCTGAAACAGGCCGCAGGTACCCGCGCTCCGGGACGGCTGGAACGCTGTTTGTCTCCAGATCTTCCAGAGAGGGTCTTCGATGAGCGCAGTCGACGGAGCCCGCACTCTGGAGTGCTCCCGCGCAGGACAGAGCGGATTAGGGCCGGCGGCGTGTGACGCGGCCGGTGGATGGCGAGATAAAAGGGCGCAAGGTGCGCTTGGGCCGGTCGGTTGTTTTTGCTGGTCTTTTTGCTTCGTGGCGCAATGTGCCGTGAAAATCCGCAATGTGTGCCAACTGCTTATCTCCCTGACTTTGCTTGGATCTTTACACATTGCGGAGATGTCACATGTCCGATGAGCACGATTTCCGCATCCGGCCCGGGCGCGTCCGATCATCGCGCGCGCAGCGGGCCCGCCCGTTCATTGCCCAGGCACTGGCGGCTGCCCAGAAGGCTGGTGGACATGTGTCGCGCTCGGGCCGGATCAGCACCGGCAGGCACTCGCATTTCGGACGTGGCCGGAGGGCAAGTGTTCTGGCCAATCGCTTGCTGACCGGAAGATCCCGTGTCGTCGTCATCAAAACCCGGGTGGTTCGCCATTCGGCACGATCCGCACCGCTTGCCGCACACCTCAAATATCTCGGCCGGGAAGGGGTGACGCGGGACGGGGAAAAGGCTCGGGTGTTCGGTCCCGGCGACGATGCTGTCGATCCGAAGGAGTTTGCCGAGCGTTGCCAGGATGACCGGCATCATTTCCGTTTCATTGTCTCGCCGGAAGACGCCTCAGACCTCGCCGATCTGAAATCCTTCAGCCGGGACTTGATGCGACAGATGGAAAAGGACCTCGGCATAGACCTCGACTGGGTCGGCGTCGATCACTGGAATACGGACAATCCCCATGTCCATATCATCCTGCGCGGAAAGCTTGATGACGGCCAGGACCTGGTGATTTCCCGCGACTATATCAAGGAAGGCATGCGCGCCCGCGCCCAGGATCTGGCGACACTGGAGCTTGGACCGCGCACCGACCTCGAAATCCGAAACCATCTGCAGTGCCAGGTCGAGGCCGAGCGCTGGACCCAGCTTGACCGTCAGCTTCTTCGAGACGGCCGCAGGACCGGTATCATTGATATGGCGCCCGACCCGGACCGGGCGCCGGATGAATACCACGCCCTGAAGGGCGGACGTTTGCGCAAGCTGGAAACGCTTGGCCTGGCCGATCAGGTTGGTCCCGGTCAATGGGTGATTGGCGAGGGCGCAGAGGCGACGTTGCGTGAACTCGGCGAACGTGGAGACGTCATCAAGCGGATGCACCGGGCCCTGACTGGTCGGGGTATCGAGCGTGGATCAGCAGGCTACGTTCTCGCCGCCGAAAATCTGGACACGCCCGTCATCGGCCGCCTGGTCGAGCGCGGTCTCGACGATGAACTGAAAGGGTCCGCTTATGCCGTCGTCGACGGTGTCGACGGGCGGACCCACCACATCAGACTTCTCGACATTGACGCTGCCGGCGACAGCGCGCCGGGGTCTATCGCTGAACTCCGACAATTCACCGATGCGCGCGGGCAGCGGCGCGTTGCACTTGCGGTCCGCTCCGATCTCGACATCGAGCGGCAGGTCACCGCCTCGGGAGCCACTTGGCTCGATCGTCAGAACATTGCCCGCGAACCTGTTGCGCTCTCGGAGGGTGGTTTCGGTGCCGAGGTCAGAGACGCTCTCGAGCGCCGGGCAGAGAATCTGATCGAGGAGGGCCTTGCTGAGCGCAAGGGACAGCGTGTCACCTATGCGCAAAATCTTATCGAGACGCTACGTCGCCGCGAGCTTGATGCCCTTGGGACGAAACTCGCAAGTAATGCCGGACTGCCGATTACTCGTGTGAGCACCGGCGAGTATGTCGCCGGCACTTATCGTCAACGCTTTGACCTCGCCTCGGGACGTTTCGCAATGATCGATGACGGTCTTGGTTTCCAGCTCGTGCCGTGGACGCCTTCGCTCGAAAAACAACGCGGCCTTCATGTCTCGGGTGTTGCCCGCTCGGATGGTGGTGTGGACTGGGGCTTCGGGCGCAAGCGAGGGCTTGGGCTCTAAAAACCAATCAATCAGGACGGCCACAATGTCTGCGACAAAAATCCTCTGGGGCCAACTTTTGGCGGTCTCTCTCATTGTGGTGTTCACCACCTGGGGCGCAACGCAATACGTTGCCTGGAAACTGGGCTTTCAGGGGCAGCTCGGAACTCCCTGGTTCGAAGTGGCCGGTTGGCCAATCTACTATCCTCCGGCCTTCTTCTGGTGGTGGTACTTCTATGATGCGTATGCGCCGAACGTCTTTCTGCACGGCGCCGTCATCGCTGCTTCCGGCGGATTTCTGTCTATTGCCGTTGCCATAGGCATGTCGGTCTGGCGGGCGCGCGAAGCAAAACGCGTTGAGACCTACGGGTCTGCTCGTTGGGCCGAAAGGCAAGAGGTGCGAGCGGCAAACCTTTTCAACCCTGACGGCGTCATTCTAGGCTGCTACGAAGAGAACTATCTCCGTCATGATGGTCCGGAACATGTGCTCTGCTTCGCCCCTACCCGATCCGGCAAGGGCGTCGGACTGGTTGTGCCTTCGCTGCTGACATGGCCGGGCTCGGCCATCGTCCACGATATCAAGGGAGAAAACTGGCAGCTCACCGCCGGTTTCCGCGCGAAGCACGGTCGGGTGCTGCTGTTCGACCCCACCAACTCGAAATCGGCCGCCTACAATCCGTTGCTCGAAGTCCGCCGCGGCGAATGGGAAGTGCGGGACGTTCAGAACATCGCGGACATCCTGGTGGATCCGGAAGGGTCGCTCGAAAAGCGGAACCACTGGGAGAAGACGTCCCATGCGCTTCTCGTCGGCGCGATCCTGCATGTCCTCTATGCCGAGAAGGACAAGACACTGGCGGGTGTCGCGGCTTTCCTGTCCGACCCTAAACGTCCGATCGAGTCGACCTTGTCCGCGATGATGAAGACCGCCCATCTGGGGGAAGCCGGACCGCATCCGGTGATTGCCAGTGCGGCGCGCGAGTTGCTGAATAAATCTGAGAACGAGCGCTCCGGGGTATTGTCAACAGCCATGTCGTTCCTTGGACTTTATCGGGATCCCGTTGTGGCTGAGGTGACACGCTGTTGCGACTGGCGGATCAAGGACTTGGTGAATGGCAATCTGCCCACAACGCTCTACCTTGTGGTGCCGCCATCGGACATCAATCGCACCAAGCCGCTGATCCGTCTGATCCTCAATCAGATCGGCCGCCGTCTGACGGAAGACCTGCGGGCAAACTCCGACCGTCACCGTCTGCTTTTGATGCTCGATGAGTTTCCGGCTCTGGGCCGACTGGATTTCTTCGAGTCGGCCCTTGCCTTCATGGCCGGCTATGGCCTCAAGAGCTTCCTGATCGCGCAATCTCTGAATCAGATCGAGAAGGCTTACGGACCCAACAATTCGATCCTCGACAATTGCCACGTTCGCGTCAGCTTCGCCACGAATGACGAGCGGACGGCCAAACGCGTTTCGGATGCTTTGGGCACTGCTACAGAGATGAAGGCGATGAAGAACTATGCCGGTCACAGGCTGAGCCCCTGGCTCGGTCATCTCATGGTCTCCCGGTCCGAGACCGCACGCCAGTTGTTGACCCCAGGCGAAATCATGCAGCTTCCGCCAACTGATGAGATTGTCATGGTTGCGGGCACGCTGCCGATCCGGGCGAAAAAGGCGCGCTATTACGAAGACAAGCGGCTCATCGAACGTATCCTGCCGCCGCCTGAACCGGCTTCGCCTGTCCAACGACAGACCGATGATTGGAGCGACCTGCCGGTTTCTGCCAGCTCCGAAGCCAGCCAACAAACGTCGGAAAAGATGGGAGAGGACGAGGATCCAACCGGATCCGAACGCCGACACCAACCGGAACTTAACAGAGCTGAGGCTGTCGAACAGAAGGAGCCGGTCAAAAATGAATTCGAGGTCGATCTGACTGACGACTATGAGGATGACACCGCCCGGACCAGCCGGATGATCCGGGTCATGCAAGGTGTGGCACGGCAAGTCTCGCTTGATCCCGGCGATGGCATGGAGCTTTGACGGCAATGGCAGCTCGCAAGAAGAAGGCCCAGATTTCTGCCTATCTCGACCAGGACGTCATGAAGATGCTGTCCGATTACGCTGCGCGCCGGGACCTCTCGCAGTCATTGGTCGTCGAGGCTGCCATTGCGTCCTTTTTGTCGCCGGACGCAGATGAGCGACGCGAGGCGGCTATCACCAAACGCCTCGACCAGATCGACCGGCGGTTGACCAGGTTGGAGCGCGATCTCGGGATTTCTGTCGAGACACTCGCCATATTCGTTCGCTTCTGGCTTGCGACAACACCTGCGCTACCGAAACCGACCGCACAGGCCGCGCGCGCCAAGGCTGGAGAACGGTACGATACCTTCGTCACTGCGCTTGGGAGACGATTGGCCAAGGGGCCTAAGCTCAGGCAAGAGATTGCAGAGGATGCTCCAGGCGAGTCAGATTAGGGCTGTCCAACAAGGGTAGCCGCGCCCGGGTTTGAAAGGGTGTTGCGTTTCGATCTCGACGCGTCCTCGCAGCATGCTCTTGTACCATTTGACAACGGGGAAATATGCTTAAGATGACAGGCAGAAAAGCGTCCCCGTTTCTGTCGTTCGCCTATTCTTAGCTTAGCCCTGAAAGCAGCCGTTCGTTGCGGGGTGATCGAATGGCGGGTTCGCGAAAGAGGTCCGTCCAATCGTCGCAAAAGTATCTATTTTGCGGCGTCGCAAATATCAGGCGCGCAATCGCTACAAAACTCGGGACTTTCGCGACAGAAGATCGCCGAGAGCTACTAGAGTGTGGTTCTTGACAATCTCACGTGAATTTTGCGATAGTGATATTGCGCGCTACGTAGGGTGCACCGGCTCCGGGCCGACTGGGCAATGCCCGCCTGCGAACTTCAAAGGTAGCGCCTATGCCAAACCTCGAAAACTTTAAGAAGCAAGCCAAGCAGTATTTGCGCTGGCATCGCGAGCGATACTATCCGGTGGCGGCCCAAATCAGGGCTGCTTTGCCACGATTTCAGCACCTCAACGATACTCAGATACTTGAATCCAGCTTCAAGCTAATGGACGCGCAAGAACTTGTCGCACGTCAATTGGGATTCGAGGGATGGCAGGCGCTCAAGTCCGGAGCCCATGCCATGACCACTCAAAGCAAACAGACTGCACCTCGCCCCGTTCTGAGTTCCACCTCCGCGCAACTGTTCGTCTCCGACATCAATGCGTCGTGTGACTTTTTCGCGGACAAACTCGGCTTTGCAATCGACTTCGTTTATGGGGACCCACCGTTCTACGGACAGGTTAAACGTAACAAAGCGCAGCTCGCGCTTCGGCTGGTCTGCGAACCTGTGTTTGTTGATGATATACGAGAACGCGAACATCTGCTCTCCGCCTCAATTACGGTCGATACCGCAAGCGAGATCAAGCAACTCTTTCTGGATTTCCAAGCCTCCGGAGTGGATTTTCACCAGACGCTTAAGAAAGAACCTTGGGGTGCTCGAAATTTCATTGTTCTGGACCCAGACGGAAATCTCATACTGTTTGCTGGTCCGGCCGACTGAATATCCTCGAATCTCCGCCCACCACCCTGGATTGTCGCAGAACTCCTGGTTTTTGCAGTAGAACCGGACCGATTGAAAAGCCTTCGGTATTTTTGTCGCAAAAGTCGGGCGCAAAAGTCGATATTTTGTGCCCGACTTTTGCGACAGGTTTCTGATGCAAATTCTGGAAAGCTGACTTTCATTGGTCACGTCACAAATGACAGCAATGGGCCGATTGCTACTATGCGCCTCCCAAGCGCGAATGTCCGCTTCGTTTATTGGCGAGGCCAAACCTACCTGTCGCCTCCCGGCCCCGAGACGGTCGTTTACAAGAACTCTAAAAGGACTTGTCAGCGATAGCCCCGCCGCCATTTTCCTGTCTTTGCACGCCACACTACTCCTCCGTTAAACAGCTATTGAACCTCTCCAAAATCAGGTTCTTTTAATCATCCCCGTCTGGGGGCATTCCTGCCATCCCCGGCATCAACGGGGATCCCATGGCACCATCACATCAAAATCCGGAAGGCCAGGCACGCGGCGCACGTATGCTCCGCACGGCGCTCGGGTCCGCGATCACCCGTCTTCTGGAAGATCCTGCCGTAATCGAGGTGATGCTGAACCCGGACGGGCGTGTCTGGATTGACCGCCTCTCCGAAGGTCTCACCGGAACCGAAGAGTGGTTGTCACCGGCCGACGGCGAACGCATCGTGCGCCTGGTCGCGCACCATGTCGGCGTTGAGGTGCACCACGCTGCGCCGCGTGTTTCGGCCGAACTCCCCGAGACGGGAGAACGGTTCGAGGGCCTTCTTCCTCCTGTCGTTGCCGCACCCACCTTCGCCATCCGCAAGCCCGCCGTCGCTGTTTTTACCCTTGAGGACTACGTTGCCGCCAGGATCATGACGCCGGCACAGGCCGAGACACTCCGCTCGGGCGTCGCGACACGCGCAAACATTCTCGTCGCCGGCGGAACCAGCACCGGCAAGACCACGCTGACCAACGCGCTTCTGGCCGAAGTCGCCAAAACTTCCGACCGTGTGATCCTCATCGAGGACACCTGCGAGCTTCAGTGTGCGGCCCCTAATCTCGTTGCCATGCGCACCAAGGACGGCATCGCCTCGCTGTCCGATCTCGTCAGATCGTCCCTCCGCCTCCGCCCTGATCGCATCCCGATCGGCGAGGTGCGCGGACCTGAGGCCCTGGACCTCCTGAAGGCCTGGGGAACCGGACATCCCGGCGGCATCGGCACGATCCACGCCGGTTCCGCCATCGGGGCCCTGCTCCGGCTCGAGCAACTCATCCAGGAAGCCGTCGTCACCGTTCCACGTGCCCTGATCGCGGAGACGATCGACCTCATTGCCGTCCTAGCAGGCCGCGGTTCGCAGCGGCGTCTCGTGGAGCTCGCCCGCGTCGAGGGCTTTGGTCCCGACGGCGACTACCGCGTTTCCCCGGCCGTTCCCACAACTTCCTCCCATTCAGGAGATCATCCATGATCCGGACCATCCTTCGTACACGTCGTCCTATCGCGACTGCCGTCGCTGTGCTTCATATCAGCCTGCTCGCGGTTCCTGCCGCCCACGCTGCCGGATCCTCCATGCCCTGGGAAGCGCCACTGCAGTCGATCCTGGAATCCATAGAGGGCCCGGTCGCCAAGATCGTCGCGGTGATCGTCATCATCGTGACGGGCCTGTCGCTGGCCTTCGGCGATACGTCCGGCGGCTTCCGCCGCCTGATCCAGATCGTCTTCGGCCTGTCGATTGCCTTCGCCGCCAGTTCCTTCTTCCTGTCGTTCTTCTCCTTCGGTGGCGGGGCGCTTGTCTGATGGCGGAGACCTTCGAACATCGTGATCAGGTGCCGGGTTTCACGGTGGCGGTGCACCGGTCCTTGAGCGAGCCGATCCTGCTCGGAGGCGCGCCTCGGGCAATCGCGATCCTGAACGGCACTTTGGCAGGGGCCGTCGGTCTCGGTCTGCGCCTCTGGCTCGTTGGGCTTGCCATCTGGCTGATTGGGCATCTGGCCGCGGTCTGGGCCGCAAAGCACGATCCGCTCTTCGCCGAGGTCGGTCGCCGGCATCTGCGCTTTCCCGCACATCTGAGCGTGTGAGCGGAGGCCCTGCCGATGATGAACCTCGCCGAATACCGCACGCGTAACTGCCGCCTTGCCGACTATCTGCCCTGGACAGCGCTGGTCGAGAAGGGCGTGGTGCTTAACAAGGACGGCAGCTTCCAGCGAACAACCCGTTTCCGTGGACCGGATCTCGACAGCGCCGTTCCTGCCGAACTCGTCGCGGTTACCGGCCGTCTCAACAATGCCTTCCGCCGTCTCGGGTCCGGATGGGCCATCTTTGTCGAGGCACAGCGTCATGCTGCCAATCACTACCCTGACAGCAGCTTTCCGGATGTGGCCTCCGCACTGGTCGACGCGGAGCGCAAGGCAAGTTTTGAAGAAGCCGGTGCGCATTTCGAGTCGAGCTATTTTCTGACCTTCACCTATCTGCCGCCAGCCGAAGAGGCCGCTCGCACGGAACGTTGGTTGTTCGAAGGCAGGGAGACGAATGACATCAACCCGCAGGAGGTGCTTACCGGTTTCATCGACCGTACCGACCGGATCCTTCAGCTGATCGACGCTTTCATGCCCGAATGCGTCTGGCTCGATGACGCCGGGACGCTGACCTATTTGCATTCGGCGGTCTCGACCAACCGGCACACTGTTCGCGTGCCGGAGACACCGGTCTATCTGGATGCACTGCTTGCGGATCAGCCGCTTGCCGGCGGCCTGGAGCCAAGGCTCGGAGACAAGCATCTGCGGGTCCTGACGATTTCCGGGTTTCCGACGGCGACCACGCCCGGTCTGCTTGACGACCTCAACCGGCTGGCCTTTCCCTATCGCTGGTCAACCCGCGCGATTTTGTTGGACAAGACGGACGCAACAAAACTCCTGACCCGGATCCGGCGCCAGTGGTTTGCCAAGCGCAAATCCATCGCCGCGATCCTGAAGGAGGTGATGACCAACGAGCAGTCGGCACTCGTCGACACCGACGCCGCGAACAAGGCGGCTGATGCCGACCTGGCACTGCAGGAACTCGGCGCGGACCATGCCGGCATCGCTTATGTCACGGCGACCGTCACGGTCTGGGATACGGACAGCAAAATCGCCGACGAGAAGCTGCGGCTCGTGGATAAGGTCATGCAGGGCCGAGATTTCACGTGTCTGCCGGAGACTATCAACGCAGTCGACGCTTGGCTGGGCAGCCTGCCGGGGCACGTCTATGCCAATGTCCGCCAGCCACCGATCTCAACTCTCAATCTCGCCCACATGATCCCCTCAAGTGCGGTGTGGGCGGGGCCGGAGCGGGACGAGCATCTTTCGTCTCCTCCCTTGCTCTACGGCAAGACGGAAGGCTCGACCCCGTTCCGGTTTTCCCTTCATGTCGGCGATGTCGGCCATACGCTGGTCGTCGGCCCGACAGGGGCGGGCAAGTCCGTCCTCTTGGCGCTGATGGCACTGCAGTTCCGGCGTTATAGGAACTCCCGGGTATTCGCCTTCGATTTCGGGGGATCGATCCGTGCAGCGAGCCTCGCCATGGGCGGTGACTGGCATGATCTCGGCGGCGGCCTCACCGAAGGCCGAGACGTATCGCTGCAGCCTCTTGCCCGGATCGATGCCGCCGCCGAGCGCTCCTGGTCCGCCGACTGGATCGCTGCCATCCTCATGCGCGAAGGCGTCACCGTCAACCCGGACGTCAAGGAGCATATCTGGACGGCGCTGACGTCGCTTGCCTCCGCGCCGGTAGGCGAGCGAACGCTCACCGGACTTTCCGTACTGCTCCAGTCCAACGATCTCAAACAGGCCATGCGTCCCTATTGCATCGGCGGGGCCCATGGCCGGCTGCTCGATGCGGAAGGCGAGAACCTGGGCTCAAGCAGCGTTCAGGCCTTCGAGACCGAGGGGCTGATCGGGACCGGTGCGGCACCCGCCGTGCTCGCCTATCTGTTCCACCGGATCGAGGATCGGCTAGACGGATCGCCCACCCTGATCATCATCGATGAAGGCTGGCTGGCGCTCGACGACCAGGGTTTTGCGGGTCAGCTCCGGGAATGGCTGAAGACCCTTCGCAAGAAGAACGCCTCCGTCGTCTTTGCCACGCAGTCTCTGTCCGACATCGACGGCTCTGCTATTGCGCCAGCCATTATCGAGAGCTGCCCGACACGGCTCCTGCTGCCGAACGAACGCGCAATCGAGCCGCAGATTGCCGGAACCTATCGCCGTTTCGGTCTCAACGACCGCCAGATTGAGATCCTCGCGCGGGCGACACCCAAGCGCGACTATTACTGTCAGTCCCGGCGCGGCAACCGGCTCTTTGAACTGGGCTTGTCCGAAGTCGCGCTGGCCCTTTGCGCGACCGCCTCGAAGACCGATCAGACAGTCATTGCCGGCATTCTCGCGGCTAACAGCCGTGAAGGTTTCCTCGATGCCTGGCTGCGGCACCGCGGTCTTCCGTGGGCGGCCGATCTGATCCCCGACCTCACCAACCTGGAGACCTCCTCATGACGTTCCGCCGATCCCGTGCCGTTGTCGCTGCTGCCGCAATTCTGAGTGCGCCATTTCTCAGCTCTGTCACGTTCGCCCCGCCGGCTTTTGCCTGGCGTGTCGTGTTCGATCCGTCGAACTATGCCCAGAATGTGCTGACGGCGGCACGGACGCTGGAGCAGATCAACAACCAGATCGTCCAGCTTCAGAACGAAGCGCAGATGCTGATCAACCAGGCTCGCAATCTGGCCAGCCTTCCTTATTCGGCTTTGCAGCAGCTCCAGCAATCCGTGCAGAGGACGCAGCAGCTTCTTGAGGAGGCTCAGAACATCGCTTTCGACGTCCAGCAGATCGATCAGCTGTTCCAGCAGCAATACGGCAATATCGATCTGAGCGCGAGCGAACAGCAGCTGGTCGCCGGTGCGCGTAGCCGCTGGCAGAACACGGTCGGCGGCCTTCAGGACGCCCTGCGCGTGCAGGCCGGCGTCGTCGGCAATATCGAGACCAACCGCGCGCAGATGTCCGCGCTGATCGGACAGAGCCAGGGGGCGACCGGAGCACTTCAGACAGCCCAGGCCGGCAACCAGCTCCTCGCGCTCCAGGCGCAGCAGCTTTCCGACCTCACCGCAGTCGTCGCTGCCAATGGCCGGGCGATCGCCTTGAGTGAAGCGGAACGAACGGCCGCGGCCGAACAAGGCCGCATCCAACGCCAGCGCTTCCTGTCGCCGGGCTCCGGCTACCAGCCCGGCAACGCGCGCATGTTCAATAACTGATCTTTCGGGAGGAATTTTCCATGGACGGCAGGATGCTGGCCCGGTTGGCAGCAATCGTTTTTGTTGCAATCGCCATCACCGCGAGCCTGATCGAGATGTCCCGCAAGGACGATCCGGCGCCCAAGCTGACTGCGCCGGCTACACAGCCTTCCGACGATACTGTGCGTGCCGATCTGCGCCGCTGTCAGCAGATGGGCAGAGCTGCGGTCGATGACCAAGACTGTCTGGCAACCTGGCAGCAGAGCCGGGACCGGTTTCTCGGTCGGGGTCCTCGAACCGGCGAGGGACGTTGATCCATGGGCGGCACGGGTGTCATCGACAACTTCCTCGGGGTCTTCACCAGCTACATCGACAGCGGCTTCGGTCTGCTCGGTGGTGAGGTCGCCTTTATCGCGACAACGCTCATCGTCATCGATGTGACGCTGGCCGCGCTCTTCTGGTCCTGGGGCGCCGAGGACGACATCATTGCCCGTCTTGTGAAGAAGACGCTGTTTGTCGGCATCTTCGCTTATCTGATCGGCAACTGGAACAATCTCGCACGGATCGTCTTCGAGAGCTTTGCCGGGCTCGGCCTGATGGCCTCCGGCACCGGATTTTCCGCCGCCGATCTGGTGCGCCCGGGCAAGGTGGCGCAGGTGGGTCTCGATGCCGGAAGGCCGCTGCTGGAGTCGATTTCCGACCTGATGGGCTGGGTCGCCTTTTTCGAGAACTTCATTCAGATCGCCTGCCTGCTCTTCGCCTGGGCGCTCGTCATCCTGGCCTTCTTCATCCTTTCCATCCAGCTCTTCGTCACCCTGATCGAGTTCAAGCTGACGACCCTGGCAGGTTTTGTGCTCATTCCCTTTGGGCTGTTCGGCAAGACAGCCTTTCTGGCCGAACGCGTGCTCGGCAATGTCATCTCTTCCGGCATCAAGGTGCTGGTGCTGGCCGTCATCATCGGCATTGGCTCGACGCTGTTCGCGCAATTCACTGCCGGTTTCGGCAGTATCACGCCGACCATCGACGAGGCGATGGCCGTGGTGCTTGCGGCTTTGTCCCTGCTCGGCCTCGGGATCTTCGGTCCAGGCATCGCGAACGGTCTCGTCTCCGGCGGACCGCAGCTGGGTGCAGGATCCGCTGTCGGCACCGGCCTTGCGGTTGGCGGTGCTGCTGTCGCCGGAGTAGGGGCTGCTGGATTGGCAGCTCGTGGAGGCGCGCTCGCCTTGTCCAGGACCGCGGCGGCCGCACGCGGCGGTGCTGCCATCGCGGGTGGAGCGTCAACAGCCTACGGACTCGGATCGGCCGGGCAATCAGGCACAAGTGGTGTCGCCTCCGGCATCAGTGCTGTGGCAAGTGCTGGAGCGCGAGCCGCAGCATCGCCGCTCAAAAGACTGCAGTCAAAGGCAGCGGAAAGTTTTCAGGCGAGCCATCAATCCGGAGCCCGGACGGCCTTCGAGGCAACGGGCGGCACGGTTGGCAACACAGATAGTTCAGACGCCTCGTCTGCGTCTCCAGCACCCGCAGTACCTGCCGCCGCCGATGGCCCGCCGGCCTGGGCAAAACGCATGAAGCGTTCCCAGCAACTTTCCCACGGTGTTTCCGCAGCCGCTCATGCCGTCCGTTCGGGCGATAGTCACGGGGGCGGTGCTTCCATCAATCTTCAGACAGGCGACCGCTCATGAGCCTCTTCAAACGATCTACCGTTCACTACGGCAAATCCCCAGAGCCCGTAACGCCCTACCAGAAGGCCGCCCAGGTCTGGGACGAGCGCATCGGCTCGGCTCGCGTTCAGGCAAAGAACTGGCGGCTGATGGCCTTCGGCTCTCTCATCCTCTCCGGTGGTTTTGCCGCGGCACTCATCTGGCAGACCGTCGACGGCTCCGTCGTGCCCTGGGTGGTGCAGGTGGACAAGCTTGGTGAGGCGCAAGTTGTAGCGGCCGCCACCGCCGATTATGAACCGTCCGATCCACAGATCGCGTTTCATCTGGCGCGGTTCATCGAGAAGGTCCGCAGCATTCCGGCCGATGCCATCATCGTCCGGCAGAACTGGCTCCGGGCCTATGAGTTCACCACCGACCGCGGGGCGCTCGCGCTCAACGACTATGCGCGGTCAAACGATCCCTTCGCCCGGGTCGGCAGGCAGCAGATCGCGGTCGAGGTTTCCAGTGTCATCCGGGCCTCGCCGGGAAGCTTCCGCGTCGCCTGGACAGAGCGGCACTATGAGAACGGACAGTTATCCGCGACAGAGCGCTGGACCGCGATCCTGACCATCGTCATCCAGCCGCCCCGCGATGCAGCACGGCTGCGGGCCAATCCGCTCGGCATCTATGTCAACGCCATCAACTGGTCGCGGGAGATGGGGCAATGAAGACGGCTTTGCGTAAACCCGCGCTTCCGGCATTCCGGTTCTCCGCAAGTGCGGCAGTCCTTCTTTGTGCAACCGCGTTGGCGAGCTGTGCCACCTACAAGCCTCCGCAGATCAGCTACGATGCCAGCGTGCCGCCCCTGCCGGCGGTACCAAAAACTGCGAGCGACGATCGGCCCAAGCCTCTTCATGTGCCTCCGGCCTGGACCCCGGCAAAAGGAGGCGACGCGGCAACAACGTCAGCCGGCAGGATCGAGAATGCCAATGCGGCTGCGCGCATCGAGCCGCGCCGCGAAGGCTACTACAATGCCATCCAGATCTATCCCTGGTCGGAAGGGGCGCTCTATCAGGTCTATACGACTCCCGGAAAGATCACTGACATTGCGCTGGAACCGGGCGAAGCCCTGACTGGCGCCGGCCCGGTCGCGGCCGGCGATACGGCCCGCTGGATCATCGGCGATACCACCAGCGGCTCCGGCGAAGAGCCGCAGGTCCACATCCTCGTCAAACCGGCGCGCCCGGACATAGAGACCAATCTAGTCGTCACCACCGACCGGCGGGTTTACAGGATCGAGCTGCGCTCAGGCGAGGGTTTCTATATGCCCGCGGTCGCCTGGAACTATCCGCAGTCTTCGTTTTCACAGCGTCCCGTCGTCCCGACAACGCCTCGCATTCCGGCGCTCGCGGCACGGAACTATCGATATGCGCTCACCGGCGACACTCCGCCCTGGCGCCCGGTCTCCATCTATGACGATGGCAGGCGGGTCTATGTCGAATTTCCGGGTGGAATCGTCCAGGGGGAGATGCCGCCGGTCTTCGTTCTCGGGCCCGACGGAAACCCGGAAATCGTCAACAGCCGCGTTTACAGGAATATCCTGATCGTCGACCGGATATTTGGGGCTGCGGAACTCCGGTTTGGCAGCGGCAAGCACCAGCAGACGGTCAGGATTGTTCGGACCGATGGAAAACGCCATGACCTGACAAAGGGACATGGTGCTGGTGAGCCTTCAGAGCAACCAACGATCGGCGATGGAGGTGAGGGGGCATGAGCAGTCCGCAGCAGAATAGGGAAGACGACGATCCTCACCCGAACGCTGACGTCAGGGCGGCAATGCGTTTGCGAGTGGATCCGCCGCGGGTGACGCGTCTCTCGCGCAAGGTGCTGGCAGGGGTCGGGTTCGTTGCCTTGCTCGGCATCGGAGGGGCTTTGATCTACGCGCTCCAGGCACCGGACAGGAGGGGCGGCAGCGAGGAACTGTTTTCGACGGAAAACCGCAACACCGCTGACGGATTGAGTACCCTGCCGAGCGACTATGCCGGCCCGGTTCTAGGACCGCCCTTGCCGGGAGATCTAGGCCGGCCGATCCTCAAGGCGCAGGAACGCGGTCAGCCGGTCGTGCCTCCAGCGATCCAAACGCCCACGCTCGATGAACAGGAACAGCGCCGTCTTGCCGAGGTAGAGGCTGCCCGCACCAGCCGGGTCTTCTTCCAGACGGGACAGGCGGCATCGGGCGGAGCAAGGCTGGGTACAGTGCCGTCGATCGGCGGCAGTGTTTCAGGTGGAGTTTCGGCACAAGACAGCAATCTTGCGTTTTTGAATGCGTCCGTGGACCGACGGACCACGGCATCCGATCGCGTTACGGCACCGGCATCGCCCTATGTGCTGCAGGCCGGGTCCGTCATTCCCGCTGCACTCATCACCGGGATCCGCTCCGACCTGCCCGGGCAGATCACCGCCCAAGTCACGCAGCATGTCTATGACAGTCCAACCGGAAGACTGCTCCTGGTCCCTCAAGGCACGCGCATCGTCGGCGAATATTCCAACGATGTCGGGTTCGGTCAGCGCCGTGTGCTGCTCGTCTGGAACCGGCTGATCCTCCCGAACGGCCGCTCCATCGTGCTCGAACGCCAGCCGGGAGCGGACCCAAGTGGCTATGCCGGTCTGGAAGACGGTGTGGATTACCACTGGTGGGATCTCGCCAAGGCGGCCGGGCTGTCGACGCTGCTTAGCGTCGGTGCGGAACTCGCAGCAAGTGACGACGACCGCCTGGTTCAGGCGGTCCGTGAAGGTGCCCAGGACACGATCGATGATGCCGGGCAGCAGATCGTTCAGCGCCAGTTGCAGGTCGCGCCCACGCTGACGATCCGGCCGGGGTTCCCGGTGAGGGTGATCGTCACCCGTGATTTGGTGCTCGAACCTTACGGAGGATGACCATGGTGAGACTGAAGCTGGGGCCGTTACCGGACGACAAGCCGGTCAAGGTGAGTGTGGAACTGCCGGCGAAGCTGCATCGGGATCTGGTGGACTATGCCGAGATTCTCGGTCGGCAGAGCGGGCAGACCGTCGAGGATCCTTCTAGGCTGATCGTTCCGATGCTGGAACGGTTTATTGCGACGGATCGTGGGTTTGCGAAGGCGCGTCGGATTCTTAGTCACGGCCGGCAGGTGAGGGATAGCGTTCTTCCAGGAGAGCAATGAAGTTGCTCAAAGCCGGATTGTTGTTGTCGCTACGCCAACGCGCGGAAAAGCTGATGCGGTTTGCGCCAGTCCCGTCACGGACTTCGAGAAACGAAACGCCGGGAAAACTGGACCCCAGGCTTGCTTCGAGAATGAGGCTTATGCCGAAACCGGCTGAGACCAGACCTTTGATATTTTCCTGGCTGACATTGTGGGCAACCAACTTTGGTTGTCCGCCGAGCAGCGCAAGCTTGGAAACAAGGACATCTCGCAATTCAGGACCTGGATCATGATCGCTAATAAGGAAAGTTTCGTCTTTCAGGTCGGTCCAATGGAGGACTTTGTTTTGAGCTAGCGGATGCGTGCTGGGCATGAGGACCATAATACGTTCTGTCCAAAGAGACTTTGCGCCAACTTCTCCAGGAGAAGGATCGCCAGTGACTATGGCTATATCCAGGAAACCGCCAGCAAGATCAGACAAAAGACGCGAGCGCGAAGCTTCAATCGTGAGGATCTCCATATTGGGGAACCTTGTTGCAAATTCTGTGAGCCTTGCGCGTAATTTGCCCATCGAGAGGGACGTATAAAATCCAAGACGAAACTGTCCCGTATTGCCTCGGCTTAGCTCCTGGGCGTTTAGTGTCATTTGGTCCAATGACTGGATGAGATAGCGGGAAGTCTTCACGATCTCGGCACCCGCCTCTGTTAAGCGCGCACCGCCACTCGTTCGTTCGAAAAGGATCAGACCCAGACGAGCTTCCATCTGAGAAATGGTCCGACTGAGTGTCGATTGCTTCACTCTGAGCGCGAGTGCGGCTTTTCTGAAACTTCCATGACTTTCGACCGCCACAGCGTGGCGCAGGTGTCTTATTTCTATCGGCCCTGCGAGGCGTCTTTTGTGTTTCAAAGAATCAACCGACTTCAATTTCTTGCCCAGTTTTCCATGTCGCTCCTGTTAATTGTGAATGCTCTGGAACATCGTTAGCTCAATCGGGGATTTGGAAGATTAGAGTCGGCGACTGCGTGAAATCGAGAACACACCCTGCTCAGGGTTCTCGCAACATCCTCTCCCCGATCACTTGGCCGTGGATCAAGCCCCGGCACATAGCGAGAGAACGTATCGAACACGGTCAAAACGCGGATTTTCGATCAGTTGCGTGCTGGTCATGCATGAAGTCCATAGCCCAACGTCATTCGGCCCGACGGCCGATTGGCGATCTTCCTGAAGCGTTGCTTTCATCCGGCGCTCCAGAAACTTGTTCCTCATTGGAGGCCCAACTCGTTGTAGATCTGACGGGTTTTCTTCTGACTGATCATCCAGCACTCTCGGCACAGCAATACATCCAAGCATTGCTATCCGAACCGGATATGCCTCTGACAAATCTCTCTGATCCGCTGTTCCAAAGCGGCCTGACCGGGCCGACGGGATCTGTAACGTTTGTTCGTTGGGTCAAGCCGGTTCACCGCGTAAGTTCGGCAAACGGAAACCTACCACCCGAACGCAACTCATCGACTACGTTCTCTTCCGAGTAGGTCTATGATGCTCAAAAAGCCATGTTGATGTCCCTTTCATGTGACCTCCTCTCAGGCTCAATTGTTTTGGCGGACCGGCACATGATGCCGATGCAATTCGAGAGCTGAGTATAGTCTTGGGTGCTTTTCCAAAACATACCTCATGTGCCCCATCGCCGACGTAAATAAACTTTCTCCATATGCCTCCAGAAATGATAGATGTAGTGGAAAAGGTCAAAAATATACCTGCACCTTTCAATATGATATCAGATCGACCTTGGATCAATTTTAATAAATCCATCATCTAGTCTTGGTTCGTGTTTTGAAAGACGTGCAGCTCAGGTTCACGAAACTAGTTGCAAGCTCCCAGTGCAATTGCAATTCCTTGGCCAACTCCGATGCACATGGTCGAGAGGGCATAACGGCCGTTTTTCTCCGACAGTTCCAGAGCCGCCGTGCCGGTGATCCGGGCGCCGGACATGCCGAGCGGGTGGCCGAGGGCGATGGCGCCGCCATTGGGGTTCACCCGCGGATCGTCGTCGGCGATGCCGAGATCGCGCAAGGTGGCAAGCCCTTGGGAAGCGAAAGCCTCGTTCAGTTCGATCACGTCGAAGTCCGCCTGCGCCAGGCCGAGCCGCGCCATGAGCTTTTTGGAGGCGATCGCCGGACCGAAGCCCATGATCCGGGGCGCCACGCCGGCGGTCGCGCCGCCGAGCACCTGGACAATCGGCTTGAGGCCGTATTTTGCTGCCGCTTCGCCGGAGGCCACGATCAGGGCCGCCGCGCCGTCATTGACGCCGGAGGCATTGCCGGCCGTAACCGAGCCGCCGTCCCGGAAGGGTGCGCGCAGCTTGGCGAAACCTTCGAGCGTCGTTTCCGGGCGCGGGTGCTCGTCGATATCGATGATGACGGGGTCGCCCTTGCGCCTCGGGATCGAGACGGGCGTGATTTCGCGGGCGAGCCTGCCATTGTCCATCGCGGCCTTGGCTTTCTGCTGGGAGCGAAAGGCGAAGGCGTCCTGATCGGTCCGGGAAACGTTGAAATCCTCGGCGACGTTTTCGCCGGTTTCCGGCATGCTGTCGACGCCGTATTGGGCTTTCATCAGCGGGTTGACGAAGCGCCAGCCGATGGTGGTGTCGTGGATTTCGCTGGTGCGGGAAAAGGCACTTTCGGCCTTGGGCATGACAAACGGCGCGCGCGACATGCTCTCGACGCCTCCGGCGACGATCAGTTCGGCCTCGCCGGCCTTGATCGCACGGGCGGCGGTGATGACGGCATCCATGCCCGAGCCGCACAGGCGGTTCATCGTGGTGCCCGGCACCGTTTCCGGGTAGCCGGCGAGCAGAAGAGACATGCGCGCCACGTTGCGGTTGTCTTCGCCCGCCTGGTTGGCACAGCCGAAGATCACCTCGTCGATCGCCGCGAGATCCAGGCCCGGGTTGCGGGCCGCGAGCGCCTTGAGGGGGATCGCGCCGAGGTCGTCGGTGCGCACCGGGGCGAGGGCACCGCCGAAGCGGCCGATGGGTGTGCGGATGTAGTCGCAGATAAATACGTCTTGCACAGGTCTTTCCTCAGTCCAGAGCGGGTACGGTCAGGTCGGCGGGGTCGCCCTCGAGATGCAGCGGTGCTCCGGTCACGTCCTGCAATTCCTCCAGTGTCATTCCGGGAAGCTTTTCGCGCAGGACGAAATGACCGTCGACGATGTCGACCACGGCAAGGGAGGTGTAGACGCGGGTGACGCAGCCGACGCCGGTGAGCGGGAAGGTGCAGGTTTCGACCAGCTTCGGCTTGCCGTCCTTGGTGACGTGGTCGGTGACGACCGCGACCCGCTTGGCGCCGTGGACGAGGTCCATCGCGCCGCCGACGGCGGGCACGCCCTTCGAGCCGACACGCCAGTTCGCCAGATCGCCGTTCTGGGCCACCTGGTAAGCGCCGAGGACCGCAAGGTCGAGATGGCCGCCGCGCACCATGGAGAAGCTGTCGGCATGGTGAAAGAAGGAGGCACCCGGTTTCAGCGTGATCGCCTTCTTGCCGGCATTGATCAGGTCCCAGTCCTCTTCGCCCTCTTTCGGAGCTCCGCCGAACCCGAGCACGCCGTTTTCGGTGTGATAGATCACGTCCCGGCCTTCGGGCTGGAACTTGGCGATCATTTCGGGAAAGCCGATGCCGAGGTTGACATAGGCGCCGTCCTCGATGTCCTGGGCGGCGCGCCAGGCGATCTGGGCGTTGGTGAGTTTCGTATAGGCCATCAGTAAACCACTCCCGCGCGGACGAGCACTTCTTCCTGTTCAGGTTCCGGAACTGCGACCAGTCCGTCGACGAAGATGCCGGGCGTGACGACGGTTTCGGGGTCGATGCCGCCGGGTGCGACCAGATGGCTGACCTGGACGATGGTGCGGTCCGCGGCCATGGCCATCAAAGGGCTGAAGTTGCGGCCCGCACACCGGTAGGTGAGGTTGCCGAGCGTGTCGCCGACCTGCGCCTTGATGATCGCAAAGTCGGCTTTCAGCCAGCGTTCGCGCACATACATCTTGCCGTCGAATTCTTCCGTGGGCTTGCCTTCCGCCAGCTCGGTGCCGAAGGAGCTCGGCGTGTAGAAGGCGGGGATGCCGGCACCGGCTGCGCGGATGCGTTCCGCGAGTGTGCCTTGGGGAACGAGCTCCAGCTCGATTTCACCGGCCAGATATTTTTCGTTGAAGGCTTCCGCATTCGACGAGCGCGGGAAGGAGCAGATCATCTTGCGGACCATGCCGGCCTTGATCATCGCGGCGATGCCGATGCCGCCGTTGCCCGCATTGTTATTGATCACCGTCAGGTCCCTGGGGCTGCCGGTTTCGCGGAAACGGTCGATCAGGGCGTGGATCAACTCGATCGGCGCGCCGGAGCCGCCGAAGCCGCCGATCATCAGTCGGGAACCGTCCTTTATGTCCGCGACCGCAGCCGTAAGGGACGTTATTGTCTTATCCATGGAAACCTCCTCGGTTGAGGATTGTCTAGGCCCGCTGCTTCGGTTCGGCCAGTCAATTTGTTCGCATGTTGACATTTGTTCAAATAGAACTGAATTTTGTGCGCATGTTGAACAAACCGACGGATCACATCGCTTCGCTCGCCAAGGGACTGAGGGTGATCGAGTGTTTCGGGGCCGACACCCCCCGTCTGTCGATATCCGATGTCGCCGACGCCACGGGGCTGGACCGGGCGACCGCGCGCCGCTGCCTGCTCACCCTTCATCACGAGGGGTATGCGGACTACGACGGCAAGTTCTTCACGTTGACGCCACGCGCGCTCCGGCTGGGTCTCGGGGCGCTCGCCTCGCTGCCGCTGCCGCAGGTGGTGCAGCCGTGGCTCGACCAGCTTACCGAGCAGATCTGCCAGTCCTGCTCGGTATCGATCCTCGACGGCACGGAAATCGTCTATCTGGCGCGGGCCGCGCAGAAACGGGTGATGTCCATCGGACTGACGCCCGGCTCACGGCTGCCCGCGCATTGCACGTCGATGGGCCGCGTGCTGCTGGCGGCGCTGCCGGAAGAAGAGGCCCGGGCACTCGTGGAGCGCTCGGACCTGACCCCGCGCACGGCGCTGAGCCTGACCGATCCGGACGAGATCATGAACCGTATCGGTGAAACGCGCACGCAAGGCTTTGCCGTCATCGATCAGGAAGTGGAGATCGGCCTCAGGTCGCTCGCCGTGCCGGTCTACGATAGCCGCGACCGGGTGGTGGCGGCGCTCAACACGGGCATGGCCGCCGCGCAGGCGAGCCTGGACGACCTCGTCGCCATCTACCTGCCGGCGCTCCTCAAGGTGCAGTCGGGCGTGCGGCGGGTGCTGCACTAGGTCTTTCAGTCCTTGTCGTCCGGTTCCTGTTTGAGCATTACGCTTTCCGGCGAGAGTTCGGGGCGGGCCGGCCAGCGAGTTCGACAGCAGCGTTGATGCGGATGCCCGTTATGCACAGCAGTTCGGCGATGATCTGCTGCTTGCTACTTTCAGGAAAGCCACCGCTGGTAATATCCATATTGGCTCCGATTAGCGCATGAGTGTTGATCAGAGCTCGGAGTTCAACCCACTGAAGCTGGATTTTTGATCCTACCAAGGGGATCGCACTGGACTTCTCTAGACCTGAGAAACCGATGGATAATGCCTGCATATAGGCGGTAAATGGATGGTTCGAACAGAGTTCCTGGACTTGTATTGGTTCTGACCCTTGCGGACTCCCGCGAAAATTTGGAGGTTTGGCGTAGACATTACTATGAGGATCAGCCTCGCTTTGCGATCAGAATCAATGTTCCGAATGCGCTGTATTATCCCAGTCATCTCCAGCCCGGAACCGTGATACTAGATGGAGAACTCCATGATCCTGTGGTTCCTACTTGGGGATTGGAGCACTGGTCAGGTAAGAACCTATTCATCGCGTCTCTAGTTGAGTGCTTCCGTTAATTCAATTCTATCTTAAGCGTAATGCACAAACTTCCCTCTCACCTCCCAGTTGATCGTAGCTTATTGCTAAAAACATCTCATTCCAGAGAGCGAAGAATAGATGGAGAGATTTTTTTAAATTTGGTGCAGCAAGTTAGGCTAACCATACCACGTCCCGTAATTCCAGAAGGAAACGCTTATGGTGGCGTCCTTACGGCTTACACTGTGAACGTCGTCACAACTGCTTCAGATTCCAGTTAAGTTGATGGTTCGGCGCTGGAGCCGGTTGCTGAGTGCGTGCTCAGGGGCACTATAGATTTAGTTAGTTCTCTGATCGTTGACGACGCTAATATCTTTGAAAGGCTCTATGTGGCTATGATTCCAGGTAAGAGACATATTGCGGTGCAGCATCCAGATCGCATTCCGCAGCTTATTATATTTGATTGCGATGGTGTGCTTGTGGATTCCGAAACGATCTCCAATCGGCATCTTCATAGATTTCTGCTTTCACGCGGCGCTGACATATCCTTTTCCGAATGTTGCGACAGGTTCATAGGAAAAAGCAGGCATGATGTCGAAAGGTATTTATCGGAACAAGGCTTGAAAGTGCCCGAAAATTGGTTGGTTCCGTTCTCGAAGGAATTGATAGCTTCGTTGAAGAGCGAAATAAAGCCAATTAAAGGTGCAAAAAAGGCGCTGAAAGTACTAAAGAATCATGAAGTAAAATTTTGCGTTGCTTCAAATGGATTGATGGAAAAGATGTGCGCAACGTTGGAGACAACGGGTATGCTTCCTTGGTTTGAAGGCAATATGTTCTCGGCGCATGAAGTTGGAGCAAGCAAGCCTGCCCCGGACGTGTTTCTCCACGCTGCGCAAGCAAATCGTATCCTGCCTGAGCATTGCCTGGTTGTAGAAGACAGCTCCAGTGGTTTTGAAGCCGCCGCAAGAGCGGGCATGTCGTGTCTCGCTTATGTGCCGAAAGAAACGAAGTCGACCCCAGATCTTTTCGGTGCACGGCAATTTGGCGACATGGCACTGTTGCCGTCCGAATTAGGGATCGCCTAAGTAATAAATTAGATTTGTTCATAATTTTATTTCTTTGTCGCCAGTAAGCCTTTTTTTGATAAAGTATTAATGTCCTGCTTGTGAGATCGTCTTGCGGTTGAGAAAATTCGACATCAGTGGAAAAGCAAAAAGAGATATCGCCATCTTCATCTGAAGGGTCGGCATCCTCCTCAATCCGCTTGCCTCCAAGCCCGGTGCGCACGGCGCGTGCCACTGGCTCCGGATGGCCGAATTCCACTACGCTTCGTGTCTGAACGAAACCGGGAGATGTCAAGCTTGTGCCCTGTCAGACTTCTTAGGCGAAGGTACCTGTCGGATAATTCATTCAACAAAGTCCCGGTGTCGTAATTACGCTTTTCAGTTATGATTCTGGCTGTTTCCCGCGAACGGGTTGGCATCGACCCACCATCGAGTGGAGTTTTCGTCCGATGCTCCAATTTCCGGAAAATCCCTAAAATCTCCGTGCAAACCCAGGAAATCCGGGGGTCCGGACATAATTTAATACCGGCCTACACACCGGCCGCCTGCTCTTTTCATAAGGATAAGGTTATATATTTCTCGTTTCTCAATATTGGACAAACGCAGATCGCTTCGCCAGCGTGAGGCTGCCTTCAGTGCATAATGGAACACGCACCAGGCGGCGGGCCTGTGTCGGATCGCTGGGACCAACCCCGGGGAATTCGGCTTGGGTCATGGGGAGGAAAATACATTGAAGTTTGACCGGAATGCCGTTCTGTCGCTGAATCAGGAACAGATGGTTATGGCCATCTCGGCGGTTCTGTTCGTCCTGTTTTCGATTTTTCTCGATGGGTTTTTCCGGATATCGAACTTGCTCTCTCTTTTGCAGAGCGTCTCGATCCTGGGAATTCTGGCGATCGGAATGGCGGTCGTCGTGATCGGTCGCGGCATCGACCTTACGATGGTCGCGGTGATGGTGTTCTCGACTGGCTGGAGCTTCACGCTTTTCTCCGGAGGAATGCAGGTGGAGACGGCCCTTCTTTTGGGTCTGCTGCTGGCGGTGGCCTTCGGCGCGGTCAACGGATTCCTGATCGCCTATGTCGAGATTCCGGCCATCTTCGCCACGCTTGCGATGGCGACCGTGATTTCCGGGCTGGGACGCTTTGCCCTTGTGTCGAGCGAGAACATCTTCATCAGCGGCGATGTGGGCTGGTTTGCGTCTCTCGGAACCGGTGCGCTCGCGGCGGTTCCCATGCCGGTTCTGCTGTTCCTCATCATCTCCTGTCTCGCGTTCGTGGCCTTGCGCCTGACGCGTTATGGCGCCTTCGTCTACGCGATCGGTGACAATCCGCTCGCTTCGCGCAACAGCGGAATGTCTATCCGGCCCATGACGGTCCTGATGTACAGCTTCGCATCCCTCGTCGCTTTCTGCGCGGGCCTGATCATGGCGATGACCGTGTCATCGGTAAACACCAAGCTGGCCAGCTCGACGATGATCTACGACATCATCCTGGTCGTGGTGATCGGAGGGATCGGTCTGGCGGGCGGCAAGGGCAGTATCCGGAATGTCATTTCGGGCACGGTTCTCATCGGACTGCTGTTGAACGGTCTGACGATCATGAACGTGGATTATTCGGCTCAAAATATCATCAAGAGTCTGATCTTGCTGCTGGCCATCATCGTGGACTCGCTGCTCAACCCCCGCGACGAACAGACATCGCAGCAAGGCGACATCTAGAATTCCGGGTGGTCCAGACGGGCGATCCGGAAAAAGAACCACATTTCTAGGGAGGAAGACATGAAACTTTCTATGTTCAAGAGGATAGGTGCGGTCGCAGCCGTAATGCTGGGTGTCCTAGGTCAGGTCGCGCCGGCCTCGGCGGAGCGCCCGGATGACGGCCTGATCCTGAAGTACCAGAAGGCGTTTGAGGGCAAGACCGTCGCTTTCGTTCCGGTCACGATGGGATGGGACCTGACACAAGGCTGGATGGCCGCAGTGCAGCGGGATGCCGATAGGCTTGGCTACGAGCTGACGATCAGGGATGCCAACTATAGCGTCGATGCAGGCGCACAGGCTATCTCGCAACTTATCAACGAGAAGCCGGACATAATAATAATTCAGAACGCAGACATGCAGGCCTACGTCAAGCTTATCCGACGCGCAATGGACGCCGGCATCAACGTCATCCAGATGAACATGAAGACACCGGTCAACTCGGATGCTTTCGTCGGAGGAGACTGGTATGGCGTGGGCGTGGAAACCGCGAAAGAAGCGGCCCGTCTTTGTGGTTCTGGAACATCCGGAAAAATTGCCCTGATTCAGGGCCCGGTGACCGCACCGCCCAACCAGCTCGGCGTTGCCGGGGTCGAAGATACCTTGGTGGATTACCCGGATGCGACACTTGTGGCCACTCAGGCCGCGGATTGGGATGCCTCGAAAGCGCATTCCATCGCCTCCACGATCATCAAGCAGCACGACGATTTGTGCGGCTTTATCGGGCTGTGGGACAACATGGACGTGGGAATTGCCGCGGCCATCCGGGAATCCGGCAAGCAGGACCAAATCAAACTTGTCTCGACTGGCGGCGGAAACAAGGATCTCGGCTGCACCAATGTCGAAAGCGGGGCGTTCTCGTCGTATGTGAAGGTCGATACGCGCGATCAGGCCAAGGTGCTTGCCTCCGCGATCCAGATGTTGTTGCAGACGCAGCCGGAACCCGGCACGCAGCCCTTTGCCGTCTATACAGAGAACCAGATCCTGACACCGGATACGGTAGCTCCGACGTCCTGCTGGACCGTTGACCAGATCAAACTCGGCAACTGATCTCCAGGCACGGGCGATCGACCTATCTGGCGACGATCGTCCGAAGCCAAAACCCCCGGAGTATACGTATGAGTGCGCGCGAAGCCTATTTGCGCTGGCGATATCGCTTGTTTCCCGACCACGTCATGGGCGAGATCCTGTCGAAGAACTGGATCGACAATGCGATCCCGTTCATGTTCCTTGCCATCGCCGTCGCCGTCTTTTCCTTCATCATCCCGAACTTCCTGGCGATAGGAAGCCTCGGCACGATGGGCGAACTCCTGGCGGAATATCTGTTCGTCGCCATCGGTATGACGCTGGTTCTGAAAGCCGGCGGCATCGATCTCAGCGTCGGATCGGTCTTCGCCCTGTGCAATTTCTGCGCGCTTTATCTGGTCAATGCCCTGGGAATGCCGCTGATCGTCGTCATCCCGGCCGTTCTGGCACTTGGCGGTCTCGTCGGGGCGTTGAACGGAGTCCTCGTCGGATTCCTCGGGCTTCGCGCGTTTCTGACCACCTTGGTCACGCTCATCCTCGTACGCGCCATAGTGGAGCTGCTGTCCCTGAACTACGGTGTCGATGCCTCTTACTCGGAAACGCCGGTGCCAATGTGGGACTATCTGGGCTCAGCCCGGATCCTGGGAATGCCGCTCTCGCTGTTCGTTGCCGTCATTGTGGCGATCCTGACCCATATATTGATGACTCGCATGCGGTTCGGCTGGCATCTGAGCGCTGTCGGCGGGTCGCGCCGTTCCGCCTACAATATCGGCCTGCCGGTCAAGTGGATCGTGGCCCAGACCTACATCCTGTCGGGGGTCTTCACAGCGGCAGCCGCCTTGTTCTATGCCTCGCGACTCGGCAGCATAGGCGGCTCCGTCGGCGTCGGGCTGGAGATTGTTATCCTGACTGCCGCGGTCCTCGGAGGTAACAGTCTGGGCGGCGGGCGCGGGTCGGTCGCGAAGGCGATTATCGGAACCGTCATAGTGGTCATGGTCACCAATGCCTTGGTGCGCATGGGCTTGCGCACCGGCGCCGGCGACCTCGTGTTGGGTCTCATTCTGCTCGTGGCCGTGGCCATAGACGTGAAGTGGATGAAGAACCGCCTCAAGATCCTCAATCGCGCTTATGTCTCACCCACCTATTTTGCCCTGCCGCCGTGCCCGCCCACCGCCGAAGGGTCCGGTTCGCCCTATGAGGTCAACAACAAGCTCGCCTCTGCGCAACCGATCGGCAAGGGGGAGCTCGACGGGCCCGAGGACATCATCCTCGACGAGGACGACAATCTTTACTGCGGCAGCCGGCATGGCGACATCATCCGGTTCTTTGCGCCCGACTACCAACGACATGAGGTCTACGTACATATCGGCGGCCATCCGTTGGGAATGGCGTTCAACCGGGACCGGGAACTTGTCGTCTGTGTCGGCGGGATGGGGCTCTACAAGGTTACGAAGGATCGCAAGCCCGTAAAGCTCTCGGACGAGACGAACCGGTCCATGTTTTCGATCATCGACGACTCGCGCATGCGGCTCGCCGACGATCTCGACATCGCGCCGGACGGCCGGATCTTCTTTTCGGAAGCCACGATCCGCTACGAGATTCACGACTGGGTGCTCGACGCACTGGAATCGCGGGGCAATGGCCGCATCATTTGCTACGACCCGCGTGACGGGTCATCGCGCACTATTTTGCCCAAGCTGCAGTTTCCAAACGGAATCACGATGGCGGGTGACGGCGAATCCTTCCTCTTCGCGGAGACCTGGGGCTGTCGGATCAGCCGATACTGGTTCGACGGCCCCCGCAAGGGACAAAGAGAAGTCGTGATACCGGATCTTCCAGGTTACCCCGACAATATCAACAAGGCCTCCGACGGCACCTTCTGGTGCGCCATCATCGGCATGAGATCGCCCACCTTCGACCTCGCCCAGCGAATGCCGCAGCTCCGCCGGCGCATGGTCTACCGCGTGGCAAGCGACGAATGGATGTATCCGAACATGAATTCAGGATGCGTCTTCAAATTCGATCTGACCGGTCAGGTGCTCGACGTGCTCTGGGATCGCGACGGCATCAAGCATCCTTCGATCACGTCGATCCGGGAGCACAAGGGACGTCTGTTCCTGGGAGGGCTCTTCAACGACCGGATCGGTGTCTACGACATTCCCGGAGCCGACATGGAATGGACAGGCATCAGCCATTACTGGGGAGGCAAGTCCGGTGAGTAACCTCTTTGCCCGTATGTTCGACCGCTTCCGCGGCAGCGGCAGCGCCGCCATCACCCTGCCACCGATGGACGGGGCATTGCGTCCCAACACCCGCATCGATGAAGCCGAGGAAATGGCCGCCGTGACGGCTCCGGACAATATCGCGTTAGGAACGGATGGCATCCTGCTGTCGTCCGGCGCCCGGTTGCTGGGCCTGAGCCCATCGAAAACCATCGATACTCTCTGGACGGCGTCAAGCGACATCGTGTGTCTGGCGGCTCATCCGTCGGGCATGCTGGCCCTGGGGCTTGACGAGGGGCGTCTCGTCATCCGGGGCGGAGCGCATGACGGACGCGAGTTCACCAAACTGGGAGATCTGCCCATCGTGTCCCCTTCCGCCCTTGCCTTTGCCGATGACAATACCCTGTTCGTCTGTCTGGGCAGCCAGGATCACGGAATGAGCGACTGGAAGGTCGATCTGATGACACACAGCGCCAGCGGGTCTGTCTGGAAAATCGACCTTGGCAGTGGCGCAGCGGCCTGTATGGCGCAAGAACTCGCTTTCCCATATGGCGTCCACGTGACCGAAAACGGCAATATCGTCGTTTCGGAAAGCTGGCGTCATCGCCTGCTGCGGATCTCGCCGGATGGGAAAATCGGGGTCGTTGTCGATGAACTGCCGGGGTATCCGGCACGCATGGCACACGAGCGCGAGGGCGGAGACTTTTGGCTTTCAATCTTTGCTCCGCGCACGCAACTTATCGAATTCGTCCTGCGCGAAGACGAATACCGTCGTCGCATGGTGGATACGATCGACCCTGAATACTGGATCGCGCCCTCCCTGCATCACCCGCAGTCCTATCTCGAGCCCATGCAGGGCGGCAGCCTCAAGCAGCTCGGGGAACTCAAGCCCTGGGCGCCATCGCGATCGCTGGGGATTGCGGTGCGTCTGGATGGCAACGGGCATCCCGTCGAGAGCCTGCACTCCCGAGCGGACGGAGTGCGTCACGGCGTCACCAGTTGCCTCCCCACCGGCGATGGCCTGCTGATGACGTGCAGGGGTGGCGATATCGTCGTGCGAGCGAAGATATAGGGAGAGGATCATGGAGACATCCAAACTGATCGAAATGCGGTCCGTGACCAAGGAGTATCGCGGGGTTGCAGCGGTCCGAAACGTCGATTTCACGCTCATGCCCGGTGAGGTTCACGCCCTCTTGGGCGAGAACGGGGCGGGCAAGTCCACATTGACGAAGATGATGGCGGGGGTCACCCAACTGACCGAGGGCATGATGCTGCTCGACGGCCGGCCGGTTACCTTTATGACGCCCGGCGAAGCCTTGTCGCATGGTGTGGCCATGGTGTTTCAGGAAACCAGCCTCGTTCCCAGCATGACGGTCGCCCAGAACCTCTTCCTGGGCGAGGAGAAACTCTTCAACCGTCTTCGCGGCATCTACATCAGCGCCCAGCAGTTCATGCAATCGCTGAACTTCCAGGTGAACCCCTGGGCCGATGTCGGGACGCTCGGCGCCGCCCAGAAGCAGATGGTGGAGATCGCAAGGGCGGTGCGGCAGAACGCCCGGGTGATCATTTTCGACGAGCCCACGGCCACGCTCACGCCCGAGGAAAAGCGGCATTTCTTTGCGCTGGTCAAGGACCTCAGGCAGCGGGGTGTCGCGGTGATCTTTATCAGTCACGCCCTCGAGGAGGCGCTGAGCATCGCCGATCGGATCACCGTTCTCAGGGATGGTGAACTGGTGGTGAGCGATACCGTCGACAAGTTCGACCGGGAAAAGATCGTTCAGGCCATGGTGGGCCGCACCTTGTCGGACGATCTTTATCACAGCCACGGGGAAGACAAGATCCGCCGGCCGGGCCGGAAAATCCTGTCGGTGCAGAACCTCTCCATGTCGCGGGTCGTCAAGAACACGTCGTTTTCGATCTATGGCGGCCAGGTGACCGGCATATTCGGCCTGATCGGCTCCGGGCGCACCGAAGCCGCCAAGGTGATCTCCGGCATCTACAAGCGCGACTTCTTTCATGGCGGCGAGGTCAGGCTCGAGAACAAGCCCATTCGCTACCGGACCCCGCGCCCGGCCGTACAGGATGGAATCGTCTATGTGACCGAAGATCGAAAGGTCGAGGGGTTCTATGAAAGCATGTCGATCGCCGACAACATTCATCGTGCTGCACAGGCTGCCAATGTCAGTTCGAGCCTCTTCCTCAACTATTCCGAGATCAAGGAGATGGCCGCCGAATGGACGCGGAAACTCAACATCAGGGCCATCAATTCCAATGCGCGCGTCATCGAGCTGTCTGGGGGTAATCAGCAGAAGGTCGTGATCGCGCGGTCGCTGGTTCAGAAGCCGAAGGTGATCTTCTTCGATGAGCCGACGCGCGGCGTCGACGTGGGGGCGATCTCGGAAATCCACCATCTGATCAATACGCTGGCAGAAGAAGGAATCGCCGTCGTGGTAATCTCGTCTTACCTACCTGAAATCATGAATATATCCGACCGCATCCTCGTTTGCCGGGCCGGGCGTATCGTCGAAGAATTCACACCCGAAGATGCCACAGAGGAACGCATCATGTATGCGGCGGTGCACTGATGGCCGGGAGGATTGCTTCTGCGCCGCCTTCGGGTGGTCGCGTCTGCGTTGTCGGTGCGGGTTTCATGGGGTGCGTGATCGCAACGCTTTATGCGCGCCACGGCTATGACGTGGTCATCTGCGACAGTCAGGCAGCCATGCTCGAAAGTTATGCCGAACGTGCGCGGCCCATCGCTGCAAGCTTTTCCGATGACAGCACCGAAGTCGAGGCGATGGTGAACCGCGTCGCCACCGTGTCGTCCCTGAAGGATGCGGTTGCCGGCGCCTTCATGGTGCATGAGGCGGTGCAGGAGGTGCTTGAGACGAAGCAGGCTGTCTTCGAGGAACTGGATCGGCTGTGTCCGCCGGATGTTGTCCTGGCCTCGAACACCTCCTCGTTTCTCATTTCCGACATCGCCGAAGGTGTCTCCAGTCGTGAGCGTGTTCTCGGAATTCACTATATCACGCCGGGCCACATCATCCCGGTGATTGAGATCATCCACAGCAGCTTCACTCCGCCCGAGCTGATCGACTGGGCGCGCGCGTTTATCCATTCCATCGATCATGTGGGGGTGGCCTGTCCCGAACGGCCCGGCTTTCTGATTAACAAGATCCAGTTCGCGATGCTGACCGAAGTCTACCGGCTAGTCGACGAGGGTCTTGCCAGCCGCGATGATATCGACGCTGCCGTGCGCCTGAGCCTCGGGCCCCGGCTTGCCCTTTGGGGACCGCTATTGACGGAGGATCTGATCGTTTCGAAGAAAACCGCCCTGGCGGTGACGGATTCTCTTTACGAGCAGACGGGTGACGAAAACTACAAGGGGCGAAAGGCGCTTCGGGACTTGGTGGAGCGGGGCGATCTCGGCCTCATGACGGGGCAGGGTTGGTATGCATTCGAGGGTGATCGGAGCGAGACCATCATGGAACGCGACCGGCAGCTTACGGCACTTTTCGACTGGCTGCGCGAAGCCAACGCCGTCGACCGCCTCAAGGTAGAGTAGCGCATGTTTCCTGCTCCTCCCATGAGCTGGAGACGCAGATCATGGTGCAGATAACTCTGCACCATTTGACCGGATCTCCTTTTGTCCGCCGACGAGGCGGATTGCGCTTGTCGGGGTGGTGTATCGGGCAAGCGGCGCAACGTTGCCGAAGGGCTGCCTGCCAACATCAAATGATTAATTCCTGACCGAGACCTAGCGCATGACGAATGGATTGCTAATCTCAGTACTATAGGAAAGCCAAACCGATTTGGTTTCAAGATAGGGATCGATGGCCTCAATCCCGTTCTCGCGGCCAAGACCCGACGTTTTTAAGCCGCCAAACGGCATGAGGAAACTGGCGGCACGATATGTATTTACCCAAACAGTTCCCGCCTGCAGACGTTTGGGCGCAACGGTCGCGCGTTTAATACTGCTTGTCCAAACGCCGGCTGCCAGACCATAGGCGGTGTCATTTGCCAATTGATAAGCTTCGTCGTCATTCTTGAATGGGATGACCGACACCACAGGACCAAATACTTCCTCCTGTGCAATACGCATCTTGTTGTCCACATCGGCGAAAACCGTCGGCTCGACGAACCAACCGTTCCCGCATTCCGGACGCTCGGCTGGAGCACCGCCCAAGGCGCATCTCGCACCTTCGGATTTGGCAATATCGATATAAGAGAGAATCCGTTCGTATTGTGGCCTTGTCGTCACCGGACCGACTTGGGTTGTCAGGTCCATTGGATCACCCATCCTCGTTTTTTTTGCGAGCCCTACAAATCTTTCCAGATAATCGTCATAGATGCTTTCATGTACGAGCAGGCGAGAACCCGCGATGCAGGTTTGTCCCGTGGCCGCGAAAATTCCCGCGATTCCACCCGCGACAGCCGCCTCCAGATCCGTATCGGGAAAGACAATCTGCGCTGATTTTCCGCCCAGTTCCAACGTTAATCTTTTGAAGGTCGGAGCGGCATTCTGCATTATCTTCTGGCCTGCCAGTTCGCCACCCGTGAACGCGACCTTTGAAATTTTCGGATGCGAGGTCAACGGATCTCCGACATCCTGCCCAAACCCCGTAATGATATTGATCACCCCCTCCGGGAATCCCGCCTCTTTAACCAGGGCGGCGAATTCAAGCGCTGAAGCCGACGTGTGCTCTGATGGTTTGATCACTAGCGTGCAGCCTGCGGCCAAAGCCGGAGCCAGCTTCCACATCATCAGCATGAGCGGCGAATTCCACGGTACGATTGCCGCAACGACGCCCACCGGCTCGCGAAGCGTGTATGCAAACATATCCGGCTTATCGATCGGAACCACCGCCCCGTTGATCTTGTCGGCCAGCCCGCCATAAAAATACAGCCACTGGGGAATATAGCGGATCTGACCACCTACCTCTGCCAAAAGCTTTCCGTTGTCGCGAACTTCCACCGCTGAAAGATGATCGGCGTCGCGTTCAACAAGACCGGCGAGTTTTCTCATCAATGCTCCGCGCTCGGTCGGAGACATCTTACCCCAGACCCCGGCGTAAAGTGCACAATGCGCAGCTTCGATGGCATCGTTGACATCGCGTTCGTCACAACGCGGAATTTCCGCCCACGGTTCTCCGGAATACGGATTATAGCTCAGAAAGGTTTCCTTTGACGCGCTGTCACGCCAGCTGTTACCAATAAACATTCGATATTTCTTGAGTTCATCTTTCATTTCTGTCTCCCGGCATACCCGTCATGTTTCGCAAGAAAGCTCAAACCGGGCGTGACGATTTCACCGTCATCTCAACCGGTTGTCATGCCGTGGTTTAAATCTCGGCATTCGTTCCGGATCGGATCAGAGCATTGATGGCAAAAAAGTCGTCAACCCTGGAACCAACGCAAGAATCACCATGCCAATCACGAACAACCCGACAAAAGGCCAGGCCGCAGCAAACACCGATGACAGGGATCCTTCGTTCCAGGCGCTCTTTAGGGCGAAAAGGGTGTAACCGAATGGCGGGGTTATGCCGCCGACGGTGATGTTCACCAAAAACAGGAGCCAGAACCAGATCGGATCATATTCGAACCTGTCGATGATCGGCAGGTAGATCGGGATCACGATAAGCATCAGCGCGATCTGGTCGATAAACATGCACAGTATAAATGGCAGGAGCATCAGCATGAAGAGCATGAACCATGACGATACCTGCAATTCGACGATCCACTGCGTCAGGGCCGAAGCCCCTCCCGAAAATGCAAGCAGTTGGCTGAACAGCTTGGAACTTGCCATGATGATGAGGATCATGGCCGAGATCTTGGCTGACTCTCCTACCGCCTCCACGACCATTCGAATGCTGAGGTTCCGGTAAATGGCAGCGGTCATCAGCGAGCCCAACACCCCCATTGCTCCCGCTTCGGTCGGTGTGGCGACGCCCATCAGGATCAGCCCCATCACCAGTGCGATAATAATTGTGAACGGCAGAAGTTTTATAAGCGCCGTCGCCGCCTCAAGGAGACTGGGTCGGCTTTTAGCATCCTCATCCACAGGGGCGAGTGCCGGATTGCGCCAAATTCTGATGAACACGTAGGCCGCAAATAGCAAAGAGAAAACCAGCCCCGGAATAATCCCGGCAATAAGGAGACCTGCGATGGACACACCGGCCAGGGTGCCGATTATGATGACCAGCACACTGGGCGGTATCAGCGGCGCGAGGCTGGCTCCCGCGAGGATCGTGCCGATAGAAAGACGCGCGTCATACCCCCTGGAAACCATGCCCGGCAACAAAGAACGACCGAGCATTGCCGCAACGCCCATGGCGGCCCCTGACAATGTGCTGAAGACTGTGGCGAGCACTATGGACAAAATAAACTGCCGGCCGCGGACGCGCCCAACCAGCGTATCGATCGACTGGAAAAGAACCTCGACGGCTCTGCTCCTGAAAAGCAACTCGCCCATAAGAATGAATAACGGGATCGTCACCAGGGAGGAACTGGTCGCCGTTTCGAAGAAACTACCCGAGAACATGCCGAAACCTGCCGGTCCCAACAGCAGCATCGAAGCCCCGAGATTGACAACGAGAAAAGCCACGAAGACCGGCATGCCGCTGCCCATCGCCAGCAATAGCAGTCCCACGCCAACCAGAACAGCTGGAATTCCCTCGATCATTGGAACTGCCCCTTTGAGCCTTGAAAGCTTTGCCCGAACGCCATGCGCAGAAAACTCAGGCCGGTATTCAACATGCCCAGGAAAACAAATGAGAATAAGATCCATTTTGGAAACTGGATTGTTGTGAGCGTGACGGTCCCCCGCATGTACAATCGTTGGGTTTCACCAAAGAAAATATACGCTGTCCAAAGACAAACCCCGGCACCGACGAGAAAACCGAACCTTCGCAATATCCTGGCTTTGCGTTCGTCGAGCACGTCAAGAAATATAGAAACCGAAACGTTCCCATGGATTCGGGTGACATGGGGAATGACAAGAAAAACGGAAATCAGCAGAAGAAAAGAGACTGAATCGCTTGCCCATTTTGTCGGTGCGCCCAGGAAATATCGCATCACGACTTCATAGGCAAAAATCGCAACGATAACAGCGAGTGCCATAGATCCGAGTTGGTAGCCGATACTGATAGTAACGTCGTGAAGGCGCAAAAGCGTCCTGAACGAACGGTGGAACAAAGCCCTCATCCCTGACTCCGTTGTTAGCGTGAAAGATGGTTGCCCCAGAGGGGCAACCATCTGCATCTGCGGTCAGTCTGAGATATTGGCTTTGTTTGCCATGGTCCGAATTTCGGCAATCGCTTCGGGGTTGACGGTACTCGCCAACTCCGTCACGCCGTTGAACCAGGCGCTTTTGAGCGTGGCCGCAAATTCGGGCTGGAAATCGGTGGCTTCCATTCCTTCGGCGATCAGCATCTCCATTTCGGTCGTCGCAAGACCATCGAAAATTGTCGAGCTTTCTTTCTCATAAGCCAGTGCCGCAGCCTCGATCTCAGCTTTGGTTGTTTCATCGAGGCTGTTCCATGTATCGAGATTCATCAAAAGCATATGGCTGACTTGGCCAAAGGTCGGCCGCACGAAGTAATCGGCAACCTCGAACCAGCGATAGTTCACCGCGCCGACGGTCGGCCATGCGGCACCATCGACTACCCCACGTTCGAGTGCGGGGTAGATTTCCGGCCCAGGCAGAACAACCGGAGAGCCGCCGAGTTTCTCGATCACGGGATGATAAAGTGGAGTTCCCCGGATGCGACGGCCATTCAGTGCGTCTTCACCCAGAGGCTCTTTCAGGAGCATGTGGAAGCCGTTGCGATCATAGAACACGGCGATCAGTTTCAGTCCGACTTTCTGGTATTCTTGGTCGGCGAAATCCCAAATGCCGGAGTCATGAAGTTCTTCGCTGGAACCGCTTAATGCGTCTAAAGACATACCAACGGCAATATCGTTGTAGTGATATCCTCCATTTGTATAGAGCATATTGAATACGCCTTGCGCGACCGGATTGAACTGTTCGAAAGGCGGTACCGTTTCGGGACCAAACCTGGATAAGTTCAGATTTTCGGTGGTCTCGTTTTCGAGATACTCCATAAATGGCATCAAAACCTCACCGACGGCGGCATAGCTCTGATCCCAGCTTGAAAGGATTTTCAAATCGGCCGCCATCGCATGGTTCGTCGCGACATGTGGCAGTACAATTGACGCGACAAGGCCGTATATTATGTTTTTCATCTGCGTTCCTCCTGTTTTATTTTAAGCACATGGCTGATGGATACTTTGCCCCCAAAGAACCGACCGAATACAACTCCCGAATTCGGTTTGGTTCTCGTCTCGATCCATTCGGTTCCCTAGAAAACGATCACTCCTTTTCCAGACGCTTGTTTGTCCAAAAGCTCATAAGCTTTTCCGGCCTGATCGAGCGTCCAGCGATTGGAGAAAATTGCCTCGACGTCGACGCCGCGATCCACCGAGAACGTTCCGCATTCCTCCATGATGTTCGTTGAGAAGGTGAAAGACCCGACCACATTGATCTGCCTGAAAATCACGTCGGCGGAAAAATCGACTGACGCCGGCCTGCCCAGTCCGACAAACACAGCGGTTCCCCACAGCCGAAGGCACTTTATTGCATCGGTTATCGCCTGCTGCGCCCCCGATGTTTCGATCGAGAAATGTGCGCCTTTGCCGTGTGTCAGATCCCTGATCGCCTCGACCGCATTTGTATCCGCAGGGTTAATCGTTTCGGCGGCGCCGAAGCGATTGGCCATCTCGAGACGTTCTGCGTTAACGTCGAGTGCGATAACCCGTGCGCCCATTGCGGCAGCGAACTGGGTGCCGGATAACCCGACCGGACCCTGGCCGAATATTGCAACCGTATGGCTCGAATTCGGCTGGACCTTGCGAAGAGCTGAGTAAGAAGTGCCTGAGCCGCATGCGATCGCCGCACCGGCTTCGAACGAAAGGCTGTCCGGGAGCGTAACCAGCGTATGAGCTGCGCATTTCATGTATTTGGCATGCGCGCCATGTGCGGTCCAACCATAGATATCGGGAACCATGGTCTCGCAAATTTGAGGCCATCCCGTCCGGCATTGGTCGCATATGTGACAGCCGGAATAGTGATGTATCATGACGCGTTGGCCGATGCGGGCGACACGCTCGCTCACTCCCGGACCGACCGCAACCACAACACCGGAAGGTTCATGGCCTCCGATCATTGGCCCGTTGTCGCGCATGGTCTCGTAAGGTTTTCCCTTGGCCAGCTCACGAAATGCCTGATCGTCTGACGGTGCCCGATAGGCGTGCAGATCGCTCCCGCACAGACCTGACGCCTTAACTTCGATCACGACCTCTCCCGGCCCTGGAGTCGGATCATCGAATGTCATGATTTCAACCTTGCGATCCCCGGGAAACGTTACGCCTCGCATGTAATTCTCCCCTTTGCGCCATGCTTGAATTGGCAATTCCGCAGACGTGCGCATCCACTTGGCGCGTCGTTTTCCTGCATTTTCTAGCGAGTATTCATTTGGCCGGTCGGCCTGGTCTCCGCGAGCCAGTCACACAGCTCTTGAAGTCACGCCAGCTGCGCAAATGCTTCAGCCTGCCGGGAATTTTCTTCCAAAGCCATGCATGGTCACCTTGGGTCTCTCCTCCATGTCCAACCCCTTTAACTGGTAAGGCTCAAAGTCAGTCGCCTGAGCCGAAAAGCGGATCTCTTTGCTTTTTTTCTCGATATGACGTGCCTGGCGGCGCGCCTTGATCTGCGAAATCGTGGTGTACTGCGACGATGATTGTCCAATATGAATTTGGCGATGATTTATATTGTTCAGGTTATGTATTGAGTGATAAGAATAAGCTGTTGTCCGGCGTCGGCCTGCTTTCAGATAAAGCGTTTTCGAAGCGTCGATTTCGATAGCGTGCAGGTTGAGGGGAAGAGCAGGTATGTCTAAGTCGCTTTTGCAAAACGTAGATTTGCAGCTGCCAAACAGCTTTCTGCGTTCAAGGAATTTGACACTCCACAAACTCAATGTTTTCTGCAAGGTCGCTCAACTCAACAGTGTAACGCGCGCAGCGGAGCAACTTAATATTGCTCAACCTGCGGTGACGGCGCATCTGCGCGGTCTGGAGGAAAGTGTTGGCGCTCAGTTGGTGCAGAAAGTCGGTCGTAACATAGAGCTGACCCATGCCGGAAAACGGATATATACTTGGGCATCCGAGATCTTGCATCGCAGTTCTGAGATGTTTCTCGACCTTGTGGACATCAACAATGGCGGTCTGGAGAGAACGAAGATCGCAGCGTCGATGGTCGTGGGGACTTATAAGCTACCGGATATAATACTCGAAAATCATAGATCAAACCCATCGCACAAGGTTTCTGTGTCGGTCCTGACACCCTATTTGGCGACTGAGGCGGTCTTGAACGGCGAATGCGATTTTGGGGTGACGCTGATCAACCCAAACAAGGACACGTCCAAGCTTGAAATTGAATTGCTTTGGAGAGAGCCTCTCTACCTGGTCGCGGCTATCGAAAGCGACCTGGTCCAAGACGTGGCCGGGCTTCAAGAGCTTTCGTCCTTACCTCTCGTAACACCTCCCCGAGGTCAGATTGCCCGAGAACTAATCGATGAAGCGCTTCGGACAGTGGGATTGTTCAGAACGAATAGCGTAATGGCATTCGGTCATCCGGAACCGATTCTGAAGGCTATCCGAGCTGACGTAGGAGTGGGTTTCGTTTTCGAGAGCGCGCTCCCGCCTGACATGAACCAATACGGGCTGCGTTTCGTGAAAACTCCCGAAATCAGTTTATCAATGCCACTCTATCTCGTTTACAACAGCCAGGCCGTATTCACTGAAGCGCAAAAACAATTGATGGAGCGGATCAGAGCTGCGTTTGCCAGGAACTCGAGCGCCGCGTTGCAAAATCCCGCTGAGGCAACCAGCCCGTCATCGTGATCGAAGTCGGAAAAACGCCGGCTTCCAGCGCTCCAGACTTCGGTCTCAGCGCATCGACCAAAGGACTCCGCGCTAATGCGGAGGAAAAGGGATCTCAGATCAACTTGTCTGACAGTCCCGATGCTGGCTGAGCCGTAAACGTCTCATTCAATCGAGAAAACCTCGGAAACTCAACTTAGCTTTGCATGGATCCAATATGCTCAATACTTTTGCAGATGGTATGGGCAACAGCAATGGCCCTTGCGGTTGCCATCAGCATCTGCGGCAACACCATCCACTCAAGCGTCCAGGCCTTGCCCGATCGTTCCTGCTCATGCACCACCGAATGGTGCATGGCTGAGACCTGCACAGCGTTGAACTGAGCCAACGTCACCAGCAACTCTGCGCCGATAGGGTTTTTCTTATGCGGCATTGCCGAGGAGCCTCCTCCTCCAGACAGCGTTATTTCTTCGATGCCCTGCTGCTTCATCAATGCCACGTCCTGGCCGAATTTACCGAGCGTACCGGAGACAAGCGACAGGTAGCCTGCATATTCCGCCACTCCGTCGCGTGTCGCGTGCCATGCTTTATCAGTCGGGGCTAGCCTGAGTGCGGCGGCAATCTCCACAACTACTCTATCGGCTTTTTGACCCAGTGCTTTCCGATCGCCGGAAGCGCCTCCGATCTGAACCTTTTCCACGCGGGGCCGCAATTCGGACAGCCGCGCCAAGTGGTCGTTCAACGGCAATCTCCACGTTTGAACCCGATCGCGTACCTTGATCTTGGTGGCCGACTGCATCCTGGTACGTCCCATAAGAGGCTCATCGCCAAAACGTTTCTCTACGTCCTCGAAACTGCGATAAAGCGCTACCAGGCGCTGAGATAATAGGTCGGATGCTTCGCGCAACGTCAGTGCCAGCGCGGTGTCCATCACATCTTGTGAGGTTGCACCCTTGTGCACCACGTTATCCGGGGAAACGGCTTTCAACTGATCTACAAGCCGCGGAACCGGAACCCCGTCTTGACTCATGCCCCTGGCAATGTCGTCCAGGTCAATTTCCGCTGTTTCGATTGCCTCCGCCGCTGTCTCGGCCGTATCCGCATCAAACAACCCGACCTTTGCGCAAGCGCGCGACCACGCTGCCTCGAAGGCCAGCATATGTCTAATCTGGCGTTCCGGCGACAATATCCTGGCCATCTCCGCATCGCCAAAAAGACCGGAGAGCCAAGGGTGGTCGAAAACAGATAAGCTCACAAAAAAGGCCCTGAATTAAAGGGGCGACCCATGCCGCCCCCTTGGCAAAACAAACCGGAAATATCGCACGATGCTCTAGATATCGAGAAAGACGGTTTCTCCCTCGCCCTGGAGACGAATGTCGAAGCGGTATTTGCCCTCGCCGGTTTTCTTTGCGACGAGCGTTTCCACGCGATGGCGCTGTTCTATCCGGTTTAGCAGCGGGTCTTTCGAATTGTCCTCATCCTCGAAGTAAAGCCGAGTGTTGAGGCCGATGTTGATCCCGCGGGACACCACCCAAAGAGAGATATGCGGCGCACTTTCGACACCGCCACGGCCTTTGTAACGGCCGGGTTTGACCGTGCGCAGCGTGAACTCACCAGAGTCCGCATCCGCGGCAAAACGACAATGGCCGGTAAAGGCGGGATCGGCTCCTTCGGTGCCCGGGAAAATACCTCCCGCGTCACACTGCCAGCTTTCGATCAGTGCGTCCCGCATTGCCCAACCCGTGCCGTCGTAGACCGAGCCTACGATCTCAATGATATCGCCCTTCACGTCGCCCTGTATGGGGGTGGTGCCGATCTCTTCGTGATAATAGCCGGCATTGCCCGCATAGGTCGGCATCAAGCCGATATGAACATAAGGTCCAGCCGTTTGGGACGGAGTTTCGATCAAGTTGTCGAGTTTCTGTACCATTATCACATGCCCTCCAGTTTATTCTCAAACATGGTTTGGCGGCGACCGCGCAACACGATGTCAAATTTATAGGCGAGGAAATCGAGCGGCCGGGATTTCGAGAAGTCGAGCGGTGCGACGAGACGGTCAAGCTGACTGCGATCCTTGATCGTAGCGGCAATCGGACAATGATTGATGAGCGGATCGCCCTCGAAATACATCTGGGTGATCAGGCGTTGGCCGAAGCTGTTGCCATAAATAGATATGTGGATATGCATCGGACGCCAGTCATTGCCGCCGTTCGGCCAAGGGTAAGCTCCTGGACGCACAGTGAGGAATTCGTAATAGCCGTTTTCGTCTGTGATGGTCCGGCCGCAGCCACCGAAATTTGGATCGAGCGGAGCAAAGTAAGTGTCTTTCTTGTGGCGGTAACGCCCGCCCGCGTTGGCCTGCCAAATCTCGATTAGCGTATTGCGTACGGGTCGGCCCATCTCGTCCAGCACGCGACCATGCATCAGAATACGTTCCCCCACAGCCGGAGCTGCGCCCTTGGTCCAGTTTAGAACCAGATTGTTGTCCAACGGACCGAGCTTGCTGTGACCGAAGGTCGGGCCCGTCTCTTCCGACGGGGAACTTTCCATCGACAGAAGCGGCAGGTTGGGCGAGCGTGTTACGCTCGTTTTGTAACCGACATCGTAAGGGTTGGGATGGATTGCACGATTGCGCGGGATTAGTGGTCCTTGATCCCGGTTCGATAGGCCAGTCATTCTCTCTCCTCCATTTCAGCAAAGGTTTCCTTGGCAAGTTTCAGGGCATGGTTTGCTTTTGGAACTCCCGCATAGATAGCCACATGCTGCAGCGCTTCCGCGACATCGTCTTTTGACGCGCCCGTGCGCGCGGTGGCCCGGATATGCATCGGAATTTCATCGAAATTGCCTGTCGCCGCCAGAAGCGCGATGGTCAGCATGGACCGCTCTCTGCGCGAGATTTTGTCCGAGGACCACACTACACCCCAAGCCCCCTCGGTGATGAGGGTTTGAAACGGCAGGTCGAATTCAGTCTTCTTTGCCTCGGCACGATCCACGTGGGCATCGCCCAAAACCTCGCGCCGGGTCTTCATGCCCTGATCGAATCTGTTGTTCATTCGCTAATCCTTTCTACAAACTGCGTCAGCGCTTCGGTAAAAGCATCAGGCGCTTCAATCGCAGGCAAATGCCCGGTGTCTCCGAACATCACCAAACAGGCGAATGGAAGGTTGACGGCAAGCGCTTCGATCACTTCAGGTGGGGTTGCCAGATCGTACTTGCCGCCGAGTACCAGCGTGGGCTGTGTGATTTCACCCAGACGATCAGAAATGTCCGTGCCGGCAATCGCGGCACAGGTGGCGATGTACCCTTCTTGACATGTGCGTGCCAAAAGTGTGTGCCACAAAAACGCTTTGTTGTCCGCGAGCATCTTTGGTCCAAACCACCGTGGCAGAATTCCCTCGGCCATCGCTGCCATGCCGTGTTCGCGCACATCCGCGATACGCGTGTGCCAGCCCTCGGCGGCACCCAGCGTCGATGCGGTGTTGGACAAGACCAGGCCGTCAACGCGTTCTGGAGCCATTAAAGCGATGTGTTGCGCGATCAGCCCCCCGACAGAGCAACCGACGATGACTGCGCGATCCATGGCCGCCTGATCCATCGCGGCCAAAACATCGCTGGCCAGTTCCGGAATGCCATAGCCGGGAGGGGCGGTTTCGGACAGGCCGTGACCGCGCTTGTCCATGCGCAAACAGGCCCAGTCGGTCGGCAGGGCTGCTACCACCGCGTCCCACATCCGCAGATCCGTACCGAGTGAATTGACGAAAACCAGCTGGCTGCCCTCACCGGAACGGTGATTGGTGTGCATTATTCCCCAGTCGCGTGTTAGTGCTTGCATCGGTCCCTCCCGAGCAATCCTTCACATAATTTTTAGGTTTCGAAAAATACAAAAACGTGCCAAAAATATAACCAAATGAATATACCACCTGGTTTGAAACTGCGCCATATCGAGGCGTTTCTAGCGGTCGCGCGGAGTGGCACGATTTCAGCTGCTGCGCGGGTGCGCAATGTCTCGCAGCCCGCATTGTCCAAAACGGTCAATGAGCTCGAAACCATTTTAGGGACAGCGCTATTCGAACGGACCGGAAGGCGCGCAATCCTTACGCCGGCAGGAGAGGGCTTTCGCGCGCATGCATTGGCCGCGCTACAGAGTCTTGAGGCGGGGGTGCGCGATCTTTCGGGAAAAGTTCCGGTCGGATTGGTCAAAGTCGGGGTGTTGCCCACGGTTGCGGGGGGATTTTTTCCAACGGTTGCACTGGATTATCATCGCACGCATCGGGATGCGCGGGTTGGAATCATCACCGGGCCTAACCGCTATTTGTTGGAGATGCTGCGATCGGGGGGGATTGACTTCATGGTTGGGCGAATGCCGTCAGCCAAGAACATGCCGGGCCTGACCTTCGAACATCTTTATGACGAGCCGGTACTCCTCGTGGCGCGGGCCGATCATCCCGCGCTGGCAATGCCCGCGCCAAAGGCGCTGACCACTTTTCCGCTGATAGCCCCGAACCCCGGAGCGATCATCCGACAGATCGTGGATCAGTATCTGGTCGCGCAGGGACTGAGCGGGCTTGTTCCGGCCTTCGAGACGGTGGCCCTTCCCTTGGCGCTGTCTCTGGTCGAACAATCCGACATGCTGTGGTTTATCTCGCGCGGGGTCGTTGAGCGCGAATTGCGGCGGGGCACGCTAGCGGCAATCGAACTCAGGTCGGACTATATGGCTGGTTCGGTAGGGATTACGCGCAGGTTCACCTTCAACGAAGACAGCCCCGCCGATTTATTGGCGAGGCTGTTGCACAAGCGTGCGGAGGAAATGGTCGGCTGAGGGGTCTCGGGCCACTTTGGGAGCGATTTCGTTCCCTGGTCAAATCGGGTGCCAATTTCGAGGGGTCCTTCTCTCCGAGTTTCAGGTCGAACATGGTGCTGCTCGTGGCGCGCGCCGGACATTTCCGGCAAATGCCCCGGAGCGATGGCGCCGCCATGCCTGGCCCTTGGAAACAGAACTCGGCCAGGATCGGCTGCGTCCAGCTGATCGGTCGGTGCGGTACCGCCGGTGCGGTGTTCGGCATCGGATTGGCAGCGGCAGACGAGCCCCAGACGCAAAGGCCATGGAACATTTGTCCCATCTGCGGCGCCTCCGGTTGGCGACGGATGCGTTCTCCGATTGACAGTAATTAGAACTCTAAGATAACAGGTGTGCATGCAGGAGGACAAATCTGATGGACACCTTGAACCTTGACGCGAACCTGAAGCTCTCGAAACAGGCCGATCTTTATTACGGTGGCGCATGGGTTCCACCGGTCGAAGGCAGCTACGAACAAACGCTGAATCCGGGAACCGGCCAGCCGATTGGCATGGTCGCCACCGCGAGTCGTGCCGATGTCGATAGAGCGGTGGCGGAAGCGCTCAAAGGGTTCCATGAATGGCGTGATGTTTTGCCCCTGGAGCGGGCACGGATCCTGAAGGAAATTGCTACCCTTCTCCGTAAGCATGGAGACGAACTCGCACTGATCGACGCCGCGAATTGCGGGAATCCCTATACGGAAATGCGCGGGGATGCCGCGATTGCGGCGGCTCAAATGGACTTTTTTGCAGGCCTCGTGACCGAGATGAAAGGCGACACGATTCCGATGGGGCCGGACCGCGTCAACATGACATCGCGCCAGCCGCTCGGCGTGGTCGCACGTATCCTTGCCTTCAATCATCCTTTCATGTTCTGCGGCGGTAAGATGGCTGCGCCCCTTGCGGCGGGCAATGCCGTTATCATCAAGCCGCCGGTGCAAGCGCCTCTCTCGGCTCTTCGCCTCGCCGAAATCGTTGAAGGGTTGTTGCCGAAGGGCACCTTCAGCGTTTTGCCTGGCGGTGTTGAAGCCGGTGCGGGTTTGGCCGAGCATCCAGGCGTGGCCAAGGTAACGCTGATTGGTTCGGTGCCGGCCGGGCGCGCGGTGATGCGCAGTGCGAGCGCCACAGTTAAACCTGTCCTGCTGGAATTGGGCGGCAAGAATGCCTTGATCGCCTATCCGGACAGCGATCCCAAGAAGATCGCCGATGCGATCGTTGCCGGAATGAACTTTGGCTGGTGCGGACAGTCATGCGGTTCGACCAGCAGAGCCTTTGTTCATGAAGACATTCACGACGAGGTCGTTTCTCTCCTGGCTAAAGCAGTCGAGCGTTACAAGCCGGGCGTCCCGACCGATCCGACGACAACCATGGGAGCTATTGTCAGCCGAACTCAATTCGATCGCGTGCTGAGCTTCATCGAGTCGGCCGTGAACGAGGGCGCGCGTACGGTGACGGGCGGGCACGCGGTGACCGATGGCGCTTTGGCCGAGGGTTGTTTCATCGCGCCGACGATCTTCGCCGATGTGACACCGGACATGAGGATCGCTCGCGAAGAAATATTTGGTCCTGTACTGGCTATTCGGAAGTGGAGCGACGAAGTCGAAATGCTGAGAGAGGTCAATGCGCTCGAGCTTGGCCTGACCTGCGCAATATGGACACGCGATCTCGCTACCGCGCATCGAACGGCTGCACGCGTCGAGGCAGGCTTTGTCTGGGTCAACGAGGTCGGCCGCCATTTCCTGGGGGCTCCCTTCGGTGGGGTGAAGCAATCCGGTATCGGACGGGAAGAAGGGATCGGAGAGCTGATTTCCTTCACTCACGAAAAGAACATCCACATCAATTTGCTGGGCCAATAAGTTTGCGGTCGGGTGGCGTCCCGGCACGGCGCCACTCCATGGGTTTGCCGTCGATTGTATTCATTTGACAGCAGCCGACGAGGGCATCCGCGATCCTGCAGGCAGGCGCCCCTCGTTGTGAGACCGGCGAGTGCGCGGTGACAACCGAGAAGGAGCAAACACAGTGAACAGCTTTGCTAGGGTTCCGGACATCATATTGGAGCCTATGGTCCGAAACGCCATCATGGAGGATCTAGGAGGCGCCGGCGACGTTACGACGCGTGCCGTTCTTCCGGAAACCACGCGTTATCGGGCCGAACTGAAAGCCAGGCAGGCCGCGGTTGTTTCCGGTATGCAAGTTGCAGCCCTGACGTTTCGTCTGATCGATCCCACCCTGAAGATTGAAACGGTCGTTGCGGACGGTTCCGCTTGCAAAGCCGGCGATACGCTTTTGAAAGTCGAGGGACTGGCGTCGTCGATCCTCGCTGCCGAGCGTGTGGCGCTGAACTTCGCGGGCCGACTTTCAGGGACGGCAACGCTTACAGCTGCATACGGGCAGGCTCTCGAAGGGACCGGAGCCAGAATAACGTGCACCCGAAAAACGACGCCAGGCATGAAGCTTGTCGAGAAGCTCGCTGTTCTTCACGGTGGAGGCCATAATCACCGGTTCTCATTATCGGACGCCATCCTGATCAAGGATAATCACATCGCCGCGGCCGGAGGAATCAGGCCGGTTCTGGAAGCGGTCAAGCGTTCTGCGGGGCATATGGTCGTTGTCGAGATCGAAATCGACGGGCTTGGGCAATTGGATGAAGTGTTAGAGGCAGGAGGCGCCGATGTCATTCTGTTTGACAACATGTCGACCCAGGACATGGCAGAGGCCGTGCGCCGGATAGACGACGGTCGGATGAAGACCGAAGCGAGCGGCAATGTACGCATCGACCGGCTGCAAGAGATCGCTGCAACGGGAGTTGATTACATATCATCGGGAGCGTTGACCCATTCGGCTGGCACGGTCGATTTCGGACTGGATTTCTGATCTCACAGACAAAAAAGCGCGCGGCGGCGAAAATTCGCCGCTTTTTTTCGTCCAGCGCCCGGACCGTCAGTTGACTTGATTTACGTAATATGTGATTGAGTAATTTAATAAGTAATTCGCCTGAGTTTGGGAGGACGATGTGAGCGAAGACTGTTTCCAGCTCGGAATCGATATCGGTGGCACCTTTACGGACCTCAGCCTGTTGTCTCATGACGGCAGCGCATCGCACGCTCACAAGGTCGCAAGCACGCCGAGTTCTCCGTCGAAAGCCGTGGCACGCGGCATCAGCGAATTGATGGCTTCGATCGGCCGGCCGGCGGATGCGATCACCTATTTCGTGCACGGCCAGACGATCGCGCTGAACGCGGTCCTGGAGCGGCGCGGCGCGCGAGGTGCGCTGATCGTCAGCCAGGGAAATCGAGATATCCTGGAAATTGCCAGGCTGCGAAAGCCTGACATCTTTAATCTGAAGGCCGCGCTGCCGGATGCCATAGTCGCGCGGCAGGACGTGTTTGAGATCCTGGCGCGTGGGGATGACGAGGACTTCTCGGTTGCCGATGACGCGATAGAGGCGACGATCTCGAGCCTGCCCGCCGAGATAGAAAGTGTCGCGATCTGCCTTTTGGGGTCTTACAGAGGCCCGGCGGTCGAAAAGAAGATCGCCGATCGGCTACGTGAGGTGCGGCCTGAGCTTTACATTTCGTGCTCATCCGACCTTTGGCCGGAAATCCGTGAATACGAGCGGGCAAGTGTAGCCTCGCTGAATGCATACGTTCAGCCGATCATGAGCCGCTATGTTGATGACCTGTCTATCGACACGCAGCGGGTGGGGCTCGATACCGCCTTGCAGATCACTCAGTCGAATGGCGGCATTCTCAGCGCGTCCAGCGCCAAGGTAAAACCCGTGAACACCATGCTGTCCGGACCTGCGTCAGGCGTGGTCGGCGCAGCCTATGTCGCGGCGCTGAGCGGCATTTGCGACGCGGTGACGCTGGACATCGGCGGCACCAGCGCCGATTTTTCAATCATTCGAGACCGGGAGCCGGTCTACTCCACCGATGCGGCGGTCGGCGATTTTCCAATCGTCATGCCAACGGTCGATGTTTTCGCAGTGGGAGCCGGGGGCGGCTCCATCGCATGGTTCGATCCGTTTGGAATCCTTAAATTGGGTCCGCAAAGTGCAGGCGCCGATCCGGGGCCAGCCTGTTACGACCGTGGCGGCACCGAGACGACAGTCACCGACGCTTACTTGGTTGCCGGCTACATTGACCCCGACAAATTCGCTGCGGGGAACCTGCCATTGAAGCGTGAGAACGCTTTGGCGGCGGTGGGTCGCATTGCCAGCCGACTGGACTGCTCTGTCGAAGCTGCGTCCGAGGCCATTCTGCGTCTGGCTACCGCCACGATGACCAGCGCAATTCTTCCGATGATGACCAAGCGGGGTTTGGATCCACGCGATTTCACGTTGATCTCTTTTGGCGGTGCCGGGCCGACGCATGCCTGCCTTTTGGCCGAAGAGGTCGGCATAAAACAAATTCTCGTGCCGCGATCGCCAGGCACCATGTGCGCTCTGGGAGCGACTATTGCTGACTATCAATATAACTTCATCCGAAGTTTGAGGCGTCCGCTGGCGTAACTGGATTCCGGGGTCTTGCGCGAGGTTTATCGCCAGCTAGAGCAGGAGGGACGCAACAGCCTCGCTTCGGAAAGCCCGATAATCGAACGTGTCGAAGTCTTGCGTTCTGCAAACATGCGGTATCGCGGCCAATCTTTCGATGTCGACGTCACGTTGCCGGCAACGCTGGAGGTGGACGCCCTGACGCCAGAGCTGCTGGCGCAGAATTTTCACGATACCTACGAGACGCTGTATCACAACAGCGATCCCGGGTCGGCGGTTGAACTTGTGTCATTGCGGGTCAAGGTCGTCGGGCGGAGGCGGAAACCCATGCTGCCACCGGCAAGAGAACGGACCAACTCCGCCAAACTGGAGCCCACCGGCCAACGACCGATCTTTCATAGCGGGCGGCCTCATGTCGCTTCCGTTTTCAGTCGCGACGACATACGCGATGGAGACCGTGTCGAAGGACCTGCCGTAATCGAGCAGGCTGACACGACCACCATTGTCACGCCGGGTTTTGCGGCGCGCTGCGATGGCGCCGGCAACCTTCTCATCCATGCTACGTAGAGGATAACACAATGAAAGAAAAAACGTTTTCTCTGCGCACCGATTCAGCCCAACTTGATATCTTCGTCCAGCGGTTCCGATCAATCGCCGAAGAAATGGGATATTCGCTTCAACGGACCGGGCACACGGCGTTTGTAAATGAAACCGCTGATCTAGGTGTTGCTCTGGTAACCCGCGATGGCGAGATTTTCGGTTATCCTCACAGCATTGGCATCACGATGTTTGCCAATCTGAACTTCAAGAAGACGATCGACAGCATCGGCAGTTTCGAACCGGGCGATATCGTCGTCTGCAACGATCCATACGCGAGCGGCGGCCTGTCTTCACATCTGCCCGACATCAGCGTTTTGGCTCCAATCTATGCTGGCACAAAGCTGATCTGCTTTGCCTACGCCTACGTCCATTCGACCGATGTGGGAGGGCGTGTTGCCGGGAGCCTTTCGCCGTCGAGTTACGAGATCTATCAGGAAGGGATCCGGATCCCTCCATCCCATCTCTACAAGGCAGGCAAGCTGAACGAAGAACTCTTGCACCTGATCCTGTGCAATTGCCGGGTTCCGAACGACAACTGGGGCGATCTGAAGGCGATGGTTACCGCGCTTCGTGTCGCCCAGCACCGGATGACTGAATGCTTCGAGAAATACAGCGTCGACGGCGTTGTGCTCGCGATGGAAGATGTGCTGAATTACAGTGAAATGCGAGCCCGTGCGGTAATTGAAGGTATTCCCGACGGTACGTACCGTTTTTCAGACTATCTGGATGACGATGTCATCTCAGAAATTCCGATCAAATTCTGTGTCGCGTTAACCGTAGCCGGCGACGAGATCACAATAGATTTTACCGGCAGCGATACCCAGTTAAGAACCGCCTTCAATATCTATTCGGACGGGAAGGCGCATCCTTGGTTGGTGTATACGATAATGTTCGTATTGCTGACGATCGATCGCGACATTCCCGTCAACGCAGGTCTGATGCGATCGGTGAACGTGATTGCTCAACCCGGGTCGGTTGTGAACTGTCAGGCACCTGCAGCGGTCGGGCTGCGAACGACAACCGGGGTGCGGGTGCAGGACGCCATTCGCGGCGCGCTGGCGCAGGCCTTGCCGAAAGTCATTCCGGCGGCGGGTGCGGGCTACATCGCGCCGATCGTCTTCACCGAGCCGAATTTGGCCGAAGGCGGCCTGAAGGTGAATGTGCTGGAGCCGCTGGTTGGTGGCACAGGCGCACACGAGGATGGCGATGGGTTGAACGCGCGCGATGTGGTGGACATCGCAAATTTGCGCAACAGTCCCCTCGAGGTGGTCGAAAGCACTTCGGGCGTTCGTATTCTGAACTATGCGCTGCGGCCGGATTCAGGCGGCGCGGGCAAATATCGCGGCGGCCTGGGCATCATCTTTGATTTCGAGGTTCTCCAGCATGACTGTCTCGTAACCGCTCGCGGGCAGGAGCGGCATCGGTTCAGCCCATGGGGTTTATTGGGCGGCTGCTGCGGCGAAATGGCCGGCGTATTCATCCGGCGAGCTGGAACAAAGGATTTCCAGCCTCTCGCCAAGATCGACTCGCTCAACGTGAATTGCGGTGACGTTATTCGGGTCCTTACGCCGGGCGGCGGCGGGTACGGGTCTCCGCAAGACCGCGATCCGGCCAAGGTTTTACATGACGTAGGGAACGGGCTGGTCTCCGAGAAGGCGGCCAGGGAAACATACAAGGTCGTTATCGAGGACGGGGCGCTCGACCTGGCTGGGACTGAACGGCTGAGGAACGAGCTGGGTTCTCGGGAGGCTCCAGCCATTTTCAGTTTCGGGCCGGAACGCGAGGCGTATGAAGCTGTCTGGAGCGAAGAAGCATGGTCGCGCCTGATAACCAACATCTTCACCCTTCCGATCCCTCTGCGCGCTTCTATTCGTGGCCGTGTCTGGGCAGCCGCGCGTCGGCGTGCAGAAGAGACCGGCAAATCGCTGAGCGCAGCCGATATCGACGATTGCTGGTTGGAAACCGTCCCGGCAGGTCTGCTCAACGAGCGCGCCGCAGCTGCCGGTTTCAGCAATTGTGAAGTAAAGGTGCCGGCAGAGTGACTGGGACAAATTCTCAATCGTTGTTCGGACGCGCCCTGCAATGTGTGAGCTGGCTTAGCGAGCTCGCAGTCATGATTTCCGGTGTCGTAATGGCGCTGATGGTGGCGCATGTCGTTCTAGACGTAAGCTTGCGCTATGTAATCGGCGTTCCGCTGGCGGGCACGACCGAGATTGTGTCGCGCTATTACATGGTTACGCTGATCTTTTTGCCGATCGCTTTTGTTCAGATCACTGACCAGCACATCAGCGCAAGCCTGATCAGCGATATGTTGTCAACAAGATCGCGCTTTTTGCTCGACTGTCTGACTTCGCTATTGATGGCGGTCTTCGCGATGTTGCTTGCTTGGTGCGCGGGGGCCGAAGCATTGCGCGCAACCGAAATCACCGAACAGATCCAGACACCATCCTATTTTTTGCCGACTTGGCCCGCGCGCTGGATTCCGGTTCTGGCGTTATCGCTGGTCGTTATCGTCTCGGTCCTGAACCTTGTGATGCAGATGGTTCGGTTCATCACCTACGGATCCGCGAAGGCGACCGTTTCTGGAGCCGACAAAGCGAAAGTACTGTCCCAATGACTCCACTGGCCATCGGATTTTGGGGTATGGGGATTGCGCTTGTGCTTGTTGCGCTGCGGGTGCCGATCGGGCTGGCTTTGGGGATTGTGGCATTCGTCGGAATAGCCGCTGTGTCGAGCTGGAGCGCGGCTTTCAGCATTCTGAGCCTGATACCTTACGAAACGGCCGCCAGTTGGGAACTTTCGGCAATCCCGATGTTTCTTCTCATGGGAGCGCTTGCCTTCCGGTCGGGCCTGACAAGCGCTCTTTTCGACGCGGCCAGACTTTGGCTGGGCTGGTTACCCGGCGGGCTTGCCGTGGCCACGAACTTCGCCTGTGCGGGGTTCGCCGCCGCCTCGGGCTCCAGCCTGGCGACGACCCTTACCATGGGCCGAATTGCCTTACCCGAGATGAAGAAAGCCGGATATGACATGGGTCTTGCGACCGGCGTTGTCGCCTCTGCAGGGACCTTAGGATCATTGATCCCGCCCAGCGTCATGATGATCCTGATTGGGGTTTTTGCGCAGACTTCGATACTCAAGCTCTTTGCAGCCGGTATTGCGCCGGGTCTTCTGTCCGCGCTCGCCTTTGCCCTGATGGTTATTCTGCGGGCCAAGCTTCAACCTGATACGGCGCCGCGTATGGTCGAAAAACCGACTCTGCGCGAAAAACTAACCGTCACCGCAGCGATTTGGCCGCTTCCGGTACTGGTCCTCGGCGTGATCGGTGGCATCTACAGCGGCGTCGTCACGGCGACCGAAGCGGGAGCGTTCGGCGCCGCACTGACATTTGTCATTGCGCTACTGAACGGCGCGCTGTCTTGGCCGGTTGTTAAATCCAGTTTCTGGGATGCGCTGGTTGGGACCGCCACCTTGTTCTTCATTGTGCTTGGAGCCGTGCTTCTAACCCGGTTTTTGGCATTTTCCGGGTTGCCGATGTTTCTGGCGCAAATCATGACCGACGCGAATGTCTCGCCGCTCGGGATCATTCTGATCGCCGGCGCCTGTTATCTCGTGCTCGGCATGTTCCTGGACCCACTGGGCCTGCTGTTTCTCACGCTCCCGATAATGCTGCCGATGTTCAAGTCTGTTGGTCTCGACATGACCTTGATGGGCATCTTGATCGTTAAATTTGTAGAGATCGGGCTGATGTCGCCACCGGTCGGGTTGAACGTCTTTGCGGTCAAATCGCTGGTGGGGCCGGATGTGCCGCTGAGTATGATTTATCGCGGAGTTCTGTGGTTCTTGGTCGTTGACCTTCTGGTCATAGGCCTGCTGATCGCATTTCCGGACATAACGCTTTTGTTGCCGAGGCTGATGGGGCTTTGAAAACAGTCGAACAGTAAGTCCAAAATGGGAGGAGGAAGTATGAAGAATAGAGTGATAAAAACTGCCGCAGTCGCAGCTTTTCTAGGGTTGACCTGCAGCGCAAATGCAGATGAACTCAGGTACAACACATTCATGCCGCCGCTGGCCATTGAAGCCGTGCAGGCGCAAGAATTCTTCGATGAACTCGCGGCTGCCACGGACGGTGCCCTCGAAACGCAGGTTTTCGTCGGAGGCCAGATGTTGGGTGGCCAAGCTAGCCTGGGCGGAATTCGCGCCGGCGTCATGGACGCCGGATTTATCGTGCCTACGCTGAATTCCAGCGAAATCCCACATGTTGCAATGCTGCCGGAGCTTCTGCCGTTTGCGGCCAACTTCTGGGCTGCCGCAGGCGCGACCAACGAAACGATGTTGCTGAACTGCGACGAATGCATCGCCGATCTTGAAAAGCAAAACGCGGTCTGGTTGGGAGGGCATGCAGCTTCGCCATGGTATCTGATGTGCGCGCAACCGATTTCTAGCTCGGACGATATTGCCGGGAAGAAAATTCGTGTGACGGGTGGATTTGCTGTGCGCCTCATCAATGCCCTGGGAGCTGTACCTGTGTCGCTGCCGGCGAGTGAAGTCGGGCCTGCTTTGCAGCAGGGCCAGGTCGACTGCGCGGTAGGTAATCTCGCCTGGCTTCAAACGCTGGGTTTGATCGACTCCGTGCGCGGTATCGTCGATCAACCGATCGGAAGCTATCACGGCCTGGGTGAATTCATCTTCAACCGTGATGCTGTTGCAAATCTGGACGAAGCGAACCGCTCGGCGCTGATTTCGGCAATCCCCGGACGGATTGCGAAGATCAGCAAGACCTACGCCGACCAGGAGGCTGCTGCGCGCATGGCGGCCGACGAAAAGGGCGTGGTCTTCTGGAAACCTGATGACGCGTTCAACGAAGCGATGGAAGATTTTCGCGCCAGCGAGCTTGAGGCGGTAGCGAACGACATCGTCAAATTGGGTGGGTCGTCTGACGCCAAGGCGATTGTTCAGCAACATATCGAGACATTGCAGCGCTGGGACGGCCTCGTTCAGGGCGTCGAGGGCGATGTCGATGCATTCACCGCACTGCTGGAAAGAGAAGTCTTCTCCAAGGTCAAGCAATAAATGGCATTGGGTTCGGTGACATCCGTCGTGTCACCGAGCCCGGACAACCCTTGAACCATCTGTACAAATGATGAGCGATAATCGCGATCTCGTAGCGCCGCCCCGGTTGAACAGTCTTGCGTGTGGGTTCCGTTTTGGCGGGCGCGCGCGTTTCGGAGTGATCTTGCCGTCCGGCAACATTGTGGCTGAGGGAGATTTGGCCGCATTGTTACCGCGGGATATCACTTTGCATGTGACGCGCCTGCGACTGACCGGCAGTTCGCGCGAACAACTAAACGCCATGGCAGAAGATGTCGAAACTGCGGCTTCGCTTGTGGGCGATGTCGATCCTGCGGTCGTCGGATTTCATTGTACTGCTGTTTCCACGCTGAGCGAGCAACTGGAGAGAGATATTCTGGCGCGCGCGTGTTCAGCCTCCGGCAGACGGGTCGTCGCTACGTCTGAAGCGATCGTAAGCGCTCTAAATGCACTGACGGCGCGAACGCTGGTCTTGATTACCCCCTATGTCGACCACATCGTCAAAAGCGAAGTCGCATTTCTCAATCGGCATGGATTTGACGTCATCGATGCCCATGGTCTCGGAATAGACCATCCAAGGGATATGGCCGCCTTGCCGCCGGAAGACTGGCTTGCGTTAACGAAAGAACATTACGCCCAAAAAGCCGATGCATATTTTGTCAGCTGCACGGCGATCCGTTCGCTCGAGGTCGTCAGCCTCCTCGAGGAGCAGCTTGGCAAACCCGTGATCACAAGCAATCAGGTCATGGCTTGGCATCTGCTGAGAACAGCCGGGTTCAACGATCAACCACATGGTTTCGGCCATCTGCTGAGCCACCACTGAAACCTCAATAACATGGACTTATCGCATGACTGATCAAAGACCTTCGGGAGTTGAACGGCCGGTTGCCTCTGACAGCGACGGAGTTTGGGGGAGCGACGTTTTTGCGGAGATGCTTAGGGGTCTTCGCGTTAAATACGTCACCCTTAATCCAGGATCGAGCTTTCGTGGGCTACATGACAGCCTGGTGAACCACCTGGGCAACGAAGACCCACAGATGTTGCTTTGCCTGCATGAGGAACATGCAGTGGCAATCGCGCACGGATATGCCAAGGTTACAGGTGAACCTCTTGCTGTGATCCTGCACAGCAATGTCGGGCTGATGCATGGAACGATGGCAATTTTCAACGCCTGGTGCGACCGCGTGCCTGTGTTGATCTACGGTGCGACCGGACCTGTGGATGCGGCGTTGCGCCGTCCATGGATCGACTGGTTGCATACCTGCCGCGACCAGGCTTCAATGATACGCAACTATGTGAAATGGGATGACCAGCCTGCTTCGATGGAGGCAGCGATCGAATCCATGCTGAGGGCAAATCTGATTGCCCGGGCGGAACCGCACGGCCCGACTTATGTAAATTTTGATGTGTCGATCCAGGAAAAACAGCATGCCGAAGCGCCGGCATTGCCCGACTTTTCGCGTTACCGGTCGCCACTGCCGGCGGACCCTTCCGCTGAGGGGGTGGCGCGTGCCGCCGAGTTGCTGAAAAACGCCAAAAATCCGGTTGTCCTGGCGGGGCGGGTGTCGCGCGATCCGGCTGACTGGGCGCGGCGTGTGGCATTGGTCGAAGCTTTGGGAGCGAAGGTTCTGACCGACATCCGGATCGGCGCTTCTTTCCCGACGAACCATTCTCTGCACCGTGGCAAACCTGCATTCTTTATCGACGATGCGGCGGGCGAAGTTCTGCGGGAAGCCGATGTGATCCTCAGCCTCGACTGGCTTGACGTTGCCGGAACGCTCAAGCTGGCAGGCAAGGTTGAAGCCAAGATTATCCAGGCCTCTCTCGATTATCAGTTGCACAATGGCTGGGGCATGGAGCATCAGGGGCTGTCGGCACTCGATCTCCACCTGGCCAGTTCGCCGGACCGCGCGATGCATGCCATTGCGGATTTGCTGGGTGTTGGCGCTGGCGACGAGCCCGAAAACCTGCCGGTGAAACCCGCCCTGAATGCTCCCGCTCCGGAAGCGCCGCTGGATATCATGACGCTGGCCGGGGCACTTGGCGAAGGGCTGGACGGGATTTGCGCCAGCATGGTGCGCTTGCCGCTCGGTTGGGCGGGCGAGGCGTGGCATTTCCGCCACCCACTCGATTTCCTTGGCTCCGATGGCGGTGCCGGGATCGGCTCCGGTCCGGGTATGCTGATCGGTGCCGCGCTGGCATTGAAAGGCAGCGAGCGTATGCCGGTCGCGGTTCTCGGGGATGGCGACTTCATGATGGCGGCCTCGGCGTTCTGGACCGCAGCGCACTATGGAGCACCGTTTCTGGCGGTGGTGTCGAACAACCGCTCTTTCTACAATGACGAGGTTCACCAGGAGCGTGTTGCTGTCGCTCGCAACCGTCCGGTGGAGAACAAGTGGATCGGTCAGCGTATCGGCGATCCGGACATCGACATCGCAGGCGTTGCTCGTGCACAGGGATGCGAGGGGATCGGGCCTGTCTTTACCGCGGGCGAACTGGTCGAAGCGGTCAAGAAAGGCATCGAGTTGGTTCGTGAAGGCAAGAGCGTTGTGATCGATGCGCGCGTTCAGCCTGGTTACAACCCCAACATGGTTGCTGGCCTGACCCGGAGCGAATGAAGATGAAACCCAAGATCTATATAGCACAGGATCCTGTGCTCGCGGACGTACTCGAAAGCGCTTCGACCAAGCTTTCCGATCTTGGCTGGGATGTGGTGCGGGGGCCGGCAATAGTTCCAGGCGTGCCTTTACGCCTGTCTGCAGAGCAGCGGCAGACACTATTGTCGGACGTGGATATCATCGTGGCCAGCTCCCGCTCTCGGCTCAGCGAAGAAGATCTCGACGCGTCTTCGCGCTTGCGGGCGCTGGTGTTTCCCACGATCGGGGTCGACGCGGTCGATCTCGAGGCCTGCGGAATGCGCGGGCTAATCGTGGGGAACGGAGCGACCCCCGAGAATTTTCTCGCGATGTCCGAGGCAACCGTGATGCTGATGCTCGTGCTTCTCTACAAGCTGCACACATCTGAGCGTCTCTTGCATGAAAACGCCAAACGTCCGCAGCAGATGTATGCCCGTATGCTGCGCGGCAGGACTGTCGGGTTAATTGGTTCGGGCCGGATCGGCGGCGGGGTGATCGACCGCCTCCGGGCATTCGAACCGGCTGAGATCTTGGTTCACGATCCCTTCCTGACGCCGGAGACCGCACCTGAAGGCGTATGTCTGGTCGATCGCGACGCGTTACTGGTGCAGTCCGACGTGATCAGCCTGCATGTGCCTCTCAATGCACAAACTCGCGGAATGATCGGGGAGGCCGAACTGCGGAAAATGAAACGTGACGCGATCCTGGTGAACACATCCCGTGGCGGACTGATCGACGAAGACGCTTTGGTCGAGGTCATGTCCGAAGGTCATCTTTCGGGAGTTGGCCTCGATGTGACTGAGACCGAACCGCTACCGGCGGATCACCCGCTGCGCGGGCTTGATCGTGTCGTCCTTACGCCGCACATCCTGGGTCATACGATCGATCTTTATTCGATCATGCCGGAGGTTCTGGTGGAAAACGCCACCCGCCTCATGGATGGCGATCTGCCGAAATACACCCGCAATCTCGAAGTCGAACCTGCTTGGAGAGAGCGGTTGGCGAACATGCAGGAGGGTTGACGTGAACTGGCCGGACTTCGCTTGATGCTTGATGAGAGTCCGCTCCATGTAAACTGCAAACCCCGAGGCGATCTCCCTGCGAAAAAGAGCACCCGGCTGTGCAGCAATGCAGTTTGTTGTGCTGTAAGTGGCTGCGGTGCTTTTCAGGGACTTGGCAATAGCTCGTCGTGCTGATCTTATGAGGCCATGAGCGAGCAAATTGAGTATAGCGCGGCAGATGAGGCGGGCGTTGAACGTATAGCGAGGCTGGTGCGCCTGGCTGCGCGCGGTTTCAACCGTTCTCTTCAGATCCGCCTTCAAACCCAAAATGTTACCTTCGGGCAGTGGATATTCCTCCGCATTCTCTGGCAAGAGGACGGGCTGTCTCAACGCGAACTGAGCGATAGAGCGCACCTCACGGAACCGACCGCACATACCGCACTCATTCGCATGGAGGAACTGGGCTACATTGTTCGGCGCAATGTCGAGGGCAATAAACGTCGTCTGCATGCGTTCCTGACCGCGAAAGGTTGGGAACTTCGTGAACTGCTTGAACCGCTTGCGCTCGAAGCCAATGATATCGCCCTTTCCAGCCTCACGAAGGACGAGCAAACCACGTTGCGAAAAGCGCTGACTGTCATGATCCGAAATCTTGAGGAAGATGAACGACGTGCCGCATCGCGTGGGGTTCGGGTGCCGCCAACCAAGGGCCACGCTTCCTCTTAGCCATCGTAGGCCAGTGAGCCGACAGCATTGTCGAACGGGCGGTTCATACGGTCGAGCGGGTTTGGCGCGGACTTGTCCGGAAACGTCGTTTTGAGCCGCTTGCCCCGAATGTTCCCCTGAAGCCCCATGACCCTCATAAGCCTGGCCACGTGAAACGGGCGATATCGAAGCCCTCCCGCTGCAATTGCCGCCGGATCTTGCGCGTACCATAGACGCGGAAGTTTTCCTCGAAGACACGGCGCCTCGATCTTCAGAGCGATACCGCGGCGGGGGCGGACCGAAAGCCGCTCCGCGCCCTGTCGCTTGGCGACATTCTCGTGACGAGCCGATGGGGCAATCGGCAGAACTCTGCAAATCGGCTCCACCCAAAAACCCTGATCTTAGTTGACTAAGATCAGGCAATCCATTATGCCTATATAACATAGATATCTAACATTAGATGTCTATGAGGATGGAGAGGGAGGAACCTGTGAAAAAGAGTTTTAAAGCCGTTATTGCGGCCATCGGAATGTGTGCAATTGCAGGCAGCGCAGTTGCGGAAAGCGTCACCGTCACACTTTCGGGAGGAAACCCGTCCGGTCTTTGGTCTCTGCTTGGTGCTGGCATTGACCGAGCAGTTAAGGCTGACGATCCCAGTGGTGTCGTTACATACCAAGCAACCGGAGGCGGGTTTGCAAACATTGCTTTGCTGGGCGCAGGTCGGACGGACTTAGGTTTGGCCCACGACGCCGAGATCAAGTTGGCGCTCGCCGGGGAAGAGCCGTTCAAGGCACCCATCAACAATATTCAGGCCATCGGGTATATGTACAATTGGGCGCCGATGCATTTTTTTCTTAGAAAATCCATTGCCGATGAATACGGGATCGACAGTATTGACGATCTGGCGAAATCAGGTGCGGCTATACGCGTCGCGAACAACAATGCGGGCAACATCGTGGCCAATATCACGACGTTCATGCTCGAAGAAGCCGGCTATGATGAGGCTACTATCGAAGCGAACGGCGGAGTTCTGGTTCGGGGCGGCTCTGCACAGCAAGCGGACCTGATAACCGACGGTCGGACCGACATGGTTATTAACGGCATCTTTGTGGGACATTCGTCGTTCCGGAAAGTTGACAAAAGTAATGAAGTTGTACTTCTGAGTGTTCCCCAGGAAATCATTGAGAAGACGAACGCAAAATTTGGAACGGGAACCTATACAATTCCCGGCGAAAGTTACGCCAACCAATCTGATGACGTTGTTACGGTCGCGCTGGGTGCAATGGTGATCACGACCGAGAGCCTGCCCGAAGAAACCGGCTATATGCTCGCAAAAGATATCGCAGAAAACATCGATGAAATTCGCGGTGTGCACAACGCGATGAAGCAGTTGACGCCAGAACTGCTTGTTTCTCAGACCACACTTCCGTTCCATGCCGGTGCAAAGCGCGCTTACATGGAATTGGGTCTTATTAAGTAACACCTTTCAGACAATGCAGCCGGCCCGCAAAAGCAACAGCGCGCTGGCTGCATACTGCTGCCAAGTGCATTGCTGCGGACTTTGCATGTGTAAACACAGGCAAGGCACGTTCAGTGCAGGCAATTTACTTTCAAACAACAAACGTGAAACGGTGTAGGCATGGACTTCCCTTCGCTGACTGAAACAGGCCGCCGTAGAAAACTCGCGCCTACCATGAGTACCGTTGTCAAGGTACTGTCGGCGGCCTTCGCCATATGGGTAGTTCATTCAAATCTGTTCATTATCGCTGACCCGCTTATTCAGGGTATTCTCTTTATTTCGGGGATATTCACCATTCTTTTTCTGGCGATTGGAGCGACCTCCAGAGCGCCGGACCGGATTCCTTTCTACGACTGGATTCTAGCGGCTCTCAGTCTTGCTTGCGGCGTCTATTTCTTCATGACTTCGGGAGCGATAGCGAACCGGATAAGCATTCTGGATGAGTTCACGATTGATCAGTTGTTCTTCGGTTCCTCGCTCCTGTTTCTGACGCTCGAAGCGACCCGGCGTACTACCGGCTTGGGGCTCACCGGGGTTGTCTTGCTCTTTCTGTTCTACAATCTTTTTGGCTATCTGCTGCCACCTCCGTTCGGTCATCGGGTTAGTGAGTTTACATATCTGCTCGATATCCTCGTTTTTACGACCGACGGCTTGTTTGGCGTTCCGATTCAGGTGGTGGCGAGCTACGTTTTCCTTTTCGTGATGTTCGGAACATTTCTGTCAAAGGCAGGAGGCGGCGATTTCTTCTTTAACCTTGCGGCTCTGGTCACCGGGCGCGCAAGAGGAGGACCTGCCAAGATCGCGATCATCTCGTCTGGATTATATGGAACGATGTCCGGCAGCCCCACTTCCGATGTCGTCGCAACCGGTTCGATCACTATCCCTGTGATGAAACGGCTTGGATATCGCGCCCGATTTGCAGGAGCGGTGGAGGTCGCAGCATCCACCGGTGGTAGCGCGATGCCCCCGATCATGGGGTCAGCGGCGTTCATCATGGCCGAATACTCGGGGATTTCCTATAACTCGATTGTGCTCGCGGCCCTGATACCAGCTTTGCTTTATTATACCGGCGTTTTCGCCCAGGTGCACTTGCGCTCGGTCAAATACGACCTGCGGCCGTCGGAAGACGAGGTTCCGACCGCTACGGAAACGTTCAAAACCGGCTGGGTCTTTTTGCTGCCTATCATCGGTATTATCGTTGCGCTGATACTCGGTTATTCACCGACGTTTACGGCTGGTGTCGGCGTCCTTGTCACGATTGTCGCTTCATTGATCCTGAAAGAAACGCGGCTTTCGCCTTGGCAAATCGTGGAAGGTCTTGGAACAACCACTCTGCAGATCTTGCCGGTTGCCGGTGCATGTGCTGCTGCGGGCCTGGTTATTGGCGGATTGTCCATGACCGGCCTTGGGATGAAATCAGCGAATGTGATTCTAACCGTTAGCGATGCGCAGCCAATACTGACGCTCGTGATTGCCGCAACCGTCACGATCGTTCTCGGTCTGGGGATGCCGACCCCGAGCGCCTATATTCTGGCGGCCGTGCTCGTGGGACCGGCGCTATCCAAGCTCGGCTTCCCGATCCTTCCGAGCCAAATGTTCTTGCTCTACTATGCGATCTTGTCTGCACTAACTCCTCCGATCGCTGTTGCAGCCATTGCCGCGTCTGCGATCGCCGACGAGGATCCCTTCAAAATTGCCTTCTCGGCCGTAAGGCTTGCAATCGTTGGATTTTTGTTACCTTTCGCCTTCGTCTGGAATCCGGGAATACTTCTGGAGCTCGGGCCTTTGGCAAACACTCTCGCAGTGGTCGGGGCGTTCTTCGGCGCGTTCGCCATCGCAGCCTCGATAGAGGGATTGATCAAGACCGAACTGCTCACCTGGGAAAGAGTCCTTCTAACGGTTGCGGCGGTGGGGGCTGTAAGCCCTTATCCCGTCGTATCCGGCTTGTGCATCTTGCTGATTGCCGGGTTGATCGTACGACAGTTCGTGTTTTCTGCGAGGGTGAGAAACGTCGAAAATCCTTAGTCCCGGTCGACGTGCGAATGGAATATGGAAAACATTCACTCGACCGGACGGCACCTGCGTTTTGAAGAATTACGATCAGTTCGACCGCTTGATTGGACTTGCTGATACCAACGGGTGGTCTACACATGTCAAAAATTCAGGCAGGTCAACCGGCACCGGTAGGCAACGGGTCGGGCTTGATACTTACAATTACAGCTCTGCCGGAAGATCTGACGCGCGTAACGCAAGCTATTCATGATTTAACCGTCGATATCGTTTCTGCGGACAGGAACGCGGAGAGCAGCGGGCAAATGCGAAGCGCCCATGGTGGCGAAGTTTTATTTTCCTTGAGTTTCGACGTCAGCCAGCTCAAATCAGATGGTCGGGATTTGCCCGGCTACATCGGTCGAGAACTCCGACACCAACTGAGCAATTCTTCCGCAAAGATTCGCTGCGACGCTGTCGTCAACGAGCCGATTGAGGATGTGCAAAAGCAACCGCTTTTTTGGAAACGCTGGGTGGTCAGTATGCTAGGTGTCTATCCGTTGCTGATCATAATATACCACGCGTTAAAGCCGCTAACCGAAAACGTATCTGCACCGATTTCTTTGTTTTTGGTGGCATTCGTTCTGACAGGTTTGAATACGCGTTACGTAATGCCGTTGCTCATGAGAAAAATGCATTCGTGGTTGGAACTCTAGCAAGATTTTTCTCAAAAGGCGCAAATAGATCGTGCATCGGCCATGAACCTTTCACGCTTAGGTCAGTTGCCGGAACCTCCCATAAAAGCATCGCACGATGCTCTGAATTCATAGAGTTTTCATCTCCAACAACAGCCGTTGTGCGGCCTTCGCGTTGGACGAGGGGAGGCCGGATTTCACGGCAGCGGGAAACTCCGAAGTCAGGGTTTCGGGATCCTGCAATAGCAGGCGAAAAAATTCTGCCCTCCAGTTGACAGCTTAAACTTAGAAAGCTAAGAATACTGGAGAAGCCATAAGCCGCCCGATGGTGTTTTTTAACGTGGCGGTCCGTGGAGGAGGGAGATCAAATGCTTACACCCGAAGAGAATGAACTGCTGACCCGTGTGACCGGCGACGCCCCGATGGCGCGGCTGATGCGTCAGCATTGGACTCCTGTTTGCCTGATCGAAGAGGTGGAAGAGCCGGACGGCAAGCCGCTTCGCGTTGAAGTTCTCGGCGAAAGCTATGTGGCATTTCGCGATTCAAAGGGGCGCTTGGGCCTGTTGGATGAGCTTTGCCCGCACCGCAAGGCTTCGCTGGTCTTTGGCCGAAATGAGGAATGCGGGCTTCGCTGCCTCTATCATGGCTGGAAAATGGACGTTGACGGCAACGTTGTCGCTATGTCGTCGGAGCCGGAAGGCAGTCCTCTGATGGACAAGGTGAAGCACCGTTCCTACCCCGTTCGCGAGTGGGGCGGTTTCGTCTGGGCTTGGCTTGGCGACAAAGACGAAATGCCGGAGTTTCAACCGCCGGCATTTGCACCGCGCGCGGATTCTCCGATCGCAATCCTAAAGATCCGAATCCCCGCGAATTGGGCGCAGATCCACGAAGGCCAGATCGACAGCGCGCACTCGTCTTCGCTGCATTCATCTGACATGGTTCCAGCCAAAGTCGAAGGTGCGGCGGCGGACGAAAAGTCATGGTATCGGCCCTCGACCGACAAATCGCCTCGCATGCAAACGGAAACGACAAGTTATGGGTTTCACTATGCCGCGATCCGTACTCCCATCAAGAACGCGGCTACGCACAATTACATTCGGGTTACCGAATTCGTTGCGCCCTACTACTCGCTGATACCGCCCAACAACAATTACAGGGTGGCCGCGGTGATTGTGCCAATCAATGATGAGGAAACCGCTTTCCACTTCATTGCTTGGGATGGGCCGAACGTCCCGACAACGGACGAGTGGCGCCGGTTCACGCATGCGGTGCCGGGTGTGGATGTCGATGACAAATGGCGTTGCCTGCGCACCTTGGACAACGATTTCCTTCAGGATCGTGATGCGATGAAGGAAGGCAATTTTACTGGTATCAAGGGCATTCCCAACCAGGATATTGCGATGTGGGTGTCGATGGGCGCGCGCGTCCAGCGCCACACCGATGTCCTCGGTGCGTCAGACCTGGCCATTGTCGAATTCCGCCGCCTGATGGCGGATGCGGCTAAAAAAGTAGCCGAAGGTGGTCAGGCAATCGGAACGGATTCCGAGATCCCGCAGGTTTTGATCAACTCCCACGAGGGGGTTTACCCGAAAGAAACCGACTGGCGAACACTTCTCAACACTTCGGGAAAAACAGTCGCTGCAGAATAGGTTCTGCTGAAATTTCCTCCCGGATCCGCCTGAGGCCGCACGCGGTCTTGGGTGGTTCTTTCGTGAGCGGAGGGGGCGATGTGTCGTCGCTGCAAGGGTGTAATCTTGGGGTGTCGCGGGCTGTGGCAAAGCAAATCGGCAAGTAAGATGAGCCAACCCATCAACATTGACGACTTGCGACGATTGGCCCGCATTCGCTTGCCACGGGTGGTGTTCGATTTTCTTGACGGCGGGGCTGAAGACGAAGTTACTCTGCAGAGAAACAGGCAGGCATATGAGGATATTCAGTTAAGACCCAAAATTCTTAACGGTGGCATGGTCGATCTTTCGGTCAATCTATTTGGCCAAAAATTCTCTGCACCTTTCATTATTGGCCCGACGGGTTTGAACGGGATCTATTGGCCGAAAGGGGATTTGCATCTGGCAAGTGCCGCCCAAGGTGCGGGTGTCGGTTTCGCGGTTTCCACGGCGTCCAACACATCAATGGAAGCGATTGCACAACAAACGGATAGTCCTCTTTGGTTCCAGCTTTATCCGTGGGGAAAACCGGGCTTTTCCGAGGCGCTCATAGAGCGTGCCGCCAATGCCGGCTATGCGGCGCTGATTGTCACGGTCGACTCTTTGGTTGGGGGAAAACGCGAGCGTGATTTACGGCACGGTTTCTCACATGAAATCAAAATGAGCGCTCCCGTAATCCTGGACGGGCTGATGCATCCTAGATGGCTGGGTTCGGTTTGGCTTGGCAGAAACAGGCCACGATTACAGAATCTTGTGGCGTTCCTGGGGGAGGGGGTAAGCGACGCAGCGCTGGCGGATTTCACCCGTTCCCAACGGAATCCTCATTTTTCCTGGGACGATGTTCGGCGTATTCGCAAACAATGGAACGGACCGCTGCTGATCAAAGGCATAATGTGCGGGGAGGACGCGTTACGCGCCTGCAAGGAGGGCGCTGATGGAGTCATCGTGTCAAATCACGGGGGTCGCCAACTCGATGGTGCGCCCGCGACCATCGAAGTCATTGAGGACATTGCCGGACAACTAGACCGCGATGCAACCGTTCTGCTGGACGGCGGCATTCGGCGGGGCAGCGATATCGTAAAGGCGCTTGCTTTGGGGGCACACGGCGTACTTCTCGGCCGGGCGACATTATACGGCCTGGCGGCCGGTGGCCGCGATGGGGCGGCGCAAGCCCTGTCGATACTGGAGGACGAAGTGCGCAGAACACTGATTTTCATTGGCTGCAAATCGGTTCAACAGCTCGGACAGCATCATATCGCGGGTAGAAGAAACGCCGCGGCACTGCCTGGACGGAATACTTAAGCAACTCGTTAGGCCACGGAAAATACGTAACGTTTCAGCAGATTGCCAAGCGGTTGACTTCAATAACTTAGCTATCTAATAAATTCTATCGCGATCCGACTGGGAGGAATTCATGCAGCAAATGAGAATGCGAGTCGCAAGTAGAATCGTTTTGACACCGAGCATCGTGGAATTCACGTTGGTTCCGGTCGGCGACTGTAAGCTTCCCAGTTTCGATCCAGGTGCGCATATCACAGTCGAAACGCCGTCAGGTGCCATGCGCCGTTACTCGCTCGTGAACGACGGTTTCGAGCCGACTGAATACGTCGTTGCCATCAAACGTGAGCCGCAATCTCGAGGCGGATCCGCGTCGATGCATGACGATGCGCATGTTGGTTCCGAGCTGAATATTGAGCCGCCGGAGAACGATTTCCCCCTGACGGATGTTCAGAAGTATCTACTGATAGCAGGCGGCATTGGTATTACGCCGATTTATTCCATGGCGCGATATCTCGACAAAAAAGGCAAAGCGCTACGCATCATATACGTCACTCGAAGCGCAGAAGAGGCTGCCTATCTTGCGGAGCTGAACGAAGCCTTCGAGGGCAGGATCATAGTTCATCATGACAACGGCGATCCTGACGCGGTTTATGATTTCTGGGACGATCTAGTCACGCCAAGAGCAACACATGTCTTTTGCTGTGGACCAAAGCCTTTAATGGACGAGATCAAGGCAGTTTCCGGCCATTGGCCGGAGGGGCGGATCCATTTTGAGGACTTTAAACCGGTCGATGTGGTGCGTCAGGACGACGTCGCCTTCGAAGTGGAACTGAAAAAGAGCGGGGAAACAGTCACCGTTCCTAAAGATCGCTCAATCTTGGAAGCGCTTCGGGATGCCGGTTTTGCGACGAGCAGTTCATGTGAAAGCGGAACATGTGGAACGTGCAAGACCCGTCTCCTGGTGGGGGAAGCCGATCATCGCGACATGGTTTTGATGGACGAGGAAAAAGGCGATTACATCATGATCTGCGTGTCGCGGGCGAAATCGGGGAGGCTGGTTCTTGACCTGTGATCCGGTTCGCCTCGGCGTCGCTGGCCTTGGGCGTGCGTTCATGCTCATGGTGCCGACGTTCGATGTCGATTCCCGTGTAAAGCTCATCGCTGCCGCCGCTCCCAGAGAGCAAAGCCGTGCCGCCTTCGAAACAGAATATGGCGGCAAGAGTTATGAGACCGTTGAAGCGTTATGCGCCGATCCGTCTGTCGAAGCGATTTACATCGCCACCCCTCATCAGATGCATGTGGACCATGTCCTGGCGGCGGCGAGTGCCGGTAAGCATGTTCTTGTCGAAAAACCGTTGGCGATCTCCATGGCAGATGCCGAAAAAATGATAACCGCCACGCGCAAGGCAGGTGTGCATTTGATCGTTGGTCCCAGTCACAGTTTCGACCCTCCTGTTGAGCTTGCCGCGCAGCTGATTGAAAGCGGTGAATTTGGTCGACTGCGTATGATCCAGGCGCTGAACTATACCGATTTTCTCTATCGGCCGCGACGACCTGAAGAACTGCGCACGGAAGAGGGGGGAGGCGTTCTCTTCAGTCAGGCAATTCACCAAATCGATGTCGTCCGGAGACTGGCTGGCGGGATAGCCGAAAAGATCTATGCAATGACCGGAGCTTGGGATTCCAAGCGACCGACCGAAGGCGCGTTCAGCGCGCTCATGACCTTCGAGACAGGTTGCATCGCCAATTTGACCTATTCAGGTTATGCCCATTTCGACAGCGATATCTGGATGAATAATGTCGGTGAGTTGGGGCAACCCAAGACCCCCGGATCATATGGAGGGGCGCGCCGAGCCCTGATGGACCTTACGCCAGAAGACGAGGTTCGCCTTAAGACGACCCGAACTTTTGGCAATGGAACGACGATCCAAGCCAAACACAACGAACATTTCGGTCCGGTGATCGCCCTTTGCGATCGAGCGGATCTTAAACTGATGCCGGACGGTATCGAGGTCTTTGGCGATACCAGGCGTAGCTTCATTGAAGCGCAATTCGGTCCTGCTCCGCGCAGAACGGTCATTGATGCGCTGGTCGCGGCAGTTCGAGAGGATGCCCCCCCCGTCCAGAGCGGGGAGTGGGGATTGGCGAGCCTTGAGGTTTGCCATGCAATTCTACGCTCTGCCAGATCCGGCCAGCCGGTCGAACTTCAGCATCAACGCAACACAAAACATCGAAAGCCGACAGGATGAGCAATCTGAAACTTTCTCTTGCAATGGGAAACTATGACCGGACGCGTGCGATCGTGGATGGCCGAGTGCAAATCGACGGGGTCGACCCCATTCCGATGCTGCTGTCGCCGGAGGAGATGTTCTTCCGTGCCTTCCGGCATCATGCGTTCGATATCAGCGAGCTTTCGCTGTCGTCCTATTCGATCTCCGTTGCCAGGGGCGATCCGCATTATGTTGCGATCCCTGTTTTCCTGAGCCGTGCCTTCCGGCACACGTCGGTTTATATCCGGACGGACAAGGGTATAGAAAAGCCCGGTGACCTGAAGGGGAAGCGCATTGGCATTGCCGAATACCAGCTTTCCGCCAATGTGTGGGTGCGTGGTATTCTCGAAGAAGAACACGGCGTGAAGCCGTCCGATATCATCTGGGTGCGAGGCGGGATGGACACGCCCGGCCGGCCTGAGAAGATCAAGGTTCAGTTGCCGGACGATATCGTGATGGAGGAGGCGCCGGAGGGCAGCACCTTGAACGGCATGCTCGCGGCGGGCGAGATCGACGGTTTCGTCGGGCCGCGATGGCCTCGTTGCTTCTCCGAAGGTCATCCACATGTCGGGCGCTTGTTTTCCGACAGTATCTCCGCGGCTGAAGCCTATTTCCAACGTACTCGGATCTTCCCGATCATGCATGTTCTGGGAGTACGGCGAAGCTTGGCGGAGGAATATCCATTCCTGCCGGCTGCCTTGCTCAAGGCTTTCACCCAGTCAAAGCGGCTGGCGGAAGACGCGCTTTCGGACACCTCCGCGACCAAAGTTACGATGCCGTTCGTCGAGGATAACCTGAACCGCGTTCACACCCTGATGGGGAACGATCCCTGGAGTTACGGCGTTGCCGAGAACTCCCATGTCCTGAACCGGTTTCTCGATTATCACGCAAGCCAAGGGCTTTCGCCACGCCGGGTCGAGATCGAGGAGCTGTTTCATCCTTCGACGTTGGAAGCTTACAGCCTTTAGCGGGAGTTTCAAAATGGAAGAGTATTTGCCTGGAGATATCGTTGAGGTCGAAACGCCCAATGGTTTGGCCTACATTCAGCTAACGCACATCCATCCAAGCTATCCTCCGGTGGTCAAGTTTCTCAAGGGTCCGTACGAGAGCCGGCCCGAGAATGTCGCCGTTCTGACAGCCGAAAATGCACCCTTGGCGATGGTTCCATTGTCGGCGGTTCTGAAGAAGCTTGAGTTGAAACATTCTCGCGTGGGCAATGCCGAAATCCCGCATAGCGAACGTAAATTTCCGATCTTTAGAATGCCCATTCGAGGAAAGAAGGGTGAAATCATCTACTGGTGGTTCTGGGATGGACGGGGTTTGACGTTTTCATCGGATCTCATGGAAGCTCAGGAGAACCTGCCGTTGCGTGAGATCATGTCGTCCGAGCGTTTCATGGAGCAACTTGTCACAAATGCCAGGTAACTCCGAAACCCGGTCCGACTATAGCCGATGACGGCTGGTTTCGGCGGCTTGCTGGCCGCGTTCGGGGCGTTTTGTTATGCGCTAAGTTCCGTTGCCATCGCCAAGAGCTCACAGTCCGTTCAGGGCCGGGGAAACGACGTGTTTCTGTCGGTTCTGATGACGGCCCTGGTTTCAGGCCTGCTTTGGCTGGCGATAGGGTCGCCGTTTCCAGCCTATGGAGAAGCGGCGCTCATCGGGGTTGGCTATTTTGTTCTTGCCGGCTTGCTGGGAAATGTGCTGGGCCGGCTAACTCTTTTCCGGTCGGTTGAGCTGGCCGGGGCGGTTGAGACAGGGTTCATTCGGAGACTGATCCCTGTGTTCGCTGCGATCTTTGCGTTTCTGCTGCTCGGCGAAATCATCACATCGACAATCGTGATTGCCTTTCTCCTTGTCACAGGAGGCGTTCTGATCATGATGGCGAACACTCCTTCAAGACCGACTGCCGTCAGGTCCGTACCAGAGCGCACGACCAAGGAAAAAACCGAAGGGCGTGTAATGGCGTTTAGCTCTGCAGCAGGTTACGGAGGATCATTCGTCGCTCGAAAACTGGCAATGCAGACGCTTCCGGACCCGCTTGCAGGCGTTTTTATCGGAGCGGTGACCGGATTGGTTTGCTTTGGCGCCTCCGCGGGCTTTCGTTTCCGCAATTGGTCCACATTCATGTTGCGCATACATAAGCCAACCGGCTGGCAATTGCTTGCGGGCAGCTCGATGACACTGGGTCAGGTGGCATTGTTCTTTTCGTTGATGTTCACCAATGTAACGGTGGTCGCGATAATTTCTTCGGTCGAGATGTTCTTCGCAGCCTGGCTGGCCGGTCACGTTTTCAAAACCGAGAACCGGCCGGGTTCCAGATTCTACTTTGCTTCGATACTGGCCGGAGCCGGCGTGATAATATTGGCTGTCGCCCCGTAATATATTTTGCGTTCCTGAATTGCCTGTGGATCGGGGCAACGACAATCACGAGGAGAGGTTGTCGATCAGTTTGTCCATTGCTTTGAAAAGCTGGGCAAGCTCCTCTTCTTCGAAGCCCTTCGATGCGTGATCGGCCGCAACCCTTGCGGATTTCATGACCTGGTCGATTTTCTCCCGGCCTTGATCCGAAAGGCGAACGACAACGACACGTCTATCTTTCGCACTTCGTTCGCGCAGCAAGAGATCTCTCTTGTCAAGTTCATCCAGAACGCGCGTCGAAGAAGCCTTTTCGATGCCCAGGATCGCAGAAAGCTCGGATTGGGTAAGGCAAGTTTCTTCCCGCAGAACTCTGAGATGAATGTACTGCGCCATGCTCAGTTTCGAATCGATCAGCTGCTTCTGCAACAGCTTGCCATAGAGATGATAGGCCAAACGAAGCGATGCTCCGAGGCCGCGTTTGCGGGAGGGGGACTGAACCTGGTCGATGTCGCGGAGCCTTAACTTAGAGTTCTTATATTATTGACAATGGTAGCATGCGTCTTATAGTAAGGCAATCTTACTATTTTTGGTGAGGCAGCCTGGCAATAAACGGAGGAGCTCTTAATGCCGGAAAAACTGTTGTGTGCATCGTCGGACCTCAACGACACGACCGCCAAGATCTGCGAGATCGAAGGTGTCGAGATCGGCGTTATCCGCCACAAAGGAAATGTCGTCGCATATAAAAACGTGTGCCCGCATCAGGGTGGCCCCGTCTGCGAAGGGCTCAAAATGCCCAAGGTATGTGTCGAGTTTGACGACCAGCAACGCGCTCTCAGGCAGAACTTCGACGATAGCGAGATGCACTTCGTATGCCCCTGGCACGGCTGGGAGTTCAAAATGGAAACAGGGGAAGCGGTAGGCGATCCGAAAATTCGCCTTAAGCGCTACAAAGTGACCGAACGGGATGGAGGTATCTATGTCGAGATTTGAAAAAGTAACACCGGAAACCCCGGCGCTGAACGTATCGGTCAACGAAGTCCTGGGCGCGCTTCGCGCGCTTGAAACCAGTCAACTGAGCTCCGCGCAGTTGCAGGCGCTATTTGCGGAAATCGTGACCGCGTTTGCGAAAATGCGGGAAAATGACAAGGAATTCTCTGCGTTCCCGGAAAACAACGACGTTTCGGCGACGGATGTTGCGGTTGCCGCGACAGGAATTCTCGAGGCTGCCGATGTGGCGGTATTCGAGCTGGGTATGTGGCAGACGCTGAAACAATAAATTTTATGGGAGTGAGATAATATGTCTCTTACATCGAATACCATGAGCTTCGGTTCGGATAGCGACCCCGCGATCAAGGAGTTCAATACAACCAAACTTTTGAAAAATGCGAGAAAGCAAGCAGAGGACCGGAATTACAAAGATTTTTTCATTTGTGACGTGGATAGCCACCACTATGAAACGGAAGCTCTTCCCGAGATCCTGCAGTACATGGACGACCCTGTCATGCGGCACCTTGGTCTGTCCGCGGGAAATGTGGGGCGTGCAGGCCTGATCCCGCAAGCGATCGGCTCTCAGGACATGGCGGGGCGCGTGACACGCTATGCCGGGCGTAACAAGGAAATTGTTCCCGAGAAGCCGCATCGCGACATTACCCTCGCGCGACGTTGGATGGATGCGATGGGGGTCGATATGGCCTGCCTGTTTCCAACACCGATGTTGCTGCTTGCGACCCACCCGCAGGTCGAAGTCGAGGTTGCGATGGCCCGCGCCTATAACCGCTGGCTTTGTGAGCGTATCCTGGAGGAAGATAAACGCATCGTCTCGATGGTCTACCTTCCAATGAACGAACCGCATGAAGCTGAAAAGATCATTGACGAGTTCACCGAGCGGAAAGGAGTCGTAGGATTTCTGTCAACCGGTTATTTGAAACGCCCGGTGCATGACAACGCGAATATGCGTATCTATGCCAAGCTGGAAGAGCACGGTATGCCGCTCGGTTTTCATGCGGCCTATCATTGGGCGGATACATCTCTCGCTCAGCTCAACAAGTTCATCTCGGTTCATGCTCTTGGGTTCAGTTTTTGTAATATTATTCACATGACGAACTGGGTGTTGAATGGTATGCCTGAGCGCTTCCCTAAGCTGAACACCATGTGGATTGAGAGCGGGCTTGCATGGATTCCTTTCCTTATGCAGAGATTGGACAATGAATACATGATGCGCACATCGGATGCGCCGCTCCTCAAGAAGAAGCCAAGCGATTACATGCGTGAGATGTTCTATTCCTCACAACCCATCGAACTCGTGGACAACAAAGAGGCCCTCGAGGTCACATTCAAGATGATGAATGCGGAAACACAATTGCTGTATTCCTCTGACTATCCGCATTGGGATATGGATTTGCCCAGCACCATCTATGACATTCCCTTTCTGGATGAGGCGGCAAAACGCAATATTCTGGGTGGAAACGCGCAAAAGTTGTTTAACCTGGATCCGGTCATGTCCGAGTGGAAGCAAAACGCGTAAAAGAACAAGCGTATCCTGCGTTCGAAGAAACGCAGACAAGATGCTCTTACATATTAGGATCGACGGACGTTCAACCGAGTCCGGTCGGATGTCCGTCGATCTGGTAAGAACGCTGTGTGGTTTCGAATGCTGCGGAACAGCACCGATGAACCGCGCGGAAACCTAGGCCTGTGACCTGTCTCCTTGAATGGCCGTTTGCCAGGGCTAAAGGGGCAGGTTACGATCAGGGACCCTTGCGGAAAGAGGTCGGGCTCCGATGTGGCCGTTCTATCGGCGCGCAAGCCTAAAAAATCAGCTCTCTAACTTGGCGCCAAGTTTCTTTGATACCGTAGCAGCGGTCTTGCGCAATTTTGCGGCGACGGAACTGTCGGTTTCGGTAGAGATCGTTTTGGTGACGCCGACTACCGTCAGGGCAGCGGTAATCGAGTTTTCCCGATCAAAAACAGGACAACTCAGCGAGGAAATTGACGGAACGACTAAACCGACAGCCTCGGAAATGCCTCGCTCGCGCGTTTTTTTCAGCAATTCGTCAATTTTTTTCCGCGTCCCAAGGCCTGCTTTCTCCAGGGAAACCATGTTTTGACGAAGCTCGGCTTCAATCATGGGTTCGATCTTTTCAGGCTCGGAGTATGCGGCAAATATTCGACCGTTGGAGGAGGTCAGGAGCGGCAGCACAGAGCCTACATTTACAGATATACTGACAGGTGCGTTACTGGGCACCCATCGTACGAGAGTCGGCCCGAAATTGCCCCATACGGACAAAGAGGTGGTTTCACCCGTTTCGTCTCTAAGTTCGATCATGTGAGGATGGGCGATCTCCAACACGTTCAGGCGTCGGATCGATGCCAGGCCAAGATCGAGCGCCAAAGGGCCAAGATCGTACAGTCCCGTGTTTTCATCCTGGACGATCAGACCGGTTGCGACATAGCTGGCGAGATAGCGATGCGCTTTTGCCGGCACCATTTCAGCGGCCTTGGACAATGCTGTTAAAGATATAGCATCGTTTCTTTGAATTAAAACTTCCAGAAGTCTTGATCCAACGACTACAGACTCGATTCTCTGTCGACCCGCTATCTTCTGCACCAAATACTTCTCCTTTTCACACCGATGCCACAAGTCGAACATGTACAGATATAAGCTACTGGCCGAGGCCGGGAAAATTTACGATATGATTTAAGCAACTTTTCCCTTCCGGCGGGATTCGATTTGGTTGAAGTAAACCACGGTAGGCAGCTGACCGCCATGGTGCAGGGTTATCGCACGATGCTCTAAGCGTATGCCAGTTCATAAGAGTGAACAAAGCTGGAGCCTGCCGCGCACCGGCAAATCAAGTAAAGCCGGGCGCCGGATTTCCATGGGCCTTCGAAACACCGAGCCCATCCAGCCGATCAAACCTTCTGCCCTGGGGCTTGGGAGTGCCGGCGTTCGGCCGTTGGCAGCTTGACATCTGGCTCATAAGACACATCGGCTACTGCTGGCTGCAGGATGAGCATCGTTTTAATATGCTAAATGAGGTTACTGGACAAAAGAGCCCGAAGTGTCGCGTATTTCCGGGATATCAAATACATGGTGTCTGGGTTGTCGGGCTTTGGTCCCACCGGCATCGTGGTGCAGACTGCGAGACGGATCTGGCACATGCCTGCGAAATCAATCGGGTTAGTGCGACATGAATACCGGTACCTTGGTTGACCGTATCAGTTCATGGGTCACGCCGCCAAACAGATCTTGTGAGAACTTGCTGTGCTCATAGGCACCCATCACAACCAATTTAGCGCCAATTTCGGCGGCTGTTTTTTGGATCGTTTTTGCAACGCTGTTGGTAGGTTTGGGGCACGCTATTTTTTCAACGTTAACGCCGTGCCGTTCCAAGTGGGTAAAAATGTCCGTTCCTTCAGGAAAGCTCGGCAATATGTCACCCACCGTCAGCAATGAGACCTTTCGGGGCCTTTCTTCAAGGATATTCATTGCGTCATTCAATGCTCTGGCGGCGGCTCGCTTGCCATCCCAGGCGACAAGCGTATGACTGCCCAACTGTTCTGCTTCGAATTGATCGGGAACAACAAGAACAGGCCTGCCGCTCTGCAGCGCCAACAGATCCGGGCTAACGGCGCGAAATTCGTCTGTCGGCAACTTGGGTTGACACCCTGTTACGACAAAGTCGAAGTTTCGGGCAATTTCAGGCAACGAGAGATTGCCAACTGTTTCGGGCATGAGGAATTGAGCCCGATCTGTCAGGCCTAACGAATTGGTAACGTCTTCGAATAGCTCGTGTGACGATTCAATTTTGGCATTTCTCACCACGCCTAGTTTCTTGACCAGATCTTCTGTCAGTCCCAATACCTGATCGAAAAAAGAAATATCGCTTCCGTACACTCCAGTTAACCATGCATTGTGCTTGGCGGCGATTTTTGAGGCGTGACGAAGACTGCTTGGGAAGCCGGAGGTGCCTGAATGTACAAGCAAGATATTCTTGATAGTCATGTTTGCCTCACGATTTCAGAACGCTTAAGGCGCAGTAGCAGAGAATAACATAGATGTCTAAGATTATTGAATTGATATGAGCGATCGCAACCGGGAGGGAATATATCTCACCTGCTGATCTGGCATGCTTCGATGCGCCCGGTATGCGATTGGGTTCAACGGGTTCAGCCCTACCTGTTTTGACAATTACTCTTCAAGCTCGCCACAGTCGGCCGCATGGCTCGGATCCCATGTTGGCGATGCGTCACGCCCGGAGCGTGAGAGGGAGAGTGCGACCGGACGGATATGAGTCGGTGCGGTTGAGAGAATACTGCACGGCTCGATCCCGTCCCGCTCTCCCAAGGTCTTCCCAATGAACATAACTTTCCCTTCCGCAGTGGCGCCTTCTGCCGCTCCGTTTCCGTCGTTCCGCGATCTTCGTGGCGGCGCAGTTCCTTCCATCGCATATCGACCGAGGCGAACGCATCGACACCGCCCCGCTCCGTTCTGCGATGGAAATCGCCTTCGATGCCTCCGACGCCAGCGGCGCCTGGGACTGGAAGATGGCCTACGAGACTTGCGAGGGGGCAACCGTTCTCTTCCTGCGCAAATACGGAAAGGCGCTTTTCCGTAAAGCCGGGTCTCAGGATTTACGGCTTTCCACCCTCACCAGGATTGCGGATCTCCTGCCAACGCAAACGGGTGGATCGGAGGAAAGCCAGACCTTTCAGCAATTCTCGACGCCTATTCCGCTTGGCCTTGCGGTTCTGACGGCAGCGGCGGTCGGGCCGGACGATCTGGTGCTCGAACCTTCGGCAGGCACCGGCCTTCTCGCCATCCTTGCCGAGATCGACGGTGGATCCATGGTCCTGAACGAACTTGCCGAGACACGCGCAAACCTGCTCGCTCGACAAGAACGCGGGGCGCCCTTACCGTCAACGCGCGGCGCACGAGCTGGCCGCCTACAACCGCCTCAGGCTGCTTGATGCCCTGCGCGAATTACTGGAGCTCGGCGGAACCATCCTCCGGCCAGTTGGCGCATAGATGATGGGGGCCGATGATGAGCGTACCATGCACTGTGCGACATAGACCTTGAAACCCTCGCCTGTCTCACCGACAATTCCGCACCGCGGGCCGCCTGCCGTTGTGGCCCGATCAGCCTCAGATATCTCCGGAAGTTGGTAATCTAACGCGGCTTGCTGGGACATTGTACATTCTCACCATTGTCGACCATCGCAATTGACCGTCCGCACTCAGAAACGGGATGCTGTCACCCGTTGAGTTTGAACGGCAGCAGGAAATGAACTCCGAAGGCGTCTAGAAAACGCGGGGCTATTCAGATATCGCTTCATCGTCTGTTTCCTTCAATTGGGAACAGACTAACCTCAAAACGAGGATTTTTCAGGGGAGCATGTATGAACTGCCTTCCCCTGCAAGCGATTTGTCGATGCACCGTTGACCCTGCTTCTATGTATTCGGTCTGTTTGTGAGGCCATTCGATTTGCCTCTGACCAAGATGGGAAGTCGCGCGTCCTGTGTCTCGTTAGCTCATCGGCACTCGAGAGCCATGCTCCCCGTCAGACTTACAGAACGCCGATTGGTCGTTGGTCCATCTCCTTCTCGCCCGCAGTTTCCTTTGTCTTTTCGTCTCGCCCGGATTTACGAACCAACCAACGCAGTGGCTCGGTATCGCTCACCTTTCGTCAAAACGGCCCAGGCAATCCGCGCCATCTTGTTGGCCATAGCCACCGCGGCGACGTTCACATGCGTTCGCTCTTTCAGACCATCCGCCCATCGCGTTATCGGCGACGTCCTGTTCTGCACGAGGTGAAGCACCGTTCGTGCTCCATGGATGAAGAGCTTGCGCAAGTAGCGATTTCCATGCTTCGAAATGCCGATCAGCTTTGCCTTTCCACCCGTTGTGATTTGTCGTGGAACGAGCCCGAGCCAAGCTGCAAGATCGCGGCCTTTGCTAAAGCTGCTTCCCGTGCCGACGGCCGCGACGAGAGCTGAGGCGATCGTCGGACCAACGCCGGGGATCTCCATCAGTCGCTGCATGTCGGCGTCGGTTTTGGCCAGCGATTTGATCTCGGCATCCATGGCAGCAACCCGCCGGTTGATCTCGCCCAGCTCAGATGCCATGTCTGAGAGCATCAAGACGATCCGGGGAGATAGATCGACGGTGCCCTGCGTCGTCAACTTTGTCAGCTCTTTCTGGAATACGTGACGGCCTGTGCCGACACGGATGCCGCGTTCCATCAGAAAGCCACGCCCCTGATTGATCAGTCGAGTTCTGTCTGACACCAGACGTTCCCGCGCGCGGTGTAATGCCTGGAGGTCGAGCTGTTCTTCGGATTTGATTGCGACGAATGACATGGTCGGTCGGGTGGCGGCTTCGGCGATCGCCTCCGCATCGCGGTCGTCATTCTTGTGAACCTTCACATAAGGTCGGACATACAGCGGCGACATCAATCGGGGCTCATGCCCATGTTCGAGGCAGAAGCGCCCGATGTGATGTGCGCCCCCGCAGGCTTCCATTGCGACAATACAGCTTGGCAACTCCGCCAAGAAATCCAGCAACCGGAATCGTTGGAGGCGTTTGCGAAAAACTACAGCGCCGCTGGCATCAAGCCCCGCAAGGCTACAAACCGACTTGCCCAGATCAATCCCAAGAACCGTGATGTCCATCAGAATGCTCCTTCTTCTCCACCAATACGCGCAACAATAGCTGCGTCTCGGTGGGAAGGCAGTTCATCCCATTAGGTCAAGAGCTACGTGTCATTGATCAGCATGTGACCGTCGAATCGGTTGATCATGCCTCGACCGGAGCTTTCGTTTAGCGAAAACCGTTTCAAAAACCGTTTCAAATCTTCCAATTGAAACGGTGCAGTGTACGTAACTCATTGAAAAGATTGGTGACCCCGACAGGATTCGAACCTGTGACCCTCAGATTAGGAATCTGATGCTCTATCCTGCTGAGCTACGGGGCCCTGTCGGAGCCGATTAGCATGATTTGGTGCCGTTGGCGACCCCCGAGTGGACGCATGGCGTGCGCAGGTCTTCCTGGTATCCACGAGCGGGTGACAAGGACGGGAGGCAATCGCGATTTTTGGCGAAGCTGTCTTGGACTTGCCGTATTCCATGCTTAGCACAGAAATTCATCGTGACCTCATTCTCAGCTTTGCCTGTGCCGTCTTGACCGAAAGGCGTCCTGGGAAAGGGGTGCCCCTTTCAATGGCTGAGGGAATGACCTGTGCCGTTCAGGCTGGGAAAATTAGGCATGATGGTCCGGCTGGCGCTTTTGCCCGCGGCTGCTTTCAGCGGCGGAACGGCGCATGCGGCCGGGCCGGCCAAGGCCGGCGACGGCGATGCGCTCGCGGCCTGCGATGTCCGGATGGAACAGGCCGAGGCGGTTGTCCCCGGCACCGGCGAGCCGCTGTTCCTGTCGGCCGATGGCACAAGATATTTTGCCAGCGATGTACGGTTTCCCGGGCGCGGCGGTGAGCACATGGCTCCGGTGTCGCGGAACGATCTGTCGGCAGACAGCGATTTTGCGGCGGTTCCCGCGGGTCCGCCAAACCGCTGGGGACTTGTGCCCGCCTGGATCGTGCTCCGCGAAGCCGGTGGTTCGCACCTGTGGCAGGCACGCCAGCTGGAAGCGGGGCACGCGCTGTTTGCACCGGACCGCGCGACGGCGGATTGCGCGGACGCGTTGCGCCGTGCGGAGGGGCGGGCGCGGCGCGCGCATGCGGGCATCTTTGGGCGAAAACGTGCCGGACCGATCTATTCCGCGGCCCGGCCAGGGACTTTCAAAGAGACGGCTGGGCGCTATGTCATTATTCGTGGGCGTATTGTTTCTCTTGGAAAAACCGCCCGTACCCGTTATCTCAATTTCGGAAAATACTGGAAAACGGATGTGACGGGGACGTTGAATGCCTCCGATGAGGAGGACTTCAATGCAGCGCTGGAACGTGCCGGGTGGTCACTGGACGCGCTGGCCGGGCGATACGTTGAAATGCGAGGCATTGTGGAGCACAGGGACGGGCCGCTGATCGCGCTTCGTCACCCGGAACAACTGGTGGTACTGGACGACAAAAGGGCAGGACGTGACGGCCAAGGCAACAACTGATCTCCGTCGCAGGGCGCCTTCAGGGGCGCGTCATGACGCGGGCCGTACGCGCCTGCGCTGCCGGTTGCGCGCGCTGGTCGCGGGTGCCGCCGCGCTCCTTGTCGCTTCCTGCCAGCTTCTGGGCGACGGACCGACCGTCGGAACGGTGGTTCCGGGCACGTTGCGTCCCAACCTCGCCGGCGATATCGGCGAGCGGGAACATCCGCGTGTCGTGGCCACCTATGGCGGCGTCTACAAGGACGCCGGCGCGGAGCGGGCGGTGGCGAGCGTGGTCGGACGGCTGGTCGCGGCCTCCGAGGACCCCTCCCAGAGCTACAAGATCACCATCCTGAATTCGCCGGCGATCAACGCCTTCGCCCTGCCGGGCGGCTATCTCTATGTCACCCGCGGACTGCTGGCGCTGGCCAATGACACGTCCGAGGTGGCGGCCGTCCTCTCGCATGAAATGGCGCATGTGACCGCCAGCCATGCCATCAAGCGCCAGCAGCGCGCCGAGGCCAAGCAGTTGGCCAACCGGATCCTGACGGACGTCGTCCAGGATTCGGAGGAAGCCCGCAAGGCGATCATATCCTCGCAGCTGTCCTTTGCCCGTTTCAGCCAGGTGCAGGAACTCGAGGCAGATGCCATCGGCGTCAAGACGCTGGCCAAGGCGGGCTTCGATCCCTACGCCGCAGCGCGTTTCCTGCGGTCGATGGCGGCCTTCGCACGGTACCAGTCGGCGGACAAGTCCGGGTCCTCGGCGCCGGATTTCCTGTCCTCGCATCCGTCGACACCGGAGCGGCTGCAGATCGCCGTGCGTTCCGCCCGCCAGATCGGCGCGCCCGGCATCGGCGAACGGGACCGCGAGCGCTATCTCAGCCAGATCAACGGCATGCTGTTTGGCGACGACCCGCTGGAAGGCTTCGTGCGCGGCCGTTCCTTCCTGCACAAGGCGCTCGGCATCAGCTACACGGTGCCCTCGGGCTACATCCTGGAAAACACGCCCGAAGCGGTGCTGGCCAGCAATGGCGACGGCACGGCGATCCGGTTCGACGGTGCGGATGTCAGCGGCTATTCCAGCCTGCGCGATTACATGAATTCGGGCTGGATCAACGGCCTTTTGCCTGAAAGCGTGCGCGAGACCACCATCAACGGCCTGCCGGCCGTAACGGGTGCCGCGATCACGCAGGGCTGGTCGTTCCGGATCGCGGTCGTGCGCATCGGCAAGACGGGTTACCGGTTCATCTTTGCGAGCCGTTCGCCCAATGACGGGTTCGACCGGGATTTCCATGCCACCGTCGACAGTTTCAAGCAGCTGTCGCCGACCGAGCGTGCGCGCCTGAGATCGCTCAGGATCAAGGTCGTCCAGTCCAAGGCGGGCGACACGCCGCGCAAGCTGGCCATCGGCATGAGCGGTGTCGAGCCGTCCCGCCGGCTGCAGTTCTTCTCGATCCTGAACGACCTGAGCGCGGACAAGCCGATCCCGCCGGGCACGGCGATCAAGCTGGTGGTGGATTAGGGCCACGGGCTTCCCAGGAGCGAGCCAGCATGGACAGTCCTTACAATCACGGCCTCCTCCTGAGTCTCCGGCCCGAAAGTGATCCAGGACGCAGCTTTCATCGTTCCTGGCACGAACTCGCCCTTCCCGGTTGTCATCCCCGCGAAAGCGGGGGCTCAGTAACCTCGCGAATCCGCTTTATAAATTTAGACCTAACCTCACGGAGTCCTGGTTTCGCTTTCGCGGCAATGACAAATGTGAGTGAAACATTCGCCCCGGCGCTCCCAAGACCAATCTACAAAAATTCAAACAGACAAGGATCGGCTGCCCGCTCTTTTGGGGCGTTCATGCCCGGTCCTTCGAGACGCCGCTGTCGCGGTTCCTCAGGATGAGGCTGCGGGTTTGATGGACGTGGTGCAGGAAGCCGCGCAAAAAGGGGAGCCTCCAAGGCTCCCCGTGTCAGCGGTCGTGCCACATCTTGTCAGGCGCTGTAGACCGCCTGGTCCGGCTGGGCGGCGAGCAGCGCCGATTTCAGTTTTTCCATGGCGCGGCTTTCGATCTGGCGGACGCGCTCCTTGGAAATGCCCAGCTTTTCGCCGAGCGATTCCAGGGTCGCGCCGTCTTCCGACAGCCGGCGCTCGCGCACGATCCTCAGTTCCCGTTCACTCAGGACTTCCAGGGCGGAGGTGAGCCACCTGTGCCGGCGTTCGCTGTCGATGTGGCCCGTGACGATCTCGTCGGGCAGGGGCGCATCGGACACGAGAAAGTCCTGCCGGTCGGCGCTGGAACCCTCGCTGTCCGTCACCGGCGCGTTGAGAGACGTGTCCGGGCCGGACAGGCGCGCATTCATGAGCGCCACGTCGGCCTGCTTGACCCCGATCGCGTCCGCGATCTTCTGGTGCAGTTCGCTGTCCGTCAGTGGTGTCTGGTTGCTGGAAAGCTTGGCGCGCAGCCGGCGCAGATTGAAGAACAGCGCCTTCTGGGAGGAGGAGGTGCCGCCGCGCACGATCGACCAGTTGCGCAGGATGTAGTCCTGGATCGAGGCCCGGATCCACCAGGTGGCGTAGGTCGAGAACCTGACCTCGCGCTCCGGTTCGAACCGGGCGGCTGCTTCCAGAAGGCCGACATGACCCTCCTGGATCAGGTCACCCAGGTTCAGTCCGAAGTTCCGGAACCTGGACGCAACCGCGATCACGAGGCGCATGTGTGACAGGGACAGTTTCTCCAGCGCCTTCTCGTCCCGGTCGTGCCGCCATCGCAGGGCAAGCGAGAGCTCTTCCTCACGGGTGAGATAAGGCGCTTTCATTGCGGCCTGCACCAGCTGACGTTTTTCGCTCATGGACATGATCGACGCTCCGATATGGTATCGGGGGAACTACGTACCAAGGCACAGGTTAGATCACTTGCAGCTTCCGTAGGGGGAGAAAATTTGCACTTTCGCGTGAACAGCACGCGAGCAATGACCCGGTCAAAAGAAAAGGGCCCGGAAATTTCCGGGCCCCTGATCACCGATTTCAGGAAAGTCCGCCTTGGAATCAGGCAGCTTCTTCCTTGTCTTCGTCTTCTTCCGCAGCCGCTTCAGCAGCCGCCTTCAAGCGGCTGGGGGACTTTGCCAGATTCTGTTCGATCTGCTTGATGGCTTCGGTTTCCGAGCATTTGTTCACCGCGGCGATCTCGCGTGCCATCCGGTCGAGCGCAGCTTCATAGAGCTGGCGTTCGGAGTAGGACTGCTCCGGCTGGCTGTCGGACCGGAAGAGGTCGCGAACCACTTCGGAAATCGCAATCAGGTCGCCGGAATTGATCTTTGCTTCATATTCCTGGGCGCGGCGGCTCCACATGGTCCGCTTGACGCGCGGACGGCCCCGGACGGTTTCGAGTGCCTTCTTGACCGCAGCCGGATCGCCCAGCTTGCGCATGCCGACGGACGCGATCTTGGCGACCGGGACGCGAAGGGTCATCTTGTCCTGTTCAAAAACGATAACGAGCAACTCCAAAGAGTGACCTGCAACGTTCTGCTCTTCAATGGCGGTAATCTGGCCGACGCCGTGTGCCGGATAAACGATATACTCGCCGGTTTTGAATCCCTGGCGCTGCGCGGTCTTTTTGGTGCTGGTTGCCATACTCGTATTCTCTCCTGCGCAGTTGATCGGTCCGTCGCGGACCGGTGATGGACCGCCTTGCGGTCCCCTGTTCTTTTGTGACACGAAGCCTGCCGAGCGATCCAATATGGAACGCCTGTTGATATGCGGCGTGTCAGGGCTGGTCAGTCGTCGATTTCCACAGTAGAACCTTGTCAGTCACATGAGCTGCCGGGAGCTTGCTCCGTCCGGTGGTTGAGGCCCGGGACAGGATTTCAAAGACTCCGTTTTGGGGGTTGTTCTCGTGGTTGGCGACTAGCTCTAATGTGTAACATACTTTTGTGGAAAATTAAAGCGTTGTGCTTTTCAGGTGCGCAAACGCCACAAGTAACCTGACGGAAACCCGCCGTCAGGCTGCTGAATTTATTCGTGAAATGGCCGGTATCTGCGTGATGCGGACTACTTGCGGCAGTCCGTCGCACAATGTGAAAAAGCGAATCAGGACGCCGGATTGGGCGAAAAATACTGTTCGAACTTGTTTTCCTTGCCGTCAAACTCTTCAGCACCCGGCAACGGATCCTTCTTCTCCGTGATATTCGGCCATTTCTCCGAGTATTCGGCGTTGACCTCGATCCATTTTTCCAGTCCGGGCTCGGTATCGGGCAAAATGGCTTCCGCCGGGCATTCCGGCTCGCAAACGCCGCAGTCGATGCACTCGTCCGGATTGATCACCAGGAAATTTTCGCCTTCATAGAAGCAATCCACCGGGCAGACTTCAACGCAATCGGTATATTTGCACTTGATGCAGTTGTCTGTGACGACGTAGGTCATCTCAATCCTCATTCGGCTCCGGTGCCGGTCTGACTGTCGAATGCTGTCAAACCCGGGTCCGGCGATCTGTTTCGTGCCGGTCTCCCTTGAGTAGGGCACGTATATCGTCTCGTATCGCTGTTGGGTATCGTTTTTGTCATTCGGGTGCAAGCGCACTGGATGACGCAGTCCGGGTGAATAAGGGAATGTTTTTCTGTTTTTAAGGGCGAAGCGGGATTTTGCCTCAACTCTCGCTGCGGAAGGCGTCCAGCTTGCGCCGGTCCCGCTTGGTCGGACGGCCGGCCCCGGCTTCGCGCTGGCCGGGTGGCGGCGGGGCAGCAGCCTGTTTCGGCGGTGGCGGCGGCGACAGGTCCTCGTAGAGCTTGCGCGCTTCCTCGTAGGGGCCGCGCCTCGTGCCGAGCGCAAGTATCTTGAGCACGAGCACCCGCCGCTCCAGGGCAATGGTCAGCACATCGCCCGGTTTTACGGTCTTGCTGGCGGAAGATATCTTGTCCTTGTTGATCCGGACGTGTCCGGAGGTTGCCAGCTTCTGGGCAAGCGACCGGGATTTTGTGACCCTGGCGTACCAGAGCCACTTGTCGATGCGCAGGCTGCCGCCGGCAGCTTGGGGATCAGGCGCTGAAATTACTTCTTGTCCTTGTTGTCCATGTCCGCCTTCAGCGCCATCAGCGCCGCGAAGGGCGAATTCGGATCGATCGGCTTGTCCCGGGCAGGCTTGTCGCGGCGGTTGCCGCCGTCAAAGCCCTTGCCACCCTGTTGCTGACCGCGGTTGCGGTTGGGGCCACCCTTGCCGCCGCCCTTGCCGTGGCGTTTTTCACCCTGGCCGCCTTTCGGTCCGTGGCCCTGGCCCTTGCGGTCGCCCCGGCGCTGGTCCTGGCGGCCGCGCGGTCGCCGATCGTGGCGGCCCGGCCGCCAGATCTCGATGGTGACGGTTTCCAGCGCGACTTCGTCTTCTGTGGCGTTGTCATTGTCCGCGGTGCCGGCGTCCGCCGGCGTCGTCTCGGCATTGACGTCGGCATTGGCAGGCTCCACGGGTGCCGCCACGGCGGCGTCCCCTTCGGTTGCAGCTGCTTCAGGCGCGGCTTCGGTCTCGGCCGCCACCGGTTCCGCCGCGGCTGCCGTTTCTTCCGTCACGGCCTCCCCCGCTTCGGCGCCTGCCGGTTCCACAACCGGTTCCGCCGGTGCGGCTTCGGCAGCATCTGCTTCCGGTTCACTGTCCGCGGCGGTTTCGGCCTCAGGTGCGGTCTCGGCCGCCGGAGCTTCCGCGGTGGCCGGCTTGACGGTCACGGGGCGCTGGACTTCCCTGGTCTCCAGCCGGTAGCCGAGCGATTTCAGCACTGCGGAGAAATCTTCTCCGGCGCAGCCGAGCAGGGAGGTCATTGCAACGGTCACCGTAAAGCCACCGCCGGTCTCGATGGCACCTTCCGGCGGGCTGACCTCGGCATCGAGCGGTTTCCAGGCGATCAGGGGCCGGATCAGGTCGGCAAGGCGTTCCAGGATGTCGACACGCACGGCGCGCGGGCCGCAGACGCGGAAACCGACCACCTTGTAAAGCGCCTTGTCGACGGTCTCGTCGACCGGGATCGACGTGCGGCCCGAGGCGGACAATTGCGGCAACTCGGCCATGCCGTTCATGTCGAGCGAACCATGCTTGAGCGCCCAGAGCTGTGCCAGAAGCTGGCTCGGCGCCGGTTTCAGGAGCGCGGGCACGAAGACCGTGTAGGCGCCGAAGCGGACACCGAGCTTGCGCAGGCCGGCCCGCATGTCCTGGTCCAGCTGGCGGATCTCGTCAGCGGCGTCCTGGCGTTCCAGGATGCCGAGGCCTTCGACGATGCGGAACGCAATGCCGCGCGCCAGGCCTTCCAGGCCTTCGCCGTTCTTGAGGTCGACCAGCGGTTTCAGGAGGGTTTCGATCTGGGCGCCGGCCCAGAGATCCATGCGACCCTGGACCGTCTCGCGGGCGGGGCCGGTCAGATGCTCGTCCGCCAGCAGCAGCACGGTCGGCGCCAAAACGTCCTCGCCCGCCACCAGCTTGGCCACCGGTTCGCCGCGCCAGCGGATGGTGCCGTCGGAGGCCAGCACGAAGTCGCTGTTCTCGGACTTGCCGAGCTTTTCGGCCCGGCTTTCGATTTCCGTCGTCAAGGCCTTTTGCGCGGCGGCGCGCACGGTCTTGCCGTCCGGACCTTCCGCCTCGGCGTCGGGGGCAAACCGGAAGCCAAGCAGATTTCCGATGTGCTGACCTTCAACGAGCACATCGCCGCTCGAGGTAATTTCCGCTTCCAGCATTGCGTTCTCTCTCAAACGTCGCATCAATACACTTGTGCGCCGGTCCACGAAGCGCTGGGTCAGCCGCTCGTGAAGGGCGTCGGATAGTTTGTCTTCTATGCCGCGGGTCTCGCCCTGCCAATGGGCCGGATCGGCCAGCCAGTCGGGTCGATTGGCGACATATGTCCACGTCCGGATGTGAGCAATCCGGTTCGCGAGAGTGTCGATATCACCATCCGTGCGGTCTGCGAAGGCCAATTGACGGGTGAACCAGTCATCGACAATCGCGCCATCGCGCATCAGATGGGTATAAATCGTGTTCAGCAGCTCCGCATGGTTCGCGGGCGCGATCTTACGATAGTCGGGGACCTGACACACGTCCCATAACAATTCGACCGCTTTTTCACCCTTTGCCATGTCGGATATTGCTGAATCGCGCAATAAATGTTCAAGCGCGGTGATGTCGTCGCTGATGGGTGCCCTTGCGAGACCGTCTTCGTTCGGGACCGCGTCAAGCGTTCGGCGCAATGCGCTCGCTGACGAAAAATCCAGCGCAGTGTTGCGCCATTGCAGCACTTTCAGGCTGTCGAACTGGTGACTTTCGATCCGTTCGATCAGTTCGTCGTCCAGCGGATCGACCCGTCCGGTCACCCCGAAGGTGCCGTCCTTGGTGTGCCGGCCGGCGCGCCCGGCGATCTGGCCCATCTCGGAAGCGGTCAGCTGGCGGTACTGGTAACCGTCATATTTGCGGTTGCCGGCAAAGGCGATGTGGTGAACATCCAGGTTCAGTCCCATGCCGATGGCGTCGGTGGCCACCAGGTGATCGACATCGCCGTTCTGGAACAGCTCCACCTGCGCGTTGCGCGTGCGCGGGCTGAGCGACCCGAGCACGACCGCCGCGCCGCCACGCTGGCGCCTGATCAGTTCGGCGATGGAATAGACCTCGTCGGAGGAAAACGCGACGATCGCGGATCTCGCCGGCAGGCGGGACACTTTTTTCGAGCCGGCATATTCGAGGACGGACATGCGCGGCCGGGTGACCACGTTGAGGCCCGGCAGCAATTTTTCCAGGAGGGGCCGCGCGGTCGCGGCTCCGAGCAGGAGCGTTTCCGACCTGCCGCGCAGGTTCAGGATCCGGTCGGTGAAGACATGACCCCGGTCGAGGTTGCCGGCCAGCTGGACTTCGTCGATGGCCACGAATTCGGTATCGAGATCAAGCGGCATGGCCTCGACCGTCGACACCCAGAAACGCGGCTTGTCCGGAATGATCTTTTCTTCGCCGGTGATCAGCGCAACGGCATCCGTTCCGGCACGCTCGGCAACGCGTCCGTAGACTTCACGGGCCAGCAGGCGCAAGGGCAGGCCGATCAGGCCGGAGGGCTGGGCCAGCATGCGCTCGATGGCGAGATGGGTCTTGCCGGTGTTGGTGGGGCCAAGCACGGCCGTCACTGTGCGGGACCGGGCAGACGGCGGCAGCGGCAGGTTCTGGAGACGGGGCATGAAAGGGCTAGCGATCGGCTTTCTACTGCTCGGCACCTGTAAACCGGCACCTAGATATGGTGCCGCGTGTCTAGCACAGGCAAGGATGGTGTGTCCCCATTCTTTTGGCCAAAAGGTCAGGTTTTTGCCGGGAAAAATAAGCTGTGGAGAACGACTCCGGAACAAACCGAAACCGAATCGCTGACTCTTGGAGATTCAGGATTTGTTCCCTACGACATATGGTTCACATGCGGATGAGAGCCACGAAATCGTGAATCTGGTCAACGGTTTGAGTCGTGCCGGGCGAAACGTGCCGATTGTCGTCGAATCACTGTCAATAGATAATTTTCGGTAAACGGTGCTGCCGCTCCGGTTCCGTGGTCCGTTTACCCGGGCACACAGCGTGAACGAATCCCGGACGAATCGCGGATTCAGGAATGTTGCGGCTTTGTTCCAACAAGATGTAGTAGGGTCGCCCGGCTCTGGCCCATAGCCCGGGCCGGCAGGACCGGTCCCGCCGGAAAGGGAAGCTGAAATGGACCGGGGCAGATGTGCCAAAACGGGGCGGCGCTGCCGCCGGGTGGAGATTTTTTGTCGTTCGGCGTGCCGTTTCCGGGAAAATGCTGCGCCGCAAATTTATCTGAAAGCGACGCCAGGCTTGGGCTTCAGCCAATTTAGCCTTCGTTTTCCTACAGTTATCAGCGCAGGCGCAAAAATATTTTCCAAGTTAAAAAAAGGACATGGTTTCTGCCCCTTTTCAAGAGCGTCCGACCAAAGTAGAAATCTTGCCGAAACAGCAAATGTGTTTTGCCGAAAATTAGGGGGAGTGGGCGTTTGGCGATAACAAAAATTCTCGTTGCGAACCGATCCGAAATCGCGATCCGGGTGTTCCGGGCAGCCAATGAGCTTGGACTGAAGACCGTTGCGATCTACGCGGAACAGGACAAGCTGGCGCTGCACCGCTTCAAGGCGGATGAAGCCTACCAGGTCGGCAAGGGGCTGGGCCCGATCGAGGCCTATCTGTCCATCGACGAGATCATTCGTGTTGCCAAACATTCCGGTGCAGACGCCATCCATCCGGGGTACGGCCTGCTGTCGGAAAGTCCCGAATTCGTCGATGCCTGCGAGGCGGCCGGCATTACGTTCATCGGGCCGAAGTCCGACACGATGCGCCGGCTCGGCAACAAGGTGGCGGCGCGCAACCTGGCGATCGAGGCCGGCGTGCCGGTCATGCCGGCAACCGATCCGCTGCCCGACGACATCAACGAGATCAAGACCCAGGCGTCGAAAATCGGCTATCCGGTGATGCTGAAGGCGTCCTGGGGCGGCGGTGGCCGCGGCATGCGCGTCATTCCGGACGAGGCAACCCTGGAAAAGGAAGTTCTGGCTGCCAAGCGCGAAGCCAAGGCCGCCTTCGGCAAGGACGAGATCTACCTGGAGAAACTGGTCCAGCGTGCCCGGCACGTGGAAGTGCAGATCCTCGGCGACGGCGAGAATGTCGTCCACCTTTTCGAGCGCGACTGCTCCATCCAGCGCCGCCATCAGAAAGTCGTCGAGCGCGCGCCGGCACCCTATCTCGACGAAGCCAAGCGGGCGGAACTTTGCCAATACGGTATCCAGATCGGCCAGGCGGTGAATTACCGCGGAGCCGGTACGGTCGAGTTCCTGATGGATGCCGATACCGGCGCGGTCTACTTCATCGAGGTCAATCCGCGGGTCCAGGTGGAACACACGGTGACGGAGGAAGTCACCGGCATCGATATCGTGCAGGCGCAGATCAAGATCTGCGAAGGCGCCAAGATCGGCACTTATGAAAGCGGTGTTCCGGAGCAGGCTAAAATCCGTCTCAACGGTCACGCGCTGCAGTGCCGGATCACCACGGAGGACCCGGAACAGAATTTCATTCCGGACTACGGTCGCATCACCGCCTATCGCGGCGCGACGGGCTTCGGCATCCGCCTGGATGGCGGCACGGCCTATTCCGGTGCCGTCATCACCCGCTTCTACGATCCGCTCCTGGAAAAGGTGACCGCCTGGGCACCGACGGCGGAAGATGCGCGCAAGCGCATGGACCGCGCCTTGCGCGAATTCCGGATCCGCGGTGTCGCCACCAACCTGGTGTTCCTGGAGAACATCATCGGGCACGAGGACTTCAAGTCCTGCAACTACACGACCCGCTTCATCGACGAGACGCCGGCGCTGTTCGAACAGACCCGCCGCAAGGACCGGGCGACCAAACTGCTGACCTATATTGCCGACGTTTCGGTGAACGGCCATCCGGAGACCAAGACACGCGCCCGCCCGCAAAAGGATGTGGCCGCGCCGGTCATTCCGGATTTCGGCGACGGCAAGCCGGCCGGCACCCGTCAGCTGCTCGACCAGCTCGGCCCGAAGGGCTTCGCCGACTGGATGAAGGCGGAAAAACGCGCGCTGGTAACCGACACGACCATGCGCGATGCCCACCAGTCGCTGCTGGCGACCCGCATGCGCAGCCACGACATCGTCAGCATCGCCGATGCCTATGCCGCCGGCCTGCCGAGCCTGTTCTCGCTGGAATGCTGGGGCGGCGCGACCTTCGATGTCGCCATGCGTTTCCTGACGGAAAGCCCCTGGGAACGCCTGCATCACATCCGTGAAAAGGCGCCGAACATTCTCCTGCAGATGCTGCTGCGCGGCTCCAACGGTGTCGGCTACACCAACTATCCCGACAATGTGGTCAAGTATTTCGTCGCCCAGGCGGCGGAGAACGGCATCGATCTCTTCCGTGTGTTCGACTGCCTCAACTGGGTGGAGAACATGCGCGTCTCCATGGACGCGGTCCAGGAAGCGGGCAAGCTCTGCGAGGGCGTGCTCTGCTATACCGGCGACATGCTGGACAGCGCCCGGCCGAAATACGACCTGAAATACTATGTCGGCCTTGCCAGGGAACTGGAAGCTGCCGGTGCGCATATTCTGGGCCTCAAGGACATGGCCGGCCTGTTGAAGCCGGAAGCGGCCCGCGTCCTGATCCGGACGTTGAAACAGGAAGTCGATCTGCCGATCCACTTCCATACCCATGACACCTCCGGCATCGCGGCGGCGACCGTCCTGGCGGCGGTCGAAGCGGGCGCGGACGCGGTCGATGCGGCGATGGACGCGCTGTCCGGCCTGACCTCGCAGCCCTGCCTCGGCTCCATCGTCGAAGCCCTGCGCGGCAGTGAGCGCGACACCGGGCTCGACGCCAGGACGATCCGCCAGATTTCCTTCTATTGGGAAGCGGTCCGGGCCCAGTACAGGGCCTTCGAGAGCGACCTGCGCTTCGGCGCGTCGGAGGTCTATCTGCACGAAATGCCGGGTGGCCAGTTCACCAACCTGAAGGAACAGGCGCGCTCGCTCGGTCTGGAAACCCGCTGGCACGAGGTTGCCCAGGCCTATGCCGACGCCAACCGGATGTTCGGCGACATCGTCAAGGTGACGCCGTCCTCCAAGGTGGTCGGCGACATGGCGCTGATGATGGTCAGCCAGGGTTTGACCGTCCAGGACGTCGAGGATCCGGCCAAGGACGTCGCCTTCCCCGACAGCGTCGTCAAGATGCTGCATGGCGATCTCGGTCAATCCCCGGGTGGCTGGCCCGAAGCGCTGCAGAAGAAGGTGCTGAAGGGCGAAACGCCGATCACGGTCCGTCCGGGCTCCCTGCTGGAACAGGCCGACCTGGACGCGGAGCGCAAGACGGCGGAGGAAAAGACCGGCCACGACATCAGCGATACGGAGCTCGCTTCCTACCTGATGTATCCGAAGGTCTTCACCGACTTCGACAAGGCCCAGCAGCAATATGGTCCGACCTCGGTCCTGCCGACCCCGGTCTATTTTTATGGCCTGGAAGCCGGCGACGAGATCTTCGTTGAACTCGAGCCCGGCAAGACCCTCGTGGTGCGCTGCCAGGCGATCGGCGAAACCGACGAGAAGGGCGAGAAGAAGGTGTTCTTCGAACTCAACGGCCAGCCGCGCAGCGTCAAGGTGCCCGACCGGGCCCATGGCGCGACCGGGGCCGCGGCGATGCGCAAGGCCGAGGACGGCAATGCCGCCCATGTCGGCGCGCCGATGCCCGGCGTGATCTCCACGGTCGCCATCGCCACCGGCCAGGAAGTCAAGGCGGGCGACGTGCTGGTCTCGATCGAAGCCATGAAGATGGAAACCGCACTTCATGCCGAGCGCGACGGCACGGTCAAGGAAGTGCTGGTGTCACCAGGCTCCCAGATCGATGCCAAGGACCTGCTGGTCGTTTTCGAAAGCTAAGCGGATAGGCTGCCCGGGGTGTTGCCTGGGCGGCCTCATCCCTTGATGTCATTCCGGGCGGAGCGCAGCGCAGATCCGGAACCCAGGACTCCCGGGCGGAATTTCTGGAATGCTTATCGTGACTTATGACGTCTCCCTGGCCTCGCGTTCGCGGGGATGACAACGGCAAGAGACAGCGTTCGCCACATATTCCACCTCATCTTAAGCCAGACCTGCCCTGATCAGGCCGTCCGTGAGATGGTCCAGGTCTTCCCGCTGGCCAAAGTGCATGGTTTCCAGAAAGCTTTCACGCGTGAAGTCGGGGCTGGTTTCCCGGACACGGTCTGCATATCTCGACGCGTTGACTTCGTCGCCTTCCATGGCGTGGCAGGCCGCGAGATAGGCCAGTTGCAAGGTCTCGAGTGTCGGCAGATGGCTGAAGGCTTCGATCGCCTCGTTATACTGGCGGGCCGTGTGATGTGCGCGGCCCAGATGGCTCCAGAAACGTGGAGGGTGATGCGGGTTTAGGCGCATCGCTTTCCGGATCCACTCGATGCCCGTCTCAGGGTTGCCGAGCCAGGTGTGCACCTCCCCCATCTGAACCACCGAGAGGTCGTAATTCGGATTGAGTTCCAGCGATCTTTCCTGATGACGCAAGGCCCTGGGCAAGTCGTTTTGAAGGATATAGAGGGCCGCCAGAAGACGGTGGACGTCGGCATCGTTGTCGTCCAGCGACGCTGCCTTCAGAATGGACGCCTGGGCAAGGTCCAGCGTTTCTTCAAGGTTGTCGCACCAGCCATATCCCCAGGCCTGACCGTAGATGCAGCCGCGCCAGGCATGGGCGTGCGCATATCCCGGGTCGAGCGCCACGGCGCGGGCGATCATCTGCTGCGCTTCCAGGTTGGTTTCCCGGGTGCTTTGATGGTGCAGCACCTTGGCAACGAGAACGCATTCGTAGGCCGCCAGGCTTGCCGGTTTCTGCCGGGCCAGACGGCTTTGTTGCGACTCCTCGATCCGCCCCGGCAGCGTGGCGACAATGGACGACGTGATCTCGTCCTGAATGGCGAAGATGTCGTCCATGTCCCGGTCGTATCTCTCCGCCCAGACATGCGCATCGCTCTGCGCCTCGATCAACTGCGCCGTGATCCGCAACCTGTTGCCCGCCTTGCGGACGCTGCCCTCGACAACATAGGCCGCGCCCAGTTGCGCCGCGACATCGCGCAGATTGACCGACTGGCCCTTGTACACAAAGGTGGAGTTTCTGGAGATTACGAAGAGTTCGTGCCGACGCGCCAGTTCGGTAAGGATGTCTTCCGTCAGCCCGTCGACAAAAAACTCCTGATCGGGATCGCCGCTCATGTTGGCAAAGGGCAGAACGGCGATGGAGGGCTTGATGACGGCGACCGGTTCTTCCGATCGCGGTTTCACCGGCTCGGACGCCGTCGCGGCGGGCAACACGGCCTGGTACACACGCACCGGCCTGCTGAGGTTTTTCAGGATCTTTTCGCCGAGTTCCACGAATTCGACATCTACCCGGCCTTGAACCTGCTCGTAAACAGCGGACGACACATTCACTTCGCCGGCTTCGGCCAGTTGCTCGAGCCGGGCGGCAATGTTGACGCCGTCGCCGTAGATATCGCCTTCGTCAAAGATGATATCGCCCAGGTTGACGCCGACGCGAAACTGGATGCGCCGGTCGGTGGCGACGTCCGAATTGCGCAGTTTCATGCGGCGCTGGACCTCAACGGCACACAGGACAGCGTCGACGACGCTCGGGAATTCCACAAGCATGCCGTCGCCCGTGGTCTTGATAATCGTTCCGCGATTTTTCGTGATCGCCGGGTCGATCAACTCGGCTCGGTGGGTACGCAACCGTTCAAGCGTGCTTCGCTCGTCCGCTTCCATAAGGCGGCTGTAGCCGACCATATCGGCTGCCAGGACTGCCGCCAGTCTTTGTTCCATCGCAGCACCTCTGCGGAAGAATACACCGCTGAAACGCTGAAATCTATTGGCACGATTACTCGGCTGCCCGCAGGTGATCGTGCTGTACAGGTCGCGCGGCGGTGCCGATCCACAGGTCCAGGAAGCTGTCGAGCCATTTGCGCACCGAAGGGTCATAGACGAACCGTCCGGCAAAATGGTCGCGGCGCTGCTGGGCGCCGGGAAGCTCCATGCGCGGCGCACCCTTGGTGGTCCAGCGGACCATCATCTGGTGGGTGAGCTCGGGATGGAACTGGATGCCATAGGCAGCCGGGCCGACCCGGATCGCCTGGTTGGCATAGGTCGGGCTTGTCGCCAGCAGGTCAGCCCCCGACGGCAGGTCGAAACCTTCCCGGTGCCATTGATAGACCTTCTGCGGCCAGTCCATCAGGGCCTTGCCCGCTTCGGTCGGGCGCAAGGGGTAATAGCCGATCTCGACCAGGCTGTCGTGGTGGCCGGTGACCGCGCCGCCCATCTGCTTGACCAGCATCTGGGCACCCAGGCAAATGCCGAGGAAGGGTTTGCGTTCCGCCAGCGGAACACCGATCCAGTCGATTTCCTTGTGAACGAACGCTTCCGGGTCGTTGGCGCTCATGGGGCCGCCGAAAATGACCGCGCCGGCATGTCCGTTCATTGTTTCGGGCAAAGAGTCCCCGAAGCGCGGCTTGCGGATATCGAGCGCGAAACCGCGCTTTACCAGTTCCTGCCCCACCCGTCCGGGCGAGGAATGCTCCTGGTGCAGGATAACCAGGATCTTGGGGCGGTTTTTGACAGGATCAGGCTGGAAAAGCATGGGCTTAATATGAGGGAGGTTGCTTCGAAAATCGAGTCCCGCCGCCCTGTTTCCCTGCATAAATAGCCGACGGCGTGCCGCGCAGGCGGGCAATCAGTCCAGCTCACCCTCTTCCGGCGCGGTCTGGGCGACCTTGTGGCGGAGGGTCATCCGGTCACGGGTCGACACGCCGAGCAATTCGGCAACCCGCCAGATCGTGTTGTCCTCGAATTCGTGGACATGACCGTCCGCATAGACGATTTCCCACATCATTTCGACGATGGCCAGGCGCTCGGTCTCGTCGGTGGTGCGCTTGAGCACCGAGGTGAAACCATAAAGATCGACGGCTTCCTCGTCGCGTTGCTTGGCCGCGGCGATCAGCTCGGTGGTTTCCTTGTCGGTCAGCTCATAGTGTTTCTGCAGGATCTCGCGCAGCTTCACGCTTTCGCTTTGTTCGATGACACCATCAATGTCGATCAGGTGGAACAACAGGGCCGCGGCGGCAAGACGCTTGTCGTCCTCTGCGAAGGTCTTTTCTCCACTGTCACCGAAGGTCAGTTCCCGAACAAAGCTTTTCAGCGCGTTGAGCATCATTACCGTTCCCGTTTCCCGGCCACCGATCCGGCCAGTTGTTATTGCTATCTCATTCTGTCTTTAGCATCAAAGAGTTGATGCCGGCTTTAAGATTTTGAGATGGTGTTAAAATCCGGCATCTAACAGTCAACTTTTTGGAATCGTTCTAAACTATTGATTTTTTTCAATTAAAAACTTGACTTTCAACCTCATGAAATGGTTTTACCGACTCGCTTTCGGCACATTTGCTGCCGCTCGAATTTCAGAAAACAGGCATGACGGCCACGATCGGCACGTGCCGCCCCTCGGTTAAGGGAACGAAGCCATGAACTCAGTCAGACTCGGCCTTCTGGCCGCCACCGCCCTTTTTGTCACGCCAGTCCTGGCCGCTGCCCCGGCGGATGTGGTCACGACCTATGGTGACATCGCACAGGCAAAATACGCGGATTCCCTTGAAACGGCCAAGACACTGCAGGCGGCAGTCGACAAGCTCGTTGCCGAGCCGACCGAAGCCAACCTGGCTGCCGCGCGGGCGGCCTGGATCGCGGCGCGCAATCCCTACCAGCAAACCGAAGCCTACCGCTTTGGCAATGCCATCGTCGATGACTGGGAAGGCAAGGTAAATGCCTGGCCGCTGGACGAAGGCCTGATCGACTATGTCGACGTGTCCTACGGTGAAGAGTCCGAGGAAAATGACTTCTACGTCGCCAATGTCATTGCCAATCCGACCCTGAAGGTCGGCGGCGAAACCATCGATGCCACCGAGATCACCGCTGAACTGCTCGCCGATACGCTGCAGGAGGCCGGTGAAGTCGAGGCCAATGTCGCGACCGGCTACCACGCCATCGAATTCCTGCTGTGGGGCCAGGACCTCAACGGCACCGATGCCGGAGCAGGCAATCGTCCGGCCAGCGATTTCGACCCGGCCAATTGCACCGGCGGCAATTGCGAGCGCCGTATCCAGTACCTTCGGGCGGCGACCGACCTGCTGATCTCCGATCTTGAGGAAATGGCTGCAGCCTGGGCTCCGGGCGGCGCGGCGCGCGAGGAGCTGTCCGGCAAGGGCGAGGCCGGCGGGCTTGCCACGATCCTGACCGGCATGGGCTCGCTCTCCTATGGCGAACTGGCCGGTGAGCGCATGAAGCTCGGCCTGATGCTGCACGACCCGGAAGAAGAGCATGACTGCTTCTCCGACAACACGCACATGTCGCATTACAACGACGTCGTCGGCATCCGGAACGTCTATTTCGGTGAATACAAGAGCCCGCTCGGCAACGATGTCTCCGGTGCCTCTCTCGCCGACATGGTCGCGGAAAAGGATCCGGCGCTTGCCGAGGAGATGAAGGCCAAGCTCGATGCCACCCTGGCGGCATTCGAGGCGATGAAGGCGCGTGCCGAAGCCGGCGAAGCCTATGACCAGATGCTTGGCGAAGACAATGAAGAAGGCAACGCGGTCGTCCAGGCTGCCGTCGATGCTCTTGTCGACCAGACCGCGTCGATCGAACGCGTTGTGAAAGCGCTCGAGCTGGACGAGATTGCCTTCGAAGGTTCCGACAGCCTCGACAATCCGGGCTCTGTCTTCGAATAAGACGATTTTCCTGTGGGCGGTTCAGGCCGCCCGCCGGTTTGCCGCGAATTGGGGCTCGCGGAACATTGCAGGGATGCGAGGAATGAAACTGGTCCCCGGTTCGGGCGCCATGACAGGCGTCATTTTGAGTATCGGCCTTGGTCTGGCGCCAGTATTGGCGGACGAGGTCCTGCCGCACCGCGATGACCTCACCCGGGAGGACAGGGCAAAGGCGGCCCGGGTCCTTCAGGCGCCGGACGATTTCGACGCGGCGGAACCGTTCGAGCAGATGCAGGGCGGGGCGGGGACGTCGCGCAAGCGTCTCAACCGGGATGCCTTCTCGCATGCCAATGCCAACCTGACCTTCGAGGAACAGCACACGTTCAAGGTCGGCAACGGCCTTTTCAAGAAACTCTGGGCGTCCTCACCCTCCTCGACGCAGGCTTCCGACGGCCTCGGTCCGCTCTACAATGCCCGCTCCTGCCAGGGGTGCCACCTGAAGGACGGCCGCGGCCGGCCGCCACGCGAAGGCGACGAAGCGGTCTCCCTGTTCCTGCGCCTTTCCATTCCGCCGCAATCGGAAGACCAGCGCCAGGCGCTTGCCGCAAAGACAATCCTCTCCGTGCCCGAGCCGACCTATGGCGGCCAGTTCCAGGCATTCGCCGTGCCGGGTCTCGCCGGCGAGGGGCGGTTCGACATCGGGACGGAAGAGATCGAGGTGCCGCTCAACGGCGGCGAGACGGCGGTGCTGCAGAAGCCGGTCTACAACCTCAGGCACCTCGGCTTCGGCGACATGCATCCCGACACGATGATCTCCCCCCGGGTGGCGCCACCGATGATCGGTCTCGGCCTCGTCCAGGCAATTCATGCCGGGGATCTCGAGGCGCTCGCCGATCCGGACGATCTGGACGGAGACGGCATTTCCGGAAAGGTCAGCCGGGTGCGGGATCCGAAGACGGGCGTGCTCGTGCAAGGGCGGTTCGGATGGAAGGCGTCGACCCCGACCATCCGGGCGCAGACGGCGGGTGCCTTTTCCGGCGATATCGGTATCTCGACGCCGGAAAAGCCCGACAATTTCGGCGACTGCACCGAGAAGCAGGCAGCCTGTCGCGCCTTGCCCCATGGTGAGCAGGAGCGTCTCGGGCCCACCGAAGCCCCGGACCCGGTCATGGATCTCGTGACCTTCTATTCGGAAAATCTGGCAGTGCCGATGCGCCGCGATGTCGACGATCGGCACGTGCTGAAGGGCAAGAAAGTCTTCCATGAGGCCGGCTGCCCGGCCTGTCATCAGCCGAAATTCGTCACCAGCCGCAACGCAGACAATCCGGCGCACCGGTTCCAGCTCATCTGGCCTTATTCCGATTTTCTACTCCACGACATGGGGCCGGGTCTGGCCGATGACCGCCCGGTGGGCGATGCCACAGGCCGCGAATGGCGCACCCCGCCGCTCTGGGGCATCGGCCTGACCAGTACCGTCAACAACCATACCCGTTTCCTGCATGACGGCAGGGCACGGAACCTTCTGGAGGCGGTTTTGTGGCATGATGGCGAAGCGAAACGAGCGCGGGACACCGTGGTGGCGCTGTCACCCGGGGACCGCCGGTCCCTCATCCGATTTCTGGAGTCGTTGTAATGCGCAGACTGATCCTTGCCTTGCTGACAGCCCTTGTGGCCCAGCCGGTGGCGGCAACGGAATTTAATCCCCAGATCGAGGGGATGGTCAGCGGCTATATCCGGCCGGTCACGGCCCGTTTCGCCGAGACGGCAGGCGCTCTGCCTGTAGCGGTGGCAGCGCTCTGCGAGACGCCCAACGACCGATCGGCGGAAAGGTTCGCGGCCGCCTTCGCCGACACGGTAGAGGCCTTCTCCGAGGTTCACTTTCTGCGCTTCGGGCCACTTCTGGACGAGGACCGTCTCAGCCGCCTTGCGTTCTTGCCGGATCCGCGCGGCATCACCCAACGTCAGCTGCGCAAGGTTCTTGCGGCAAGGAACAAGGAGGTTCATTCCGCCGCGGATCTTGCGGACAAGAGCGTGGCCGTCCAGGGCCTGACCGCCCTTGAACTGATCGCCTTCAGCAAGACCGGCGAAGTAATGCTTGGGGACGACCCGTTCAAATGCGGTTATGCCCTTGCGATCGCGGAAAACGTCGCGGCCATTGCCGGCGCGGTTGCCGACGGCTGGGCGGATCCGGACGGGTACAGTGCGGTCCTCCTCATGCCGGGGCCGGACAATGACCGGTTTCATACGTCCAAGGAAGCGCTTGAAAACCTGTTCAACAGCCTGGTGACCGGGCTGATCATCGCGCGTGACCAGGATGTGTTGCCCGCGCTCGGGGGATCGAAGGAAAAAGCCAAGGCGCACCGGTTCCCCTTTTCCCGCTCCGCCAACAGCGTGACCTTCATTTCCGGGGAACTGGAGGGTATCCGGCAGGCCCTGGCGAGCCTTGGTCTGGAAGCGCTGACACCGGAAGATTTCACCTGGATCTTCGGCGGGCTCGCATTCGAATTCAAAAATGCACAGTCCCTGCTGGATGAGCTGGAACCGCCGCTGCGCCAGACCCTCGAACAAGACAGTGCCTACGAAAAGGTCGAGGTGCTTGCGATCACGCTGAAATCCATCCGCGACACCATGGCCCTGGAACTGGCCGGTGCGCTCGATCTGGCGGGAGGCTTCAATGCGCTCGACGGGGACTAGACCAGGCGTGCTGTCGCGTCGCGGTTTCCTGGCCGCGCTCGGCAGCCTGGCGGCCTCCCAGGTCTTTCCGGGAACACCCTTGGCCGAAAGCCTTGTCAGCCGCGAGGCAGCCGACGGCGTGCCCTTGTTCGCAAGCGCCTACAAGCTGGCGAACGGCGACTTTGGTGTCGGGATTGTCGACGATCTCGGCCAGATCCTCGCGCGGGTCTCCCTGCCGGGCCGTGGGCACGGCATCGCCGTGTCGCCGGACGGAACCCGGCTGGTGGCCTTTGCCCGGCGCCCGGGAACCTTCGCGGTGGTCGTCCGACCGTTCGAGGAAGCCGAACCGCAGGTCCTGACGGCGGACTCGGGCCGGCACTACTATGGCCATGGCTGTTTTTCCGCGGACGGGCGCCTGCTCTATGCCGTCGAGAACGACTTTGACAAGGCCCGGGGTGTCGTCGGGGTCTATGACATGAGCGGCCGCGGCATCCGCAAGCTCGGCGAGCTGGAGACAGGCGGCATCGGGCCGCATGACCTGCGGCTGGCACCCGACGGGACCACGCTGATCGTTGCAAATGGCGGCATTGAAACCCACCCGGACCGGGCGCGCGAAAAGCTCAACCTTTCCACGATGGCGCCGTCGGTCGTTTTCCTGGACCTGGAGAACGGGGACCTTCTGGCCGAGCACCGGCTGAACAAGGGTCTGCATCAGCTGTCGCTGCGCCACATGGCGCTGGATGCCGGCGGACGGGCCTGGGTCGGGGGGCAGTTCGAAGGACCGGAAAGCGAAACACCGCCGCTGGTCGGTGTGTTCTCCCGCGATGCGGCCCCCGTCCTGACCGAAATACCCGGCAGGGTCGCCGCAGGACTGCAGAACTACATCGGTTCTGTCACGGCCAATGCCCGCGGGGACGTCATCGCCACGTCGGCGCCACGCGGGGGGCAGACCCTGTTCTGGAAGGCGGCAACGGGCGAATTCCTCGGCGCCCAGGCCATTGCGGACGGCTGCGGTGTCGCTCCGATCGACCAGGGCAGCTTCCTGATTTCCGACGGCAACGGCGCGTTGTCGCTTGTGACGGATCCGGAAGAACCGGCCGAAATACTCGCGCGGCCTCCCGGAATTTCCTGGGACAACCACATGTTTGCCCTGACCTGAAGGGCTGAGCGTCGCGCGCAGCACCGGTCAAAAACCGGCGGGTTCCAGCTTTGGCCAAAATCGGCGGGCACTCTGGTTCGGGACGTTCCGCCCCAATTGGTCTACATTGGGGCCGATTCGCGACGGGGAGACCTTTATAATGCGTCGGCTTTTGATCGGACTGGGCAGTCTGCTGTTCATGCTGGTGACCATCATCCTGGTGGTGCCGCTGTTCCTGCCCAAGGACGAAATCAAGCGGCAGGTTGTCGAACAGGTGGACGCGCGCCTCGGCTGGCGGCTGCGCTTGGACGGACCGGTATCCCTGTCTCTGTTCCCCGGTTTTTCGCTCACGGCTGAAAAGGTCGGCATGGCCGGCGAGGCGGGCGCGGACGGCATCGAGTTCGCCAAGGCGGAGCGCGTCGAATTCGGCCTGGCCTGGGCCGGGCTGATCTCCGGCAACATCAAGGTCACCGGCATTTCGCTCGACCAGCCGGACATCTATCTCGAAATCGGTCCCAACGGCACAACCAGCTGGGAACCGCGCCGGGACCTGCCGATCGAGACAGGTTCGACCTCCGGGGAAACCGCCCCGGCTGGCGGCGCACCGTCGGCAGAGGAGCCGCAAACAGCCGGCAACGGGCAGGCGCCTGCCTCTCCCTCGCAAGGTTACCTGAAGAGCATCGGCGTCGACCGGCTTCAGATCTCCGGCGGCACCGTGACCTGGAAGGACCAGTCGACGGAACAGCCGGTCAGGATCAGCAATCTCGACTTGACCCTGAACGCACCCGACCTGTCCGGCGAAGTTTCCCTGGACAGCAGTTTTACCCTGCAGGACATTCCGCTCGGCGTTTCAGGGTCGCTGACGAACCCGCTCGGACTGGCGGGTGGGGAACAGGCGCCGGTCAATCTGACGGTTTCCTCGGGGGAGACTTCGCTCAAGATCCAGGGCGAAACGGGACTTCAGCCAATTCGGGCGGATCTGGCGCTGGAAGCGGCCGGCCCGTCGCTCCAGGCGCTGGCGGCGCTTGCCGGTCAGGACCTTGCGACCGACCCGGGCGCCTTCTCGCTGGATGCCAGGATTTCCGGCACGGAAGCCGCGATTTCCGTTGCCGATCTCAACCTCCTTCTCGGCCAGCTGTCGCTCGGCGGGGCGGCGGATGCGGACCTCTCCGGGCTGGTTCCGGAAATATCCGGCCGGCTGGTACTCAAAGACGGCTCAATCGCGGATCTGCTGCAACTGGCCGGACAGGCGCAACCCGCGAGCGGCAAGCTCAGTGCGGACCTGGCGTTCGAGACGGTCGGGCTCACGGGCGAGGAGCTTGTCGCCGGTCTCGACATCAACGGCTCGGTGCGTATCGCGGAAGGTGAAATCGGCGGCCTGGGACTTGCCTCGGCAGTCGGAGGCGATCCGGAGGCGGACCGTCTTACGGATCTGGCCCTGGACGTGAACCTCGAGGGCCTGGAAAACCCGATTGCCCTGAGTGGTTCGCTGGCCTGGCGCGGTGAAGCCTTCAGCCTGACGGGTGAGGCCGCGACCGCGCAGCTTCTGGCAGGTCAGGCCGCCCCTGTTTCGGTAACCGTGAAAAGCAACCGGCTGAGCGCCGGCTTCAACGGCCAGGCGTCGCGGACCGGCGCGCTTGACGGTGCCGTCAGCCTGGAAACGGCGGACCTGCGCGGCTTGATGGCCTGGCTGGGGCAGCCTCTGGGGAGCGGGGGCGGCCTGAAACGGTTCAAGGCCTCCGGCATATTCGGCATCAAGGATGACGCGGTTTCCTTCGAGGAAACCCGGTTCACGCTGGACGACACGTCCGGCGAAGCCAACGGCCGGATCGTGCTGGGAAGCAAGCCAGCGGTCACGGCGCGGCTCGATCTGCGCGAACTTGTGCTTGATCCCTATCTGGGCAAATCCACGAGCGGTGGCGGCGGTGGCGGAACGTCCTCGGGGACGCCGTCTTCCGGCGGTTCCGGCGGCGGCAATGGCGGCGGTGGAAGCGGCTGGAGCTCGGCGCCGATCGACTTTTCCGGCCTCAACGCGATCAACGCGGATTTCCAGCTGACGACCAGCGAAATCCGCTGGGACAAGATCAAGATCGACCAAAGTGCCCTGTCGGCGACCATCAAGAACGGGGTGCTGACGGCAAGTCTGGACAGGCTCTCGCTTTACGGCGGCTCCGGCTCCGGTGCCGTGACCCTGAACGGCGCGGAAACCGTGCCGGTGGTTGCCGCGAAATTTTCGCTCGAGAACCTCAATGCCCATCCGCTGTTGCGGGATGCCGCCGACTTCAGCTGGATCGAAGGCAAAGCCACGATCAATCTCGACGTCACCTCGAAAGGCGGCAGCGAACAGGCGCTGGTCCAGGCCCTGAACGGCACGGCGAATTACAATTTCATGGACGGTGCCATCCGGGGCATCAACATTCCGCAGATGGTGCGCGGCCTGTCGGTGGAAACCCTGCTCGGCTGGCAGGCCAATCCGTCGGCCAAGACCGACTTCAGTTCGCTCGGCGCGACGTTCCAGATCCAGAACGGCATTGCGACGACCTCGGACCTGTCGATGGTCGGGCCGCTCATTCGCATGTCCGGCAAGGGAACAACCGACCTGCCCGCGCAGCGCCTGTCCTGGCGCGTGGAACCCAGGATCGTGCCAACGCTCCAGGGGCAGGCACCGCAGCCGCGACGCAAGGGCGAGGACAAGAAACTCGCCGGGCTCGGGGTGCCGATCGTGGTCGAGGGCAGCTGGAACGACCCGCGCATCTATCCCGATATCAAGGGCATTCTGGAAAATCCGGAAGCGGCCTACAAGCAATTGCAACAGACCGGCGGCGAACTCATTTCCATTCTCCAGGGCAAGCAGGAACCGTCCCAGGAGCTGGTCGACCAGGCCAACAAGATCATCGAACAGGCCACCGGCGGCAACACACAGATCGACGTGGAGAAGGTCATCGAGGGCAAGGTCGATGACGAGGAAGTCCTCAAGGCCGTCGAGGAAGGCTTCGGGCTGCCGTCCGGTTTGCTGGGAAACGTGTTCGGCAAGAAGAAGAAGAACTGACGCGGATTTCGTCCACCGGGCAAGATTTTGAAACTTCGGTGTAATTCCTGTTGCAAGGAATCTATGCGTGTGGACGGTGTCAATGACTCTTTAGGTTCATTGCGCTTTCCCTGCGGGTTGCTACCCTTGAAAGATCGAGGCGAATCTTGCGAGGCAAGCATGTCCCGGTCAGACACAGAGCAATGCGGCCGCCTGATGCGTACCGCCTGTACCAATGTCATAGGGTTCTGGCAATTGCTGCAGGAGCCGGACATTCACAGGATCGATCATGTCAAGCGCCTGCAATACCGGGCCTACATGGTCGGCAGCGCCCTCCACCTGGCTGATCTCGTTGTCCGGCACGAGGATGCGCTCGTTCATCTCTGCAAGCGGGACCTTGAGCCCGGACTGGGCGGGGCCGCCCGCGCGTTCCGCAACATGGTGCACGCGTTCGACGGCGATTGGCAGGACACGCTCGACGCCCAGGCCCTGATCTTCAGTCAGCATGTCCTGGGTGTTTTTGCCCGATAGACGCGGAACACGTCACAGGCCGAGTGCCGTCACCATGGTGTCGACGGCCTGATCCACGGTGCCGGTGTTTTCGATGCGGACCAGATTGGCCACGGTGTCCGGCTCCAGATCCGCACGCAGCAAGCGCGCTTCGATCTCCTGACGGGTTTCGCGTCCGCGGGCCGCGAGGCGGTCGGCGAGCACCTTGACTGGCGCGGTGATCAGCAGAACGACGGCGTTTTGATATTTTGTCTCCGCCTGCTTCAAGACCCGCCTGGACCCGTTGGCGATGACCGTGACCCCGGATTCGACCAGGGCGTCATAGGATTTCGGAATGACATAGCCGAGATCATGGGCTTCCCAGGAAAGGGCGGTGTCGCCTGCTGCAACAAGAGCATCGAAGGCCTCGCGGCTGATGGTGTCGTGATCTTCGGCATCCGCATCGGCCGCGCGCGTGATTGCCCGGCGCGCGAAGACAACATCGTCCCGCCCCGACAGACGCTCTTTCAACGCCGCCATCAACGTGTCCTTGCCGGCCCCGCTCGGGCCGACGACCAGGACCATGCGGCCCGGGCCGAGCTTTTCCGCCGTCTCCTCCATCCCGTCAGGCAACCCGCTTGCCCTCACGCCAGACGCCGCGCACGACCGGGATGCTGCCGACCATCTTCACCTGGATCAGGTCGGCACGCCAGCCGGGCTCCAGGATGCCACGATCGTTGAGGCCGATGGCCCCGGCCGGGGTCGCGGTGACCATCGCAACTGCCTGTGGCAGGGAGATCGCCTCGATTTCGTCGGCGAGCTGGAACGCGGCCTGAAGCAGGGAAATCGGCACATAGTCGGAGGACAGCACGTCGAGATAGCCGGCTTCGGCGAGTTCACTGGCGGAGATGTTGCCGGAATGGGAGCCGCCGCGCACCACGTTGGGCGCACCCATCAGCACCGCCATGCCGGCCTCGTGCGACGCCTTGGCGGCTTCCAGCGTGGTCGGAAACTCGGCGATCTTCGTGTTCAGCGAAATGGCCTCGTCGACATGATCCGTCGTGGCATCGTCGTGGCTGGCGATGGCAATGCCGTTCCGCCGGGCGATCTCGGAGAGTTTCTTCCGGTTGTCGGGCGCAAGGCCGCTGGCCCGTTCCTGCCGTTTCTTGATGAAGTCCTCCATCTGCGCGTCGGAAAAACCCTTCTTGCCCTGGTAATAGACCTTGTAGGCGTCGAGCGAAACGAACTGGCGCTGGCCGGGCGTGTGGTCCATCAGGGAAATCAGGCGGATGCTGTCGTCGTCCTCGAACACCTTGAAGGCGTCGAGCACGTCCGGCGCGGACACCTCGCAGCGCAGGTGGATGAAATGATCGGCGCGCAGGCGGTTTTCGCGCTGGCCGGTCTCGATGGCGTCGGCCAGCAGGCGCATGTCCGGGTAGCGCAGATCCGCATCCTCATCCATGCCGACCCTGAGTGCGTCGAACACCGTGGTGATGCCGGAACACGCGATCTGGGCGTCATGGGCCTGGACGGCCGAGACCGGGTTCCAGCGCACCTTCGGGCGCGGCGCGTAGTGGGTTTCCAGGTGGTCGGTATGCAGCTCGATCAGGCCCGGCAGCAGGTAGTCGCCCTCGCAGTCATGGCCGTCGACGCCGGTCGGCGAACCGATGCCGGCAATCCGGCCGGTGTCGTCGACCGTCAGGGATCCGTCCAGGACCTCGTCCGCGAGGACGAGCGTGGCGTTCTTGAAAACCTTGGGATGCGTGCTCATACAGTTTCCTCACGGGAGAGACGTTCTGCGCGGACAAGGGCGTCCTGCGGGGAAGCGCTGCCGGTCAGTTCGAAAATCGTATGGACCGTGAACGGGGCTCCGCGTTCCGGTTCGGTGTAAAGCGCGACATGGCGGCAGGTGCGCTGCCTGCCCGTCACGGCGGCGAAGCGTGCCCTGGCGGCGTCGGCCAGGAGGGCCGCTTCGCCATCGTCCTCCAGCTTGTTGGAGAGCGTCATGTGGAAGCGGAATTCATCGAAGATGTAAGGGTAGCCCCACTGCCTTGTATAGGTATCGAGCTTGTCGCTGAGCCTGGCCTTGCGGCGCCGTTCCAGATCGGCTTCGGAAAGGGGCGCGCGGAACGGCTCGAACCGGCGCACGCACAGGGCCGCGAAGGCGCGCAGGGCCGGCTCTTCCGCATCCGGGGTCAGCGCCAGGAAGCGGCCGAGCCGGTTGACGGACAGGCCCGTGATCCCGTAGGGCGCGATTTCGCCCGCGAAGGTCTCGCAGGCTTCGACAAGCGCGGTTTCGCTCTGGCCGTCCGCCAGCGAAAACGGCGCCTTCAGCGTACCGTGGAAGCCGTAGCGGCGCGGGTCGGTGGTGAGCGCGTGAAACCGCTCCGCACTGAGGCCCGGCACCGGCTGTTGCGGCAGGTCCCTGCCGGAAAAGGTGTCCCGGCCAAGCCAGGCATTGCCGAGCTGCATCAGGGGATCATCGGCATCGGCGGCAAAATAGATCGCGTAGCGCATGGTCAGATTCGCAAATTTGATTGGTGGCCCAAGAGGACCTAGAGGCAGGCAGTGACTGTTCTGTGACAGATCCCGCCTGCCCGCAAGTTTTTCCTCTTCCGGGTTTCTCAGGCCGCCTCGGCGGCGAAGCCGGTGACGTCGATGATCCGGTCGGCAATCTGCTCGCGCACGTCCTGGTCGTGGAGAATGCCGACCATGGCGACGCCCTTTGCCTTTTTCTCCTCCACCAGCCGGACCACAACGGCCCGGTTGGCGGCATCGAGCGAGGCGGTCGGCTCGTCGAGGAGCAGGATCGGGTAATGGGCGATGAAGCCCCGGGCGATGTTCACCCGCTGCTGTTCGCCGCCCGAGAAAGTCGCCGGCGGCAGGGTCCAGAGCCTTTCCGGCACGTTCAGCCGGGAGAGCAGCGCGCGGGCGGTGTCGACGCCCTCTTGTTCGCTGGCGCCCTGCGCGATCAGCGGTTCGGCGACGACGTCCTCGGCGGAAACCCTTGGAATGGTGCGCAGGAACTGGCTGACATAGCCGATCGTGGCTTCGCGAAGGCTCAGCATCTTCCGCGGTTCGGCTCCGGCGATGTTGATGATCTCGTCTCCGGCGGTGACCAGGATCTGGCCCTCGTCGCAGCGGTAATTGCCGTAGATCATCTTCAGGATCGAGCTCTTGCCGGCGCCGGACGGGCCGCCGAGCACGACGCATTCGCCGGCATTGACCGAGAACTCGACCTTCTCGACCACGGGAATGGCGGTGCCGCCCTGCAGATGCATGGTGAAGGACTTGCCGACATTGTTGAGATAAAGGCGTACGGGCATATCTGGCATCCTTTACACCTGGAGAATGGAGGAAACGAGCAGCTGGGTGTAGGGCTCGCGCGGATCGTCGAGCACCTGGTCGGTCAGGCCGCTTTCAATGACATTGCCGTGGCGCATCACCATGATCCGGTGCGACAGCAGCCGGGCAACGGCGAGATCGTGGGTGACGATCACCACCGACAGGCCGAGATCGGCGACCAGCCGGCGCAGCAGGTCCAGGAGACGGGCCTGCACGGAGACGTCAAGCCCGCCGGTCGGTTCGTCCATGAACACCAGCCGGGGGCGGGTCACCAGGTTGCGGGCGATCTGCAGGCGCTGGCGCATGCCGCCGGAGAACGAGCGCGGGTCGTCGTCGATGCGGTCACTGTCGATTTCCACCCGGCCCAGCCAGTCGTCGGCGGTGGCGCGGATGTTGCCGTAATGGCGGTCGCCGACCGCCATCAGCCGCTCGCCGACATTGGCGCCGGCCGACACGTTCATGCGCAACCCGTCGGCAGCGTTCTGGTGCACGAAGCCCCAGTCGGTGCGCATCAGCAGGCGCCGCTCGGCCTCGGTCAGCTGGTAGAGATTGCGCATGGCGCCGTCGCGCATGCGGTACTCGATGGCGCCGGCGGTCGGCGCCAGGCGGGTCGACAGGCAGTTGAGCAGGGTCGTCTTGCCGGAGCCGCTCTCGCCGACAATCGCCAGCACTTCGCCGGGCCAGAGGTCGAAGGAGACGTCCGCGCAGCCGACCCGGTCGCCGTAGTAGCGGGTGACGTTGTGGACCTGCAGCAGCGGGTCCTCGGCGTGAAAGGCATTCATCGGGCTGTCTCCTCTGCCTTGGTGCCGTCGAACTGGTGGGCCGCCGGGCTGGCGGCCATGGGGCCGAGATGGCCGTCCGCGCGCCGTTCCTCGCAATGGTCGCTGTCGGAGCAGACGAACATGCGCCCGCCCTGGTCATCGAGAATGACCTCGTCGAGATAGACATTCTCGGCGCCGCACAGGCCGCAGGGCTTGTCGAATTTTTGCACCTCGAAGGGATAGTCCTCGAAGTCGAGGCTCTTGACCTTGGTATAGGGCGGAATGGCGTAGATGCGCTTCTCGCGGCCGGCGCCGTAAAGCTGCAGCGCGGCCATCTGGTCGATCTTCGGATTGTCGAATTTCGGCGTCGGCGACGGGTCCATCACGTAGCGGTCGTTGACCTTCACCGGATAGGCATAGGTGGTGGCGATGTGGCCGTTTTTGGCGATGTCCTCGTAAAGCTTCACATGCATCAGGCCGTAATCTTCCAGCGCGTGCATCTTGCGGGTCTCCGTCTCGCGCGGCTCCAAAAACCGCAGCGGCTCGGGGATCGGCACCTGGAACACCAGCACCTGGTCCTCGGTGAGGGTCTTTTCCGGGATGCGGTGGCGGGTCTGGATGACGGTGGCCTCGGACGTCTCATAGGTGGTGCGGATGCCGGCGGTCTTTTCGAAGAAACCGCGCAGGGAGACCGCGTTGGTGGTGTCGTCCGAGCCCTGGTCGATCATCTTCAGGCAATCGTCACGCCCAAGGATAGCCGCCGTGACCTGCACCCCGCCGGTGCCCCAGCCATAGGGCATCGGCATCTCGCGGGAGGCGAACGGCACCTGGTAGCCCGGGATGGCGATGCCCTTCAGGATCGCGCGGCGGATCATGCGCTTGGTCTGTTCGTCCAGATAGGCGAAATTGTATTCGCCCTGATCGAAAATCTGAGCCGTGTCGTTCATTCTGCGGCCTCCCGGGCTGCACGGCCCTCTTCCTTGTCGTTGTCTTCCTGGCGGCGTTTTTCGAACCACTCGTCCCGCATCTGGCGCACCAGGCCGAGCTCGGCCTGGAAGTCGACGTAATGCGGCAGTTTCAGGTGCTCGACGAAGCCGGTCGCCTGGATGTTGTCGGAATGGGACAGGACGAATTCGGTGTCCTGGGCCGGTGCGGTCTGTTCCTCGCCGAGCTCCTGCCAGCGCAGGGACCGGTCGACCATGGCCATGGACATGGCCTTGCGCTCGACCTGGCCGAAGACGAGGCCATAGCCGCGGGTGAAGGTCGGCGCGGTCTTGGCCGAGCCCTTGAACTGGTTGACCATCTGGCATTCGGTCACCTTGATGGTGCCGAGCGTGACGGCAAAGCCGAGTTCCTCGGCAAAGAACTCCACCTCGACTTCGCCGTAGCGGATCTCGCCGGCGAACGGATGCGTGCGGCCATAACCGCGCTGGGTGGAATAGGCGAGCGCCAGCAGGAAGCCCTCGTCGCCGCGGGCGAGGTTTTGAAGGCGCAAGTCCCGGTCGGCGGGAAAGGACAGCGGTTCGCGGGTCAGGTCGCCGACGGCCGCGTCCTCGTCGGTCACCGGATCCGGCTCCATCAGGCCTTCATCACCCAGAAGATCGGTGACGCGCGGCATGGCTGTGTCCTGCGGTTCGGCGGTCTCCACTTCAGGCTCTGCGCCGTCATCCTCCGCGGCCAGCGCGAAGTCGAGCAGCCGGTGGCTGTAGTCGAAAGTCGGGCCCAGAACCTGCCCGCCGGGCAGGTCCTTGTAGGTGGCCGACACGCGGCGCTCGACCAGCATGGCGCCGGTGTCGACGGGCCGGCTGTAGCCGAACCGCGGCAGCGTGGTGCGGTAGGCGCGCATCAGGAAGGCGGCCTCGATCAGGTCGCCCCTTGCCTGCTTGATGGCAAGCGCGGCGAGGCTCTCGTCATAGAGCGAGCCCTCGCCCATCACCCGGGCGACCGAGTGGCTGAGCTGTTCGGCGATCTGCTCCAGGGTGAGGGCCGGAACGGAGGTGTCGCCCCGGCGCCGCTTGGCGGTCAGCTTGTGGGCGTTGCGGATGGCCTTTTCGCCACCCTTGACGGCAACATACATGGGCTCAAGCCTCCTGAAGCGTGATGCGGGTGGAGCGGGGCAGGGCGGCGGCTTCGGCCGCGCCCGCAAACACCAGGTCGATGCCGCGCGGGAACTGGCGATTGTTGGCGATCACCTGGTCCCAGAAGACCGGCGGCACCGGACCGGTGCGGAACAGTTCGGTCTCCCGGATGCCCGGGCCTTCCAGCATCACCGCCGGGCCGGCGCTGAAGGTCTGGCCAGTGAGGATCGCCGTGGTCGAGCGGTCCGGATATTCCAATGAGCCCTGGTTGAAGCTTGCCAGCGGGATCATGCTGACCGGGGCGCTGACCAGCGCAAACGAAGCCTCGACCGGCTCGCTGACAATCGGCGCGCCGGTGTGAAACCTGAGGAACTGCTTGACGGCTTCGCAGCTCATCAGCGGCTTGTCGAGCCAGACGGGGGTGTCATAGTCGATGAGGGTCAGTGCCAGCGCGGCGGCAACGGGCGTCAGCGGCGCGGGCGGGGTCAACCCACCGGTCGGGATCACCTGGCGCGTGCCCGGCCGGGCCATGGCGTTCATCACCGCGCGGAAACAGCCTTGCGCGTCATGGACCGGGTCGGAGAACCCGGCGGCCAGCGGCGCCGCGCCGGTGTCGGCGATAGTTGCAAGCGTCATCAGTTGTCTCCCCGCACCATGGTGAAGAAGTTGACCTTGGTGGCCTCGGTCTCTTCGCGGATGGTGTCTTTCCCGGTGGTCTGGGTCTCGGCCAGCGGCGCGATGACGTCGGCCTCGATCCGGGCCTTCATGTCGGCGCGCTGCCACAGCGCGTCGATGACGGCCGATTGCAGCGCCTTCTGCTTGTTGCGGCCGAGGCTGTAGGCGCTGCCGGTCTCGCCGCTTTCCAGGCGGACGACGCAGCGGGTCACGGTCACTTCGCCGAGATTGAACGGGCTGCCGGTGCCACCCATGCGGCCGCGCACCATCACCAGGCCGGTTTCCGGCTGGCGCACCAAATCGAAGGCGGGCGGGCTGAGGGTTTCGAATTTTTCGGCAACGGCCTCGGGCGAGCTTGCCGCAAGCGTCGCCATCAGGGCTTTGCGGGCACCGTTGGTGTCGGTCGGATCGGAAGTGGTGGTGTCTGTCATGGATCGCGCCTTTTGGGTTGGGCGGTCATCTGGGAGAATGCGCAAGGGTCTAAACTTGATTTGTCTATTTGTCTAGACAAATAATCAGGTTGACTCTTTGGTACCGAAATTTGATGACGAGCGCATGACGACCAACACCACTCTCGACCGCAGCGCGGGGATTGCCGTCTGGCGGCAGATCATGGAAACGCTCAAGGCGGAAATCGTCAGCGGCGCGTTCGAAAAGGGCAGCCGCCTGCCGCCGGAATCCGAACTTGCCACCCGCTTCGGCGTCAACCGGCACACGGTACGCCGCGCCATTGCCGCGCTGACCTCGGAAGGGATCCTGCGGGCCGACCAGGGCCGCGGCACCTTCGTCGCCTCAGCCCCCTTGAGCTACCCGATCGGGCCGCGCACGCGGTTTTCGGAAATCGTCTCCGGCCAGGACCGGGCCCCCGACGGCCGCCTGATCGGCTCGGCGGTGGAAGAGGCCGACGCCCTCCTCGCCAACCAATTGTCTGTGCCGCTCGGCACGCTTCTGATCCGGGTGGAGTCGTTACGCGTCGCCGACGGCATCCCGATGATCGTCGCCACCAGCTGGTTCGAGCAGGCGCGCGTTCCCAATTTCGTCGCCGACTATGCCGACACCGGCTCGATCACCCAGGCGCTGAACCGCGCCGGCATCACCGACTATAACCGCAAGGAAACCCGCATCACCGCCGAACTGGTCGAGGCAAGAGACGCCCAGCAACTCGGGATATCCTTGGGCCAGCCGGTGATGGTCGTCGAAAGCGTCAACCTCGACACGGACGGCAAGCCGCTGCAATACACCCGCGGGCGGATCGCGGCGGACCGGATGCAGTTGGTGGTGAGTGGGTGAGGGGGGTTGGGAGGCGACCATCAGTTTGTGCGTGTCAGCTGACGGAAGTCGACAGTATGCATACCATGTAACGAGGCGTTCATGCTCGATGCCCTTGTCAACGCACGCCGAGCGTTGGCATATTCCAGTCTGAATTCGCGCTTGCAAAAGGTTGAGCGCAATCATGCAAGGGCCTGAACAACTTGCGGAGCGGAAAAATTTGCGAAGTGCTCCGAAGGCAGAACTGAGTTGATCCATTGATTGTTGGTGATGCTGATATAAGGAAGACGTCCAAGTGGAAATCATCAAGGGATCAGCTAGGAAACCGGTCTCAACGGAACGGCTCGTAGAAATCTTTGAAGACAATTTCTCTGATTTAGAGGGCGTCCTGTACGTCGGTTATCCGGTATTATCTTCCTCTGACGAGTCCGTCTCTATTGATGCACTATTGATTTCTAGAGACCATGGTGTTGTTGCTATCAACTTGGTCGAAGGAAAAGACGCGGAAGGTTATGGGGAACATCAAGACGATGTTGCCAGCCTTTTGGATGCAAAATTCATGCAACATAAGGTGCTGCGTAAGGGCCGAAAACTCTTGGCAGTACCGGCGACCCTGACTTACGCTCCACTGCTTGATCCCGCGGAAGACGAAGACGAACACCGATTGGTGAACGATACAGATATCGTTGAGGCGATCAGATCGATAGAGTGGGATGATCCTCAGTTGTATGAGGCCGTCCTTTCTATCATTCAGTCGATTTCCACTATTCGCAGAAACCGACGTCGTCGGACCAACGAGCGAGCGGACTCTCATGGCGCCGCTCTGCAAGCCCTAGAAGACTCGATTGCTAACTTGGATGCGCGGCAAAGTAAGGCAGTTATTGAGACAGTTGAGGGGGTTCAACGTATTAGAGGGCTCGCTGGATCAGGTAAGACAATTGTGCTCGCACTAAAGGCTGCTTATCTTCATTCGCAGAACCCTAATTGGAAAATCGCAGTAACATTCAACACGCGGTCTCTAAAAGAACAGTTCATGCGATTGATTGAGACTTTTGTCGTAGAACAAACAGGTGAGCAGCCAAACGAAAACATAAAAGTTATTAATGCTTGGGGGGCCCCGGGAGGCGCTAGTCGCACAGGTATTTACTACCAATTCTGTGTACAAAACGGAGCCACATATTTTGACTTCCAACAGGCTAAGGCAAAATACGGTTACGAAAAAGCTTTCGCTGGTGCTACCGCTGCTGCAATGTCCGAGGTGAAGTCGATTTCGCCGCTTTATGACGCAATCCTCATTGATGAAGCTCAAGACTTTGATCCAGCATTCTTGCAGTTGTGTTATCACTCGCTAAGTGCAGAAAAGCGGTTAGTTTACGCCTACGACGAATTGCAGTCGTTGACTGACGCCAGTCTGCCTGCACCTGAGGAGATTTTTGGTCTCGATAATCAAGGAAAACCCCTGGTAACATTCGATGGTACGGTAGCAAGCCAAGACATTATCCTGGACAAGTGTTACCGCAACTCCAGACCGGTGCTAGCATCTGCGCATGCTTTAGGCTTTGGCATCTATCGTGAACCGGATGAAAAACTGGGCACGGGACTAACCCAAATGTTTGATCGTGCAGAGCTTTGGACAGACGTTGGTTACGAAGTCCTCGACGGAGAACTAAAAGACGACAAGCGGGTGAAGCTGGGCCGAACAAAGTTGGCAAGTCCAGATTTTCTCGAAAACCCTGGCAAGGTCGAAGATTTAATAATTTTTGGTCATTTTCAGAATGCGAATGAGCAGGCGCACTGGATCGCCGACCAGATCGTTAAGAATATTTCGAACGATGAACTCCGCCCAGAAGACATAATCGTCATCAACCCCGACCCAATAAGCACAGCTAAGCAGGTCGGACCAATAAGGAAAATCCTGTTCGACAGAGGGATTCCTTCGCATCTCGCGGGGGTCGATACATCGGGAGATGTTTTCTTTAAGCCAGATGAGGGCTCTGTCGCCTTCACTGGAATATTCCGTGCCAAAGGCAACGAAGCGGGGATGGTTTATGTCATTAATGCTCAGGATTGCTATAGTTCATTCGGCGAAATCGGAAAAGTCAGAAACAGACTCTTTACCGCTATGACCCGAAGCAAAGCTTGGGTTCGTGTAATAGGACACGGCCCAAAAATGGAAGCACTCACTGCGGAGTACAACGAGATACTGCGCAATGATTATTGTCTAGACTTCGTATATCCGAACGAGCGACTAAGAGCGCGACTGCGTGTCGTAAATCGCGACATGTCAGCTGAAGAGAAGCAAAATGTGAAGTCTGCAAAGCAAAAAATGTCAACTCTAGTTCAACAGCTTGCTGCTGGTGATGTGCAGTTGGACGACCTGCCCGAGAAAGATCTTGAAACACTTCGCGAACTTCTAGGCAAGCATTGATGGCTGACATAAACTCAATAGCCTCAGAAATCCGAGATTTGACCGCCAAAATGATAGAAGTCGGATTATGTGTTGAACCGAACTTTCCAAGGCAAGCCAGCTACGCTTCTGACGATGGCGCTGTTGATGAGGTTTCGATCGCTGGATTGGAAGAGGTGTCGGTCGCGCTTCGCAATAGGCCATATGCAGAAACATATGAAGTCATTAGAGAAAAAAGGGCGTTCAATATGCGTCTCATCGATGGCGCACTGGTTCAGCTTCGGTATCGATTTAGAGGGGGGGAACTTCTCAAGCACGTGCTATCGTTCTATCCATCACCAGATTTACTGGAGTACCAAAATGATCCTGAAGTCTATGAAACCGACATTCTTTTTGCTGAAGTTGTAATGAAAGACATTGTTACTACTCCAATTAGATTCGATTTTGATCTTGCGGCATTCGAAGATTATGTGCATCCAGCTTCACATTTTACTGTGGGGCAGTACAGGAATTGCCGAATACCCGTTATCGGTGCATTGACGCCTCATAGATTTCTGAATTTTGTGCTCAGAGCATTTTACAATACTCCCTACCATGAGTTGTGCTCAGATTGGAGAAGGGTAGCTCAAGATTTTCCAATTACCGCTACAAAGCGTGAACGTTGCGACTTACACTGGAGCTTTTTTAACGAGTAAAAGTAGAAAACATTTTGAGTTTTATTAAAAACGGTACGGTCAATTCTATTTTACTCAAAACTCGCCACGAGTGTCCGTGTATTGTCGCCAAAAGCCCCGCACCTGACGCGCAACGACAGACTGCAATCGGGACCTTGTAGCGCACCGAAAAATGTCAATTTAGGCACCTAAAGCAGCCCTTCATCTCGAACGCACCCCGCTCTACTGCCCCCTCCCCTGGGCCTCACCCCCCACGCACATCCCAGCACAATTACCAACAACACCACGGCACCACCACCAACGCACTCCCCGCAGCGACGAGCGCCGTGACGCCGGCGCAGGTGATGGAGGCGGCGGCTTCGGCGAAGGTGGAAGCCTTGGAGGCGACCTGGCGGCGGCGGAAGGTGGTGCGGCTAGCCCGGGTGCGGAACCGGAGCTGAGTCAGGATCGCGCAGGCCCCGAGATCATAGCGCCGGGGCAGTGCGGCCCACAACGGCAACAGCTGCTTTTGCAAAGACGGCCGAGACCGCCCCTCAAGCGGCCTTCTGCGTTTTGAGGTCCGCCAGGACCCCGGCGGCGAGTTCGAAGGAGCGGAGCCTGGCGGCGTGATCGTGGATCATGCCGGTGACCATCAGTTCGTCCGGCCGGTGGCGCTCGATCAGCTCCTTCAGCCGGTCCCGGACCGTTGCAGGCGACCCGGTCGCCGAACACGACAGGGCATGATCGACCTGTGACAGCACCGGCGCCGGAATTTCGGCCTCGATAGCGTTGGTCGGGCGGGGCAGCTTGCCGGGATTGCCGGAGCGCAGGCGGGCAAAGGCGAGGCGCTGGGAGGAGCGCAGGAAGTCCGCCTCCTCGTCGGTGTCCGCGACGCAGACACCGGCCGCCATCATGGCATGGGGCTCGGCCAGAAAAGCGGAGGGTTTGAAACCGGACCGGTAGATGGCGAGCGCTTCGGCCAGCATGTCCGGCGCGAAATGGGATGCGAAGGCATAGGGCAGGCCCAGAAAGGCCGCCAGTTGCGCGCCGTAGAGGCTGGACCCGAGGATCCAGACCGGGACCTGCGTTCCCTCGCCCGGAACCGCGCGCACCCTTGCGCCGTCCCGTGCCGGGCCGAGATAGGCGATCAGGTCCGCGACATCCTGGGGGAAGCCGTCCTCGGGGGCCATGTGACGGCGCAGCGCCCGGGCGGTTTCCATGTCGGTTCCCGGCGCGCGGCCAAGCCCGAGATCGATCCGGCCGGGATAAAGCGTTGCCAGCGTCCCGAATTGTTCGGCGACCACGAGCGGGGCGTGGTTCGGCAGCATGATGCCGCCGGCGCCGACGCGCAGGGTCGAGGTTGCCCCGGCGACATGGCCGATGACGACGGCGGTCGCGGCGCTGGCGATGCCGGGCATGTTGTGGTGTTCGGCGAGCCAGAAGCGGTGATAGCCGGCCTTCTCCGCCGTCCTGGCGAGGTCGACCGTATTGGCAAGCGCCTCGGCGGCCGTGCCGCCTTCCGGCACCGGCGACAGGTCGAGCAGCGAAAAATGTTGCATGGCGTCCTCCGGACCATTTGCGCCCCGCTCCCCGCAAGGTAGGGCAATCGCATTTGACAGACGACCCGTCCGCAGTCGCCAGTTTACCTCTCCCGCCGGGAGAGGTCGGACCGAAGGTCCGGGTGAGGGGACAGACCTCTTCGGTCTTCACAGGCATTTGTTCCCTCACCCCACCCCTCTCCCACCGGGAGAGGGAGCCAGGCACTGCCAAATGCGATTGCCCTGCCCCGCAAGGGCGGAGAGGGGTGCAAGCGGCCTATCTGTTTCATGTCCGGCACGACGTCTCGGCAGTCTGCTGAAAACACGGTCGTTCAAACCGGACACTATCAGGCCCGTACCCTTGCCGGTTCACCTATTCATCGGCAATCGGCGATGCAAGTCCTGCGGCGCGTTTTTTAAGGATGCGCGGCGGCCGGCGGCGCGTCGCCGGTCCGGGCGCATCTTCGGGGGTGCCGGGCGCACGGGAGGGCCGCAAGACACAACGGCAGACCGGCGGCTGTGGGCCGGTTCGACAGGCGGGGCAGGAGTCCCGGATGCAGGAATGCTGTCGTTTTTTCAATATCTTGCGGCTACTGTCGCGCCTGTCTCCGGAGGGCTGGAGGCGTGCCCCTGGCTGCCGGTTTCCGGTCCTGCCGCACCCTTGTCCGGATTACGGAGGCTTTACAAAGGCCGCAAATGGCGTCACCATATGCGTGTATTGAAAATGATATGACACTTATTGATTGATTGCGGCGTTGGCCGCGGGACTGGCACTCCGGATCCTTTTTCAACCGGGATGCCAGCTTCAAGACTACAGCGATGGAACCAGGTTTGGCCGCCGATTTCAGGATCGGCCGGATCGGGCGTTCAACCGGTCACGGAGGAATGTTTTCCGATCCGGCGCACCTTGCGTCCGTCTGACGGCGGGCCGGGTGCCGGAAAATGTATTTTTTTAGCGATGACACATCCGGCGCTCCACGGTTTTGCGTTCGAGCGTCCGGTGATCCGGCCAACAGTGAAGGGGTGACCCCAGCCGGTCTCTCGGTCGAATTTATTTTGAAGACCCGGTGCGCGCACAGCGTGACCGGGGCCGAGTGACGGCAATTCGGGGTCACTCCTGAAAAAGCACTGGCAACAGCACTGGCAAGAGCAATCGCAATCCGGCCGGCCGGGCGCCTCGACGGGTGTTCCGGCGACGGGGAGCGCTTGCCCGGACGCAGGAATTTGACTGCAGATTGGAGATATTTCAGTGGCTATCGATTTATATGGAAAATGGCGGCTTGAGGTCGTCAAGGCGATCCACAACTGGGAAAACCGGTATGTGATCGACGGAGCGTCTTCCGGAGGAGGAACCTTCGACGGTGTCGTCGGCCCGGCGAAAGTCGTCGACGGCGTTCACTGGAAATTGCGCGCGGAATACCGCGAAAACGCGGGCGAGCCGTGGAAGGAATCGGACATGGTGATCGACGCGGCGCCCGACCGCATCGACATCAGGGCGACCATCGGCGCGGAAGACCCGCTGCCGCAGCCCGACTTCGAGGACATCGAATGGGACGCGCGCTGGCAGGGCGACACGCTGTTCGAGATCCCGGTCCGGCCGTTTGCCGTCCGGATCCTGGATCTCGGCCAGATGCCCGACGGCATCTTCGAGACGGCGATCGGCGTCTATTACATGGGCGTCAGGGTCGAGAACCACTGGGGGCTCGCCTTCGGGCCCGACCACGTGCTCGACATCACGCCGCAGAGCCGGGCGCAGCTCGCCGCGCGCGGCATCGACGTGATCGGCAGCTTCACCCAGCAGGAACTCGACATGCTCGGCCAGAAGCTGTCGGGAACCGGCATCAGCCTGGAAGGGCTGGAGCCGGACCGGTCCAGGGTGTTCTATTTCAAGATCGACGTGCGTGAGGCCGCGCCGCGCAAGCACGAGGTCACCTTTTCCGTCACCAACCGGGCCGGCATGGCCGATCCCGGCGATCCCCGCCGCTTCCAGACCAAGCAGATCTTCGTGTCATCGTCCTATATCGACGAGACCACGGGGCAGATCGTTTCAGAGGTGCAGGAAGGCGAAATCCGCGTGCAGCTGCGCGAGGTCGCCATCGATCGGATCACGGCCAAGAAACGGCGCAGGCGCCTGGACGGCTCCGACGGCAAGGGCGGCGGCGACAAGCCGGGCCGGCGCGGCCGGCGCCGCAACCCGGGGGTAAAAGAGCTGCGGCGCGCGCTCGACGCGCTGCTGAAGGGCAAGGATATCGACCCCTGCCTGATCCAGAAACTGCTGACCTGCTACTGCAATTGCCGCGATCTGCCGGGCTTCCCGGGCGGTGGCGGCGGGTACGATCCGTCCGACCCCTGGGGCGGCGGCCGCGACCCGCGGTTCCCGGGCGACGGCAAATGGCAGTATCCGCCGTTTCTCGCCTTCCCGACCAGGTTCGACTACACGGTGACGCCGACGGATCCCTTCGAAGGCCAGTACGGGCCGCTGCCCTATGACGACCCCTGGTGGAAGGTGCTGCTGATCATCATCGCCGTGATCCTCCTGGTCGCGGGCATGATCGCGGAAGCCGCCGACATCGCCTACCAGGACGAGGACAATGTCATCGGCACCCTGGGAGCGTTCCAGCAGGACGACATCGACGCGGCGCTGTGCGTGATCGACACGGACCGGGCCCTGGCGATGAACACCGTTCTCGATGCGCAGTCGGACGAGGATTTCCTCAATCCGCTGACGGCGCTGAACGGCATGGTCACCGCCGTGACCGGAAACGTGCTGACGGCCGCGGAGGTCGCCAACCTGCTCGCGCTGCCCTTTGACGATCCGCAGCGCAAGGTGTTCAAATCCGGGGCGACCTCCGGCTTCACCCACGGCATCATGACCGCCTTGTCGCCGGTCGGGCACCCGGCGGCCAGCTGGAGCATCGACCAGCTGCAGATCACCCGGGATCCCGCGTTCGACGAGCCGACAAGCCAGCCGGGCGATTCCGGCTCGGTCTGGATCCATACGGATACTTTGCGCCCGGTGGGCCTGAACCACTCAGGTTCCGCCGACGGCTCGGGGGACAACGCCACCGCCTCGCTGCTTGAGGACGTCCAGCGTATCCTCAACATCACCATCTGACGGAGTGCATGCGACATGGTTGAAATCAACGAAACCGTTGCCCGTATCCAGGCGAGCGTGCGCCGTCTGCGGGCAGAATATGCCGACGATCCCAACGTGACCGCCATCGGCTTCGGCGCGCCCGAGCGCGGCGGCAAGCATCAGGACGGTCTGGCGATCCTCTTCTACGTCAACGAGAAACTGCCGTCCGAACGGGTCATCGAGACAAAGGGCTCGCGGCCGATCCCGAAGGAAATCGACGGCTTTCCGACCGATGTCCGGGACCAGAAATTCGTCAAGGGCTCCGTCGGTCAGCGCGACGAGCGCAAATACGATCCGCTGCTCGGCGGTCCGGCGTCCTCCAATTCCGAACAGCACGTGCTGTGGTTCAACGGCAATGGCACGCTGGGCATCCTGGGAACCGACAATGCGACCGGCGCGCCGGTCGGCCTGTCGAACTGGCACGTGTGGGCCGACGGCGGCTCGGCCGGCGACCAGATCATCCAGCCCGGGCACCCGACCGGCGGCGATCACGTGGAGGCGATCGGCAAGGTGCTTGCCTGCGGGCCGCTGATCACGTCCCTGATCGAGTGGGAAAGCCCGGATCCGATCGCGGCGATCTGCTACGGCGGCGCCGCGGCGGCGGCGATCGCGGCGGCCTGTTCCGACTACAAGGACCAGACGCGCCGCGGCCAGGACGCAACCGTGCCGCCCGCCGGGGAAAAGACCCTGCGCGAGCGGGTCTCCAACGAGATCCTCTACTACGACCTGCCGCTGCCGGGCTATCCGTTCAAGGCCGAGACCATCTGGCGCTACGAACGCGAAACGGACCAGCGGATCATGGTCCACGAGGAACGCGAGAAGGTCGCCAATGCCCAGTTCCTGCTCGGCAAGCAGGTCCTCACCGACAAGCCGGGCTACAATCCGGGCGAGCGGGCGACCATCTTCGCCTCGATCTGGGACTACCAGCTCGAGCGGACCTGCAACGACTACCACGTGGTCGCCCATCTGATCCCGCACGATCAGCCGACCACGGCCGTGCGCTCGATCCTGCAGCCGGTACCCTGCGACGAGGATCCCATGGGCGAAGAGGAAGACCTGGATTGCATCCGCTTCTTCGAGATGGAAAACGGCGAGGTCATCTACAAGGGCAGCTTCGACTGGCTCGGCTACCTGCAGCCCCAGCAGCAGAACATGGCGATCGTCAACTGGGGAGAGCCCGCCAAGGGCCTGCTGCTGCCGGCGCGCGGCATTCAGTTCAGCCATCCTCCCGTCTCCGAGGTCCGGATCAAGGTGGTGCAATACACCAGCCGGCCCGTCCGGCTGCGCGCCTTCGCAGGCGGCGCGCTCGTCGGCGAGGATGTGACGGACGGAACCCAGGGCGTGGTCCACACCCTCACGGTCAAGGGCAACGGCATTTCCTCGACACACGTCATGGGCGGCGGCGGCGAGGCCGTGCTGATCGAGTATTGCGTCGAGGGTCTCGACCGGGAGGGCGATTTCCGGATCAATCTTCCTAAAGAGCAGCTCGAGGCGATCCTGAAGGATGCGCGCGAGGCGCGGATCGAGGTGAACGCGGCCAGGACCCGGCAATGCTGCTTCAGGGGATCGGTGCGCATCCCGGTGACGTCGAAACCCGGCAAGTGGGATGTCTACCTGACGGTCCAGAACATCAACAATGTTCCGGAGGGCACGAAGCCGGAAGTGGCTGCCCAGACCATCGGCGGTCACCTGCTCAGCGCCCAGACGCTCAGCCCGTCCGGCTGCCTGGGCATCATGCTGCTGGATCACGTCTTCGACGTGATCTGACGCGGGTCGCCGGCCCGGACCATGACCAGAAGCCGGGTCCGGGCCGGCTTCAAGCCCTGAACCCGGCTGCGTCCTGCCTCGGCCTCACACCCCAGGCACTCCCCAGCACGATCAAAAGCAGCACAAGCGGTGCTATCGCCAGCGGGCTGCCCGCCGCGACGAGGGCCGTTGCGCCCGCGCAGGAGATGGAGGCGCCGGCCTCCGCAAGGGTCGAGGCCTTCGAGGCGACCTGGCGGCGGCGGAAATTGGTGCGGCTGGCCTGGGCGCGGAACCAGAGCTGGATCAGGATCGCGCAGCTTGTCGCGATCATGGCGCCGGTAAAGGTAACAAGCGCACCCGAGAGGGACAGGACGGCCAGTGCGAGGGTGATCGGCAGCAGAACCGCGGCGATCAGCGCTTGGGCGGCCAGGACTTTCGCCCCGAGGCGCGTGACGGGGGAGATGGGGGCCGTTGCGACGAGATCGGGCGCATCCTCGCCCGAGATCGTCAGCCAGGCGAGCCCGCCGGCCAGCTGGCCGACGGCCATCACGATCACCGGCGCAACCAGCACGGAAATCTCCGTGTTTTCGCCGAAACTGACCCAGAGCATCACGGCGGGCGGGACCAGATAAAGCACCTGCATCAGCGTCTGGGACACCAGCCAGGGATCGCGGGCAATCAGCTTCAGTTCCTTGAAAACCAGCGCCCCGAGGGCCGAGCGGCTGCGGAAGGCCCGCTCTTTTACGCGTCTGCGTGGGCTGGTCTCGGCAACGCCGAGCGCCCGCACCACACTGCGGCGGAACTGGACCGCGCCGCACCAGGCGCCAGCGGCAAAAACGGTGACAGACCCTGCCAGCAACAGGAGCAGGACGCTTGCCTGACCGGCCACCGCATGCGCCGGAAACCACCAGAGCGAGCTTGCGCCCGGGACATGCAGGCTCAGGAAGTCCGCGTCAAAAAGCGCGAAGCGCGACATCGAGCCGAAGGAGAGGATCGCGACCACCTGCAATCCGATCAGGAAGGCCGCGCCGACGACCGCCGCCAGGATCTGCGCCAGAAGCCGCGTGCGCCCGGGCCCGGCCGTCCGGAACAGGGCAAGCGTTATCAGAATGCCCGCACCGGTCGCGGTCAACGAGGCGGCGAGGATGACCGGATAACCGGAAAGCCAATGGGCCCCGCCGAGGCTTGCCGCCACGTTCAGGAAGGGCGAGAGGACCAGCGCGGACATGACCCAGCTGGTGACGGCCATCATGGCGATACGGACCAGGAAGAGGTCCCGGGAAGGCGCGGGCGAGGACAGGATCAGGTCGAGGTCGTCGCGGGCATAGAAGGCCCGCGTGACCGATTCAATTGCCTGCGACAGCATCATGGTGAAACTGAGCAGGACCGAGACCGAAATCACCGCCAGCACCGTCTGGTCGAGAGGGAGCCCGCCGGCAAACTGGGGAGCGAGCGCGGCATAGGCGATCAAGTGCAGGAGCGCGTAGAAAAGGCCCATGCCGATCAGCGTGCGCCTGAGGCTGGTGTTGCGCCAGCCGGAAAAGATCCAGGCCCAGTCGCGCCAGGCGAGCCGCAACTCATGCTTTGAAAAGCGCACCAGGGCCGAGGGCGCCAGGGCCCGGCTCATGCCACTTTCTCGTCGAGGCCCGGCGTGTCTTCCGCCAGGGCCTCGCCCTGAGCGCCGCCGACGATGCCGAGGAAAATATCCTCCAGGGAATGGCCCTCGGCGCTGGCGCGCGTGCGCAAATCTGTCATGGTGCCTTCGGCAACGAGCTGGCCGCGCGCGATGATCCCGATCCGGTCGGCCATGCGTTCGGCAACCTCGAGGATATGCGTCGTCATGATGACGGTCACGCCTCGGGCCACGAGATCGGTGAGCACCTGTTTCACCTGCCGGGCGGATCCCGCGTCGAGGCCCGTCAGCGGTTCATCGAGAATGATCAGGCGCGGTTCGTGGATCAGGGCGCCGGCCAGCGCCACCTTCTGGCGCATGCCCTTGGAGAACCCGCCGCAGCGCTCGCCCGCATGGGGGCCGAGCCCGAACGCCTCGAGCAGGCTGTCGGCCTTCGCTTGCGCGAAATCCGTCTCCATGCTCCAGAGGCCGGCCACGAATTCGAGATATTCAAGCGGTGTCAGCTTGTCATAGACCATCGGTTCGTCCGGCACCCATGCGAGGATCTTCTTTGCGGCAATGGGGTCCTTGAAGGCATCGATGCCGCAGATCTTGACCGAGCCCGCATCGGCCTCCAGCAATCCTGCGACCATCCGGAGCGTGGTCGTCTTGCCGGCGCCGTTCGGGCCGAGCAGGGCATAGAATTCGCCCGCCTCCACCCTCAGCGAAAGATCGTTCACGGCGGGTTCGCCGAAGCGCTTGTGAAGATTGCGAATTTCGAGGGCAGCAGGGCTTGCGGTCGGCATCAGTCACTCGTTTGGACAAGGTTTCGACCAGCCTAGGTCAGGGATCTTTCGTTCCGGTAAAACCCGGGCAAGCGTTCTTCGACGATGTGCCGCTGGACAATCTCCGTGTCACCCGGGGCAAGCGTAGCGCGGACCCGGAGCCCACTCGCGTGTCAGCTTGCGGATGCCCGTGACTGTTGTTGACGACGTGCCGCAAAATCCATCTCTCTGCAAACGGGTAGGCCCCGGGCCTCCCTTCGCGCGCCCGGGGTGACAGCCGTGGTCTCTGCATTTGGTCGGGCCTGTCCGCAGTCACCAGATTTACCTCTCCCACCGGGAGCGGGAGTTTGCGTCTGCCATATGCGGTTGCCTGCCTCACAAGGGGGAAACGTCCACGTAAACGCGGTAGTCGGCAATGCGCCCGCTGTCCAGCTTCAGCCTTGTGGCAAAGGGCAGGGACAATTCGCTGTTGTCCTGACGCGTATAGTGAACCGACCCGGTGCAATAGACCGTTTTACCCTCGGAGCCGATGTCATCGATGGTGTGGCGCATGGCTGAAATCGTGCCGAAAAAGGCGTTGTTGGCGTCGATCACGGCCTGTTTCCCGCAGAGTTCATCAAAATTGCCCAGGCGGAACCGCACGTCATCCGTGACGAGCTTGCCGATTGCCTTCGCGTTGAGATTGTCGACCGCGGAATAGAGCGTGGCGACGAGATCGCGGTGCGGATTGCTGGTCGGGCAGGTGATCTGCATGGACTGTCTCCTTGAAGGTTTTGCGGCGTGGGGTTTTTTGTGGGGGGTGAAAGGGGCCTACCTGCTGCCGGCAAGCCGGCGGCGTGGCAGCGAAGCCCGGCTGTTGGAAAGGGCCATGCCGGCAAACAGCAGGACGGTCGAGAAGGCGAACCAGGGCGTGACCTGTTCACCGAAAAAGAATGCCCCGGCGGCAATGCCGGACAGCGTCACGAAATAGCCGACCTGGCTGAAGCCGACCCCGTCCGTGCGCCGATAAAGTTCAAAGGTCAGGACATAGCTGAGCGCCGTCACGGCGCACAGGCAAAGAACCGCCGGGAAAAGGCCGCCGGCAACTTGCGCCGGCACGTCGCTGCCACCCGGAAACAGCATCACCGGCAGGAACAGCACGGCTTGCGAGACAAGGGTGCCTGAGGCCAGCGCCAGGGGATTGGCGCCCGCGGGCATGGCCCGTTCCCGGTAGACATTGGCGATGGCGAGAAACAGCGGGGTGAGCATGGCTGCGGCAAGCCAGACAAGACCTGCTCCACCGCTCGTGTTCCCGCCGGCGGTTGCGGCGGTGACACCTGCAAGCCCGATCAGGATGCCGGCCAACCGGCGCATCGGCAGCAGCTTCCGGGCCGCCAGAGACGACAGGCAGAAGGTCAGAAGCGGCGACAGGGTGACCAGCATCGTGAACAGGCCGGCCGGGACCTGCTGCAGGGCGAAGTAACTCAGGACCTGAGGAACGGATACTCCGAGCAGGCCATTGACGAGGCAATAGAAAAGCACGGGCCGTGTGGCGAGGGCGGCAAGATCGCTACGGAACCTGAGGGCGAGAACACCGCACAGGACAAGGCCTGCTCCCAGAACCTGCCATTCGAACAGCAGCAGAGGCGAGATCCCGCTCGTGACGACATGTTTGGCCAGCGAAAAATTGCCGCCCACCAGCGCACCGACCAACACGATCAACGGCAGGACGGTTTTCCGGGGATGCCTGTTTGCTGTGGTCATTGACGCGAACTCCTCCTGTGCGGGGTTCACGACAATTTATTATGCGGGCCTGTGTTTACTATATCCTGCAAGATTGACTATTGGTTGATCTCAAATCAACAAAGAGACCCAAATGGAAACGATCCCTGATTTTGCGGTCTTCGTCGCCGTTATCGAGCAAGGCAGTTTCTCCAAGGCTGCGGACCGTCTGGGCATTACCAAATCCGCGGTCAGCCGCAGGGTGACGCAGCTCGAGGCGCGCCTGGGTATCCAGCTCGTCAAGCGCAGTACCCGCAAACTCGCGCTGACCGAGGCGGGCAGCCGATATTTCTCCCACGCGGCCGAGGCGGTGCACCAGGTCCAGTCTGCAGAGCGGGAAGCGGCCCTCTTCGGCAACGAGGCCATCGGCGAGATCAGGGTTCTGGCGCCGATGTCGTTCGGTGGTCGTCACCTGGTGCCGAGGCTGCCGGGATTTCTCGCGGCGCACCCGAAACTGAGTGTGGATGTGACGCTTGACGACCGCATGATGAACCGGATCGACGGCAATTTCGATCTTGCGCTGCGGGCCGGCGATCTGCCTGATTCCGCGCAGATCGTGCGCAGGATCGCACCACTTCGCAGCGTCATCTGCGCTTCCCCGGACTATGTCCGCCAGCACGGTGCTCCCGGAAAACCGGCCGACCTTGCGACCCGGAACTGCGTGATCTTTTCCTATTCCGACAACAGGGATGTCTGGGAATTCAGGTCTTCTCTGGGGCCGGAGAGGATCCCTGTTTCCGGAAACCTGAAAGTGAACAACAGCGATGCGTTGTGTTCGGCCCTGGTCGCGGGGGGCGGCATCGGCCGGGTGCCGACATTTGTTGCCAATGCCTTCCTTGCCAGCGGTGAGCTGACACGTCTCTTGCCGGAGTTCGAGATGCCCGCCAAGTCGCTGCACCTCCAGTTTCCGAGCCGGCAACTGATCCCGCGCGCCACCCGTTACCTGATCGATTATCTGGTGGAGAGTTTCGATCCCGAGTTGCCGTATTGGGACAGGGACATCGGACTGGATCCGCGCCCGGTGTCCTGACGGACCGCTGGGTTCAGGCGGGCTTCTTCAACCGCAGCAGCGTGAATAGCTTGAAGGGGGACAGGGTTTCCTCGCCCTCAAGCGTCAGGAAGGTCCTGCCGAGCACGCGGGATTTCGGGAATTCCGGATTCCAGCCGAGCCGGTGTCCGAAACGTTTCAGCCCCCGTTCCAGCGCGGCGCGCAGGCCCTTGTCCGCGGAGAAGTGATTGACCAGAATGACGGTGCCCCCGGGCTTGGTCACGCGTTCCAGTTCCCGGATCACCTGATCCGGGTCCGGCACCACCGTCATCACGAACATGGCGACGACCACGTCGAAATGATTGTCCGGATAGGACATCTCGCCGGCGTCCATCACCTGGAGATCGTCGATGTTGCGCCTGCTTCCGTATTTTTTCCGAGCGCGCCTGAGCATGTCCTCGGACAGGTCGATGCCGCTGATGCGCAGATGGTCGGCGTAGAGAGGCAGGGACATGCCGGTGCCGACGCCGGCCTCCAGGACATGCCCGGTCAGCGCATTGACGTGATTGACCGTCGCGCGCCGTCCCCAGTAGAGCGGGCCGCTGAAGATGAGATCGTAGACCGGCGCCCAGCGGGCGTAGGCCGCAAGGACCGCGGAACCGTCCAGTTTCCGGCTGTCCCGGTCGGATCCGTTGAGCAAATTCCCGACTTTGCGGTTAAACCGTCGAATGCGTCTTGGGAGAATGCTGCTTTGACTCATGGAGACCACTTCTGAAATTGAATTTTCGGCGATGTTCACGTGGGAATGATTGCTGTGATTTCAAATCATGGGGTGGGTCCCGCTCCTTCGAATGCCCGTGTCTGTGGCCGAGTAGACCGGAAAGTAGGCGATTTTTCAAATCGGGAGACATCAAGCCGGATCAGAAAGCCGCGATCCGTTCGATGACCCAGAAGGCAGCCATGCTGCCGATCAGGTAGCTGGTCACGCGAACAAGGCCAGCACGCAGGCCGAGAACGGCGGGAACAAGGCGGGTGACCAGCGCGAACGCCGCCAGCACGAGCATCACAAACAGGATCTGGCCAAGTTCGACGCCGAAGTTGAAGGCAAGAAGGGCCAGCGGTATGTCGCCTTCCGGCAGGCCGATTTCGCGCAATGCGCCGGCAAAACCGAGGCCGTGCACAAGGCCGAAGCCGAAGGTGACGATCCAGGGCGCGTTTTCGGTGACCCGGTCGCGCCGCCCGGGAGGCAGCGTCAGTTCATAGGCCAGGAACACGATGGACAGGGCGATCACCGCTTCGACCGGGGGCGAGGGCAGGGTCAATATGCCCAGGGTCGCCGCGGCGAGCGTCAGGCTGTGGGCGGCAGTGAAGGCGGTGATTGCCCAGAAAAGCCTTGCGCGGCCACGCACCAGCAGCAGAAGCGCAAAGACAAACAGCAGGTGATCGAGCCCTTCGAGGATGTGTGTGATCCCCAGGCCCGTGTAGCTGGTGAAGATCTCGCGGATGCCGGCCTGTCCGGGAATTGAAAAGCCGGGCTCGCTTGCGGTCAGGCGGTGAACCTGGCCTTCTCCGGGCGTCAATTCATAGCGGACCAGGACATCCGTGCTGGTCCGCTCCAGTCCGTCGATGCGCAAGGTGCCGCCGGCCAGCCCGCCCGGGCAGTCGGCTATCCAGGAGGAGGACCAGGCGCGCCCGTCGAAAGCGGGGGGCGCGGGCGGCCGCTTGCCGCAAGGTTCCGGCAGGCGCACGTCGATCGGCATGGGCTTTCCGCCGACATCCGGTACCCGCCAGGTCACGCGCCAGGTGTCCGGCCCGAAGGGAACCAGCTCCAGGTAGCCGGGGTCGAGGGCGTGGGCAGACACCTTCTGAGGCAGCCAGATGACACAAAGGAGGAGAAGGACGGGAACAAGCCGGGTCATTGTGTTGCCAGGACTTCGTTCGCCGCGGGCAGGGTCACGGTGTAGCGTTCAAGCATCGCGTCCGAAAAGGCCTCGCGCATCTGTCGCGCCTTCCGGGCGCGCCATTCGCTCTGAACGTCTTCCCTGATTTCGGTCAGTGGTGGCAGAACGGCCGGCCTGCGCTCGGTAACCCGCACCAGGTGGCGGCCGTAACCGCTCTCCACCGGTCCCTGCCAGGTGTTCAGGGGCAGATCCGCAAGCGCGGCGTGAAAACCATTGCCGAATGTCCGGTCGATCACCTGGGCCTGGGTGACGGGAACGGAGGGCGGCAGGAGGCTCGCATTGCCGAAGCCTGCCGGGTCCGCGCCCTCTTTCAAAGCTGCAAAAAGGTCCGCAATGCGGTCGTCGTCCATTTCCTCGGGCAAGAGGATCTGGTCGAAGGCCAGCCGTGCCGGCTGTTTGAACCGGTCCGGGTTTTCGGCCAGGAACGCCTCGAGTTCCTCGTCGCCTGGAACAAGCGTACCGGCACCGGATTCCGCAAGGAATTCCATTTTCAGCTTCAAGCGCTGGCGGATCACCGGGTCGCCCCGGTCCAGTCCGAGCTCAAGCGCCTCGCGGACAAAGGCTTCCTCGAGCGCCCAGGACCGCATCAGCCCGGCGAGTTCGTCCGGTGTCGGCGGACGGTTCCATGTGGCGGCAAACCGGTCTGCGATTCGCCCGGCCTCGCCGGCCGACAGCGTGATCGTGTCAGCGGGTGGCAGGACCGGTTCCTCGGCGGTCAGCGCGTAGCCGGCGAAGACCAGTCCGCCGATGGCGAAGAAATGAACCAGCGGAGATTTCAGCAGTTTCTGAAGGATCATGAATTGGCTTAGCACCTCAAGGGAACGGCCTGTTCCGAACTATTTTGCACCGCCAAGCGGGATTGTCACGGTCAGAAAGGCGGAGGTTCCTTCAAGCCGGTTTTCGGCGGCGAATTCCCTGTAGACCTTGATCCGTGTCGCCACGGGCGTTGTGCCCAGCTGGAAATTGTAGCCCGCCGTTCCGCCGAGGGCGGCCACGCGTCCCTCGAAATCGCCGAGCCTGGCACCGGGGCCGCTGTCCGGGCTGACCTGCTGGTAGAAATAGCCGACCAGTCCGGCCGAGAATTGCGGCGAAAAGGTTTTGGTCACGGCACCTTCGAAATGGAACTCGGTGCCGGTGGTATAGTTGGTTGCCGGGTTTTCGCCGTTGAAGGTGATGCCGGCCAGGCCGGACACTTCCCATCCGCTCTGAGGGTCGAACCAGGTCACGCCGCCATTGAGGTCGAGGCCCCAGCGGTGGAAGGCGACATTGGCGATTTCGCCTTCCTGGTAGTCGCCGATGGGCACGTTGACGAGAAAGCCGGCGACCCAGTGCCAGTTGCCGTTGTGCCAGCCCAGGGATGCGCCGACGACCGGATCGCCGATGGTGAAAACGGTGTCGGATGTCGATGCGCCAAGTTGACCGCCAGCCAGTGCGAGGTTGGCGTTCACATTCTGCCCACCCCACGGCAGGGTTGCCTGCAGGGCCAGGTTGCCGCCCAGAACCGGTTGCGGCAGCACCCAGAGACCCGTGGCGAGATCGATATAGGCGGTGGCGTCGATATTGGCGACGATGCTGCCGCCGATCGGCAGGTCGCGGCTGGCGCCGGCCGAGCCGGAATAGACATAGACGTCGTTCTGGAAATAGGCGCCCGGTCCGGGCATCACCGCTGCGAACGGTCCCTTTGACCCAAGCAAATAGAATCCGGTGCCGCTTTCGGCGGCGTTGGCATCAACGGGTGCGGAGAGAAGGCCGGCAAGGGCCGCGAAAACCGTGACCTGCAGGCGCCGGGTTCTCAATGCGTTCCGAATCTTCGCGAAAGCCATATCTCACTCCTTCCACATCGCGAGGTCTTGGCGATAGCAGGTCCTAACCACCTCCCGGCGCGTACCAGATCGGTGACGTGTAGGCGCGTTCCGTGACGGTCATCGGCACGTCGTCCGCAAAATCCGCGTCGGCGAAATAGGCGGCGTCATAGGCGGTCCAGCGGGGCGTCGGGATCTCGAGAACCCGGACATAGTAAAAGGCCTTCAGGGCCGGGTCGAAGTCCGGGTCCTGCCAGACCGCGATGAGTTCCGGCGCGCCGATGGTGTTGGTCCAGGTGGCCTCGGCCACGTCCACCGTGCTGCCCACGAGCGGCACCTTGCCGTCCGCATCCGGTTGCCGGTCGCCCGACCAGGCAACATCGTGGATCTTTTCCTGCAAGCCTCCGTCCGCATCGACCCAGCCCTTGATGATCTGGATGCGGTCGAGATTGCCGGACAGCGGATCCTTGAGGGCGGCGACAAGAAAGTTCGGTGCGGTGCCGCCGTCCGGGGCGGGGGGCAGGTCGCCGCCCATGGGAACGCCCTTGCCGTAGCCGACGGCGCCGGGGTCGCGGCGGTGGGCGTCGTCCGGCACGAACTCCCAGCCACCGAAGAAGCGCACGCCGATCCGCGTGCCGGTGGTGCCGTAGACCTCCTTGCGCTTCATCGTGTCCCAGATGGAGGCGCGGGTGTTTTCCGGGGCCCAGACAGCGGTCAGGCCCGACGCGCCGAGCTGCCAGTCCTTGATGATGCGGCCCTCGAAATCGAACGCATTGCCGGTGGAGCGTTCCGGCCCGGGCTCGCTGGCCGGAAACTTGCCGAAAAAGTTGTTCTCCTCCGCCGAGGAGATGCCGGTGTGGTCGTCGGTCGATCCGAGCATGCCGAACTTGAACGGGTTGGTGCCGAGTTCGTCCTCGAGTTTCAGGCCGCGCTTCAGGGCCTGCCGCGCATATTCGTATTCGATCATGCCGGGTTCCTTGGGCACCACGTTGAGGTTGCCCTTGTCCCAGATCTCGAAATTCGCGAATTCATCCGCAGGTGCCAGGCTCGGGTGCTGCTCCGAGGTGCCCTTGCTCTGGGTCACTTCCACGAGGGGCTCGAAGCGGGCGCGGGCCTCGGCCCAGGCAGCGTCGATGGGCTTGCCGTCCGGGGTCTCGGTCGCGAACATGAGACCGTTGGAAAGATTGCCGTTATGGGGCACCGCCAGCACCTTGCCGCCGGTTTTCTCTTCATACATCGCCATCCAGTCCCAGAGCTCGTTCGGGATCTCGGTGTCGAAGGTGGTCAGGGGACGGACCATATCGGCTTTCGCCTTGCCGTCGCGATAGACGACATTGCGGTGCAGGTTGTTGCCGCCGCCATAGTTGGAGGTCCACTCGTAGCCGATCAGCGCGGTGAAGGTTCCCGGGTCGTCATGGCCCTCGACGATGTCCGTCATCTTGCGCCACATGTCGAACTGGGTGTCCGTGTCGGTGACCGCTTCAGGCAGCTTGCCCTGGCCCTGCAGCGTGATCATCTCGATGACGACCTTGGCCGCGGCATCACCGCCGGCATTCATGCCCTTGTTCCATTCCTTCAGCTTGGGATCGGCCATGAAGGCGGGCTCGCCCGCCAGAACGCCGGCCATGATGCCGAGGGCGTCCGAGTGATCCGCGACCATCATGAAGTCGTAAGGGCGGGACAGCCTGACCTTCTGGCCCGTGCTCGAGGTGATCTCCTCTCCCTTGGCATAGCGCAAGGCCTCGTCCGGAGACACGCGCGTTCCGGCGGCAATGGCGTCCGGCGACCAGGACGTGTGCAGGTGGATCTCTCCCCAGAGCGGGCGGCCGGGAAAATTCCGGCCGGCATAGGGCGAGTAACCCGGCTGGTTGAAGAAGCGACCGACCTCGGACGGGGTGATGGTGCCTCCATCCGTGGTCACGCTGTCCTGGGCCTGACCAGCGGATGAAAGAAAAAGCGCTCCGGCCGACACCAGGAGCGCTGAAGGAAACCTTGAAATACGGTATGGCGACGTCATCACAGTGCTCCTCGAAAACGAGTGCGTTGAAGTCCTGGCAGCGGCTTCAGCCGCGTCCCGGAACCCCTGGGCGCATCCGGCTGCACTACCTTGAAATGAATTGCTCCGGTTGAACCAATAGAAACATACAAGTCGGCAATACGCGAGGGTGACGTTGGGTAAAATCGAGTTTTGATTTAGTCTGGGAGGAAACGTGCGGTCCGGTTCCCCGGAGCTGAATATCCGCAGGGTTCCGCCATCCCGGAGAGAGACGGCGGACCGTTTTTTCCGGTTCCTCAGTCCAGTGTCACCGCCTCGATACGGCCTTCCAGCATATGCGGCAGATAGAGCACGCCGCCCTGGGCTCCGATGTCGGCAAGTCCGGCCGGTTCGGACCCGATCTCGATTGCCGCCTTGTCCGCCGTGATCGTGAAGATCTTGCCGTTGATCCAGTCGTTCAGAACCAGTTTGCCGTCGAGACGCACGATCCCGTCGATATTGCCGACGTCGGGGACAAGCACCGAGATCTTTTTGCTCGCCGGGTCGATGCTGAGCAGACTGCCCGGCGCTTCCGTTGTGAAATCGTTCTGGAGACCGCTGCCCCAGGACCCGACCAGCAGATGTCCTTCGTCCCACAGCACGCCATTGGGATGATTGAGCTCCGGTGTTTCCAGCCACTTTTTAAGACGGCCGTCCGCGTAGCGCCAGATCGTGTTTGCCATCATGTCCGAGACAAAGACAGCCTCGCCGCTGGTGGTGACATCGTTGAGAAAGATGGCGCCGTCTGCCGGGAGGGAGTCCAGAAGCGCCCCCGTTGCGGCATCGACGACGCGCAGATGCGTGAGGTCGGCGGCGAAAATCTTGCCGTCCATGAGCGCCATGCCCTTGGGTGCATCCATGCCGGTGGCCCAGTTCGTGTCCAGAACCTGGCCGTCCCGCGACAGCAGTGCCAGGTGGCCGTTGCCGTCAACCGCGTTGGGAGCGCCCTCCATGACGCTGACGACAAGGCGGTCGTTGGCCGGGTCGAACAGAACCGATTCAGGCATGTCGAAACCCTCGGTTGACCACAGCGTGCCCGCTTGCGCGGCGAGGGAAGTGGCACCGAGAAGGAGAGCGGCGGCGAGGGATGTCCTGATGTGCATTGGAAGTCCTTTCAGAAGCGGTTGATACCCGGCTTCGAATGCAAAAATCGGACTTCTCTTGCAAATCTGAAAAAATTGGTATCAAAAAACGATACTGAATCATGGGCTATAAGGATCAGGCGAGACAATGCGCGGCGACACGTTCAAAATTCTGCAGGGCGTCCTGAAGGCGCGCGGCATGACCTATGCGGATCTGGCGGGGCATATGGATGTTTCCGAACCGACCGTGAAGCGGATCTTTGCCGGGCATGACTGCAAGTTGAGCCGGCTTCTGGAGATTTGCGACATCCTTGACGTGCCGCTGGCGGATGTCCTGCACCGGGCCGGGCGCAACTCGGAAGAGGCCAGCCTGCTGCCGGTGGCGACCGAGGCGAGGCTCGCCGCCGACCCGTCGTTGTTCTACCTGTTCATTCTTCTGCGTGAACCGATCCCGCAACAGGAGATCGAGCGGCGCTTCGGCCTGTCCGGAGACGACATGTTCCGGCTTGGCCGTGGACTGGAGGCCCTTGGCCTGGCGGAGGTTCACCCGGGCAACCGGATCCGGATCACGCGGAGCGAACCGTTCCGGTTTCGCCCCGACGGACCGCTGATCCCCCTGCTGAAGGAAATCAACACGCGTTTTCTCGGCCAGGTGATCGAGGCAAGAGGCGGCAACCAGGGAGCCTTTTTCACGCTTTCGCGGCGGATGCTGCCCGATACAGGCGCCTTCATTCTGCGCGAGATCGAGACGCTCAAGGAGACCGTTGCCGAACTGGCCCGGCAGGACCAGATGGTCTCGCGCGACGAAGACCTGACCACCTTCAAGCTGACCGGTGCCTTCGCACCGGTGAGCTTTCCCGACATTCTGACGATTGCGCCGCAGACCCGGTGAGTCAGGTCCAGAACTTCGATGTCTGGCGGGTGGCGTCCCAGTACCCCTTGGCATGCTGCCAACTGGCCTGGCACTGGGCCTCGTGCCAGCCGATGACGAAGCCGATTGCCCGGGCGGCTTCCGGGGACTTCTTTTCGAGGGCGCGGCATTTGTCCGGCAGGGTCTCTGCCATGGCGACGTCGTTGAGATAACCGAAAATGTCCTGGAGCTTCTTCATGCGCTTCAGGAACGGTTTGACCGTGTCACCCGGGAAGAGGCTGCCGAAAAACTCGATGCCGTAGCGCATCTTCTTCATCGCCTTGCGCATCTCGTGGCGCTCCGTGATGCTCAGGTCCTCAAGACGCTTGCCATAGCGCAGAACCTTCTTCCACTGCTTGGCGAGCGCCTTGCTCGCGTAGGTCTCGATCGGCTGGGCCAGCTGGGCTGTCTGGTCGACATTTTCCGGATCGAGCCAGCCGCGGCCTTCCGTGTAGGCGGCGAGGTCGAGCAGGAATGCGTTCACATCGGCCGATGTCAAATGGTTGGCAAGCGTGGCGCGCGTGTCCTGATCGCGGGCAGCGTTCAGGTGCGCCAGAAGCGTGTCGAGGGACAGGCTCTGCGGCGCCTTGTCGACCAGCGGCGCGACGATTTCATCCAGAAGAACGTCCAGGTCGCGCAAGGCACCCGCTTCGCCCGCAATGGTGCGGGCCATTGCGTCCAGTGGCCCCATGCTCGCCGGATTGAGCGCGGGTTTGAACAGGCGGAAGGCGCTGCGCAACCTCCGCAGGCCTATGCGGAGCTGGTGCGGGCCTTCCGGATCATCGGAGGCGAGCACCGCCAGGCGGTTCTCGGAAATCTGCGTCAGACAGGAGCGGAGAACATCGCGAAAGGCAAGTTCGGTGCTCGTGCCACTGGTGAAACGGATGTCTTCGGCAAAATAGGGTTTGCGTTCCTCCGGCACCTGGCCTTCGGCAAAGCGGTATCCGCGTTCAGCCTTGCTATAAGGCGAAAACCGGAACGGGACATCACAGAGCAGCGCCCTGGCAGCTTCGAAAAGAGCCAGGCTCGGACCGGATTTCAGCTCCATTTCCAGTTCGACCAATGGCTGCGTGCCGGTGCCGGCCAGAATGTTGCCGGTGTCGAAGGCGAGCTCGATATGAGTCCCGTCGCTTTCCCGCGTGAGCTGCCGCGTGGTCCGTTTCATGACCGTTTCGAAACATTCCGTCAGCGGGGCATCGCCGGTGATTTCGACCAGTTTGTCGCGGACGGTTTCGTCTTCGATGACAGCAAAATCGAGTGCCCGGCCCGGGACCGGATGCTCCGCCTCGACCGGAGACGACAGGCCGCCCATGACGCCGGTGCCGAGCTTGGCGGTCTGCACCCAGCTGCGGCCTGCCTTGCGCACCCGGAGCGAGATCCTTGCCTTGCGCAGGTCCTGATCCGGCGTGTCGTAATAGATCGACTGCAGTGTCTTGGTGACCGAGCGGCCGGCCGTAAATCCGGGAATGGTGCCGGCGCGCCTGATGGCGTCCTGGGCCGTCGGTTCCAGTTCGAGCTTGAGCTCGATCTCACGTCCTGATTTGCTCATGCAGAATTTCTAGCCAAGCCAAAAAGGCTTGTCCACAAGAAGCGCACAATTTGCGCTTTTGTTTCCAGGCTAAGCAATTTGCCGCCAGGACGGTCCGGCCGCGGATCATGGGGCCGGCAATGTCAGCCGATCAGTTTGTTCACCGCGCCCTTCAGCCGCTCGACCACGCGGGACTGATAGTGCAGGTACCAGGGAACCGGTTTCTGATTGAACGCAAGCTTGCGGATATAGACGGGGACTTCCCAGACGGCGGTGGTGCCGGCGGGAAAGAACAGCGAGACACCGGGTTTGCCTTTGTAAACGGTTCCGTTCTCGTCGGTGATGGTGACTTCACCTTCCAGGAACATGACCGATTCATCCCAGCCGTAATGCCACTTGAACTTTCCGGCCGTGCAGGACCAGTGACAGGCGTCGCCCCAACCGAACTTGTGGCTTGCAAGACGTTTACACATGGCCTGCGGGGCGCCTTCCAGTATCCATTCGGGCCGGATCGGTGCCGCTTCGAGCTGTGCCTTTTCGACGCGGTCGATTACAAAAAGGCGCCTGCTGTCATGCTCTTCGTTCGGAATGGAGCCGGCATGTTTTTTTGCACGCGCGGTGGTATCTGCCAACGACATGTGATTCTCCCCGATCATTTGATTTTCAATTGGGGCCATGGTGCTTGCAAATCGCTTAAAACGTGACCGGTTTCGACCCGATCCGGCCCGGGCAACGAGGGTTTTGACGAGCAGGGTTAAAAGAGAATTAAGCGGTGCGGTCAAATTGGACAGATCGCCGGAACTCCGGCGGCTCCGGTGAACCGGAAAGACGGCTTCACGGGCGAAAAAGGAACGCTGTGACCCTTCCGCCTCTAACGGCTTGCATCGGACAAGGGCACATGATAGGGACCCAATCCGGTGTCAGTGCCCCTCTGGCGGAACTGGTAGACGCGCGGGATTCAAAATCCCGTTCCTTCGGGAGTGCCGGTTCGATTCCGGCGGGGGGCACCAAACGGCTTACTCATAGCTACTCATACCAGATACCAATCTCTTAAAAATCAATAGTTTAATGGGTTTTGGGTGCTCATGGTGACACATGGCAAACCCTTGTAACACCTCTGAAATTGGGTAACGATTTGGGTATTACCCACTGCCCAATCGGAGCGTTGCCAATGGCCCTCTCGGACTTCGCCTGCAAAAGCGCCAAGGCAAAGGAGAAGCCGTACCGCCTCTCAGACGGCGACGGCCTATACCTGCTGGTGCAGAAGAACGGCTCAAAGCTCTGGGCTAAAGGAAACCATGCCAAGGCAGAAGTGCTTTCCAAACGCCTGCATGCCGGTATGGTTGGAGTGAACACGTTCATGATCGCGCATGCCGAAACCCCCTTCGGTGGTGTGGATCATTCCGGCATGGGACGCGAAGGCGGGCGCGACGCCGTCAAGGACTATCGGAACACCAGGCTCTCACACATCATGGCAGGTTGAAACATGTCGAGTTTTTCAAATCCGTTGCGGCAGGTCTGGGCTGAAGGGCGGGTCGCGGCAAACGGCTGGCTGGCGGTCCCCTCTGTTTTGAGTGTCGAGGCTATGGCGGTGGCCGGCTGGGACGTCATGACGGTCGACATGCAGCACGGAACGGCCGACTACGCGGATCTGCTGTCGCTTTTGCCGGTGATTGAAAAATCGGGCTCTGCCTCGCTGGTCCGGGTTCCCTGGGTGGACGAGGCGGCCATCATGCGCGCACTGGATGCCGGGGCCATGGGTATCATTGCCCCGATGATCGAAACAGCTGCCGATGCGGAACGTTTTGTCTCGGCGTGCCTCTATCCCCCCGAAGGCGGCAGAAGTTCGGGACCGATTAGGGCGCGGCTGGCCCTGGGGGCGGACTATCAGCAACACGTCAACAGGGAAATCGTCACCCTCGCGATGATCGAGACGAAATCCGCGGTCGAGGACCTTGAAGCCATCCTCAAGGTTCCCGGCCTGACCGGCGTCTATATCGGCCCGTCCGATCTCGGGTCCGCGTTCGGGCATGGCCCGGGTTTCGACCGGGCCGAATCCGAAGTTCTCGACCTGATCGAACACATCCGGAAAACCACCGCGGCCGCGGGGCTCAAGTGCTGCCTGCATTGCGGCACGCCGTCTTATGCACGCGGCGCGGCGGACCGGGGCATGGACCTGGTGACGATCAGCTCCGATGCGCGCTTCATCGAGGCCGGGGCCATCGAGGCCGTTTCTCAGTTTCGCCAATCCGGTGTCTGACAGACCGGTCGCGATCAAGCTCCGGAAGACGTGGCCAAACCCTGAGCCCGTGACCGGGCCTGGGCGGCCGGGGCCGGGCGACTTGCCGGCTGATCTCGTCTCACCTTAAGCGGCAATCGCCCTGTCAAACGTGGATTACATCCAGCCCAAGCAACTTTCCCAATCTGTCTATCTTTCCGGATATGTGCCCGATGCCGACCGCGCAATGATGGGCGGGTCCCGCAGCGTTCCATTTTTCCACGAACTTGCGGGCGCCGCTCGGAAAACGGTACCGGCTGTTGGTGTTGCCGATCTCGAGGATCGGGCCCGGAACCGACTCGCCTTCAGCGCACAGAAGCTCGACACGGCCTTCGCGTTCGACCACCGACAGCAGGGTCACCGGACCGTGGCGGACCGACATTTCCACGCTGACGCCGGCCCCGACCTTGCCGTGATAGACTTCGAGAGGTCGTACCTTGGTCTTGCCTTCGGCAATTTTCGTGTGCCCGGGGCCGTCATGCCCCATCAGGACAACGTCGTCGTCATAGTCCATGGCGTAATATTCGGTGAAGGATCCGCCGGCGCCGAAACTGTCCATGATCTTCATTGCCTGCGCATTCTTGACTTCGTACTCGCCGGCGACCGGGACGCCGGACGCGGTCAGCAGCGAGCAGCCGAGAATGACCGACGTGATGACGTCCTCATGATCGTTGTCGGGAACGGATTCGTAGTAGTAGGCCATGGAGCCGATGTCGTGCCGTTCGACCAGCGTCTTCAGCGCGGCAGCCGTGCGCGCGGCGCGCTTCAGTTCGGCAGGGTCACAATCGGGCTGGATATCGAATTCCAGCTCTATCCTGCTCAGCATGTCGGCGACGTCTTCCTCCGGCAAGGCGCGGCGAATGTCCGCCAGTTCGTCGATCTCCATGATTTCGATCTGAGTTCCGAAGGCGGCGCATTGGGCGGTCATGTCCGAATAGATGTCCAGCATGCCGTTGTAATAGCGGCCCATGACCCCGAGCCGGTTATGCGCCATGACATGGGCGACCCGCGCGGCTTCGATCCAGTCCTCGATTTCACCGTCGACATGGGCGTCACCTTCCAGGACACCGGTGACCTGGTGGAAACGGATGCCGGCGCGCGTGAACACGTTGGCGATTTCCGGCACGGGGCAGGCCGCGCAATGGGCCAGCCATTCACCGGTCATGGTTGTTCTGCTGCCGATGGCGTTGAAGGCCGAATAGTCTATCGCGCGCACCGGCTGCAGGTTCAGAATAATGACCGGCACCCCGGCGCGCTTCACCACGGGAAGGACCGTCGAGGAAAGCGCATAGGTCGTCACATAGAGGAAAATGACGTCGACATCGGTGCTGCGGAATTCGTGGCCGGCCTCGACCGCCTTCTGGGGCGTGTCGATGAGACCGAGATTGACAACGTCCACGCCGGGACGGTCGAGCTTGGCTTCGACAATGTCGACATATCCCTTCAGCCGCTCCTCAAGGCCGGGAAATTGCGGCCAGTAGGCGTCGAGCCCGATGCCGAAGAGCCCGGCTTTCAAGTTCCGTTTTGTCATGATTGGTCTCCGGTAATACTTTCGGTCAGCCTTGGAGGCGGACCCGCAACTGGTCGAGGCCGACGGCAAGGAGAAGCACGACGCCGCGGGTGACGTCCTGCCAGAAGCTGGATACGTTGAGCAGTGTCAGGCCGTTGTTGAGCGTGCCGAGGATCAGGACCGCGATCAGGGTCCCCCAGACGGACCCGCGTCCGCCGAACAGACTTGTGCCCCCCAGGATGATGGCCGCGATGATGGTCAGCAAATGCGGCCCGGCCGCATTCGGTGCGGCGGCGCCCAGCATCGCGGCAAGCACGATCCCAGCCAGGGCGCCGGACAGTCCGGACAGCACATAGAGAATGATCTGGGTGCGCTGAACCGGCACGCCCAGCAACGTGCTGGCGTCGGCGTTGCCGCCCGTCGCGTAGACGAAGCGGCCGAACGGCGTGCGCGACAGCAGCAGCCAGAAGGCAACAAAAACAGTCACCATGAGAAGGACCGGCACCGGCAGGCCGAACAGGCGTCCGGAACCGAGCCAGTTGAAGGCCGGCAGGAAGAGCGGCTTGGACAGTCCGCCCGTCAGCACCATGGACAATCCGGTGAAGATGCTCATGGTGCCGAGGGTCACGATCAGCGGATTGAGCCTCAACCCGGTTGCGATCAGGCCGTTCAGAAGACCGACGGAGCCGCCGGCCAGCAGCGCAACGAAGCACCCGGCCCAGATGTTGATGCCGGCGGCATGCATCAACGCGACGATCACGCCGGAGAGCCCGGCAACGGCGGCAACCGAAAGATCGAGGCCGCCGCCGATGATGAGCGGCGTACCGGCGGCGGCCATCAGGCCGATAAACGCCATGTTGGTGCCGATCGTCGACAGGTTGCCCGTCGTCAGGAAGTAGGGCGACAGCACCGAAAAGACGGCCAGCAGAACCACGTAGAAAACAAGCAGCATGAACAGCCCCGCCGTCGGCCGGGCAAGAAAGGTCGCCAGCGCGCCACCGCGCTTCCGCGATTGTTGCTGTTTGTCTGCCTGCGAAGCGGCCGGAGTGGTCTCGGTCTCGCTCATTTGGCTTTCTCCTGGATATTGGGTTTCGGGGCTGGCGGCGCGCAGCAGATCCGCAGCGTCGGCTTCCGGCCCGAAGTCTCCTAGTTTCCTGCCGTCGGCCATGACCATCGTGCGGTCGGCCAGGCCGGCGATTTCTTCGGCATCCGACGACACCAGCAGGATGCCGAGCCCCTGTTCCGCCAGTGTCCTGATTTCGTCGTAAATCTCGCGGCGCGCGCCCAGGTCGACGCCGCGGGTCGGTTCCTCGAGGATAAGGAAATCGGGTGATCCTTCCAGCCAGCGCGCAAGGCAGACCTTCTGCTGATTGCCGCCGGAAAGGAGCCGGATTTCCTGTTCCGGTCCGGTCGTTCGAACGCCGAGCGTCTCGATCCAGTGCTGGGTTGCGGCACCTTCCCGCTCCCGGTCGACCACACCGTGCCGCGTGAATTTTTTCAGGAACGGAAGCGTCGTGTTCTCACGCACCGACAGGATACCGACAAGACCCTCGCTCTTGCGTTCGGCGGCAACGAAGGCGAGTCCGTCGCGGACGCTATCGCGGGGCGAGGTCGGCGAGAACGGTGCGCCCTTGAACTTCGCCTGCCGGACCTGCACCTGGCTCCGTCCGCCATAAAGCGCGCGTCCGATCTGTTCCGCACCCGACCCGACCAGGCCGAACACGCCGAACACTTCACCCCGACGCACCTGGAAGGACACGTCCTGGAATGCGCCGGGCAGGCTCATTCCCTCGACGGATAGAATCGGCTCGTTGTGGGAAAGGTCGCCGGCCTTTTCCGGATAGAGCTGTCCAAGCTCACTGCCCAGCATCGCCGTGAGGACAGTGTCCTGGTCGGTTTCGGCCGTCGAAAAATTACCGCGCACATCCCCGTCGCGCAGAACGACAATGCGGTCGCAAAGACGGAAGACTTCGTCCAGGTAATGGGAAATGTAGATGATCGTGACGCCCTGCAGCCTGAGGCGCTCGATGACTTCGAAGAGCGTCCTGACCTCGGCTTCTGCCAGTGTCGCGGTCGGTTCGTCCATGATCAGGACGCGTGCGTCTCCCACGAGAGCGCGTGCGATTTCAACAATACGCTGCTGGGGAAGCGACAGGGACCCCATGCGCGTGTGCGGATCGATATGGCCGAGGCCGAGCCGGTCCAGGTAGTCCGCCGCTGTCCGCTCCATGTCGCCGCGGTCGATCCACGGCATGCCCAGAAAGCGCCGGCGCGGCAGGTCCGCGATGCAGATGTTTTCGGCGACCGTCAGGTCCGGATGCACGGAAAGCTCCTGTGGCATCAGCCTGATCCCCGCGGCAATGGCGTCCTGCGGCGTTTCGATCTTCACGCGGTGGCCATCGACGCTGATTTCGCCGCCCTCGGAGGAATACACCCCGGAAAGTATCTTCATCAGCGTCGATTTTCCGGCGCCATTGGCTCCCAGAAGGCCGATGATTTCGCCTGTGCCCGCGGTCAGGGAAACCTCACGCAGCACGGGCACGCCGAAGAACGACTTGGAGACCCGGTCTATGCGGAGCCGTTCGGCACGGCTCCGCTCCATGTTGACGGTGTCGAGCATCGTCTCAGCTTTCGGGCAGAATGGACTCGTAGCCCTTGAGCCAGTCCTGGGTCTTGAGATCGCCCAGGTAGGCGTCGAACTCCTCCTGCGGGAACGCGTAGTCGATCCCGGCCCCTTCCTGGCAGTCGTATTCGGAGTAGAACTCGCAAATATTGCCCTTGGTCACCATCTGGTGCGTGACGAACATGGCATCCGGCACGTCTTTTCCGGCGAGACTGGAAAGCGCGAGCGGGATCAGGTAGTTGCCGTAATCGCCCGGAAAAGATCCGGTTGCCGCAACGAGTTTCGGATCTGTCGCGAGGGCTTCCGCCTCGTCGGCGCCGTTGCCGACGGCGATCGCGGTTTCGGCGCGGCCCGCCGCACGCACGGCCTGCAACATGCCGATGGTCGCCTGGTCATTGATCGCGATGATCATGATCGGTGCTCCCGGCGGGATGCGTCCGAGCACGTTGGACATCTGCGTATAGGCTTCCTGCAGCGTGTTCTTGGTGTCGATCTCGATGACGTTCTCTTCCGGGAAGCCTTCGCTCAGCGCCATGAAACCGGCGCGCTGCCCGTCCGTGCGCATGCGCGGAATGGCACCGGATTGCGGCAATGCCCCGATCACCAGATAGCCTTCGTTCAGCCGTTCGCCGAATTGTTCCTTCGCGGCGGTCGCCAGATAGGAGCCGCCCATGAAACCGGACTTCGGATTGTTGACACCGAAAAAGTTGGCACCGGGCATGGGAATGTCGATCGCCGTGACGGCTATGCCGGCATTGTCGAAGACCTGCATGATCTGCTGGCCGAAATTGGCGTCGGTCTGGAATTCGATCACATAATCGACATCGCGCTGCGTGAAGCTGTTTGCGTTGGAAAGCGCGGTCGGCCCATCCAGGCGGTTGTCGGCGATGACCAGTTCGATGCCGGCAGCTTCCGCGTTCTCGACGATGCCGTTTTCGACAAGCACGCCGAAGGCGATGTCACGCTGAAGGTTGGCGAAGCCGAAGACATACTTGTCCCCGTTCCTGGGCGCCGTGACCCCAGCCGCTTCCGATACCATTTCCTGCATGGCTTCGGCCGGCAGCCTCTTGCCGTCGAAAGCCTGAGGATCAAACCCGTGAAAGTCTTCAGCTGCGGCCTGGGCCGCAAGTATGCTCATGCTCACAGTGCATGCGAGCGTCATGGCAGAACGTATCATTGTTTCCTCCCTTGCCGCAGCCCTCCTTGCCGCAGCGAAAAGTTTGCCGATTCAACAATCGACGTTGAGGCCACTTCAAAAAATGATCCTCGCTGATTAGTGTAGCAATTATGACAGTCCGTGACATTGGGGCTTGTTTCGGATTATTGACATAAAGCATACAAAAAATGATACGATGAAAGATCCAGAGAACTATTTCGTCTACGTTCCCGAAAACCGGCTTTGCCTGGCCTGGGGCTGCATGGCACTTTCCAGCGGGTACACGAAAATTCCTCCGGGATCGCAATATCCGCCCGCGCGCCATCCCGATGACCACCATTTCAACTGGGCGCGGGGGCGTATCCTGCGCGCCTACCAGATCGTCCATATCAGTGCCGGCCGCGGCCGTTTGGAATTCGGCGAAAACCGCAGGGCTCACAGGATCTCCGCAGGGGACGTGTTTCTGCTCTTTCCCAATGTCTGGCACCGCTACGCTCCCGATGATGACAGCGGCTGGACCGAACACTGGATCGAATGCAAGGGGGCCGCATTCGATTTCGTCCGCGACAGCGGATTGCTCGACCCCGGCCAGCCCGTCGTGCGGCATGCGTCCGGTACCGAGGCGGTGTTTGCGAAAATCCACGAACTGGCGCGCCACGACCTCCTGCTGAACCAGCCGCTCGTTTCGACGATGGGGCTTCAGCTCCTGGCGCAGATCTGTCAGGCGCGCGGGCTGCCGGAGAACGGCGCCGCCCGCCTCGTGGACCGGGCGAGAATGATCCTCATGGAGCGGTGCGCCGACCAGATGGCCATCGAGGATGTCGCATCCGAACTTGGGGTCAGCTATTCCTACCTGCGCCGGCTGTTCAAGGCCGAAACCGGCATGTCGGCGAAGCAGTACCAGATGGGGGTGCGGATTCAGCGGGCGTGTGATCTGCTCGACAACACCGACAAATCCATCAAGGAGATCGCCGGACTGCTGGGGTTCAACTCCGCATTCCACTTCTCGAGCCAGTTCCATCACGCCATTGGCCAGTCTCCCACGCACTGGCGAGCGAGAAACGACGCCTCCGCATGAAGCGGTGCATATCGATGTTTTCCGCCGGTCTCCAGGTTGGGTGACGCCAGGATCCCGTTGTCCCGGCGGGTGCCAAACCCGTATCCGGGACCGCGGGAAAATCGTGCCCGTGACCTGGCCTGGGCGGCCGGGGCCGGATCATCGCCCGGCCTATTTGAACGTCACCGTGTCGAGGGCCAGGGATGCGCTGGTTTCGTATATGTCCTCGACACTCCTGATCCTGCCCTGGCGCGGATGCCCGACGGCAATCCCGATGACGCCATCGCGGGTGTCCGGTTTTGCCAGCGCGACAAGCCGGACGAGCAGCTGGTCGCCGTCCTTGTTCACGAAATTGCCGACGACTTCAGAGGCGGGCAGGTCGCCGATCATGACCTTGCGGCGAACATTCACCCGTGTGGTGTCCGGGGTCGTGCCCAGTTTCTTCAGGAGCTCGATGGCGAAATAGTCCCCGACTTCGAGCCGTTTCTGCGGGTCGTCGGTTTTCAGGGTGTAGGTGACGATCTGGAGGGACGAGAAGATGCGCTGTGCGGCGTCATCGGTGGTGAAGTAGATCTTGATCGGACCGCCGCCGGACGGTTTCGCCTGGGCGAGGATCCGTTGGGCCTCGCGGCGGGGAGCGGCAAGACTGAACGCCGCGGGGACAGCGATCCCGTGCTTTTGGGCGAAATCCTCGTTGACCGTGTAGATCGTCGAGAACTTGATGCCGCGGGCTTCGAACGGGGTCAGCTTGACGGTTCCGTCCGCCCGGATCTCCTGGGCGGATGAAGCCAGGGGTGTTGTAGTGACGGCGGCCAGAGCCAACGCCGCAATGAATTTGGCGGTACTCCTCATGAGTTCCTCCCTAGGCGTGAGGACGGTCAGCATTCGCAGGATAATACCAGAGAGTGCCGGAAAATCCGCCCTCGTGGCCGCATGCGTGACCGGTCCGTCCACGGATCCGCAGGACGCGGCCTGTTCCCGAACTGCCAGGACGTTCACTTTAACGGCATGTCCGCGATTTCCCTGGATGACTTTTTGCGACGCAAAGGCTATGGGAAGCGCCATGATCAGACGCCTTTATGACTGGACCCTGTCCCTTGCCGCCGGACCGCGCGCACCTGTCGCGCTGGGCTCCGTTTCCTTTGTCGAAAGCTCGGTCTTTCCGATCCCGCCGGACATCCTGCTGATCCCGATGGTGATCGCCCGGCGCGAGAAGGCCTGGTGGTACGCGCTGTTATGCACGCTGACCTCTGTTGTCGGCGGTATTTTCGGCTATCTGATCGGGCTGTTCCTGTTCGAACAGGTTGCGGTCCCGATCCTGACTTTTTACGGCAAGATGGCGTTTGTCGAGGAATTCAAGGAGATCTACAACCAGTATGGCTGGTGGTTTGTCTTTATTGCCGGACTGACACCGTTTCCCTACAAGGTGATCACGATCGCCTCGGGTGCGCTCGGGTTGAGCCTGCCGGTTTTCATCATGGCGAGCATCGTCTCGCGCGGGCTTCGCTTCTTTGTCGTCGCGGCCCTGCTCTACTTCTTCGGTCCGCCGATCAAGGATTTCATCGAAAAGCGCCTCGGTCTCATGTTCACCCTATTCGTGGTGTTGCTGGTCGGCGGTTTTGTCCTTTTGAAATATCTGTAAAAAGTGAGGATCTGATGTCTCAGGATCGCATGGCGAAAAGCATTTCGGGTCTGGTGCTGCTCGGCGGGCTGGTGGTGATCGCGACCGCCTGGGGTTTCCAGCTGATCGGCGGCTATACCCCTTGCGAGCTCTGCCTGGAACAGCGCGTGCCCTATTACGTCGGCTTGCCCCTGACCGCGCTGGCACTGGTGCTGATGGCGATGGGCCGGTCCGGACTGGCGCTCCTGACGCTTCTGGGCGTCGCTGCCGTGTTTGCCTACGGTTCGGGCCTCGGGATCTATCAGGCCGGCGCCGAATGGGAGTTCTGGCAGGGGCCGACCGATTGCGGCGGCGGCGGGGCCGCGCCGGGCTCTGCGACCAGCTTGCTGCAATCCCTGCAATCGACGCGCCTGGTCAGCTGCACCGAAGCCAGCTGGCGGATGTTCGGTCTGTCCTTTGCCGGCTGGAACGCGGTTGCCTCCGCCGGACTTGCTGGTCTGGCATTGCTGGCGGCTTTGCTGTTGAAACGGCAGGGCAACGCGGTCAAAGTGGAAGCATGAGCGGACCCAACCACCCCAAGGAAAAGCAGCGCGAGGAGGCGCTTCACGCCCTTGACCGGGTCGAAGCCGAGAGCGAGACCATCGTCGGCTCGACCTTCGTGCGTATGGCCGACCGCGCCAAAAAGCACATGAGCGCGGCGGACAAGGACGAGAATGACGAGATCGAGGTCTGGGGGACCCGGATCGGCCGGGGGCTCGGACTGGTTTTTGCCATAGGACTGGTGATTTACCTCGCCGTTACCTACCTCTAGGTGACGGACTCATAAATGAAGACGAAATGGCATGGAAAATAGCAAAATACCGCCAGGAAGGGTGCGTGGAGCGGGCTTTTTGCCCGGTCAAGCGCGCTGACGACGCGGAGTGAAGCTATTTTCATGTCCTTCGGATTTGACCGAATTGGGCTTCCTCAGCGTCGCGAAAGGCTTGAAAATGAACCACATTTCCTGCGCTTTCGCTCCTTGATGAAGACCAATTCGCCTCAAACCAGTTCATCTTCATTTATGAGTCCGTCACCTAGGGTCCGTCACCTAGCTCTGACCAGGCTCACGCCTTGAAACACCGGAAGCGTTAAAGGAACCGTCATGGCATCCGTCCGGCCGATCAGCCACAGTGGCTGGTCTGATCGCAAAGCACCAGAACTGGAAGATTTCGAAGCCATGGCCAGCGAGGTCCTGGCCGGTCTTCCGGATGACCTTCTGCTGCGGTGCGGTCATCTGCAGATCAGCCTGGCCGACTATGCGCCCGACGATGTCCTGGACGCGCTCGGCATCGAGGACCCGCATGATCTGCTGGGCCTGTTCGAAGGATTTGGCCTGACGGAAGGTGAGGTCACCGACCGGACCGGGCAGATGCCCAACCGGATCTGGCTGTTCCGCCGGCCGATCCTGGACTACTGGGCAGCCATGGACGAAACGCTTGGCGACGTCGTCGCGCATGTCCTGATCCACGAGATCGGCCATCATTTCGGACTGTCCGACCAGGACATGGAACGCATTGAGGCCGCGGCCGACAACAGATAGCCGGCCACGGCCCCAATTAATTCAATCGACCTTCAAGAGCGCCTTATTCGGCAGCTTCCTTCTGTGCCCGGGCGATCGACTCGACGATCAGCTTCTTGGCGGCGTCCGCCCCTTCCACACCGGTGACCTTCACCCACTTGCCGGGCTCCAGGTCCTTGTAGTGCTCGAAGAAATGCTTGACCTGCGCCATGGTGATGTCCGGCAGGTCGGCAATGTCATTGATGTCGTCGTAGCGCTTGGTCAGCTTGTGCGTCGGCACGGCGATGATCTTTTCGTCCTGGCCGGACTCGTCTTCCATCAGGAGGACGCCGATCGGGCGGCAGTTCATGATTGCACCCGGAACGATCGGCCGCTGGTTGACGACGACCACGTCAATCGGATCACCGTCGCCACACAGGGTGTGCGGCACGAAGCCGTAATTGCCCGGGTAGCGCATCGGCGTATAGAGGAAGCGGTCGACATACATGGCGCCGGCTTCCTTATCCATTTCGTATTTGATCGGCTCACCGCCGACGGACACCTCGATGATGACGTTGATGTCTTCCGGCGGGTTCTTGCCAATCGGCACGGCGTCCATACGCATTTAGAAAAACTCCTGTTGATCGCTGCTGCGTCTATCGCAATCCCGCCGGGGAAGTTCAAGCCTTTAATTTTTGCATTGCACCTAATTGATTAACGTGCCTTCCTTTCCGAAGGTGGAGACAATCGGGAGATGCAATCATGAGACGGGCCTGGTCCGGTATTACACGCCTCTGCGGCCTTTTTGCGGTCTTGCTCGGTTCCGTCGCAGGGGTATCCGCTGCCGGGATCGACAGCGCCTACACCAAGATCCAGCTGCAAAACTGCACCCAGGTCGAGACGGCCTCGGATGAAGGCACCTTTGCCGGCGCCTGGGAATGCCCTGGCTATCGGGGCCAGCCGGTCTATGTTGCCGAGGGCGATTTGCGCATGTTCATTTCCTTCGGTCCGGACGCGGGGAACGAACCCGCCGCCAGGCAGACACTGCCGAATTTCAACACGGTCAACGAGACGCTGGAGTGGCGCCTGCGCGCAGGCGTTCCCTTCGCCACGATCCTGCGCTGGTTCCCGAGCCTCGACGAAGGCGCCCGCACCGGCAGCATCCTGATCGTGACCCAGCTGGTGCCGGGTGGCAGTACCTGCCAGATCGCGAGGGTCGACGCCCAGGCCAATGCCAATGCCAATGTCCTGGCCCGGCAGGCGGCCGATACGATGGCCGGCGGGTACGACTGTTCGCAGCCGCCGCAGATCCTGGGCAATCCCGGCGCCTTGCAGTGGTGAGGCGCCGTTGCCCGCGCCGTGTCCGGTCAGCCGGCTGTCCCGGTCATGAATGCGGGTCCGGCCAGGCATAGATCGACAATTCGAGCCTGCGTCCGCCCAGCCTGTACCAGGATTTCGACACAAGCCGGCCGCCAACGGCCTTGTAGAAGGCGCGTGCCGGCTGATTGTCGCTGAGCACCTGGATCGCAAGGCCCTGCATGTGTCGTGCCGCGAGGGTTTCCCGCACGTGCTCGAACAGTGTGCGGCCGAAACCGAGGCCCTGATATTCCGGCTTGAGGTACAGCTCGTAGATTTCACCTTCCATGCCCGTGTCGCGCAGGCGGCAGGGGCCGTAGGTGGCATAGCCCGCGGGCACACCGGCAATGCTGAGGATCTTGATGTCGACGCCGCGGGCCAGCGCGCCGCGCCACCAGCTGCTGCCACGCCGGGTGATCATCTTCTGCAGGTCAACACCGTGCAGGACCCCGCGGTAGGCACCGAGCCAGGCCTGGCTGTGAATGCCTGCAAGTGCGTCGCAATCCGCGGTCCTGGCCGCGCGAAGATCGATCAGGTCGGTGGTCATTCTGGGAAAAGGATACATCAAGTCCCCGATTGGGGAAGAGACAATTGCGGCGCCGAAGGTGAAAAATGGTCCCTTTCGCGGGAAGCCTGAAAAAAATGCCAATGCCCGCGACGCGGAGGCAAAACAGAGAGCGCCAAATGAAAAGGGCCGGCGTATAGCCGGCCCTTCAGTTGCCCTAATGTTTGACTCACTAAATCTGGTAGACCTGTAGAGACCCCGGGGGGCTGGGGGGCTAATGCATTCCGCGATCCCTACCGATCGTACCCATCAGGGTATGATGATAATATGGGTGGTTAAAATGGCTGGCCAAGGGCTGGAATGCGGCAAAATCATGGAAATTTGCGCATTCTTTCTGGGCAAAGTGCCGTTACGTACGTTTTTGATGATTTTCAAGAGAAACACATGCGTAAAATTGCCGGTGCAGGAGGCGCTTGAATTGCATTCTTGACCCGCGGACTTGCCATCCACCCCCAAGACAACGCAAGATGAAGCTTAGGTGACAGGCATTGCCGGGCGTGATTCCCTGAAGCCTTGTGCGAAACCGCAAACGAAAATGGAGGCGGAATGAGCGAAGCCGATGACAGCGCGTTTCAGCGCGGCGCGGGTATGACCCAGGCGCCGCAGCATCAACCGGCTCCCCCTCCCAAACCTGTCGTTGCCTTCAACCGGCGTGAACTCGATACCATCCTGCGGCTCTACGGCCGCATGGTCGCCGACGGCGAATGGCGGGACTATGCCATTGATCTCCTGAAGGACCGGGCGGTGTTTTCCGTGTTCCGGCGGACCTCCGAGATGCCGCTCTACCGGATCGAGAAGGATCCGAAGCTGGCCCGGCGCCAGGGCGCCTATTCGGTGGTCGCCACCGGCGGCATGATCCTCAAGCGCGGCCATGACTTGGCACAGGTCCTGCGCGTTCTCGAAAAGAAGAAGCACCTTCGCGTCGTCGAGGTCTGAGGGGCGGCAACAGGCCTGCGCGTGGACGATGGCCTCCAGCTTGGTCGGCCAAAGCACCGCAGGCACCGGTATTTTTCCCTGAGCAATCCTCTGTCTTGTCGTCCCGGATCGCGCTGCGCCTGACCGGAATGACGGCGGTTGGATATGCGGTCGCGGCGGCACACAAAAAAGCCCGGCTGAGCCGGGCTTTTCCGCTTGTTCTGTCTGCCGGCGCTTATTCGCGGTTGCCGAACAGCTGCAGCAGCATCAGGAACATGTTGATGAAGTCGAGGTAGAGACGCAGGGCGCCCATCACGGACTTCTTGGTGGCGACTTCGCCGCTGTCACCTTCGTAGTACATTTCCTTGATCTGCTGGGTGTCGTAGGCGGTCAGGCCGGCGAACACCAGGACACCGATCACGGAGATCGCGAACTGAAGGGCGGAAGAGGCCATGAAAATGTTCACGATCGAGGCAATGATGATGCCGATCAGACCCATGAACAGGAACGAGCCCCAGCCGGACAGGTCCTTCTTGGTGGTGTAGCCGAAGAGGCTGAGGGCACCGAAGGACGCGGCCGTGATGAAGAACACGCGTGCGATCGATCCGCCAGTATAGACGAGGAAGATCGAGGACAGGGAGATGCCCATGATGGCCGAATAGATCAGGAACATGGTCCGAGCGGAGCTGGCGCTCATGGACTGGATCCGGAAGGACAGCCACATCACCATGCCGAGCGGAGCCAGCATGACGACCCATTTCAGCGGGCTGCCATAAAGCGTGACGCCAAGCTGTGTCAGCATCTGGCCGTTGCCGAGGCTCGCGACGGCCGCGCTCGGGTCGGAGGTGGTTGCCAGCATCGAAGTTGCCAGCGCGAAGAACCCGGTCAGCGCGAGGCCGATGGTCATGTAGTTGTAGACGCCCAGCATGTAGGCGCGCAGGCCCTGATCAATGCCGGCCTCGGCGCGTGTGCCGGCGGCCTGATAGACGCCTTGAGATTGACGGTCAAAGGTCGACATGGTCGTGGTAATCCCCTTTTTGAACCACATGTTGCAGGCGACATCGCTCACAACACAATTCCCTCAACATATGGGAAAATACGGTATCAAGCTCAAGACGTGAAATCTGAAAATTTCGTAATCTTTGCGCCCGAGACCGTATTTTATGCCAATAAGCTTAAGAGATCACGCTTATTTCATGGCCTTGAGGCGGGATTCGATCTGGCGATCGCAGGTGCCGCCGGGATTGCGCACGATTTCCTCGGACGCGAAATCCAGGATTTCCGTGTCCTTGTCGCGCATCTGCTCGACGGTCACGCCCGGCTTGAACCACTGCAGGACCGCGTAATCGCCGCCCGCATCGGTCAGGAAGGCGATCGGCTTGCCGTCCTCGGTGATGCCCATGCGGCCGACGCGGACTTCCTCAATCGCAACCTTGCGGGCTTCCCCGTCAATGGTCAGGCGCGACTTCTGAACGTTGAGTTTTTTCAGCTTGGAGCCGGAGGTGCCGTTCCAGTTGCCGTAGAAGCGCTTGCCCTTTTTCTCGACCGACAGGCAGGAATTTTCGAAATTCGGAATGGACAGGCGCTCGGCGGTGACCTCGATCGGATCCTCGCCCTTGGGCGCGAGCGTGTATTTCATCGAGTTGTCGCCGGTGCGATAGACCCGGATGCCGACCGGCGTGTAGCCGCTGTCGTTGATCGTACGGGTGAAAAAGTCGAACTGGTTGGCGTCGTTGGTGCCGGCGCGGCGGTAGAGCCACCGTTTCGGCAGGCCATCCTCGAAGACCAGCCAGTCGCTGACGACAAGGCCGCGGGTGCCTTCCGGCGTGTTCAACTGCCAGACACCGGTGTGAAACGGACTTTCCGCCGTTGCGGCGGGCGCAAACGACAGGATGGCGACCGCCGCAACAGCCGCAGCTTTGGCAAAGCTCTTCAGATAAGAAACTTGGGTGAATTCAAACATGGACGACGACCCTCTAACATACTTGTCCGGACCCGAACCGGATAGCCAAGATTAGGTCAGTATGCAAGTTGCGCGGGGCCGAAGTTTGACGGAAACTGCTTGGGCAATATGAAAATTTCCCGACAGGTCCCGTCGAAATGACATGACCCGCCGGGAATAGTTCGTGTTAGAGATTTCGTAATACCGGCGCAGGTTTTTCGCCAAGGATGCGCCAGGTGCCGATGAGACCGAAGCCGACCGTCAGGACCAGGGCCACCAGCGCGGCGCCTGCCGCCGTGACCGGCATCAGCACAAACGACCCGTCCATGATCTGCGTGATCACGTACCAGGCCGCGATCCCGCCGGCGACCAGGGCGAACAGAGCGGTCGCCAGACCCAGAATGGCATATTCCAGCCCGTAGGCCAGGATCAGACGGGTGCGGGTTGCCCCGAGGGTTTTCAGGATGACGGCGTCATAGATCCGGCTGCGATGCCCCGCGGCGAGCGCTCCGGCCAGCACAAGGACACTGGCGATCAGCGTGATCGAGCTGGCCCCGCGTATGGCCCATGCGAGCTGTGCCACCAGGTCGTTCACCTGTGTGATCGCATCCTTGACCCGGACCGCGGTTACGGTCGGATAGGTATTCGACACGGTCTTGAGAAGGGCAAGCTCCGTCTCCGCCGGCACGTCCTCCGCCCAGCCGAGGGTCATGAGATGGGCATGGGGGGCGCCGGCGAAGGTGTTGGGGGAGAACACCATGACGAAATTGATGGCGAGCGACTGCCATTCCACGTCACGCAGATTGGCGATTTCCGCGGTGATTTCGCGGCCGAGGACGTTGACGGTGATCCTGTCGCCGATCTTCAGGCCGAGATCGGTCGCGGCTTCCGCGTCGAAGGAGACAAGCGGCACACCGGAATAGTCCTGCGGCCACCAGTCGCCTTCCACCAGCTTGGAATTTTTCGGCAGGCTTGCGTCATAGGTGATGCCGCGGTCGCCCCGCAGCACCCAGTCGGAGCCTTCGCGTGCCGGTTCGAATTCCTCGGACGGGATGTCGTTCAGGCTGACGATCCGGCCGCGCAGCATGGGCACGCTCTGCAAGTTGCCGTCCGGTGCCTCCGCCGTCAGCAACGCCTCGAAGGCGTCGCGCTCGTGGCTCTGGATATCGACAAAGAAGAAGCTCGGCGCCTTGTCGGCGATGGTTGCGGTCAGTTCCCGGCGCAGGTTGCCGTCGATCAGCGCAAGCGCGACAAGCAGGGAAAGCCCGAGCCCGAGCGACAGCACCACGGACGGGGTGAGCGCGCCCGGCCGGTGAATGTTGGCGATGGCCAGCCGGAGTTCCGTCGAGCGTACCGTCGGCAAACGCCGGGCAACGGCCATGATCAGGCGGGCGACGAGCACCAGGAGCACGAAGGCGCCGGCCGACGCGGCGATGTAGATGCCGGCCATGCGGGTGTCATGGGCCAGCGTGACCGCGATCGCGGCGAGAAGGCCGACCGTGACGGCCGTGGCGAACAGGTAGCGCTTGCGCGGCAGCTTGGTGCCGCCCGTGACGATGTCGCGGAAGAGGGCGGTCGGCGGCACGTCATGGGCCCGGCCAAGCGGCCAGAGGGCGAAGGCCAGCGCCGTCAACAGGCCGTATAGCAGCCCCAGGGCCAGTTCGTTCGGATAGATGCCGGCGGCCAGCTTGACCGGCAGCACGCTTTCAAGGGCCGCGCCTGCCGCGAACGGGATCAATGCGCCGGCGACAAGACCGATGGCAATGCCGATCAGGGCCAGGATCAGCATCTGTACCAGGTAGACCTTGAAAACGAAATCGCCGGTCGCGCCCATGCACTTGAAGCTGGCAATGACTTCGCGCTTGGTTTCCAGGTAAGCCCGAATGGCATTGGCCACGCCGACACCGCCGACAACAAGCGCGGTCAGGCCGACAAGGGTCAGGAACTGGGCAAAGCGGTCGATGCTGCGCTGCAGGCCGGGAGAGGCATTGGCCCTGGAGCGGATGCGCCAGCCGGCGTCCGGCTGGGCCGTCCGGGCCTCCTCGACGATCCGCTCCAGCGCTTCGAGGCGCGGTGCGGGGTCGAGACGGACCCGGTAGTGCCAGCGCACCAGGCTGCCGGGCTGGACGAGGCCTGTTTCCGGCAGGGCGGCGTCGGAGACCATCAGGCGTGGACCGAATTCCATGCCGCCCGCGAGCTTGTCGGGCTCCGCCGCAATCGTGTCCGTGATGCGCACGGTGCCGCGGCCGAGCGAGACCGTGTCGCCGACGTTGAGGTCCAGGCGTGCCAGCAGGGCGGGGTCCGCGACGGCGCCCCAGATCCCGTCGGTCTGTGCCAGGGCATCTTCAAGCGGTTCGCCGCCCGTCAGGCCGATGGTCCCGTAGAGAGGATAGGCGCCATCGACGGCCTTCAGCTCCACCAGGGCCTGTTCACCGGCCTCGGGAAGGCGGGCCATGGCGCGCATGGTGGCGACGCGGGAGACGCTGCCGAGATCCTCCAGATAGGCAAGCTTGGCGGGGTCGGCCTCACGATGAATGAGGCGGAACGACAGGTCGCCTCCCAGGATGGCCTGACCTTCCCTGGAAATGCCTTCGGTCAGCGCGCGCGAAACGGAGGTGACGCCGGCAATGGCGGCAACGCCAAGCGCGATGCAGGCGATGAAGATGTAAAATCCCTTGAGCCCGCCGCGCAGCTCCCTGAACGCGAAGCGTGTCGCGAGGCGGAAGGTCTGCTGTCCGGCGCCTCCTGTTCCTGCCACGAAACCGCTCATGCCGAAACGTCCGCGCGGCTTTCAACCCGGGTTTCCTCGATTTCTCCGGAGCGGACCCGGATCATGCGCGCGCATCTTGCCGCGAGGCCCGGATCGTGGGTGACCAGGACCAGTGTGGTGTTGCGCGCCTTCTGGGCGGCAAACATCAGGTCGACGATCTGCGCGCCGGTGTCGTCGTCGAGATTGCCGGTCGGCTCGTCCGCGATCAGGATTTCCGGTTCCACCACGAGGGCCCGGGCCACGGCGACACGCTGCTGTTCGCCGCCCGAGAGCTGGGCCGGATAATGGGACATGCGATGGCCGAGGCCAACGGCGTCCAGCTCTGACCTGGCCTTGTCGAAGGCGGCGGGGTCGCCCGCAAGCTCCAGCGGTACGGCGACGTTTTCCAGGGCGGTCATGTTGGGGACGAGGTGAAAGGACTGGAAGATGATGCCGACGTTCCGGCCCCGGAACCTGGCAAGCTGGTCCTCGGACAGCGGGCCGAGCTCCGAGCCGGCCACGCTCACGAGACCTTCATCCGCGCGTTCGAGACCGGCCATGACCATCAGGAGCGTCGACTTGCCGGAGCCGGACGGGCCGACCAGGCCCACAGAGGTGCCCTTTTCGATTTCCAGGTCGATCCCCTTCAGGATATGCACCCGGCCGGCGCCTTCGCCGAGGGTCAGGTGGACATCTTTGAGGGTGATGGCAGGCGAATTTGTCATCATATGACCTTTACAACGGGCGCATGATCGTCTTCCTGACAGATGCATGCCCTCGACATTGGAGCGCTCTGCGACCATATGGGCCTGATGTGATGCGTCTTCCAGTCCTGAAAGAGAGTTCGCGTGAACCGGTTTCTTGCCTGCCTCGCCCTGTTGTTCATCGGTTTGACGACCTTCCCGGCCCGTTCCGAGACGCTCAAGCTCGTTGTGCTGGGCGACAGCCTGACCGCCGGCTACCAGCTTCCCGCGGGCGACGGCTTTCCGGAAAAGCTGCAGGCGGCGCTGGCCGAAAAGGGGCAGGCGGTCGAGGTCGTCAACGCGGGTGTCTCGGGCGATACCTCCACCGGCGGACTGTCGCGTCTGGACTGGTCGGTGGGGCCTGATGCCGATGCGGTGATCGTCGAGCTGGGGGCCAATGACGCGTTGCGCGGCATTTCGCCGGAGGTGACCCGCAGGAATATCGAGGAGATCACCCGGCGGCTGCGCGAGCGCGGCATCGCGGTGCTGCTCGCCGGGATGCTGGCGCCGCGCAATCTCGGTCCCGAATATGCCGAGATGTTCGATCCGATCTATGCGGATATCGCCAGCGCCCATGACGCCCTGCTCTATCCGTTTTTCCTTGAGGGCGTCGCGCTAGACCCGAGCCTCAACCTCGCCGACGGAATGCATCCCAACTCCAGGGGTGTCGAGGTTATCGTTGAAAACATTTTGCCGAAAGTCGAAGCGCTTTTGGCCAAAGCCCAATCGTCTTGACGACGTTTGACCTGTTCAGGGGTGGACGCCGACCGGCGTCCGGGGTGCCCCATTTCAAAACGTGAAGGATTGCCTTATGGAAAAGCGCCGTCTTGGCCGCACGGAAATAGAGGTGAGTGCTCTTTGCCTCGGAACGATGACTTTCGGCGAACAGAATTCGGAAGCCGAAGGTCATGCGCAGATGGATTACGCCCTTGAAAAGGGCATCAATTTCTTTGACGCAGCCGAACTCTACCCGATCCCGCCGAAAAGGGAGACGCAAGGCCGGACGGAGCGCATCATCGGCTCCTGGTTCAAGACGTCCGGCAACCGCGACCAGGTCATCATGGCGACCAAGGTGGTCGGCCGGACCGACATGGACTGGTTCCGCGACAACGGCGACAAAGGCCGGCTGACCCGCGCGCAGATCGAGTTTGCGGTCGACCGGAGCCTGAAAAACCTCCAGACCGATTATATCGACCTTTACCAGATCCACTGGCCCGACCGGAATGTCTCCGGCTTCGGGTCCAACCCGACCCGCTGGCTGGACGTTGACCCGGCTGAAGAGGAAAACAGCATCCAGTCGACCCTGGAGGTTCTGGGCGACCTGGTGAAGTCCGGCAAGGTGCGCCATATCGGCGTCTCGAATGAAAGCACCTGGGGCACGATGCGCTACGTCACGGCGTCCGAGCTCTACGATGTGCCCCGCGTGGCTTCGATCCAGAACGCCTATTCGCTGGTCAACCGCACCTTCGAAACCGGCCTTGCCGAAGTGGCGCGGCGCGAGGACGTCGGGCTGCTGGCCTATTCGGCCCTGGCCCAGGGGTATCTCACCGGCAAGTATCGGGACGGCGCCCTGCCGGCCGGAGCCCGCAAGACCCTGTTCGACCGGCTGCAGCGCTACGAGCATCCGCGTGCGATCGAGGCGGTCAACGCCTATCTGGACCTGGCGAAGGACGCAGGTCTCGACCCGTCGCAGATGGCACTCGCCTTCGCCATGTCGCGGTCCTTCGTGACGTCGGTCATTCTCGGCGCCACCCGCATGGACCAGCTGGAAACGGATATCGGTGCCGCCGAACTGACCCTGAGCAGCGATGTGCTGGAGAAGATCGACGCCCTGCACCAGGAGTTCGGCAACCCGGCGCCCTAGCCTGGTTTCAACAGAATCAAATCATGCGCGGGATGCCGGGTCTGTGACGAACAGGCCCGGCATCTGCCTGTAAGCGGCCTGGATTTCGAAAGGCGGGACAAGAGCTTAGAATTTTGTCTTGCGATTTTCGGGAAGTTGATTCCTCATGGAATTATCAGCGACAGCGGAGGGAAAACCCATGCCGCGCCTATTCACAGGCCTTGAGATTCCGTCGGAGACGGGCCTCATGCTTTCAATGCTCCGGGGAGGCCTTCGGGGCGCCCGCTGGATCGATCCGGAAAACTATCACCTGACCCTGCGTTTCATCGGCGACATCGATGACCGCACCGCCGACGAGGTCGTGGAAGCGCTCGACAGGATCCGGCGCGACCCGATCGAGATCCGGCTGACGGGTCTCGGGTCGTTCGGCAACGGCAAGCCGCACGCGGTCTGGGCCCGGGTCGAGCCGAGCACCCAGCTGGCGGACCTGCAGGCGGAACAGGAGCGCATCCTGCAGCGCCTGCACCTGCCGGCGGAGCGGCGCAAATACATTCCCCATGTCACGATCGCGCGCTGCAAGACCTCGACCAACGAGGATGTTGCCAAGTGGCTGAGCGAGCGCGGCAATTTCCAGGCGCCGCCTTTCGTGGCGGGCCGGTTCGTGCTGTTCTCCGCGAAGGCCAGCGTGGGAGGAGGGCCGTACCTGGTCGAGGAGGCCTATCCCCTGGCGGCCTGAGCGCGACCGCAGCACAGATCCGGCAGCGGTCGTCCACGATGGCCGCGGCAGCGGAGGAGCTTTCTTCGACCGTGACCGGGATGTCCGGCGCAGCGCCCGCCACGCAGGACGCCGCGGTGCCGTCCTGCGCTTCAGCCGGAAGACCGCCCGAGCAAGCCCGCGTAGACGTCCAGTGTTTTCGAGCACATGGTCTCGACGGAAAAATTCTGGCGGACATGGGCGAGCGCCCGGTCCGTCATTTCTTTCCGAAGATCCGGATCCTGCTGCAGGGCTTGCCGGATGGCTGTTGCCAGCGCCGCCGGATCTCCCGGCGGAACCCGCCAGCCGGTGCGTTCTTCCTCGCTGGCCTGCGGCGGTGCCAGCACGGTTTCCGGAACGGCGCCCAGATCAGAGACGATGACAGGCACGGAGGCTGCCTGCGCTTCGACGGCCGCGCGGCCGAAAGCTTCGGGTTCCGTCGAGGCGACCACCGCCAGATCGGCCAGAGCCATTGCCGCCGGGACATCGGCGCAATGCCCGACCAGCCGCACGCGATCCTGCAGGCCATTGTCGGCAATCAGTCTCTTCAGTTCGGCCATGTAACCGTCGCGCCCCTGGGGGTCTCCGGCGAGAATGGCCAGAGGTTTGCCGATCTCCGCTTCCATCAGATGGGCCATCGCCTCGATCAGCACCTTCTGACCCTTCCACGCGGTCAGGCGCGCCATGTTGACGATGATGGGATGGCCCGAGGGGATGCCCCACTGGTCCTTCAGAGCCTGCCGGCGCAGCGCACTGACATTGGCCGGATCGAGGCCCCGAAGGTCCGAGCCGCGCTGGATCACGGTGATCCGGTCTTTTGAAAAGGGGTGCCGGTCCGCGACAAGACCGGCGATGAAATGAGAATTGGCAATCACCGCATCGCCCCGGGCCATCACGGAATTGTACCAGGCTTTCAGGGCGTTCGATTGATTGTAGGTGCCGTGATAGGTGGTGACAAATGGCGTCCCGGTTCGGCGCGCGGCCCACAGGGCCGACCAGGCAGGCGCGCGGCTCCTGGCGTGAACGATGCTGACGTTGCGCAGGCGGATGAGCTCGGCCAGACGGGCTGAATTCTTCCAGATCGTCAGCGGGTTCTTGCACTTGACGGGGAGCGTTATGTGTTCGGCACCGCAGGCCGTCAGGTCCGGGACCAGTTGCCCGCCCTGGCTGACCACGAGGGCCGTGCCGCCCGCCTCGATGATTGCCTTTGCCACGTCAAGCGTCGTGCGTTCCGCGCCGCCGGAATTCAGGTCCGGGATCACTTGCAGGATCGTGGTTGCTGGAGGCAGCTGCGACAAGTCGGGTCTCCGGAAATCTTTTCAAGACGGGGCGTCTGTGCAAAGGCTTGCATGAAAACGGATCAGCATGAGAGCCATAATATGGGGACGAGCGAACCGCAATTCATCAGCGTCGGAAAAGATGCCGACATTCGCCGGATCGCGGTGCTGAGACAGCCGGGCCAACAGCCCGGGGTCATGTGGCTGTCCGGGTTCAAGTCCGACATGAACGGCACCAAGGCGGAAGCGCTCGCGGTTTCCGGGGCGGGCCGCGGCCAGGAGGTCGTGCGTTTCGATTATTCCGGCCATGGCCTGTCCGATGGTGATTTTGAAAAGGCCTGTGTATCCGACTGGCTGGAAGAGGCCGCAGCCGTGTTCGACGCGTTCTGTTCCGGCGAGACGGTTCTTGTCGGCTCCTCCATGGGCGGCTGGATTGCCTTGCTCCTGGCCCTGAGCCGCAAGTCCGGCGGCAAGATCAAGGGGCTTGTCCTGATCGCGCCGGCGGTGGATTTCACCGAGGACCTGATGTGGAACCAGCGTTTTACCGACGAAATTCGGCGGACGATCCTTGAAAAGGGCCGCTGGGAGCAGCCCTCGGCCTACGGGGACGTTCCTTATGTCATCACCCGCAAGCTGATCGAGGACGGACGCGATCATCTTCTCTTCGGCAAGCCTTTGCAAACCGGCTGTCCGGTGACGATCCTGCAGGGCGCGGAGGATCCGGACGTGCCCGCCAGCCATGCCCAAAGGCTTGTCGAGGCCCTGCCACAGGACGATGTCACCTTCACCCTGGTGCCCGACGGCGATCACCGCCTGTCGCGCCCGCAGGACATCGAGCTGCTGCTCAGGGCGGTCGAGGAGATGTCCGGCCGGTAGGCGCAATGCCGTCAGACCGGCATCGTCTCGGCTCCCTGTTTCCGGACCCGGTACCAGGCCCAGAACAGGCGGGCGGCGACGGCGCGGTGCGGCGACCAATCGGCTGCGATTGCATCAAGAGCCTTTTGCGGCGGCCTTTCCGGCAGATCGAGTGCCTGATGCACGGCGACCTGAAGGGCCAGGTCGCCGCTGGGAAAGACGTCCGGATGACCGGCGCAGAACAACAGGAATATGTCCGCGGTCCAGCGGCCGATGCCCTTGACGGCGCACAGCCGGGCATGGGCCTCCTCCGCCGGAGCCTCGGCAAGACGGGCGAGGTCCAGTCCGTCCCGGCAAGCGGCCGACATGGCGCGCAAGGTCCTGATCTTTGGCCGGGACAGGCCCGCCCCGGCCAGATCCTCGTCTGAAAACCTCTCCAGGTCGTCCGCGGTCAGTGGCGAAACAAGAGCCTGAAGGCGTGCAAAGATGGCCGCTGCACTGGCAACGGAGACCTGCTGCCCGGTGACGATCTGGGCCAGACCCTCGAAATTCGCCGCGCGGCGGCGCAGGGGAAGCGGGCCGGCGACCGAGGCGATCCGTGCCAGGCGGCTGTCGGCCGCGACCAGCGCCGCCAGGCCGGTTCGGATGTCATCATCGGTCGCAATCGGCTTCATGGTCGCGATCCCTGGTCGCCAAGAGATTGTGCCGGGCCCTCTTGCAAGGGGAGGCCGGAATGATAGGTAGGACCTGAATGATCCGCCCGCGTCAACCCGGCACCGCACCACAGATGACCAAACCCGTTTTTCGCTTCGCGCCCTCGCCAAATGGGCATCTGCATCTTGGCCATGCGCTGTCGGCCCTGCTGAATGCCCGCGCCGCGGTCGCCTTGAGCGGCCGATTGCTGGTGCGGGTGGAGGATATTGACCAGGCCCGCTGCACACCCGGGCTTGAGCTGGAGATGTTTGAAGACCTGGCCTGGCTCGGCCTGACCTGGGATGAACCGGTCCTGCGGCAGTCGGAGTCCTTTCCCCAGTACCGCGCAGCGCTGGAGCGGCTTCAGGACATGGGGCTGGTCTACCCGGCCTACCTGACGCGGGCGGAGATCCGGAAACATGTCGCCGGCTTCGAGGCGAACGGCGGCGGTTGGCCCCGCGATCCCGACGGGGCGCCGCTCTATCCCGGTGATGCCGCCGTGCTCAGCGGCCGGGACATTGCCGAGCGCGCCGATAGCGACGCACCCTTTGCCCTGCGCCTCGACATGAAACAGGCGCTGGAACGGATCGGCCGGCCGTTGACCTGGCTGGAGGCGGGGGCCGAGGGGGAGGCGCTGTTCGATCCGGCGGTGCCGGTCACGGCGGATCCAGCCGCATGGGGCGACGTGGTGCTGGCGCGCAAGGATACGCCGACCAGCTATCACCTCTCCGTGGTGGTGGACGACGCCCGCCAGGGCATCACCGATGTGGTCAGGGGCAAGGATCTCTACCATGCCACCAGCGTGCACCGGGTGCTGCAGGAACTGCTCCAGCTGGACGCGCCGGTTTACCGGCACCACCGGCTGATTCTGGGCGAGGACGGCCGAAAGCTGTCGAAGTCGAACAGGGACACCAGCATACGGTCGTTGCGCGAGGCCGGCATGAGCCATGCGGAGCTGCGCAGGCGGATCGGGCTCTAGGGTAGGCTCAGGCCGAACCAGGCGTCCAGAAACCATATCCAGAGGCTGGTCGTCACGATCGCGCTCAAGGTCGTGGTGGTGATCGCGTTGGCGGACATGGCATGCCCTGTCCCGTAGCGGTTGGCGAAGACGTAGGCGTTGACGCCGGTCGGGCAGCTTGCCGTCAGGGTGGCGACGGCGGTCCAGAGCGGCGGCAGCCGGAAGACAAAGTCACCGATCACGAAGACGGCGGCCGGCAACACGAAGATCTTGATCACGCCGAGCAGGAGCCCCGGCACGACATTGCCGCGCATGCCGTATTGCACGAGGCTCATTCCGAGCGAGAGCAGTGCCAGGGGCAGGGCCGTGGCGGCGATCCGGTTCAGCACGTCCGCTCCGATCTCCGGAAGTTCAAGTCCGGTCATCCGCCAGGCAAAAGCGATGATGATCGTGATCACAAGCGGGTTCATGAAGACGGTGCGCAGCGCGCCGACGGCCATCTGCGCGAAAGGCGGGGTGGCGGTGCCGCTGTCGACCGCCGCCGCGCGCTCCATGATCACGGCCATCCCCACGGTCATGACGGCCAGATGGATCGAGATGATCAGGAGCAGGGGGACAAGGCCGTCGTCGCCGTAGACCGCCGAGATGAGCGGCAGTCCGACCATGATCGTGTTGGCGAACGCGGCCGAGATGCCGCCGATGGCGCCGGCACGGGCATCGCGCGCAAAGCCTTTCCGGATGACCAGCGTGCCGAGCGCAAAAGCAATGCCGACGCCGAGGAAATAGGTTACCCAGAGCGCAACGGGCAACCCCGTTGACAGGTCCGCGCCGATCAGGGTCCGGAAGACCAGGATCGGAATGGCGACCACATAGACAAACTGGCCGAGCGCCTCGCTGGCGCTTTCCTTGAGCACCTTGAACTTGGCGAGCGCATAGCCGATGCCGATCAGGACGAAAACGGGAGCGACAATCGTGAAGGTTTGCGCAAGCATGAAAACGTCATTCCGGAACGGTTAGGAACGGGACAGGAAGGCTGCCGGGTACAACCGGAACGGGACCGGATAGACAGCAGACGGTCATCGGGGTAAGCAACGGTATGAGGCATACTTGGCTTTTTGGCGCCCGCCTGGCAAGCCCTGTTGATGTCCGGAACAGGTGAAGGAATCGGGGCTGCATGGCGGATCGGGACGAGGACGGTGTCAAGCTTGCGCTGCTGGCCCACGATCTGAGAACGCCGCTTGCGGCCATGCGGCTGACCGCCGAGCTCATCGGCAAGGGGCCGCTCAACGGAACCCAGAGCGAACAGCTGTCGATCCTGATCCGCTCCATCGATGCACTGACGCAGATGACCGGCGACCTTGTCGCGGAAGCAGGGCCGGGCACCGCGCCGGAGGGGGCTCCGAGCCGGGTTGACGTCGTCGTCGGAGAAGTCACCGACCTGTTTCAGATCGCGGCGAACGCCAAGGGCCTCACGCTCGAGCTGCAGGTCGGCGAAGGCGGACGGGACCTTTGGACAGGCAAGTCGGCCGCGCTGCGGCGCGTGTTGACCACGCTCCTGGACAATGCTGTCAAATACACCGCGACCGGCGGTGTCCATGTGGAGTTGACCGGCTATGAGGCGGGGGACGCGGAACACGGTGACGCGGCCCGGGCGAGACTCTCGGTCACGGACAGCGGACCGGGCATAGACCCGGAGGAAGGCGCCCGGTTGTTCCGTCCTTTCGTGCGTGGCCGCCACGGCCGCGAAACGGGGGCGGGCAGCGGGCTGGGGCTCTGGGGCACCGAACTTCTGGTCGAGGACATGAACGGGCATCTCACGCTTGAGCGGCCCGAGCGCGGGGGCAGCCGTTTCGTGGTTGATTTCCCCGTTGCAAGGGAAGGCGAGGCCTTGCCGGCTTCCTCCGGAAGCACGCCTGCAGAACAGCCTGTTTCCGCGCTGCCGCCGATGCATGTGCTTGTGGTCGACGACAATGAGACCAATTGCAGGCTGCTCTCGGCTCTGCTGGAGTCCTTTGGCATTACAGCCGATGTCGCCCGGTCCGGTGAACAGGCAATCGCACTGGCGGAAAAGGGCCGCTACGATGCGGCGCTCCTGGATCTGCACATGCCGGAAATGAGTGGTGTGGAGACGGCCGAGCAGTTGCGGGTATTCCGCAGCGAGCGCGAGCTTCCCCTGATTGCGGTCACGGCAGCGTTGGAATCCGCCGGCGATCACCGGCTCGAGGAGGCCGGGTTCCAGCACATGCTTACCAAACCGCTGTCGCCGGCCGATCTCTATGCTGCCATGCAGCTGGTTCACCGGCTGAAGCGGCAGTAGACACATCCCAATAGTCAGGCAAAACCTGACGATCAGGCAATTCCCGAGAAATAGGTGTGCGTTCGATCGCGCCGGCTTGTGGCGGCTGATTTCAGCCCGACAACCTCGCCGCGGCCTCGATCGCGTGTTCGAGCCGGTCGTCGCCCCAGTAAAGTTCTCCGTCTGCAAGGACAAAACTCGGCGCGCCGAAAATGCCGCGCTCTTCGGCGTCCGTTACCGCCGCGCGCAGGCCGATCTTGGTTTCCCTGGAATGCGCAGCGGCCAGTGTGCTCTTGGCCGGGGCTCCGGCTTCCAGCAGCAAGTCGGCCATCAGCGCCTCGTCGGAAATGTCCAGTCCCTGCGCGAACTCGGCAATGAAGACGGCGCGGGTGAATGCTCCGATCCAGGACTGGTCGCGGCCCGCATGGGCGACGCGGGCGGCCAGGAGGCTCTGTTGCGGGAACGGAACGGGCAGGGAGAAGGGCAGACCATAACCCTCGCAGAGCCGTTCCATGTCACGCAGCATGTAGCTGCCCTTGGCCTGGTAGAGATTGAAGGGCGAGGTGGACCAACCGTTTTTCTTGAAAATCGGCCCCAGCAGAAATGGACGCCAGACGATCGAGACCTCCCGATCCCGGGCCAGCGTTTCGATGCGCATTGCAGAAAGATAGCTGTAGGTGGACGCGAATTCGTACCAGAATTCGAGTGTTGGCCGGTCGTTCCGAGGCACTGATTCATTCATCGTGCCGGAGGATCTAGCGGACGGCGGATTGTTGGGCACCTTCCGAATTCTCCGAATACCCTGTGGCGCCTGCCCGCAGGAGGGGATTGGACAGGCCGTCGGGATGCGCTAAAGAGCTGCCATGAAGCCGATCCGTCCCGTTTATCATAATCTGAAGCGCCGTCTTGGCAACATGGCCAAGTGGTCAACCGGCCATCCCATGCCCGCGGTCGGCCTACTGGTCTGTCTGGTCTCGCTGTTTTTTCTCGCCTTTCCGGAAACGGATCTGCGGGCCAGCGGGCTGTTCTACTACGGGGACGCGGGGTTTGCGGCGCAGGATGTCGACTTCCTGCGCAAGGTCCGGCATCTCGGGCCGTTTCTCGTTCGCGTCATCGCCGTTTCCTGCGTTGCGGTCCTGCTCTTGAAGCTTTTCATACCGGGGCGTCCACCGATCCTGCCGCTCAGACAACCACTGTTCCTGCTGTCGACGCTTATCCTGGGACCGGGTGTATTGGTGAACCTGGTGCTGAAGAACAACTGGGGACGGCCCAGGCCTCGCTCCGTCGAGGAATTCGGCGGCGACCTGCCGTTCCAGCCGGTCTGGAAGATCACCGATCACTGCGACAGCAACTGTTCCTTTGTTTCCGGGGAGGCGTCCGCGGCCATGTGGCTGCTGGCCATCGTGTTCCTGCTGCCGGCGAGCTGGCGCAAGGCCGCGCTGGCCTTCCTGATTCCACTCGGACTGATCCTGTCGGTCAACCGGGTCGCATTCGGCGGTCATTTCCTGTCCGACACCCTGATTTCCTGGGGGCTGACGCTGCTTGTCATTCTCACCGTCTACCGGCTGCTCTACATCAGGCAACCGCCGCTGGTGAGCGACCGACAGCTAGATGAATGGTTCACCAGGCGCGGGCGGGCCTTGCAGCGGCTTCTGGCCGGAGCCGGGCGCCGCCTTCGTGGCGCGGCACGGGTGTTCTCGCAACACTGAGCCGGTGGCGTTTGTCACTTCCGAGGCCGGGTTCGCTTCAGGATCCTGGCAATTTGCAGCGGCGACCGTTCCTCGACCCAGGTGATTGCGCTGTTCAGGTGCCGGGTCTTGCGGCGGCGGCTGCGCAGGGAGCGCGCGGCGCTCCGGCTCGTGCCGACGATCACGATCATGCCAAGCGCCAGCAACGGCACACCCGTCGGAATGGGCATCCACACCGTTGCAAGGCCGGCAAGGATCAGGACTGCCGCGAGAGACCACCACAGGATTTTCATGGTTCATGCCAAGGGAATTGACCGGGACTGCAATCAATACAGCGCTCTGTGAGACGGATTTATGAACCTTGCGGTGCGCCTGATCGCGGTTGTCCGGCTCCCGTCAGCGAATCGAGCAGGTCGACGCAGCCGGCGCGCACCAGCCGCAGGACGTGGTCAAAGCCGTCCGGACCGCCATAGTAAGGGTCCGGCACGTCCCGTTCAGGGGCATTCAGCAGAAGGCGGATCCGTGCGGATCCGCCGGCGGTCCGGAACTTCAGGGTCTCAAGGTTGTCGCGGTCCATGGCCACGATCGTATCGAAACGGTGAAAGTCCTCCGTGCAGACCTGCCGTGCCCGTTGCGCACTGATGTCCAATCCGTGCCGGGCGGCGACATCGATCGAACGTGGGTCCGGAGGGTTTCCAATGTGCCAGGCACCGGTGCCCGCCGATTCGACCGTAAACCGGCCGGTCTGGCCGGCCTCCTCGACGAGCGTGCGGAAAACGCCTTCCGCCAGCGGCGAACGGCAGATATTGCCAAGACAGACAAACAGGACGGCGTGGTTCACATGTTTCCCTTTCCGAGGACAGGCGCGAAGCGTGCCGTCTTCGTCCCGGGATTGCAATTGCCGCGTCGCGGGCGCACGGTTCTTTATCGGCCGGACCGGCCCGGTTCGCCGCAATGATCCGGTGCTGCAGACGGGACAAGCACGAGATCCTGTAGGAGGAGCAGATGGCAGAACGATTGAAACCGGAAGATCGTGCCGCGGGGTTGAAGGCCTTGCCGGAGTGGCATCTGTGTGAAGGCCGGGAAGCCATATCCAGATCCTTCAAGCTGCACGATTTTCGACAGGCCTTTGCCTTCATGACCCAAATCGCGCTTGTTGCGGAAAAGATGAACCATCATCCGGAATGGTCGAATGTCTATCGCAATGTCGACGTCACGCTGTCGACACATGATGTCGGCGGCTTGAGCCAGCTGGATCTGAAGCTGGCCGCCGAAATCGACAGGATCGCAGGATCTTATGGATAGGGTACTCTCCCGCCAAAGGCATCGCCGTCCCGGCTCGCCCTGCAATTTCAGTCGCTAGCTGACCTGGCCGGATGCGGCACGTGAACGGACTGTGGCTAGCCGCCCTTGGCCAGCACAAAGCGATGACCGCTGTCCGTCCGCTCGGCCTCAAGCAGCGCGTGGCCGTTTTCGCGGCAGAAATGCGGAATATCGATTTCGGCCATGGGGTCGGTGGTGAGCACGGTCAGCCGGTCGCCGTCGTTCAGGCGCGTCAGGGCCTTGCGGGTCTTGAGGACGGGAAGAGGGCATTTCAGGCCCTTGAGATCAAGCATGGTCGCTGTCGACACCGAATGGACTCCGTGCAATGGCCAGATTTTGCATAACATAGTCTGGAAATCACGGCGGGACAGGCATTCATACAAGTTTAGGAAGTGAAAACTAGGTTGTTTTCACAGGATCTTGCGGACGCCGACAAAAACCGGCTTGAGCCGGTGCGACGCCTGGATGTGCACACGGACCGGTCGGCGGCTGCAGGCCGGCGGAGCCATGGCAGGTGTTTTCAGGAAACAATGTCGGCTGCCGGACGTCACGGTGCAGGAGCAGGATGGCTGGATGAAAACGGGATTTTGGAACGTTGCGTGGGTTGCTCTTTCGCTGGTTGCCCTTCTGGCCGTCCCGGCGAAAGCCGAGCCGGGAGAGATCAGGCTCGTCACGCAGAGTTTTGCACCCTTGCAATGGGACAATCACGGCAAGCCGGACGGTTATGTGACAGCCTATCTGCTGGCGGCCGCGGAGCGGGTCAGGGAGATCGTTCCCGTCACGGTCACCGGGTTTGATTTCCTGCCGTGGAAACGGGCCATGCTGACGGCAGAGACGTCTCCCAACGTGCTGTTCTTTTCACTGTCCCGCACGCCCGAACGGGAAGACAGGTTCCACTGGTTGGGCGAGGTGTCGCCCTATGGCCAGTATTTCTATCAGCTGGCGTCGCGGCCGAAGATCGACGTGGAACGCATTGAGGAATTGCGTGATCTCGATGTCAGGATCGGCGTGCAGGACGGCAGCAATCTACTCGCATACCTCAAGAAACTCGGCTTCGAGGGCTCGGGAACGCTCGTACCGATCACGGATTTTCACCAGGGCATTGAAATGCTCTATCTCGGCCGGGTCGACATGCTGCCCCTGACCGGATTTCTGGCCGAGGCAAGCGCATGCAAGCAGGGATATGACGGCAGCCAGCTGCGGCCGGTCATTTTCGTCGAGGCCCTGGCAAAGCCGCTCTGGGCGGTTTTCAGCAAGGGCACGGATCCCGATCTGGTCGAGGCTTTCCGGGCGGAAATGGCCGCGCTGAAGGACGAGGGGTTCCTGAGCGCCCAGATCCGTGAGCATCAGGCCAATTGGGAAACCCTTGCCTGCGGTGCCCTGACGGCAGGCCACTGACGGCCGTCGAGACTTTACAATTTCCGGATCGGATGACAATTCATGAGTGAGCAGACGATTTCCTCCCTCGACGTGCTTGATTTCTGGTGGCAGGCGGGCTCGTCGAAATGGTTCGCCAAGGACGACAAGTTCGACAAGCGGTGCAAGCAGACATTTCTCGGTGCCATCGAGGCCGCCGCGGCGGGAGATCTGGACGGCTGGAGAGACACTCCGGACGGGTCGCTTGCCCTTGTGCTGTTGCTCGACCAGTTCACGCGCAATGTCTACCGGGGCAGTCCGGACGCGTTCAAGGCGGATGCCAAGGCCGTCGAAGTCGCGGAAGGTGCTCTTGCGAAGGGATATGACAGAGCCTTCCCGAAGGACGGCAGGGGATTTTTCTATTTTCCGTTCGAACATTCGGAAGACATGGCGCACCAGGAACGCGCGGTGGACCTTTTTCGCGTGCTCGGCGACCGGGAGCTCTATCATTACGCCCTGATCCATATGGACGTGATCCGCCGGTTCGGGCGATTTCCGCACCGCAATGCCGTGCTGGGCCGCCAGACCACCGCGGAAGAAGCGGCCTATCTCGAAAGCGGCGGGTTTTCCGCCTGAGCGCCGCACGTGCCTGTCGCGCATAGCTGCCGTGTGGACCCTCGGTCCGGCATGCAGGCGGCGGGGGCATGCCGCATTTTTGAGCGGTTTTCAGCGGCCGTGCAATTTTGCCTAATTTCTAGTCTTAAGTTTGGCTTATGATGCAAAAATAGGCAAAAAAATTGCCTGAAAAGCCATCAGCGGCAATTTTCAGCGAGCTCGACTCAGGGCCTTGTTGCGGTGCGAAACCGCAGAATTCCGCCAATCGTTCCTTTAAATTTCCAAGTTGGCACGGTCCTTGATTAGTAGGGCCCGAAACCGGCCCGGACCCACGGCACGTGGATGAGCCAGAGACCTGAGACGATCCTTCCAGAGGGGAACGCAAACAGGCGCGCCGTCCGGACTGGTAGGCCGAGCTTCTTCGACGGGAAGGGGCGCTAAGCAAGGGGAATGGAACGAGCAATGAAAATAGTGATGGCCATCATCAAGCCGTTCAAGCTCGACGAAGTGCGCGATGCATTGACCAGCATCGGCATCCAGGGGCTGACGGTGACAGAAGTGAAGGGCTATGGCCGCCAGAAGGGGCACACCGAAATCTATCGCGGTACCGAGTATGCCGTCAGCTTCCTGCCGAAGCTGAAGATCGAGGTCGCTGTGGATGCCGCCTCCGTCGACAAGGTCGTCGAAGTGATTTCTGGCGCAGCCAAAACCGGTCAGATCGGAGACGGCAAGATCTTCGTCTACTCGATCGACCAGGTCGTGCGCATTCGTACCGGCGAAGCCGACGCCGAAGCTCTTTGATTTAGGTAAGGAAACGTATCATGAAAAAACTTGTCGCTAAGGGCGCGACGTCGCTGGCCTTGCTGAGCCTCACCGCTCTGCCGGTGCTCGCGCAGGATGCCGAGGCTGCTGCTGCTCCGGCCGTATCTCCTGAAGTCGCCTATATCTTCAACACGCTGCTGTTCCTGATCGGTGGCTTCCTGGTGATGTGGATGGCCGCCGGCTTTGCCATGCTGGAAGCAGGTCTGGTCCGCTCCAAGAACGTGTCGATGCAGTGCCTGAAGAACATCACGCTCTACTCGATCGCGGGTCTCATGTTCTGGATTACCGGTTACAACCTCATGTACACCGGTGTCGACGGCGGCTTCATCGGCTCCTTCGGCCCCTATTCGTTCGATGCCGTTGGCGGCAATGCGCTTGACACCGGCTACTCCACGGCTTCCGACTGGTTCTTCCAGATGGTGTTCTGCGCCACGACAGCCTCGATCGTCTCCGGCACCCTGGCCGAGCGTATCAAGCTGTGGCCGTTCCTGATCTTCACTGTCGTGCTGACCGGTTTCATCTATCCGATCGCGGGTTCCTGGCAGTGGGGTGCCGGCTGGCTCTCCGAAATGGGCTTCTCCGACTTTGCCGGTTCGACACTGGTGCACTCCGTCGGTGGCTGGGCCGCGCTTGCCGGTGCGATCATCCTCGGTGCTCGTAAGGGCAAATACGGCGCAGACGGCTCCGTACACCCGTTCCCGGGCTCTTCCATGCCGCTCGCCACGCTGGGTACCTTCATCCTGTGGCTCGGCTGGTTCGGCTTCAACGGCGCTTCCCAGCTCGCAATGGGTACGATCGGTGATGTCTCCGACGTCTCCCGCATCTTTGCCAACACCAACATGGCTGCTGCTGCCGGTGTCGTTGTCGCGGTCATCCTGACCCAGGTTCTCTACAAGAAGGTCGACGTGACCATGGCCCTGAACGGTGCCCTGGCAGGTCTGGTCTCCATCACCGCCGAGCCGCTGGCTCCGAGTGTCTGGCAGACCGTCTTCATCGGTGCCGTGGGTGGTGCGATCGTGGTCTTCACCGTTCCGCTTCTCGACAAGCTGAAAATCGACGACGTCGTCGGCGCCATCCCGGTCCACCTGCTGGCCGGTATCTGGGGCACCTTCATTGTGCCGCTGTCCAACAGCGACGCGTCCTGGGGCACCCAGATCGTCGGTATCGCTGCCTACGGCGCGTTCACCCTGGTTGCTTCCGCAGTTGTCTGGATGATCCTGAAAGTTGCCATGGGCATCCGGGTCTCCGACGAGGAAGAAGCTCTGGGTCTCGACAAGGTCGAGGTCGGCGTCGAAGCCTACCCGGAATTCGGAACCGGTTCCCAGCGCATGTAATCCATGCGCTGAGACAAAAATCTCCCAGGCGGTCTATTGGCTCAGACCGCAAACTTGGAAAGCCCGGGGGCAACCCCGGGCTCTTTTTTTGTTTGCCGGCACGCGTGAGCAGGCGGGCAATGAATTGCATAAAAAAACATCATTTGAGCATCAATTGATCAATCCGCTCCAGCCCTTCCTTCCCCTATAATTGGGATCCGCTCAGAAATACGGCGGAATCCAGCCCTTTTCTTCATCATATGCCTATCTGGCATGCATTTTGAATGCTGCGGCACTCGAAACGCATAAACAAAGGGCAGATTGCCCAACTGGGGGTCAGAAATGAATGAAGCTGGGGTAGGCGGGGACGTCTTTTTCGTCCTTGTCGGAGCTATTCTCGTGTTCGCCATGCATGGCGGTTTCGCTTTCCTGGAGGTCGGTACAGTCCGGCAGAAAAACCAGGTCAACGCGCTGGTGAAGATCCTGGTCGATTTCGCCCTGTCGACCGTCGCCTATTTCTTTGTCGGTTACGCGGTGGCCTATGGAACGACTTTCCTCGTGAATGCGGCGACGCTGTCCGGCGGCGGCAGCGGATTCGAGCTTCAGGGCCTGACACTGGTCAAGTTCTTCTTCCTGACCACCTTTGCTGCGGCCATTCCGGCGATCATCTCCGGCGGCATCGCCGAACGGATGAAGTTCTGGCCGCAATGCCTGGCGACGGTGGCTCTGGTCGGTATCGTCTATCCGCTGTTTGAAGGTCTGGTCTGGAACGGCAATTTCGGCTTCCAGGGTTGGCTTGAAACCACGTTCGGCGCAGGCTTCCACGATTTCGCGGGGTCCGTGGTCGTGCATGCGGTCGGCGGCTGGATCGCGCTCGGAGCGGTCCTGCTGCTTGGTGCGCGTCGTGGCCGCTACGACCGCAACGGTCGTCCGATCGGTATTCCGCCTTCGTCCCTGCCCTGGCTGGCGCTGGGATCGTGGATGCTGTGCGTGGGCTGGTTCGGCTTCAACGTGATGACGGCCGCCTCGCTGGAAAGCGTCTCCGGCCTTGTTGCGATCAATTCTCTGATGGCCATGGTCGGCGGCATTCTGGCGGCACTTGTGGTCGGACGGAACGATCCGGGCTTCGTGCATAACGGTGCCCTCGCCGGGCTGGTGGCTGTCTGTGCCGGGTCCGACATCATGCATCCGATCGGCAGTCTACTGGTCGGAGGTGTCGCCGGGGCGATCTTCGTAACCGGATTCGAGATCTGCCAGAATCGTCTGAAGATCGACGATGTGCTCGGCGTCTGGCCGCTTCACGGCATTTGCGGCGCCTGGGGCGGCATTGCCGCCGGGTTCTTCGGACTGGAGGCGCTGGGCGGCCTCGGCGGTGTTTCGCCGATGTCCCAGGTCATCGGCACTGTGCTTGGAGCCGGCTACGCGCTCGCAGCCGGTTTCGTCGTCTATGGCGTCCTGAAGGTGGCGATGGGCCTGCGTCTTTCCCCGGAAGAGGAACATCTTGGCGCGGATCTCTCGATCCACAAGATCAGCGCCAATCCGGAACAGGACCTGGGGCGCTAAGTTCCCCCCAACGGCAGGCGGGCGGCACAAGCAGCCGCCGTCCGCCTGTCTTTTTTGTCTGGCTGGCTTTTCCGTCAGGCTGCGGTGTTGTCTTGCCACAGGCGTTCAGCGAGATTGTCGTGGCCGTCGACCACAAGGTGGGCGCCGGCGGCGCGCAGCTGTTCCGCATGGCCGTCATGGCTGTGACCGCCGCCGACGAATCCCCATACCGTCATGCCGGCCGCGAGCCCTGCCCTGACGCCGTTGGCGCTGTCTTCCACCACAAGCGTTGAAGCGGGTGAGGCACCCAGCTTTCCGGCCGCAAACAGGAACAGGTCCGGTGCCGGTTTGCCGTTTGCCACCTGTTCCCCCGAATAGATATGGGGGTCGAAATAGGGGAACAGTCCCGTATGTTTCAGCTTGTGAACCAGCCGGTGCAGCCGTGAAGAGGAAGCGACCGCCCGCGCGCCGTCATGGGCCTCCAGCAGTTGCTTGATGCCGCTGATCTCGGTCAGTTCCCGGTCGATGCGCTCCATGGTGGCGGCGTCCAACTCGGGGCCGAATGTTGCGGGAAGCGGTCCTTTGCCGAGGCGCCGGTAATCCCGGTCGAGGGCCGCCCAGAAATCCTCGCTGCCAAGCCCCTGGAACCGGTCCATGTAGTCGTCCAGGTCATAATGCAGCCCGATCCCGGCCAGGTGCTCGCGCTCGACATCGACATAGATCTTTTCCGAATCGACCAGAACGCCGTCGCAATCGAACAGGATCGCTTCAAATGCCATGGATTTCCTTCTTTCCAGTGTGTTGGAGCCGTGCCGCATTCCGTGAAAGCCCGATTGTCAGTGAGAGCCGTCAAAAAGTCCTTTAACGACCTGTCGTTGAAACAAGATGACAAGCAGGGCCGGCGGCAGGATCGCGACAATCGCGAGCATCGTTCCGCGCGCACTGGTCGTGCCGAAAAACTGCATGCCGCGCACCAGCGTGTAGGTGCCTTCCTCGGACGTGACCATGACCGGCCACAGATACTGGTTCCACCCGTTGACGAACAGGACCAGAAACAGGGCGGCGGCGGTCGGTACGGACAGGGGCAGCAGGATGTCCTTGAAAAACTTGAGAGGACCGGCGCCGTCGAGCCTTGCCGATTCCACCAGGGCATCCGGCACGGTCATCAGGAACTGGCGGAAAAACAGCGTGCCGAGGCCCGAAGCGGCCAGCGGCAGAATGAGGCCGGCCCGCGAATTCACCAGCCCCAGGTCTGCGACCACCGCGTAGGTCGGCAGAAACCGGGATTCCAGCGGCAACATCAAGGTCAACAGCAGCACGGCAAAAATGGCGGTGGAAAAGCGAATCCGGAAATAAATCAGCGCATAGGCGGCCAGCAAGGACAGGGCAACCTTCAGGCCGGCAAAACCCGCGCCGAGGAAAAACGAGTTCAAGAGCATGGACACGGTGGTGACGTCACCGGAAAATCCGGCACTTGATGTGAGAAACTCCAGGTAGTTTTCCAGGCCGCTTCCGCCGGGATCCAGCCGGGGCCTGATCCGTTCGCCCGGTGCATGGGTCGTGGCGGCAAACAGCGCATAGACCGGCAGCACCATGAACAATGCTCCGGCGATGAGAACGATATGATCGACAAGTTGGGCGTGCCATCGCCGCCAGGAAATCATTGTGGGTCGTCCTAGAGAATGTGAGGGCGGTGTGCGTAAGGGAAGCCTACAGCACAACGATTCCAGAGTGTTTGGCCTTGTGTTCGGGTTCGACATGAATGGTGATGCGGGCGCCCGGCACGTCTTCGCTAATGGCTTCCTCTATGCGGTCGCAGATGTCGTGGGCATCCTTCACGGACAGGCTGCCGGGAACCACCAGATGAAAATCGACGAAGATCGAACGGCCGGCGATCCGGGTTCGCAGGTCATGGGCCTCGAGCGCGCCTTCACCGTGTTCGGCGATCAGCAGCCGGATCTTTTCCAGCACGTCGGCGGAGGCTGCCTCATCCATCAGGCCGCCGATGGATTCCTTGACCAGTTCCCAACCGGACCAGAGCACCGCCAGACCGACCAGAACCGCCAGGGCGGGGTCGAGCACCTTCCAGCCCGTCAGCATGACCAGGACGACGCCGGCCAGGACGCCGGCCGAAGTGACGACATCGGTCATCAGGTGCTTGCCGTCGGCAACGAGTGCCGGGGAACGGGCCTTGCGGCCGTATTTCATCAGGTAGCGGGCCCATGCCGCGTTTATCAGTGCCGCCACGACATTCATGGCAATGCCCGGGGGGGAATAGACCGGGCTGTCGCCATGGACAAAGCCGAGCCAGGCCTCCCGGAAAATCGACAGGGCGGCGAGCACGATCATTACGCCGACCAGCACGGCTGCGAAATACTCAACCTTGTCGTGACCATAGGGGTGGTTGCTGTCGGCGGGTTTGGCGGCGAACCAGACGGCGGCAAGCGCGGCGATGGAAGAAGCAATGTTGACGGTGGTTTCGAGCGCATCGGAATAGAGGGCCACAGACCCGGTGAGCAGATAGGCTCCGGTCTTGAGACCAAGCACGATCAGGCCGACAACAATGCTCAACGAGGCAATCCGGAGCTTGTGGCTCAGGTCCATGCCAGTCCCCCAAGTCGATCATTTCCCGCCCTTGCGGGCGGAAATCAACGGTCACGACCGGTCCTTCCTGGCCGGGACCGCCCGTCGAGCGCGGACGGGGCGGTCCGGTGCGTGGCGACCGGTCCGGGCAAGGGGTATCAGTTTCTGCCCAAGTGGCAACCCGCTACCGGGTGCCAGCGGGTGGATTTCGCAGGAGAATTGACTTTCGGTCACACATGGTGACGGCGGTCAAAGGCCGCCCTTCCAGTCCATGACCGCAGCGCCGACGATCGAACCGGGGCCATCCCGGTCCTCGATCTGGACGAGCACGGCGCAGCGTACATCATCCTTCAGCATGAGTTTCGACTTCGGCATCCGGAAGGTTTCCTGACCGCCCGACCACATGCCAATCGGCTGGAGGTGTTGCACAACGTTGACATAGCGGAGCTTCCTGCCGGCATTTTCGCCGCGGCCGACATCGACAAGAGCCTCTTCCTTGATGCTCAGGAAATAGATCGTTGCCATCTTGCGGCCGTGGGGCAGGGTTCCGTCGACCGTCGCCTGGACAACCATGTCGGAGATCTTCAGATCGACATCGGCGGTGAAGGGTTCGGTGCGGGCAAGGGCGGCGCGGACATCTCGCTCACGGCTGCCCACAACATGCTCGTCACCGTTGACCACCATCTGTGGTGTGTAGACGGAACGGTCGCCCCGGCGGGCGGCATAGGCGCGCTGGCGTTGCGAGTGAGCCGGGCTCGCGAGTGTGTCCTTCCAACCGAGATAGTCCCAGTAGTCGACCGGCAGGAGTACGGTGAGAATGTCATCTTCCTGCTCGACCAGCCTTTCGGCCAGCCGGTCGGCGGGCGGGCAGGACGAACAGCCCTGGCTGGTGAACAGCTCGATGACCTTCTCGGGCTGCGCGTTTGCGCCTGTCGAAGCGGCCGAGAAGGCGATTATTCCGGCGACGACAACACATCCGGATCGGAAAGCACTGAGGGCTTTCCGGGACAGTATTCCCACCATTTGGCTCTTTCCCTTGTTTGAGTGCCCCTAAAATATGCAATGGGACAGTCAATCGCGAGTCACGAGGCGGTGACTTTCGGGCTTTGCCGGCAATCTCGCGGATTTGTGAGGCGGCCGCACAAGCAGGTGTCAGCCGCCGGCCATCACTTTCTTCAGTTCCGGCATGAAGACATCGCGGTAGGATGTCGGGCTGAGCGGGCCGATGAACTTGTAGCGGATCATGCCGTCGGCATCGACGATAAAGGTCTCCGGCACACCATAGACACCCCACTCGATCGCTGTCCGCCCGCCTGAATCCGCGCCGATCAGGTCGTACGGATTTCCAAGGCTTCCCAGGAAACGGCGGGCATTTTCCGGCTTGTCCTTGTAATTGATACCGACGAGCTGGATGCCGTCGACCGTGGCGAGCTCCTCCAGCAGCGGATGTTCCTGGCGGCAGGGCACACACCAGGATGCGAACACGTTGACGACGGACACCTTGCCCGTGAGGTCTTCACGGCCGAAACCGGGCACCGGCTTGCCATCGGCGGAAAGGCCTTCCACGGGCGGCAGGCTGAAATCGGGTGCCGGCTTGTTGATCAGCGCGGAAGGAATTTTCTGCGGGTCGCCACCCAGCGTCAGCTGGAACAGAAACAGGGCGGCCAGGGCGGCGAAGACCACCAGTGGCAGCAGGACCAGAACCGGAAACCTTCGTTTGCCGGTCCCGTTCCCAGAGCCGTTTTGCGCGTCAGCGCCGGTGTCGGGGGTGGTCATGGGTGTTGTTGATCCTTGCCGTCCGGACGCGCCCGGGAAATACCTTGCGCGGCGAGGTCCTTCAGGGCCTTTTCCTGGACCGCCTTGTCGATGCGCACCCAGGCGATCAGGGCCAGCACCGTCGCAAGGCACAGCCCGTAGGACATGATGATGAAACCGGCGTGAGGTCCGAGGTCCATGGTGTTACTCCGCGGGCTGGGCAGTTGCGGCCGCCGTACCGGGGCTCGCGGCACTGGCTGCGCGCAGACGCAGCGCACGCACCCGCCGGCGCAGGATTTCGTTGCGCATGGCCATCAGGTGCAGCACGAAAAACAGGAGCGTAAAGGCCACGGCCATCACCATAAGCGGCCACAGCAGGTCCGGGTGAATGGTCGGTCCGTCCATGCGCATGACACTGGCGGGCTGGTGCAAGGTGTTCCACCAGTCGACCGAGAACTTGATGATCGGCAGGTTGAGCGCACCGACCAGCGTCAGAACCGCCGCGGCCTTGCCGGCTTTTATCGGGTCGTCCATCGTCCGCCAAAGCGTCATCAGGCCGAGATACATGATCAGGAGTACGAGCACCGAGGTCAGGCGCGCATCCCAGACCCAGTATGTGCCCCACATGGGTTTGCCCCAGAGCGAGCCGGTCACCAGCGCCATGAAGGTGAAGGCGGCGCCGATCGGCGCGGCGCATTTGGCGGAAACGTCCGCGAGCGGGTGTTTCCAGACCAGGGTGCCGAGCGATGACAGCGCCATGATGGAATAGCACATCATGCTCAGCCAGGCGGCGGGCACGTGGATGTACATGATCCGGACCGTGTCACCCTGTTGATAGTCTTCCGGCGACACGAAGAAACCCATGTAGAGGCCGGCAGCGAAAGCGAGGACGCACAGGCCTATCAGCCAGGGCAGAACCAGATCTGCCAGCCTCATGAACCGCGTCGGATTTGCGTAATCCCAGATTGCCATGGAACCGTTCTAATCTAGAGCGTTGTCCGCATCAATGCACCAGTCTGCCGCAGCGCCGCATTGCGTTTGGTCAATTCCGTCTCATTCGGCGGAAAACCTGAGGGCCATGGCGGACGCGACCGGGCCGACAACCGCGGCAATCAGCGACAGGGCGCACAGGATCAGGAACGGTGTCAGGAACGGTACCGGGTCATGCAGGGCCGCGTCCGCAGAGCTGACCCCGAAAATCAGCACCGGAATCGCCAGGGGAACCACCAGCACGGCCAGGAGCAGGCCGCCTCGGCGGAGCGACACCGTCAGCGAGGCGCCGATGGCGCCGATCAGGGTCAGCGCTGGCGTGCCCACCAGCAGCGTCAGCGTGACAGCACCCATGGCGACGGGATCGAGATTGAGGAAGATGCCGAGCAGCGGTGCGGCGACCACGAGCGGCAGGCCGGTGGCGACCCAGTGTGCCAGGCACTTGATCAGGACGACCACTTCGAGAGGCCGGCCGGCCATCAGCATCAGGTCCAGCGTGCCGTCGTCGCGGTCCGCCTGAAACAGCCGGTCCAGGCCCAGCAGCGTTGCCAGCAGGGCGCCGATCCACAGGATGGCGGGTCCGATGCGGGCCAGCAGGTTGAGATCCGGGCCGACGCCGAAAGGGATCACCGTGACAACGGCCAGGAAAAAGAGGACGCCGACCAGCGCGCTGCCGCCCACCCGGACGGCGAGGCGCAGGTCGCGCTGAAACAGGGCAAGGATCCAGGAGGAAGTCATGACTGGAGCTCCCCGGCAGGCTGCAGCGACGGTTCCCCGGCCTGCAGATGCAGCACCTTGGTTCTGGACAGGGGCAGGTCGGTGTGGGTCGCGGTCACGATCAGTCCGCCAGCCGCCAGGTGTGCGTCCATGAAGCCAAGAAGTTGACCCTCGGAAGCCTTGTCCAGGGCCGACGTCGGTTCGTCCATCAGCCAAACTGGGCGGGGCGTCACCAGGAGCCGGGCCAGGGCAAGCCGGCGGGTCTGGCCGGCGGAAAGGTAGCCGGCCGGCAGCTGTGCGGTATGGCCGATGCCCAGCGTGGAGAGTGCTTCAGCCGGATGAATTGCGCTGCCCCAATAGCTTTCGGGGCGCACGGTTCCGGTGAAACTCTGCCAGAAGGCGAGGTTCTCCAGGACAGACAGGGCCGGTTTGACGGCATTCTGGTGGCCGAAATAATGCGCGTGCTCGGAAGGCGTGCGGTCTGTCTCGCCGTTTTCGATGCGCAGGGAGCCCCCGGCAAGAGGCACCAGACCGGCGAGGGTGCGCAGCAGCGAGGACTTGCCAATGCCGTTGGCGCCGGTCACCACAAGAGCCGTGCCGCCGGCCAGCGAGAAAGAGAGATCCTGAAACACCCGGCGTCCGCCGCGATCGATGGTCAGGTTTTCGGCGATGAGTTCCAGGGGGCTGCTCCGGCTGACGCTTGATCTTGTCTTGTTAGAGGCCAGGACAGTCATGGCGCAAGAAAAAATCCCCGCCTTAATCCTTGTCAAGGACCCGGGCGGGGATTTCGTCTGCGGTCGCGGCTGCCTGCAGCCGCGCTTCAACAGCGGATCATTCGAAGACCGAAGCGATCTGATCGACGCTGACACCTTCCTTGATCTCACGCAACCGGGCGTAGATCAGGGAGGCCATGATCCCGATAAGGCCGGTGCCGATGGTCGACAGGGCGGCGAACAGGATGATCCCGACGACGATACCGCCAACGGTGGCAATCAGTCCCACAAGCAGACCTGCGACGACGTTGATGATGATCACGACGATGAAGGCAATGAAGTAGGTCCCGACGATCGGCCACCGGTACCCCTTGGTGAGCGAGGCGCTCCGGCCCAGTCCGCCGAAGCCGACGCGCTCGATGACAACGGCGGGGGCCATCACCGAGAAGACCGCGTAGATCCAGAGCCCGGGCACGACAAAGAGGGCAAAACCGATGGCGAAAAGAAGGGTCGCGACAATACTCAGGATCGCGAGCGGCACGATCACGCTTAATGCGGGGCCGATATAGCGGCCGATCTGCACGGGCCGGCCGAGCTTCGCGTCATAGGCCAGCTGGATCAGCAGGGCGGTCGTGAGGGTATACACCACGAGATTGACAATCGTTGCCAATGCGAACCCGATCCCGGCGCCGGGAGCGGAGAAATCCGGTTCTGCCAACCCGATCGCAACTTCAGGGCCGTTCAGGGCGCTGGACACGAGCAGGCCGAGGACAAGCGGCACAAATGTGATGATCACGACCTGGATGAATTTGCCGAAGAGGATCGAAAAGCTTTCGCTGATTATCGAACCTGCTCCAAGGGGCGCACTTGGCTGACCCACGCTCGCATCGGTCATTCGATTACTCCGTTTCTTCTAATAAAAGTTTCTAAAAGGATGGGAATTCCAGTTGCCAGCCCGCCGAGGCGGTGAAGTTTCTTATTATGCGCCTACACCATAAGTCTAATGGGGAAACGCCTCAAGCACGGGCTGTTGTTTCTATCGCGGGACAGGCCCGATCCGGAGCAGCTGCACATCTCCTGTTTTGGACTATTTGCGGTTGCGATCATCCCTCATTGCCGGTCGGCAGCTTCGACAGGATGGGTTTCGTCCGGCGGTCGGTAATGTTGTCAGTCTTTTCGGCGAATGGGGGATGCATGTATCCTTTTGCCAGCCCGATGACTGTGGATGCGTTGGAATCCTGCTGTGTGGGTAGCGACCATTGTGTCCGGAACACTGGCCGCCAGACCCCCGGAATTGCAGGCTTCAAGTTGGACATTTCGTACCAACGACTGAAAAGGCCATTTCCTGACGGCCTTGCCGGATCCGCGGTCGAGCTACGACGCCGCCGGTAGAGCAGCGTCGCAAAAAAGACCATGCAAACATGGAACCTGGTTGTGTGCCTGGACGCCAATGCGTTGAAGACAGAATGACTTGCATTCGGAGAATTAATATCCAGCGGGGCACCCAGCATGGACATTCAGCGGCCAGATACTTTTATCCGTGTCTTGGAGACCATCCCGGACAAGGAGGCTGTTGCCGTTTGTCTGTCGGAGGCGTTCTCTTCCGGAATCTGGCGGGAAACGCCGATGCCTGTCGGCAACGAATCGGACCCGGACAGTGCGGTTGGCGTGATCAGCAGATTGGGCGACCGGCCGGTCGTCACTGCGGCCGTTTGCATGAACAAGGTGGTGGGCTGTGTCCTGGGGGCGGTCCTGACACCGGACCTTATTCAGGCCTACGGGCTTGACCCCTGGCAGGCAACGCCCGGAGACGGGCTGCTTGCATTCATCGGAATAGCGCCGGACGCGCAGGGGAGCCGGGTCACACCGGGCACCGAGGGCTGGCTTTTGCTGAATCGGCATCCGATCAACCCCAGCCTCGCAAGGTATCTGTTCGAACACTGGCTTGGTGCGCGTGAGTTGGCTGATTGTCCCAGGCTCTTCATCCGCACCCGCCGCCGCATCGGTGCGATCCGCTACCTGAGCGATCGTCTGGGCTTTGTCGAATGTGGCGGCTTCGATATCGACTTTCGTGGTCAGCGCCAGCGGCGCCTGGTGTACCGGCGGGAACATGCAGCGGCAACCAGGGCCCATTCAAAGGCAGCGCCATGAGCGCGGTCCAATATCTGATGCGCAACCCCTCGCATGTGGTCCTGACGGGACGCAACAGCGTGTTCTTCATTGGCACCTCGGGCGCGCCCGCCCGTGTTTCCGTCGAGCGTCCGGCCGACTGGTCCAGGTTTTTGCAGGACCTCGCCGGACCATCCCCCCGCCACGCGGTGGTTCCCCCGCCGGAGTTTGACGATCCACTGCTTGAGCGGCTTGTCGCAGAGGAACATCTGCTGGCCGACCGGACGCCGGAGATGCTTCTGAAGCACCGCGACGAGTGCATGGCCGCATGCCCCGCCTTCCATCTCTCGCCACCGGCCGACATGGTGGGGCATCTCTTGCTCGGATGTACCGGATCGGTGATCTCGGGCCTGATCCCCCAGACAATCCTCAGCCTGGTCCTGGCTGGTTTCCAGCAGCAGCTGGACGTCATCCTGTCCGAAACGGCACAGCGCTTCCTGACCCGTGACCTGCTGGAATCCTATGGTGTTCGATGCTGGTCGGACGGGTTCGAACGGCAGGACGGGCTCAGGGTTCCTCACGTCAACCTTGCCAAGTCGGCAGGCATCATCTGCGTGTTGCCGGCCACTGCCCACTGCATGGACCGTGTCGCCCGAAGCGCCTGTTCGGACCTCTTGTCGCTGACAATCACGGCGTCTCGTGCGCCAGTCCTCATCTGTCCTGCCATGAACGAAGCCATGTGGTCCAACCCGGGGGTTCAGCGCAACGCCGAGCGATTGCGCGGCGACGGCCGCTACATCATGGAACCGACTGTTCTAATCGCTGCTGCCGACTTCAAGGCTGGTGCGCCATTGGGGTACGGCGGTCACGGAACGCTCTGGGCCGGACCGGGCGCATTGATGCAAACGCTTTCCGCCATCGTTTCCCACGGCGAAGGAGCGCGGATGTAGCCGGTCGGCGCGGTCAATCGAATACGGTGGCGATCTGGTCGAGGCCGATGCCTTCCTTGATCTCGCGCAAGCGGGTGTAGATCAGCGTCACGGTGATCACGAGAATGCTGGTTCCTGCCGTCGACAGCAGGCCGAAGAAAAGCGCGCCGATCAGCCCGCCGGTCACCATGGAGAAAACCATGATCACGCCGCCGACAACAAGATAGAACACCAGGACGAGCAGGCTGGTCAGCACCAGTGTGCCAACGATCGGCCACCGGTACTCGCGGGTCAGCCGGGCACTGCGCGCAAGACCGCGCAGGCCTGCCTTTTCGAAGATCACAGCCGGTGCGCAAACCGAGAAGACCGCCAGGATCCACAAGAAGAAGCCAATCTGGAACGGAATGCCCACGACAAGCAGATACGGTGTGGCCGCGCCGAGCAGCGACAGGACGACCTGGGAGACGAACAGGATCAGGGTGATTGCGACACTCAGGATGAGAATGGCCGGAAGTGCTCTCAGCGTGGGCCGGATGTAGCTGCCAACCCTGATCCGGCGACCGAGCTGTTCGTCATATGCGAGCTGAATCACCATCGCCGTGGTCAGGATATAGACCACCAGAAGCAGAACCCCCATCCCGAGTGGGACGGCGAATGTGGCGGGGCCGAACGGGTTGGTCTGCACATCCGCAAGTCCGGTTGCGGCCCCCAGTATCAGCGCTGGAAACACCTGGCCGAGGAGCATCGGGACGAAACCGATCAGGCAAATGATCACGACGTGCCGAAAGAAGATGGCGAAGCTGTCGGTGATCAGACCGCCGATGCCGAGGGGCTGTCTGGGTCGGTTCTCGAAGGCGGAATCGGCAAGGGGAGGCTGAACGGAGGTGTAATCGTCGTGCAATGGTTCCAACCGAAATATCTGAATCTGAACAAGATCGGATCAAAATAGGGAGAATTGCCAAGGGATACAATCGCTGTGCGCGGCATGCCGATCAGGTCTGAAGGCGGCTGCCTGTTTCAGGTCTCTGCATCCCCTTTGGCATAGTGCTTGTTCTCGCGCCTGTCGCCGAAGAGCTGACGCTGTTCCAGATGTTCGCGCTGAGCGTTGTAAAAGGCCTGCAGGAAGCGCAGCCGGTCCGCCGGTGGCACCGGGTCCGCGTAGCCGATCTTCTTGCGGATCTTTTCCACGATGGCCGTGATGGTGGCGTCGCGCTGGGTGGCGGACACCGACCCTGGTGGGGTGCCCTGGTTGCGGAGCAAGGTTTCGAGCGTCTGCAGCTCGAAGGCACCGTAATGGTCGAGCTGATGCGCCAGGAACACGATTTTCTTGGCATTCTGCAAGGGACGCGGGGCTTCGCTGGCGAGATCCTTCAGCAGCACGGGCACGGGCAGGTGGATCACATGGGTGCCGGCCATCATGTCGCCGAGACGCCTGCGGTAGCGATTGAAAACCGGGATCAGCAGCGCGGTCAGGACCCAGACGAGCGACGCGAGCGATTCCAGCGGCGTGGCGGCGTCCAGCGTCAGCAGCAGGGTGCCGGGCAGGAATATCTCCGCTTCCTTCATCAGGTTGCGCAGCACCAGTGCATGGGCGGTCAGGGGGCCGCCGTCATGGGAAACCACCTTGATCTTCATCAGGCGTTTGCCGAGCGTCTGGCCGTTCCAGGCGATTTCCGCGCAGACGTAATAGGGGATGCGGATCAGGAAAAACAGGAGGGCGCCGACCGCGACCATCGTCTGCGGGCTGGTGAGGTTGGTCACCAGCAGCAGGATGACAAGGCACACCGCCGCGATGGTGGTGATGATGATATCGGTGATCTGCGCCGCAAGCCGCACGCCCACTCCGGCGATGGGCAGCGTCAGGGGAACGCCTTCCGGGGGCATCAGCGTGTCGGGGGACGGCAGCGCCCGCCGGCTTTCTTTCCAGCGGCGGAACATCAGCTGCGCTCCCGTCCGGCGAGACAGAACCAGGCGAGCCAGAGCGCGCCCACGCCCCAGCCGATCGCGAGGCGGGGCCCGGTTTCATTGATCAGTTGGCGGGCAAATCCTTCCAGCACGGCGGCGACAATCAGCATGAGGGCGGCCACCAGTGCCAGCTTGACCGCATCCCTGCCGGCAAGGCGCAAGGCCTCGGCCCGTGTCCGGTCGCCGGGAAAGAGCAGGGCCGCTCCCAGCTGCAGTCCGCCGCCGCAGGCAATGCAGATGGCCGAGAGTTCCGTAACGCCGTGGACGGACAGCCAGCCGGCAATGTCCGGGCCAAGGCCGCGGTCGACATGGACGGCAACAAAGGCACCCAGAATGAGGCCGTTGTAGAAGGTCAGCAGGATCGCCGGCGCGCAGGCAAAGACGCCGAGGCCGAACACGAAGATGGCGATCCGGGTGTTGTGCGAGAACAGGTAGGTGGCGAAGGCACCGAGGCCGGTCGACCCCGTGTCATGGCCATAGATGGAATCGCGCAGGGATTCGGTGGTCGCATCCGGCCCGCGCCCGCCCGACAGTTCCGAGGGCATGAAAACGTAGAACCAGTCGTTGTTCTCGAAATAAAGCAGATACCCGGCAAGCGTGCCCAGGGCCATGCACAGGAAACCCAGCAGGATATAGAGCCACGACCGGCGCATTGCCTGCGGTGCACTCCTGGTGAAGAAACGTTCTATCAGTCCGCCGAGACGCTGCTGCGGCGCGTAGACACACAGATAGGCCCGCGCCGTCAGCGCTTCCAGGTAACCGAGCAAAGCCTTGTCGAGCGAGATCTCGCGGGCGATGGCAAGAGACGTGGTGGCCTGGCGGTACAGCGATGCCAGGTCCCGCGTTTCCGCGAAATCCATATGCTGCAGTCCCCGGCTTTCGGCTGCCATGACCAGCTGTTCAAGACGCCGCCAGTCGGCTTCCCGCTCCTTTCGGAACCGTGCGGACCGGATCAGATCGTCGCCGTTCATCAGATCAACTCCCGTGCCTTGATCTCAAGATAGGCCGAAATGAGCCGCGCGGTGACGGCACTGGGCTTGGCATCGACAATCGTCACCCCGAGGCGGCCAAGCCGTTCGAACACCAGACGGCGTTCGTTGATCGCCTGATTGGCGGCGACCAGCGCGGCGGCGCCGTCCAGATCGTCCGGCGCGGTTTCCACCAGGGTTCCCAGATCCGGGTCGCGCAGCGCGACAAAGATCAGAAGATGGCGCTTGGCGAGGATGGCGATGTTTTCCACCAGCAACTCGGCCGAGGTCGTGTCGACAAAGTCGGTGAAGATGATGATCAGGCTGCGTTTGGGCGTGCGCGCGTTCAACTCTGTCAAGGCTAGCGTGTGGTTGGTTTCGCGGCTGACATAGTCCAGCTCCGCCGTCCAGCTGCGCAGCCGCGCAAAGGCGGTGCGTCCGGGCGCGGGAGCGGAGAAGGTGCGCGGCTTCACGTCATAGGAATAGTGGCCGACAAGGTCGCCGCCGATCGACGCCGCCCAGGCCGTTGCCAGCGCGGCAGTGACTGCGTGGTCGATCTTCGGCAGGCCGCCGATTTCCTCACGCATCAGGTAGCCGTTGTCGAGCGCGACGATCACATGGTGGTTGCGTTCGGCCCGCAGTTCCTTGGCCACGAGCGAGCGGCGGCGGGCGGAGCGTTTCCAGTCGATGGTCTTGATGTCCATGCCCGGCACGAAGTCGCGCAGCTGCTGGAACTCCGAGCCCTCGCCGATGGCGCGGTTTTCCTTCACACCGTAAAGAGTGGACATGACCGTGGTGGTGATCTGTCCGGACTGGACCAGGCGGATGTTGGGCACGACGCGGATCTCCGCACCGACGGTCAGGCGCGGCACGAATTCCAGCAGCCTGAGCCGCGATGTCCAGCGCAGCCAGAGATGTTCGAAACGCCAGAGCCCGCGGCGCACGGCCTTGCAGGCAACCTGTGCCGTGGCGGTGGAATCGGCGCCGGCCTGGAACGCGAACTCGCCGCCGCCGGCGAGGCCTTCGGGCCAGTCGAGTTTTGCCTGGAGACCAGGAGGCGCGCCGCTGATCCGGAACCGCAGCTTCGCGGTCTCGCCGACGAAGATCTCTGCCGGCGATTCAACGTCAAGGGATTTCGGCCGGCGGAAGGAGAGCGCCAGATCGACGGCTGCCAGCAGTCCGAGAACGGCCCAGGGCAGCCAGCCGAGATCCCGCGCGCCGCCACCGGCCACCACCGCGATCATCGACAGCACGAGCGCGGTCAGCCCGAGAACAAGAAATCTTTTTGACGGCCGTATCAGCGGGGTGCCTCAATCTGGTTGAGAATGTTCTCCAGCACGTGTTCCGGGCTGCGGCCTTCGATCTCAGCCGCCGGGCCGAGCACGATCCTGTGGCGCAACGCGGGAATGAACAGCCGTTTGACATCGTCCGGAATGGCGTAGTCGCGCCCGTTGAGCGCCGCGGTTGCCCGTGCCGCGCTCGCCAGCGCGTCCGCGGCGCGTGTCGAGGCGCCGAAGGCGATTTCCGAACTTTCGCGTGTCGCGCGGATCAAGCGCAGGACATAGGCAAGAATGTCGTCCTTGAGGATGATGCTGTCGACCAGTCTGCGGGTCTCCGCCAGAGCGGCCGCGTCCAGTACCTTGGACAGCCCCTCCGTTTCGAGGCCTGCCTCCAGGGGGGCGGCGGCGTGCTGGCGCAGGATCGCCATTTCGACGTCCTCGGGCGGAAAATCGATCACAAGCTTGAACAGGAACCGGTCGAGCTGGGCTTCCGGCAGGGGATAGGTGCCCTGTTGCTCGATCGGGTTCTGGGTGGCGATCACGATGAATTCGCTGCCCAGCGAGTGGTCGGAGCCGTCGATGCTGACCTTGCGTTCGCTCATGGCCTGCAGGAGCGCCGCCTGCGTCTTGGGCGGGGCCCGGTTGATCTCGTCGGCCAGCAGGACCTGGGAAAAGACGGGACCCTTGGTCAGGACAAAGGCATTGGTGCGGAAATCGAAGATCGAGGTGCCGAGCACGTCGCCCGGCATCAGGTCGGGCGTGAACTGGATGCGTCCGAAATCAAGCGCCATTGCCGCGGAGAAACTCCGCGCCAGCAGCGTCTTTGCGGTTCCCGGAGGACCCTCCAGAAGAACGTGGCCGCGGGCGAAAAGTGCAACCAGCATCAGGTCGATGACCTCGTCCTGGCCGAGCACCGTGCGGCCGATCTCGGCCCTGAGGGCCTCTGTGCGTTCACGCAAGGCGTCAAGCGTCATGGGTGATTTGCTCCAAAACCTGTTCCAGTTGGTCGATGTGGTGAATGGCCTCCGATGCCGACAGGCGTGCCGGAAGCTTGTGAATGCCGTCAAGCACGCTGCGCAAGCGCGGGGACAGGGCCGGGTGCCGGCGTTCCGTGTATTCCAGGAAGGCGGGTTCGCCCGAATAATGGCGCGCATGCGCCGGACCGAACAGCGCCGACGCGGTCGCCGCCAGCCGGGCCGCGGCGTATTCGCGTACAAGGGGGCCATCCTGGCCGGACAGGCGCAGCAGCCGTGCCCGGGCCTGCACGGCGATGTCCTTGCCGGCACCCGGGGTGTTCAGTTCGGGACGGATCGGTCCGTATCTGAGCGCGGACCGCCACAGGAACAGGGCCAGAAGCAGTCCGCCACCGGCCCAGAGCGCCAGGAATGGCGGGCCGAAAAAGCGGGCCAGATCGTCCCAGGTCCGTTCGCGCCTTGGCTCGACATAAGGATCGCGCAGCCAGACGTCCCGGCTGTAGTCGATCACGATGTTGGCCTCTCCGGCCCTCGATCGCAAAAAGTCCAGGGCGATCCTGGCGTTGTCGCCAAGGCGCAGGCCGTGATTGTCGAGGAGGTCCGGGTCGGACAGGACAAGCACGCGGCTGTTCGGATCGTCCTCGCCGGTACCGTCGAGACGGCATTCGCCAAGAAGCATGGCGTTGTCGCGTCCGATGATGGGCGTGCAGCGCTCACTCCGGAACATCTGCGCGGCATAGATCCGTGCCGTCAGCCTGTCGCCGTTGCCGGCATCGTAATCGAAATCCGTGAACGGGACGCGGGCGCGGACCGGCGACGCGCTGCTGTCACCGGTGAGCTTGCGCAAGGTGGCCGAGATCCTCTCGGGCCGGACGCCCAGCACCGGGTGGGCCAGTCCGGTCAGGCGCATGCCGGAGCGCCATTTGGGCAGTACGATCAATGCCGGAACCCGGCTGGCCTTCTTCAGGATAACCGACGATGCCAGGTCATATTCGTCCTGCTGAAAGATCAGCTCTTCCGGACTGGTTGGCCGCGCGCGTTCCTGGTCGAGCCCGGTGTCATAGACCGGCAGAACCAGAAGTCCGACTGTCGTTTCGTCGATCAGCCAGCCGCCGGTAAAATTCTGGGCACTGACATCGTTGGCCGCGAGCCAGACCTGCAACCCGTCGAGACCGCTTGGCGAGCGGCGCAGGGACTGCTGCTGCTGGGTCATCACGTACCAGATTGCGCCCAGAACAATCACACCGACCAGTGCGATGATCATCGTTTCCAGGCGCGGGGCTTTCGGAGTGTCTGGTTGGGTCGCGTCGCTCATGATGCGCCTGATCCCAGAAGTGTCCTGCAAGTGTCGACGTGGTTCCGGAACTCGTCCTCAGAGACATCCCGCCCCCCGAACTGGACACGCTCGCTGGCCAGGACAAGGTCGCGCAAGCGGTCGAGATGGCGCTGCGTGGACGGCAGATGACGCAGGGCGTCGCGCGCGGTCCAGCTGCGCTGCATGAGAATGCCGTTGGCGCTCACCGATGCGGACAGCGCCTTGCGCATGAGCAGGACGAGGGCTTTGCGGCGGTCGCTCATGCGCAGGATGTCCTCAAGAGATCCCGTTTTTGTCGCCCATGCGGGCGCCTCGACCGGACCGCGCTTGCGGTCTCTGCCCACATTGCCTGCCTCGCGTTTCAGCGAGACGGCCATATTGCCGCCGAAGCGCAGGAACACATAGGCGATTGCGAGAAGGATCAACGCGGTGATCAAGCCGGTCGTCCATCGGGCGGTTGTCGAATCTTCGGAGGAAAAAGACCAGCTGTTGTTCGAGGACTTTCCATCCGGCGAACCGGGCTCGTTCGGTTTCTGGTCTGTTTTCAGCTCGGGGGCGGGGGCCGTTGGGTCGAAATAGGCGACATCCGTGTCGATGCCGCGGAACCGCAGAGTTTTCAGGTAGTCCTCTCCGGACGGGCCGATCTGCACAGGTTCGCGAACGGCCTCCTGCGCCATCGGCTGGGGCAAGGGGGCAATCAGGAACAAAAAAATAAAAAATCGCGAAAAACGGCGCATGTCCGTTTTCTTACCGGCAAGGTCAGACCGGCGCAATAGACAGCTGCTGACAGGGCAATTCCTGCGGAGTTTTCATTTTGTCCGCACAAGCGGCCGATCCTTCGAGACGGACCTGACGGCCCTCCTCAGGATGACGTTTGTTTTGGGGCGAACGCGTGATTGCCCATGCGTGTAACCGATCCTTAGAGACAGCGCTGTCGCGCGTCCTCAAGATGACGATTGTGGTAATTGCGATAGGATCTTGGCTTCAAAAAGAGCGTCATCCTGAGTAGCCGCGTCAGCGGCGCCTCGAAGGATCCGCCACTTGCTCGAATGTGGTTGAACTCAACCTCCGAGGATTGACAGGAGCACAGGCGCGCCTGGACTGTTCCTGAACGGGAAACGGCCGCTGACACCGTCCACCGCCTTGGCTGTTCAGCCTTGGCGGAGGGGGTATCAGCGGCCGTCAAAGTGCAGTGTGCCAGTTCCTAAAAGTGCACCGACCGCGCGGCGGCCGGCTTCTGCAGCGGCGGCGCGAACTTGGTCAGGTCGATGCCCTCGACGGCTTCCTTGTACTCCTCGATGCTCGGCGTGCGGCCGAGAATGGCGGACAGCACCACGACCGGTGTCGAGGCGAGCAGGGATTCTCCCTTTTTCTCGGAGGAATCCTCCACGACGCGGCCCTTGAACAGGCGCGTGGACGTCGCCAGGACGGTGTCGCCCTTGGCGGCCTTTTCCTGGTTGCCCATGCACAGGTTGCAGCCGGGGCGCTCGAGATAGAGGATGTTCTCGTATTCGGTCCGGGCGGTCGCTTTCGGCGCGCTGTCGTCAAACTCGAAGCCGGAGTATTTCTCCAGCATTTCCCAGTCGCCTTCCGCCTTCAGCTCGTCGATGATGTTGTAGGTCGGCGCGGCGACAACAAGCGGGGCCTTGAACTCGACCTTGCCGTTTGCTTTCTCGAGGTTTTTCAGCATCTGGGCAACGATCTTCATGTCGCCCTTGTGCACCATGCAGGAGCCGACAAAGCCGAGATCGACCTTCTTTTCGCCTCGGTAATAGGAGACCGGGCGGATGGTGTCGTGGGTGTAGCGCTTGGAGACATCCTCGTTGTTGACATCCGGATCGGCGATCATCGGTTCGTCGATCAGGTCGAGGTCGACGACGACTTCCGCGAAATATTTCGCATTGTCATCCGGGGTCAGAGCCGGTTTCTCGCCGGAGCGGATCTCGGCGATGCGCTTGTTCGCCTTGTCGATCAGGCCCTGGAGCACCTTGTTGGCGTTGTCCATGCCCTTGTCGATCATGATCTGGATGCGGCTCTTGGCGATCTCAAGCGACTCGATCAGCGTGTCATCGTTGGAGATGCAGATGGAGGCCTTGGCCTTCATCTCGGCGGTCCAGTCGGTGAAGGTAAAGGCCTGGTCGGCGAGCAGGGTGCCGATATGGACCTCGATGATGCGCCCCTGGAAGACGTTGTCGCCGAACTGCTTCAGCATCTGGGCCTGGGTTGCGTGGACCACGTCGCGGAAATCCATGTAATCCTTCATGGTGCCCTTGAAGGTCACCTTGACCGATTCGGGGATCGGCATGGTGGCTTCACCGGTGGCCAGCGCCAGCGCGACGGTGCCCGAATCCGCGCCGAAGGCAACGCCCTTGGACATGCGGGTGTGGCTGTCGCCGCCGATGATGATCGCCCAGTCATCGATGGTGATGTCGTTCAGCACCTTGTGGATCACGTCCGTCAGCGGATGGTAGACATCGTTCGGATCGCGCGCGGTGATCAGGCCGAACTTGTTCATGAATTTCATGAGTTTCGGAATGTTGGCCTGCGCCTTCAGGTCCCAGACCGAGGCGGTGTGACAGCCGGACTGGTAGGCGCCGTCGACAGTCGGGGAAATCACCGTGGCGGCCATGGCTTCCAGTTCCTGGGAGGTCATCAGGCCGGTCGTGTCCTGGGAGCCGACGATGTTCACCTTGACGCGGACATCGGAGCCGGCGTGCAGGGTCTTGCCCTCGGTGACGCCGACGGCATTCCGGTTGAAGATCTTCTCGACCGCCGTCAGGCCCTGTCCCTCGTGGGAGACTTCCTTGGCGGGTGCGAAGACGGGCGGCAGGTCGATGCCGAGCGTTTCTGCCGCGAAGCTCTGCAGCTTCTTGCCGAAGACGATGGCATAGGAACTGCCGGCCTTCATGAACTCGACCTTCTGCGGGGTCAGGGACGAGGACACGTCGACCAGCTCTTCATCGCCGGCCTCGTTCAGAAGTTTCTTGGTCTTCGTGTTGATGGTCAGAACCGTGCCGGTCTCGACGGAGTATTTCTGTTCCAGCACCGGGCTGTCGTCATTGTTCAGGATCGGCTTGCCGTCGTCGCCCATCTTCTTGACCCAGTTCTTCAGGTCGATGCCGATGCCGCCGGTCACGCCGACGGTGGTCAGGAAGATCGGCGAAATGCCGTTGGTGCCGGCAACAACCGGGGCAATGTTGACGAAGGGCACATAGGGGCTGGCCGGCTTGCCGGTCCACAGGGCCACGTTGTTTACGCCGGACATGCGCGAGGACCCGACGCCCATGGTGCCCTTTTCGGCGACCAGCATGACGCGCTTGTCCGGGTGCTGCAGCTTCAGCGCCTCGATTTCCTTCTGCGCCTGCTCGGAGATCATGCACTTGCCGTGCAGCTCGCGGTCGGAACGGGAATGGGCCTGGTTGCCGGGAGACAGGAGGTCGGTGGAAATGTCGCCTTCGGCGGCGACATAGGTGACGACCTTGATTTCCTCGTCGATGTCCGGAAGCTTGGTGAAGAACTCGGCCTGGGCGTAGCTTTCAAGAATGTCCCGGGCGATGTCGTTGCCGGCCTCGAAGGCGGCCTTCAGCCGGTCCGTATCGGCCTCGTAGAGGAAGACCTGGGTCTTGAGGACTTCGGCGGCATTCTTTGCGACCGATGCGTCGTCGCCGAGGGCAAGGTCAAGCAGGACCTCGACCGACGGACCGCCCTTCATGTGGGACAGCAGCTCGAAGGCGAAGGCCGGGGTGATTTCCTCGACGACCGACGTGCCGAGAATGATTTCCTTCAGGAACTTGGCCTTTTCACCGGCCGCGCTCGTGGTGCCGGGCAGCGTGTTGTAGATGAAGAACTTGAGCGAATCCTGCCGGTGTGCGTTGCCGGTGTCCTTGATCTGGGCGACGATTTCGCTGACAAGCGCGCCGTCCTCGATCGGCTTGGGATGGAGGCCCTGGCCTTTGCGGGTTTCGATCTCTTTCAGGTAGTCTTCATACAAGCTCATGATGTTTCCGGCGTCCTGATGTTGGAGGAAGCCTGTTCACCGGGCCGCCATGAGGCTGGCGCGCCGGGACAAGCGATTTGAGCGCGGTTTTAATTCAGTATACAATGGTATGCAATATCTTTCCGGGCTCTGAAGGGATGAACTTTTTGGGGGTGTGACTTTTGTCAGCAGGGCCCGAAAGTCCGGACCCCGCCCCTACCCCGTGCCGCATGAATACCCTAAGTATCCCGAAGGCCAAAGCGCCGTGTCTGGTTAAGGCAGACAAAGATTGCTATATGTGCGGCGCACCAATTTGCGGCGGCGACAAGAGGGAGAGGCTCTCTATCGCGGCCCCGCGGCAGGGCACCGGGCGGCGGAGTGTTTTAGCTTCGTTTCCAGGGCCCGGAGAGTTAATGCCAGGCACCGGTTCAAACGCGGCCGGGGCTTTAAGCACAATCCAAGGAGATCGTACGTCGTGACCCAGTCCCTCGACAGCTTCAAGTGCAAAAAGACACTGACCGCAGGCGGCAAGACCTACACCTATTTCTCCATCCCCGAGGCGGAGAAGAACGGTCTTTCCGGTGTGTCCAGACTGCCGTTCTCGCTGAAAGTCGTGCTGGAGAACCTGTTGCGTTTCGAAGACGGGCGCTCGGTCACGAAGGACGACATCATCGCCTGTGCCGAATGGCTGAAGACAAGGAAATCCTCTCACGAAATTTCCTACCGCCCGGCCCGGGTGCTGATGCAGGACTTCACCGGCGTTCCGGCCGTGGTCGATCTCGCCGCCATGCGCGATGCGGCGGTGAAACTCGGCGGCGACCCGGAGAAGGTCAATCCGCTGGTGCCGGTCGACCTGGTCATCGACCACTCGGTGATGGTCGACTATTTCGGCACCAAGGACGCCTTCCGCCAGAATGTCGAGCTGGAATACGAGCGCAACCAGGAACGCTACGAGTTCCTGCGCTGGGGCCAGTCCGCCTTTAACAATTTCCGCGCCGTGCCCCCGGGAACCGGCATCTGCCATCAGGTCAACCTGGAATACCTGGCCCAGACCGTCTGGACCCGGGACGAGGGCGGTGAAACCATCGCCTATCCGGACACGCTGGTGGGTACGGATTCGCACACGACCATGGTCAACGGCCTTGCCGTGCTCGGCTGGGGCGTGGGCGGCATCGAGGCGGAAGCAGCCATGCTCGGCCAGCCGATCTCCATGCTGATCCCCGAGGTCATCGGCTTCAAGCTGACGGGCAAGCTGAATGAAGGTATCACCGCGACCGACCTTGTTCTGCGGGTCGTCGAAATGCTGCGCCAGAAGGGCGTGGTCGGCAAGTTCGTTGAATTCTACGGTCCGGGCCTCGACAATCTGTCGCTGGAAGACGCGGCCACCATCGCCAACATGGCGCCGGAATATGGCGCGACCTGCGGTTTCTTCCCGGTCGACAACGAGACGCTGAAATACCTGCATGCAACCGGCCGCGACGAGGACCGTGTCGCGCTGGTCGAGGAATATTCCAAGGCCCAGGGCATGTTCCGGGCGGGAAGCGAAGAGCCAGAGTTTACCGATACGCTGGAACTGGACATCTCCACCGTCGTGCCGTCGATCTCCGGTCCGAAGCGTCCGCAGGACCGCATCAACCTGTCGGACGCGGCCACCGGCTTTGCCAAGACAATGGCGGACGAATTCAAGAAGGCCGGCGAACTGACCAAGCGTGTTGCCGTCGAGGGCAAGGATTACGATCTCGGCAACGGCGACGTCGTCATCGCGGCGATCACCTCCTGCACCAACACCTCCAACCCGTCCGTCCTGATCGGCGCCGGTCTCGTCGCGCGCAACGCAATGGAAAAGGGCCTTGCCGTCAAGCCGTGGGTCAAGACCTCGCTGGCGCCCGGGTCGCAGGTGGTGACCGATTACCTGGAAAAGGCGGGTCTCCAGGACGATCTCGACGCCCTCGGCTTCGATCTTGCCGGTTACGGCTGCACCACCTGTATCGGCAATTCCGGCCCGCTTGATCCGGCGATTTCCAAAGCGATCAACGACAACGACCTGATCGCCTGCTCGGTTCTGTCCGGCAACCGCAACTTCGAGGGCCGGGTCAATCCGGATGTGCGCGCCAACTACCTGGCCTCGCCGCCGCTGGTGGTCGCCTACGCCCTTGCCGGCAACCTCAACATCAACATCACCGAGGATCCGCTGGGCGAGGACAAGGACGGCAACCCGGTGTACCTCAAGGACATCTGGCCGACCACGGAACAGATCACCGACCTGATCCGCGCCTCCATCAACGAGGAGATGTTCCGGACCCGCTATTCCGACGTCTTCAAGGGCGACGAACACTGGCAGGGCATCAAGGTCGAGGGCGGGCTGACCTACACCTGGCCGTCCGGGTCGACCTATGTGCAGAACCCGCCCTATTTCGAAGGCATGACCATGGAGCCGAAGCCGCTCCAGGACATCGAGAATGCCGCCGTGATGGGCCTGTTCCTGGATTCGATCACCACGGACCATATTTCGCCGGCGGGCGCGATCAAGCTGGACAGCCCGGCGGGCCAGTATCTCTCCGAACACCAGGTTGCCCAGAAGGACTTCAACTCCTATGGCTCGCGCCGCGGCAACCACGAGGTCATGATGCGCGGCACCTTCGCCAATATCCGCATCAAGAACCAGATGGTGCCGGGCGTCGAGGGTGGCGTCACCATGAAGGACGGCAAGAAGGAATGGATCTACGACGCCTGCATGGAATACAGGCAAGCCGGCATTCCGCTGGTCGTGTTCGCGGGCAAGGAATACGGCACCGGCTCATCGCGTGACTGGGCCGCCAAGGGCACCAACCTGCTTGGCGTGCGCGCCGTCATTGCCCAGTCGTTCGAGCGCATCCACCGCTCCAACCTGGTCGGCATGGGCGTCATCCCGCTCACCTTCAAGGAAGGCGAGAGCTGGCAGTCGCATGGCATCACCGGCAAGGAACGGGTGACCATCAAGGGCATCGCCGACATCCAGCCGCGCCAGATGATGGATGTGGAGGTCACCTACGAGGACGGCACCACGAAAACCATCGAGTGCCTGTGCCGCGTCGATACCGAGGACGAGCTGGAATACATCAAGGCCGGTGGCATCCTCCACTACGTGCTCCGGAACCTGGTGACGGGCTGAGGGGTGTGAGTCTCAGTCAGGCAAGGAATGAGCGGGCCCTTCGGGGCCCGTTTGCATGCGAGCCAAAAAGCTGCGCAACCGCTTGAACTCCGGAATGTGTGGTGTTTACCGTGTATTAGGCACGGAGAAGTAGAAACTAGGCAATATTGTCAGATACCTATTTCGAGGTGCCTTTGCTTGAGAGCATTTTTTCCGAAGCCGGTTTTATTTTTCTTGGGGCAACTGCCTGCGTTGCAGGAGTGCTCTACGTCCTGATCTCGTCGATCGTGCGATCCATCTACGTTCATTTTTCCAAGCGAAGCAGGCAGAAACAATGGATTGATGTAACAAGGGATCAACGTCAGCGCATGGACAGGATCCTGGATGAAGCGGAAGAACCCGTTGCATCTCGCAAGGCGCAAGCATTAGACCCAGCACATGACACCGATTGGCAGCCGACGCAAAACCGGCGGCAGACTTTTGGGCGGCGAGAAGGCACCTCCGATGCCAATCATGGCCAAGCCGCGAATCGGACTACCGAATGCGCGGACGTGCCGGACAAGGTGCTCGAAACGGTTTCCGTGATCCTGCGCCGGCAGGTGCCGATCCGCGACGGTGCGGCGTCGCGCTCTTGGTTGGGGGGGCTGCCCATGATGCCGGAGAGTATTCCCTGGCCGCGATCCGTTTCCCACGAATATCCTGACGAAGGCGAGCGTCCGCTTCATTTCCTGGCACAGATCTGCTGTGCTGATCTTCCCGAAAAACTGTGGGGCGGGTTGGGTCCAAGGGACGGTTGGCTGTTGTTTTTCTACGACCCGAACCAGCATTTTCCCGAGGATGAAGGCTCCTTCAGAATTCTCCACACCGACGAGTGGGGAACGGAACGTACCGCTCCCTCAGATCTCGGTCCCGTGCATGATGGAAACTACTCCGGCCCGAGCTACCAATATCTGGAAGGTGTTGGTGAGGTTCCCAAGACTTGGCGGCGCTGGCCGGTGGACCTTGTGGTCGTGCCCAATGATCCAAAGGAAGTTGATGGCAGGATCATGGTGGTGCCGGACAACTATGCCAGGGTTCTTTACGAAGGTCAGGAAGTGTCGGACGAAAGATGGCCGACCTCCGATCCGTTTACCTCCCGTATGGCGCTGGCGGTTCTCTCCCATATCGAGGCGCGGCTCACAAAGTACTCGTTCGAGGCGGATATGCCCGAGCCGGTCTACAAAGGTCTCAAGGACCCGGACGTCCTGGCGGCGCTCACACCCGATATTCCGGGCGCTGCCGCGCGCATCAAGGCATTGAACGACGCCTTGCAGGAGGAAGAGAATCCTCAGCGCGAGGAGTCCCGAGCAGAATGGGACCGGCTCAAGAAGATGGAACAGCACCTTGAGACCGCCAAACGTCAGGCGGCCTTGTTGGACCGCTTCCCGTCCGCAGACGCCCTGCGGAACTATCAGCGCGAGACGGCAGAGGCGTTCGAGGACTGGCGCATCGACGCTCGCCGACTGATCCGGGAAATGAAGTTTGAGCTGCCTTCTCCGGAGACCGACACTGCGCTTCCCGTCGGCACCTGGCCGGATATAAAAGCCCGCCTGAGTGCGCTCATCTTCCGGTATTGGGTGTATTATGATTTTTCGAAATCCAGGAGCGTTCCCGACAATATTAAAATGCAGGAAAAGGAGATGGCACTCTTTAGCTTCTACGATTCGAATTCCGTCCAACTTGGTGAGTTCGTGGCGGATTACTACGTCGACCCGGAGCGCCGGGCGCTCATTCCGAGAGATGTGATTGTCCGCTTCGAACCATTTTGGCGACAGCTCTATGGCAACCGCCCCCATCGGATTGGCGGAGAGTTCGATGAGCTCCAGTCCGCACCTCAGATCGGCCCCACCGCCTTGCCTTTGTTACTGCACGTTGCCGGTGATAATGCCATGAACTGGATGTGGGGTGATGCCGGTATCGTTCATTTCAGTATTTCGCCGAAGGACCTTGCTGAAGAGCGGTTTGAAAAGGCAATTGCGGTTCTCGAGTGCTACTGAGGACGCTTTCCGGCCAGATGGACTTATTTACCGACCAAGGGACACGCCAGATGATGGATGTGGAGGTCACCTACGAGGACGGTACGACCAAGACCATCGAGTGCCTGTGCCGCGTCGATACTGAGGACGAGCTGGAATACATCAAGGCCGGCGGCATCCTGCACTACGTGCTTCGGAACCTGGTGACGGGCTGAGGGGGCTGAGTTTCAGTCAAGCAAGGAATGTGCGGGCCTTCCGGGGCCCGTTTTTTTCGATGACGAAGGCACCGCCCAATCTGCCTCATCCCGGCCAAGCGCAGCGCGAGCCGGGACCGGGGAGCCTAAAGCGCCGGCGCTTCTTCCTTTGCAATGGAAAGGCCCGGGCTCCCTGGTGCCGGGTCTACGCTGCGCTACGCCCGGGATGAGGCAGATTGGGCTGGGGGCATTTCGCAGAGGTCCAAGTGCCGATATCGTTATTTGCCACGATGGGCCAGTTCCGTCAGGCTCAACTTCCAGTCTTCTGGAGGTCCGCATGCCCGATCCCAAACCGCCGCAGCTCTCCCACATTGCCCCGGTCCTGCCGGTCGCCGACCTGAAGGCGTCCCTCGCCTACTATCGCGACAAGCTTCTGTTCGAGACCCGCTTCGAATGGGCGGACACGGACGCCGAGCCGGCGCGCTATGCGATCCTCGCCCGGGATCATGTCGAGTTGCACCTGTCGGCCGGCGCCACACCGCATCCGGCAACGGCCTATTGTTTTGTCGACGGGGTTGACGGCTACTATGCCGAGGTGAAGGCGGCCGGGGCCAACGTCACCGAGGCGCTTGCCGACCAGCCCTGGGAGATGCGGGAATTCGAGACGCGGGATCCGGACGGCAACGTGCTGGTGTTCGGCGAGCACTGCAGCCGGATCGGGGGGTGAACCCTCCCCTCTCGGTCATCCCGGACGCAGCGCAGCGGAGATCCGGGATCCACTCATTCCCAGAGCCTGTCTGTGCGATCCGGTGGCTCACCGCGCCCGCTCCCGTTCCGATTCCAGCGGCGCGCCGTGTAGGGATGTGAATTGGGTCCCGGCTCAAGGCCGGGATGACCCTGGAGCATGTGGCGACACCAACCGAAGCCGCGCCATGATGTTTCGTGCACGACCGATGAAAAGGCTCGTCAGCAAAGGCTCCTGACAGGCCGATTGCCTTGCCGCGAAAATCGGTGTTCCATATCAGATGTTTCTTGATCGGAATTTCTGCGGGGGATTTGATGAAAACGATTTTGACGGCAACTCTTTTTCTGGTCGTGGCCAATGGAGCGGCATTCGCCGATCCATGTCAGGACCGGTTCACCGAACTCTATCTGCCGCTGGATCAGGGCGTGCCGACCAAGTCCGCTTCGACCATTGCCTTCAAGGGCGCGCCGCCCAGCTCCAACGACTTTCTCTATCTCAGCCAGGACCATTACATGACGGTGCCGACCTCTCCGGCCGGACCCTGGATCCTGGGCTACAACAACGTGCTCTACCAGTCCGCGGACGAAGGCAAGACCTGGGAAAAGATCCGTGAGATGGAGACTGGCCAGAATGCGGACAAGGCGCGCGCGGACAAGCTCGCCAATGCCGAAACGATCCGCAACAGCGCCTGCGCGGAAGAAGAGCTGAACGGAGAGGCCGTCGAGGTTGTCGCCGCCGACATCACCATCAGCCAGGGCATGGTCACGGAAAACCGCTACACCTACTGGGTCCGCAAGAGCGACGGTTTCATCGTCAAGGCCATCTATGACACCAAGGCGCCGAATTTCGAAATGGTGACCACCCAGACCATCGAGCAAGCCCCCGGGCTGACCCTGCCGGAACCGGAGTGAGGTTGGCTCCAGATCCGGTCGTCAGCTGATTTTGCCGAGGGCGCCGGATTTGGTAGTACGCCGGTGGCAACCAAAGGCGGTCATCCCGGACGCAGCGCAGCGGAGATCCGGGACCCACTCGTTTCCAGAACCGTTTGAGAGTTTTGGACACAGGTTGCGGTCGCTTGCGTGCCAATCCTGACGGCACAATGCGTTGGAAAGTGGATTGGGTCCCGGCTCAAGGCCGGGATGAAATCGGAATATGTGGCGGCTCCGTCCGGCCCTTCGCTATGGTGTCTGGCGTTTGACCTTCAAAAAGCGAAATCGTTCGCTTTTTGCCAGCTTCGCCGGACAGGTCTCACCCACGTCCGCGGTAAGGCGCAACGCCCTGTTCGGGGATCCAGACGCCGTCCGGGGCCGGGCCGGTCTGGTAGAAGACGTCGATCGGGATGCCGCCGCGTGGGTACCAGTAGCCGCCGATGCGGAGCCACTCGGGCTCGAGCAGGTCGACAAGGCGCTTGGCGATCGAGACCGTGCAGTCCTCGTGGAAGGCGCCGTGGTTGCGGAACGATCCCAGGAACAGTTTCAGCGACTTGCTCTCCACCAGGAAATCCTTCGGCACGTAGTCGATCACCAGATGGGCGAAATCCGGCGCGCCGGTGATCGGGCAGAGCGAGGTGAATTCCGGGGCGACGAAACGAACCATGTAGCCGGTGCCGGCCTGCGGGTTCGGCACCTTTTCCAGAACGGCCTTGTCCGGATCGTCCGGGAGTTCGGTGGAGGACCCGAGCTGGGTCAGGTTTTCGTAGATGCTCTTGTCGGACATGAAGGTCTCCTCAACTTCAACCTCATCCTGAGGAGGGCCGTCAGGTCCGTCTCGAAGTATGGGTTGCTTGTTCACGTGTGTGCCGCCGATCCTTCGAGACGCCGCTGGCGCGGCTCCTCAGGATGACGCCGAATGTGGTTCGATCATTCGCTCGGAGCGGACTTTCCTCTCCATCGTCATTCCGGATCTACGCGCTGCGCTTGGCTGGGATGACGATGGAGAGGTTTGAGACGTTAAACGCCCCTCAAATTGCCCCAGAGCAGGGTGTGCAGCTGGGGCAGGACGGTCGCGGCGTACCATCTGTCGGTGGCCACCCTGTCGACCAGCCAGCGCATGCGCTCCAGGATGCCGGCCATGTCGATGGCGCTGTCACCGGCTTCGGCTTCCGGCGGCGTGTGGTTGCCGGGCTGCAGGTAGCAGCTCAGGGACGGGTAGCGCTCTGCGACGTCGCGCGCAAAGGCATAGTCGGCCTCGTCGAAGACCACCACCTTCAGCACCGTCTGCGTGTCCGGCCCGGCCGCTTCGAAGCATTCGGCCAGTTTCTGCCAGTCGGTCGCCATGCCGGACGACGGCGGTTTCGGGCTGAGCGTCAGCACGTCCAGTTTGGAGAACCAGTCCCGGGCGATGCTGCCTTGGGTTTCCAGGGCAAAACGGTAGCCCTCCGCATGGCCGAGATCGATCAGGTCTCCCAGCGGCTGGATCGCAGGATTGCCGCCGGACAGGGACACCATCAACGGCGTGCCGCCGGACAGGATTTCCACCTGCATCAGAATCGCCTCCGGCGTCATCGGGCACCATTCGTCCCGGTAGGCGCTGTCGACCGCGTGCAGCGTGTCGCACCATGTGCAGCGGTAATCGCAGCCGCCGGTGCGCACAAAGACAGTGGGCTGGCCGATCAGGGCGCCTTCGCCCTGGATCGTCGGCCCGAAGATCTCGTTGACCTTGATGAGTTCGCTGGTCATGCGGCGCGTGCTCCCGGATAGACGAGAGGACGGAATTCGGCGCAGGTCTTCGGGGTTTCCTTCACCCGCACGGCCGAGGTTTCCGGCCAGCGCTGGCGGCACCAATGATAGAAGTAGCGCGCCATGGTTTCCGCGGTGACGCAGTCGTCGCCGAGCACCTCATTGAGGTGCCGGTGGTCGAGCGTGTCGTCGATGAAGCGCTTGAACTCGGAGAGCTCGCGGTAGTCGCGCACGAAGCCGATCGTGTTGAGTTCCTCGGACATCAGCTCGACCTCGACCACGTAGTTGTGGCCGTGGAGCCGCGCGCAAGGGTGATCCTCGCCGAGGCCGAGGATCTGGTGGCTGGCGGAGAAATGGAATTCCTTGGTGATCCTAAACACGGCAGGCCTCCTTCCAGAACTCCGCATCCGCGTAGGTGGTCGGGTCTATTCCGCCGGCGAGATGGAAGGCCTCGCGCCGTTCGACACAGGTGCCGCAGCGCCCGCAATGGGTTTCGCCGCCCTTGTAGCAGGACCAGGTCCGGCGGTAGTCGACGCCGAGTTTCAGGCCCTCCCGGGCAATCTCCGCCTTGGAGACATGCACATAGGGCGTATAGAGACTGATCTCGCCGAGGCCCTCCAGCGCGTGGCGCTGCATGGTCTCGAAGCTTTCGGTGAAGGCCGGGCGGCAGTCCGGATAGATGAAATGGTCGCCGCCATGGACCGCGGTCGCGACCGCGTCGGCGCCGCGGGAGGCGGCAATGCCGTAGGCGATCGTCAGCATGATCGCGTTGCGGTTTGGCACCACGGTGATCTTCATGGTGTCTTCGGCATAGTGCCCGTCCGGCACGTCCAGGTCGTCGGTCAGCGCCGAGCCGGTGAGCTGGCGGCCGATATTGGAGATGTCGATCAGGATAAATTCGGTGCCGAGGGCATCGGCGCAGGCTTTCGCATAGTCCAGCTCCTTCTTGTGGCGCTGGCCATAGTCGAAGGAGATCAGGCCGATCAGCTCATGCTCTTGCGCAATCTTGTACGCAAGGGTGACGGAATCCATTCCGCCGGAACAGATGACAAGTGTTTTCAACGATGTGGTCCCTTGTTTTCGCTGTTGAACGCCCGTTGCGACGCTCGTCACCGGGTAGGCTGCGACCGGTGGTTCCCTTCAGGGAACGGCGGCGTTGTAACACGTTTTGACGAAAAGGGAAGGGACGGTATTTTGCACGCGCCCCGTTCAAGGGCCGCGTGCCTGTCAGGTGCTGCGGGTGAAACGGTTCAGTCCCCGAGGCCGAACTGTTCGCTGAACGAGCTGACCACCGGCTGACACTCCGCCGAAACCTTGTCGGCATTTGCCTTCAGGCAGGACAGGATACGGCCGCCGCCGAATTCAACATTTGAGCAATTGGCCTCGATATCCGCGGCACAGAGAGCAACCGCATTGCTGACATTAGCGAACAGGAAGTCGAGCGCATCGGCGAGATCGACAATCGATGCCGCACAGGTGTCGCTGATTTTGTCCTCATGGGCATACATGCAGGACAGCATCCGGCCATTGCCCGGCGTGACCTGGTCGCAATAGGTCGTGATTTCGGTCTTGCAGGCTTCAAGCACCCCCTGGACCGGACCCTGGGCCATGGCGGAGGCACTCAGGAGGAAGACGCCAGCCGCAGCAGCCAGCAATTGAAAGATTTTCATGGCAAGCTCCGCGATACGTCAGGGGTTCACAACAACGTAGACCGTCACGCCGTTCTCGACGACAGGGCGATAATAAACGCCGCCGCAATTGTAATAGGCGTTGTAGGGGGCGCAGCCGGCAACGGATTGACGCCGGTTGACGCGGCGGGTTGTCCGGCGGGCGGTCCGCCTTGCGGTGTTGCGGGCTGGGTTCTGGGCCTTGGCTGTGCCGATGCCGGCGAAAATGGGCGTGCCGGCGGCAAAACCGGTGAAATCGATTGGAGCGGAATAGGCCACCGCAAAGCCGATCGCAGCCGCCAAGAGATAATTTTTAGGCATGATTAAAAGTGTCCTCTCTCTGGAGACATTCGGTGCCCGGCGCTTCCGGGGCAGGGCACACTCGCATCCTATCTTACGAACGGAAGCTTTTGCGAGTCGTGCGACAACGTGATGGCAAAATGTGCTCCGAGAAGGCATTGAACTAAGCCCAGATCGCCATCCGGAGCCCGCGTTCATCGCGCCGGAACTCCTTTGGAAACGGCTCCGCCTCACCCAGAAGAATCCGCTCGGCGATCAGGCTGTTCGCGGCGGCATCCAGAAGATCGTCGCGGCCGCAGCCGCGCGGAGGTTTCTGGTCTAGAAAATCCTGCGGCAGACCCTTGCAGACGAGCAGGTCCCGGCGCTGGTCGAGCCCGGCCGGGTTGGCGCGGCTCTTGACCTTTTTCGGCAGGCTCATTTCTGCTTCGCCGTTCAGCCGCCAGAAGGCAAGTTCCGGGTGAACCTCATGAACGCGGGCTTCAAGCTCCGGCGTCATCAGCGCGTCGATCTCTCTGATCTTCGGGAACAGGTTGAAACATTGCTTGGAGACCTTTTTCGGCGGCTCCGAGGTTGTCTCGGCCATGGCGCAGGCCTTGCGATAGTCGTCCTGGTAGACGGCCGCACGGGTGGGAACCGTGAAAACGGAGGACTGGCGCTCGCCGAGATGCTTGCGCGCCGCCTTTTCCGGACCCCGGCCGCCGGGGCCGATGGTGTCAGGCAGGCCGATGGGCATGTCGACGGCGATGACGGAAAGGGACGGGACGAAATCGACGATGCCGGCAAAGGCCGGAAACAGCTCCAGCTGCAGGCTGCCGGGATCGTTCAGGTTGCGCAGGACGGCAACCCAGCCGGCCTTGCAGCCGTCGACACCGGCGACCCAGGTGTCCCGTCGGTCAGGCACGGGCCTTGGCTTCGAACACGCGCCGCGACGTGACCAGTGCCATGGCTTTCACCACCGATTGCTGTTCCTCCGCGAAGAGCAGCTCGTCAGCGCCTTTTTTGACGCTGCGGGCAACCAGCTCGAAGACCGAAGCGGAGGCGCGTTTCAGGGCCTCTTCGTCGTCGAGGCCGGCCATCAGGTTGGTCAGGAACAGGCCGGCGATCAGGTCGCCGGTGCCATGCGGGGGATCCATTATGGCGGCATGCTCGGCGGCAACGGCGCCGCGCGGACCGGCCAGCAGGTTGGCAATGGCGTTGCGGCGCAGCGCCGGTGAGGACGTCACCAGCACACGTTCGTTGCCGAGATGCCTCGCCGCGGCCAGGGCCTGCATTTCACTGTCGACGTCGCAGTCGGTCAGCCAGCCGAGTTCGAAGGCGTTCGGGGTGACGATGTCTGCAAGCGGCACCAGCTCGTCCCGGATCGCCTCGGCTGTGGGTTCAGGCACGTAGAGCGTGCCGCTGTCGCCATACTGGTCGCCCATGACCGGATCGCACAGGTAAAGCGCCTCCGGATTGGCTCTCTTGACGGCCTCTACCAGCTCCGCGATCGGACCGGCCTGACCGGCGTCGCCAAGATAGCCGGTGATGACGGCACCAATGTCGGCAAGCTTCGGCGAAGCGGCAAGATCCGCGGCGATGGCGGCGAAGTCGGCGGTCGGCGGCACGATGCGCGTGCCCTTGCCCTGTCCCGGGTGCCAGGGCAGCAGGATGGTCGGCAGAAACCAGACATCATGGCCGATCCGCTCCAGCGCGAAGGTCAGGCCGCGGCCGCTGATGCCGCCGCGCACCACCTGCGAAGTGATCACAAGGACCGGCTTTTTCTGTGGCTCGGGAGCGCCCGGCTGCATCATGGGACGAGTTCCTTGTGAAGGTCAGGCGGCGTCGGAGGAGGATTTGGCGCCGGTGCCGAAACGTTTCTCGATATAGTCGAGCACCATCTGCTTGAATTCGTCGGCAATGCCGGGGCCGCGCAACGTGGTGGCCTTCTCGCCGTCGATGAAGACCGGCGCGGACGGGGTCTCGCCCGTCCCCGGCAGGGAGATGCCGATATCGGCGTGCTTGGATTCGCCCGGCCCGTTGACGATGCAGCCCATCACCGCGACGTTGAGGCTTTCAACGCCCGGGTATTGCTCACGCCACTTGGGCATGGAGACGCGGATGTGGTCCTGGATGTCCTGGGCCAGTTCCTGGAAGGTGGTCGAGGTGGTGCGGCCGCAGCCCGGGCAGGCGGCGACCACCGGCACGAAGGCGCGGAAGCCCATCACCTGCAGCAGCTCCTGGGCGACCTGGACCTCGCGGGTGCGGTCCCCGCCCGGTTCCGGGGTCAGCGACACGCGGATGGTGTCGCCGATGCCCTGCTGCAGCAGGATGCCCATGGAGGCCGCCGAAGAGACAATGCCCTTGGTGCCCATGCCGGCCTCGGTCAGGCCCAGGTGCAGGGCATAGTCGCAGCGGCGCGCGAGATCGGCATAGACGGCGATCAGGTCCTGTACCTGGCTGACCTTGGCGGACAGGATGATCTTGTCGCGGCCCATGCCGAGTTTTTCCGCGCGTTCGGCGGAGAGAAGCCCGGACTGGATGATCGCCTCGCGCATGACGGCGGCCGCGGAGACCGGCGCATCGCTGTCCGCGTTCTCGTCCATCAGCTTCGTCAGCAGTTCCTGGTCGAGCGAGCCCCAGTTGACGCCGATGCGAACCGGCTTGTCGTGTTTCAGGGCGATGTCGATGATCTGCGAGAACTGGGTGTCGCGCTTGGCCTTGAAGCCGACATTGCCCGGGTTGATGCGGTACTTGTCGAGCGCGGCGGCGCAATCCGGATAGTCCTGCAGAAGCTTGTGGCCGATATAGTGAAAATCGCCGACCAGCGGCACGGTGATGCCGATGCGCTCCAGGCGTTCCTTGATGCGCGGCACCTCTGCGGCCGCTTCCGGCCGGTCCACCGTGATGCGCACGATCTCGGACCCGGCGCGTGCCAGTGCCGCGACCTGGGCTACGGTCGAATCCGCGTCGGCCGTGTCGGTGTTGGTCATCGACTGAACGACAATGGGGGCATCGCCGCCAACCGTGACATTGCCCACCTTGACGCCAATGGAGGTGCGGCGGGGCAGGGCTTTCGCGAAATCGTCGATCATGACAGGCACCAGTGGGTGTTTGCATTCCTGAACCGATAGATGTGCGGTACCGGTCCGGTTTTCCAGCGCATGATTAGGGCTTCGGGGAAAAAAGGGCAATGGCCGTCACCGTGCGGCATTGTTTCAATCCGGTTTGGTGCGCGCATTGCCATGCCGGGCCGAAGCGATTAAGAGCGACGCTATTGCCCGGGCTTCCTCCAAACGGATTGAATTGAGGTTTTGCATGCTCAAAAGATTGCTGTCGGATTCGGTTTCACTGGTGTTCGGAAATCTTGAAGCCGTTTTCAAGGTGTGCGGCAGCTGGTTTGTGTTGCAGTTCGTGTTGATGACCATCATCCAGCTGTCCATCGGGGACAGCGGCCGGCTGGAAGCAAATCCGGGGGCCGCAGTGCTGCTGTCGCTGGTCGTGATGATCTTCTCCCTGGTGTCTTCCGCGAGCATTTCCGTCGCCTGGCACCGATTTGGCCTGATCGGAGAGCAGCCCGGGCTGATTCACCTGAAGTTTTCGGGTGTCGAGTTTTCATTCGTTCTCAAGTCGCTTCTCCTCGGCCTGCTGATGATCGGTGCGTGGCTCGTTGTCATGCTGATCCACTTCACGATCGGTGCCCCGGCGATTACCGGAGTTTTCGCACTGCTCGTCATGGCGTTTGCCATTCCGACCTTTTTCCGGTTCTCGCTCATTCTGCCCGCAACGGCGGTGGAGCGGCCTATCGGGCTCGGGCAGGCCTATGCGATCAGTGAAGGCCTGGGATGGCGCATGTTCCTTGCCACCATTATTCTCGCGCTGCCGTTTGTCCTCGGGGGGATGTTCATCGGCTACCTGCTGCAGGAAGTCGCCGGAGGATTGCCGCTGCTGCTGATCCAGATGAAGATGCTCGTGCTCAATGTGCTCATTCAGATCATCGTCACGGTGCTCGGCATTTCGGTGCTGACGGCCGGTTACCGCATGGCCATGGAAAACCGGTCCGTGGAACCGCAAGTCTTCGACTGAGCGGGCTGTGTTGGTCCGCGCCGCCCATTTTGCGTGCTGCTGTCTTGTCCCGCAGTCGGTACTGGCATGGCCGCCCAAATCCGGTATCCTGCCCCCGATTGCAAAACACAGGATCGAGGCATGTTTCTCACCGTTCTGGAACGGTCGCTTTCTCTGGCGCAGCACAATTTCGGCACGCTGTTCAGGACTGGCTGGGCCTATATCCTGCTGCTGGTCGCGCTGAATTTCGCCATAGGCGCCTCCTTGATGCCGGAAGCCGGGTTCAAGACGGTGTCCTATATGACTGAACCGGTGGCCGCCGCGGACGAGGGAGCGCTCAGGGCCCTGGCCGCGATCGGCAATCTGCTTGTCGGTTTTTCCATCGCCATTGCCTATGTCCGGCGGATCCTGATCGGCGCACAGGATTTTCCCGTGACGATCGGCATGCGCACGCTCCGGGTGATCGTCTACCAGATCGTCCTCGGCCTGATCGGTCTGCTGTCGCTGATCCCGCTGGTCATCATCGCCTCGGCCATTGCCGCGCTGACAGCGGGTTTCGGCTTGCTGTTGCTGTTCCTCGCGCCCTTTGTCGCGCTGATGGTCGTGCAGAAATTTTCAGTCGTGCTGCCGGCGGCTGCCGTCGACGACCCGCTGAGCCTGAAGGAAAGCTGGCACGCCACGAAGGGACTTGGCTGGTCCATGGCCTTCGCCGCCCTGGTGATGAGCCTCCTGGCAGGCGCCCTGGTCGGGATCTGGGCTCTGGTCCTGTGGGTCAGCGACGGGCTGCTTCCGGCCAGCCTGGCGTGGCAGCAGATCCGTTCCGCGGTCTTTCCCATGGGCACGATGCTGATCTTCGTCTGGATCTTCGCCAGCCTGCACGGCACGTTCTACGGCCTGATCCGCGAACGTTTCGTCGAAAATCTGGGACTTAAGACCGAGGACCTGGCCAAGGTCGAATCCAGCCGGGCCAATACGCGCTCCAGGGCGCAAAAGGCACTGGACGGGGCGCAGCGCATGAACCGGCGCTGATTTTCACCGGTCCGGGTGATGAAATCCAAAGTGCACGGCCCCCGCTACACCCACAGCGTCATCCTGAGGAGCGCGCTTGCGCGCGTCTCGAAGGATCCGCGGCA